>NZ_JBDGJC010000002.1:0-811621 GCF_057657075.1 Variovorax sp. Soil_C_26
TGTGCGGCTCACGCAGCAGCGCCGCGTGCCGCCGGTAGCCCGACGGGGCGATCTGCAAGACCTTGCAGATCGGCTCGCTCTCTACGCCCGGTACGCGTCAGGAAGGTCCCGCCGCGTGCGGCATGTGCATCTCAGTTCGGGCTGCTGAGGGTGCGCCGCCGGAGGTTTGCAGAAGAACACGGGTCGGCGCTGACACTGTTCGCGCTATCGATTCGCAAGCGAATTTCTGATCAACCACCGCCCTGAATGTGAAGCGAAGTCTGTGGTGCCGAAACTGGGAAGTATCCGTATTTCGCAACACCTTAGTCCGAAATATCCACAACACTAGTCAATCTACGGAGCTCGCGCTGAGAACGGGGACAGTTCATGCGGCGCGGCTTCGCGCGTTGGAATAGCCGGATACAAACGCCTTCTGCGCACCGATCAACGGATCGGGGATGTCCCCGATCGCGGGTGACACGGCAGTCACATCTCCAGGCGCTAGTCGCTCGGGCGTGCCCTCGGGCACCAAGCCCTTGGGCAGGCGTCGGTAGCGCTGTGACAGCGCCGATCCCCGCAGCACGCCGATCACGCCCCAGACCATGTGGTCGTGAATCGGTGTCTGTTGGCGGGGGCCCCACACGAAGCTCACGACACAGAAGCGCTGCTCGCGCCAAAGTTGCGACAAGTCGCACGCCGTTCCCCAGTAAGGATTAGGGTGCGCCCTAGTCCTGGGCTAGAAAGAATACCAGTAATATGTCAGTTGACTACTAGATGTATTAAGGAGACACCATGAGCACCGTATCCGGCGAGATTCCCCTCGTGGACCTGCCCACGACCGCGCCCGTCTCGGGACGGCGCGCCACCATCGGCCATCGCCTCGAACGCCTGCCCATGACGGGCTACCAGCGCCGCCTGTTCGCCATCATTGCCACCGCCTGGTTCTTCGACTCGATGGACCTGGGGATCATGACCTTCGTGCTCGGCTCGATCAAAGCAGAGTTCGGCCTCTCAGCGATGCAGACCGGCCTGCTGGCGAGCTCGAGCTTCCTGGGCATGTTCCTGGGCGCAGCCACTGCGGGCATGCTCGCCGACCGCTTCGGGCGCAAGCCGGTCTTCCAGCTCAGCATGATCTTCTGGGGGGTCGGCAGCCTCATGTGCGGCCTGTCGGACAGCGCCAATGAGCTGATGGCCTACCGCGTGCTGCTGGGGTTCGGCATGGGCATGGAGTTCCCGATCGGCCTCGCGATGGTGTCGGAGATCGTTCCCGCCAAGAGCCGGGGCCGGTACGTCGCCATCCTCGAGGGCTTCTGGCCATTGGGCTTCATTGCCGCGGGCATCACCGCCTACTTCCTGCTTCCCGTCATCGGATGGCGCGGCATCTTCATCGCGCTGGCGGTGCCGGCCGTGTTCGTGTTCGTCGTTCGGCGTAACATTCCGGAGTCGCCGCGCTGGCTCGAAGACGCCGGGCGGGTCGACGAGGCCGACAAGGTCATGACCGGCTTCGAAGGGCATGTGCTTCGGGCCTCGGGCATGAGCTCGCTGCCCGCGGTGGAAGTGAAGCCTGGCGAAGCCGCTCGGCCGCCGATGGCCCGCAGTGCGGCCTTCAAGGAACTCTGGAAGGGCGTCTACGCGAAACGGACCCTGATGATCTGGGCGTTGTGGTTCTTCGCGCTCCTCGGCTACTACGGGCTGACGACGTGGCTCGGGGCGTTGCTCCAGCAGGCCGGCTACGCCGTCACGAAGTCGGTCCTCTACACGGTCTATATCTCGCTCGCGGGCATCCCGGGCTTCATCTTCGCCGCGTGGCTGCTCGAGAAATGGGGCCGCAAGCCGACCTGCATGCTGATGCTCGTCGGCAGTGCGGCCGCGGCCTTCATGTACGGGCAGGCCGCCGCGACCCAGGCGCCGGTGGCGCAGTTGATCACCGCCGGGCTGTTCATGCAGTTCTTCATGTTCGGCATGTGGTCGGTGCTCTATGCGTACACCCCCGAGCTGTACCCCACGCGTTCGCGTGCCACCGGTGCGGGCTTTGCGTCGTCGGTGGGGCGGATCGGCTCGCTCGTGGGCCCGTACGTCGTGGGCATCGTGCTGCCGTTCACCGGACAAGCCGGCGTGTTCACGCTGGGCGCGGCCTGCTTCGTGGTGGCGGCCCTCATCGTGATGCTCTTCGGGATCGAGACCAAGGGCCAGTCGCTCGAAGCGCTGTCGCATTGACCCAGGCCTTAGCGATCCGACATGACGGTCGCGCGCGTGTAGTTCTCGATGAAGTCGATGAGGCGGTCCAGCGCTTCTCCGGCGCCCTGCACGTCGGCCTTGGAGATGGCCACGGCCACGTCGCCATGCAGCTTGGCCATCTGGGGCATGTCGGGCGACTGCTTGTAGTGGAGATACCAGAACCTGCGCGAAAGGCCGTGAAGCATGCGCATCGCGCCCTCGGCGAACTCGTTGCGCGCCGCCGCAAGGCACAGCTCGTTGAAGTCGCGGTCGGCGCGAATGAACGCCACCGAATCGTTCTTCGTAGACGAACGCCTGAACTCTTCGGCCAACTGCTCGAAGCGCTGCCGTTCTTCCTTCGATGCCCGCTTCGCGGCACTGCGGCAAACCAGCCGCTCGATCTCGCGTCGCGTTTCAAGGAGCTTCAATTGCTTGCCAACATCGACTTCGGCCACCAGCAGCCCGCGCTGCGGCAGCACGATCACCAGGTGCTCGCGGGCGAGCCGCTGGATGGCCTCCCGGATGGGGGTGCGTCCGATGCCGGTCATGTCTGCGAGGCCCTGCTCCGAAACGGCGGCGCCCGGGGGGATGACGAGCGTGACGATGGCCTCTTCGATCCGTTCGTAGGCGAGGTCGGTCAGGCGCGTCTTCGGCTCGGCGAAGTCCATCGGCTTGGGTGCCGCACGGGGAGGGGCCTTGCGCGTGCGGCTCGTCGTCTTGGTAACCATCTTCTTGACTTTCGAAACAGGCATCCATCGTACTGCCTCCGGTGGCGCATGGAATCCGTCTGACATATCAGGTGTTCACAATGGATGTTGTCTTCGTGGGCGACGGCCCGACCACTGTGCTCGCATTGCACGGCATACAGGGAACCCGCGACGCATGGCTTCCCGTCGCCGAGCGGCTCTCCGCCCGCTTCCGCTTCGTGCTGCCCAACCTGCGCGGGCGGGGTGTCGCGCGACGCTGCAGCGGTGCAGGGGCGCATGCCTTGCAGGCGTTTGCGTCCGACGTGCGGGAGGTGGCGCAAGCGCACCTGGCCGACGCGCCCTTTGCGTTGGCCGGCTGGAGCATGGGCGTTTCAGTCGCGCTCGAATATGTCGCGGAAGCGAAAGGGCCTCAGCCCGGGAAGCTGGCGCTTCTTTCAGGTACGCCCCAACTCTGCGCGGCCGATTGGTTCCGCGGCGAAGGCGAAGTGCTGCTGCGCGAGATCGCGGCGCGCGAGGCCCGGCTCGGGTTGCGGCATGCGGCGGACCATGACGCGGTCGCGTGGACCTGGCAAGCCATTCGCGCGTCGGACCAGCGGCCATTGCTGGGGCGGGTCAGGCAGCCGACGCTGGTGTTGCACGGCGTGCAGGACGAAGACTCTCCCTGGGACCACGCCGGCGCGCTTTCGTCGGCTCTGCCCGACGCGACGCTGGTGCCGATCGAAGGTGCCGGCCACGGCCTGCTGTCTTCGCACACGGCGCGCGTCGCCGACGAACTGCTCCGATTCCTCGATCCTTTGGACAACCCCGATGAGACCTGACGACCTGATCCACTTCTGCGCCCCGGCGCGCCTGATCCTCGGCTGCGGAGCGCGCGCGCAGTTGCCCCGCCTGGTGCAGAAGC
Organism: Variovorax sp. Soil_C_26; assembly: GCF_057657075.1. Taxonomy (NCBI): domain Bacteria; kingdom Pseudomonadati; phylum Pseudomonadota; class Betaproteobacteria; order Burkholderiales; family Comamonadaceae; genus Variovorax; species Variovorax sp. Soil_C_26. The sequence goes on from NZ_JBDGJC010000002.1 coordinate 3,805, forward strand.
TCGGCTGGAAGCATGGCGTGCTGGTCACCGACCGGTACTTTTCCGGATCGACGCCCTGGGTGCGCGAATACGTCGACGCGGCGCAGGCTCTGGGCGTCGAGACCGTGGTGTACGACGGCGGTGCACCCGACCCGACCACCGACCTGTGCGACACGGCCACCCGCGTGCTGCGGCAACAGTGCCCTGGCGGCACCTTCGACCACGTCATCGCGCTCGGAGGAGGGAGCAACATCGACCTGGCCAAAGCGCTGTGCCTCACGCTGCCGATGGGCCTTCCGGTCCGGGCGTTCGTGGGCGACATCGGAGCCTGCCGCCCATTGCCGATGATCGCGATGCCGACCACGGCCGGCACAGGTTCCGAGGCCACGCCGGGGGCGATTCTTCTCGACCCGGAGAACGCAACGAAGGTCGCGGTCATGGACAACGCGCTGCGTCCCCAGGTGGCTCTGATCGATCCGGAGTTCACCTACACCTGCCCGCCGCGTGTCACGGCCGATGCCGGCATCGACGCGTTCACGCACGCGATCGAATCGTTCCTCACCATGGACTCGAGCGCCTACGACCGCAGCGGCGATCCGGATCCGGGCTACAGCGGCCGGTCGGCGCTGACGATGATGTTCGCGCGGGAGTCGATGCGCCTTTGCATCGACTGCCTGGAGCGCGCGTTCAACGATGGTGCCGACCGGCAGGCGCGCATCGGCATGGCCCATGCCAGTGTCTATGCGGCGCTCTCCTATGGCAGCGCCGGCCTCAACGCCGTGCACGGCATCGCCTATGCCGTCGCGGGCAAGACGCACAGGAGCCATGGCACCACCAATGCCGTGATGCTGCCGTACGTGCTGGATGCGCTGGGCGACGTGCGAGGCGACGAGATGCTCGAGGTCGCCGGGCTCATGTCGCTGCAGGTGTCGACCGCGCGTGAAGCGAGCCTGGCCGTCCCGGTGGCAGTGCGCGATCTGATCGGTCGCCTCGGCATTCCTACCGATCTGGCCGCGATGGGCATCGGGGACGGCGATCTGAGCGGGCTGGTCGACGACGCGCTGGGCGTCGCGCGGCTTGCCAAGGCGTTTCCGGTGCCCGACGTCGCGGCGCGCTATCGCGCCATCGTGCGCAATGCCTTTGCCGGCTATCTCCGTGCCGAAGGTGCCGGCGGGCGCGACTTCTGACCCGGCGGCACGCAGCACCATTGACCGTCTGTACTCAACTGATATACTAGTCATACATCAGATATAGACAGGAGACTTTGCCATGATGACCGAGCGCCAACGGAAATTTCGCGAGCAGTACAAGGCCGAGATCAGCCCGCTGTACAACGGCCTGCTCCACATTGGCGTGATGTACGCCGTCGGCATTGCCGCCATCTGGTACTGCCTGAGCAGGATCCAGGGCGCGCAGTGGGAGTGGCTCATGGTCATTCCGGTGTTCCTGGCGGGCAACTTCGTCGAATGGTTCATGCACCGCTACGTGATGCACAAGCGCATCGACGTGTTCGCGCTAAGGGCCATCTACGAGCGCCACACCCGCCAACACCATCAGTACTTCACCGACCTGGAGCCGACCATCGACACGACGCGCGAGTTCCGCATCGTGTTCTTTCCGTGGCGCGTGCTCGCGACGCTGGGCGTCGGCGGGCTGACGCTGGGCTACCTCGCATCGCTCGTCTTCAATCCGAACGTCGGCTACATCGTCTTTCTCACGATGGTGGCGCAGTACCTGGTGTACGAGACCTTCCACTACTGCTGCCATGTGCACGACAACTGGTTCGTGCGCAACATGCCGTTCATCAACACCATCCGCCGCCATCACACGGCCCACCACAACATGGGCATCATGATGAAATACAACATGAACCTCACGTTCCCCATTGCTGACTGGGTCATGGGCACCTCGGACCTGCGGCGTGGGCTGCTGGGCCACCTCTTCAATGGCTACAGCGAACGGCACGTCAAGGAAGAGCTCCGGCCGATCATCCAGAAGTTCCGCCACGACCACACGCGTGTGACCCTGGACGGTCCGCAACTCAGCGAGAGCGAAGAGCAGGCGATGGCGGGCCGCCAGGCCGCGCACGGTGCCGCGGCGCATTGATCGGCGCCGGTATGTGGTGACCATCGGCTAGATGCGGTTCATCGTGCGCCGCAGCGTTGGCGTCTTCGTTTGGTACCGGCTCGCGCTCGGCGTGGCCGTGATTCTCTTGCTGCAATCAGGGCATCTGGCGCCTTGTTGACCAATGTGAGGGATACTCGCGCGGACCGATCCCCATCTCGCCGCCGGACCCCTCCGACGAGATCTCAACCCAAAGGGCCATGCGCCACGAGATCATCCAGCGCTTTCTCGCCGAGGAAACCGCGGTGGGCGCCCATCAACGCACCCTCCCCGATGCGATCGCGCGCGCCTTGCGCACACTGCTGGCCGAACTGCAGCCGCTGGTCGGCGTGCCGGGCGCGCGCGCCTTGTACGCGCGCAGCCTCCACCTGACGCACGCCTCGTGCGGATGGCCAGCGGAAATGGCAGCGGGGCCGCTCGGCGAACTGCCGGCCTTGTTGCACCGCGATCTTTCGGCGCGCACGGCGCCCGACGCGGGCCTGGCCGGCGAATCCTTGCTCCTCACCTTTGTCGATCTGCTGATTTCGCTGATCGGCGAGCCATTGACCTACCGCTTGTTGCATTCAGCCTGGGGCCATCCCGGTGCCGACGAGCCCCATCAGGAGAAAGCGCAATGAATGACAAGGTCGTCATCCGGCGATTGCCGACCGGCGTGCCGGGCCTCGATGCGCTGCTCGGCGGCGGGCTCGCGGAGTTCTCGTTCAACCTGATCGCGGGGGCACCTGGGTCGGGCAAGACGACGCTTGCCCACCAGATCATGTTCGCGCTCGCCAACCCGCAGCGCAAGGCCCTGTTCTTCACCGTGCTCGGCGAACCGGCGTTGAAGATGCTGCGCTACCAGCAGCAATACAGCTTCTTCGACACCGACAAGGTCAACGACTCGATCCGCTTCGTCAACCTGGCCGACGACGTGATGACCGGTAACTACGATCGCGTGCTGGCACGCATGATCGAGGAAGTCGAAGCCTTCGAACCCGGGCTGGTGCTCGTCGATTCGTTCCGCTCGGTGGTGCAGGCGGTGCATGGCGTGCGCCCCGGCGAGACCGATCTGCAGCAGTTCGTGCAGCGGCTCGGCATGCACCTCACGACATGGCAGGCCACCACCTTCCTGATCGGCGAGTACATGAATCTCGAAGGCGAGGCCAACCCGGTCTTCACGGTGGCCGACGGCATCCTGTGGATGGCGCAGAGCGTGCAGCGCAATTCGATGGTTCGCAAGATCCAGGTGATGAAGATGCGCGGGCAAGCGACCATCGCAGGCCTGCACACCTTTCGCATCGATGGCGATGGCATCCAGATTTTCCCGCGAACCCTCGGGCAAGCGCAGCCGGCCTCCAGGGACGACGGTGGCGAGGCGCAGGCGCCACGGCGTCTGTCGATCGGCGTGCCGGCCCTGGACGAGATGCTGTGCGGCGGCCTGCCTGCGGGCTATTCGCTGCTTGTCGCCGGTCCCTCCGGTTCGGGAAAGTCGCTGCTCGCGACGGCCTTCCTCGCTGCGGGCGCGCGCGCCGGCGAGAAGGGCGTGATCGCGGCTTTCGAGAAAAGCCCCAGCCAGTCGCTCAGACTCCGGTTGGGTCAACTGGTTGCCAGCGGAAGCGTCGCGGTCATCGACACGCGTGCGCTCGACCTGTCCATCGACGAGACGCTGTACGCGCTGACCGAAACGATCCGGCGTACCGGTGCCACGCGCGTCGTCATCGATTCGCTCTCGGGCCTCGAGCTGGCGCTGGCGCCGACCTTTCGCGAGGACTTTCGCGAATCGCTGCATCGGATGGTGGCGGTGCTCACCGGCATGGGCGTGGCGGTGCTGATGATCTCCGAGCTCGAAGACCGCTACAACGACCTGCGCTTCAGCCCCTACGGCGCTGCGTTCCTGACCGACGCCATCATCGTGCAGCGCTACGTCGAACTGCGGGGTGAACTCAAGCGTGTCATGGCCGTCGTGAAGCTGCGAAACAGCGCCCACAGCCACGAGCTGCGCCTGTTCGAGATCGACGACAGCGGTATCGTGATTGGCGAACGCCGGCCCGAGATGGACGCATTGCTGACCGGCCATCCGCGGGTGGCGTCGGACGCGCCGCATTCCGCCACCGGCAGGTGACGGACATGGACCCCGACCACCGTGGCAAGCGCGACCGGGTTGTCACCGCGCGCGAATCCGCGGTCGGTATTCGAGAGGACGCCGCCGCGGTTCGCGAGCAGACACAGCGCGACGTCGCCGACGAACAGTCGCTGGCCGAAGTGCGCATGTCGGACGTTCGGGAGGCCAACACCCATCTGGTCATCGCCACGCTCGCGGCCGAGGAACTGAACGAGGTCGCGCAGCAGACGAAACGGCGGCAGGACGAGTTCCTTGCGATGCTGGCCCATGAACTGCGCAACCCACTGGCGCCGATCCGCAGCGCTGGGGCGCTCCTGGCACGGCTGGACATCGACGATCCCCGGCTGAAACTCATCCAGGATGTCCTCCAGCGGCAGGTGGCGCACATGGCACGGTTGCTCGACGATCTGCTCGATGCGTCGCGCGTCACGAGCGGCAAGGTCAACCTGCAGCGCCAGCCGACGGCGGTCGGCGACTTCGTCGACCAGGCGGTCGAAACCTGCCGGGGCTTGATCGACCTGCAGCGCCAGCAGCTCACGGTCGACCTGCCGCCGGAGCCGGTCTATGTCGATGGCGATTCGCAGCGCCTCGCGCAGGCCGTCGGCAACCTGCTGCACAACGCGGCGAAGTACACCCCCGAAGGCGGCCGGATCGCGCTCAGCGTCCGGCCGGTCGGCGATACGGTGGCCATCACGGTGAGCGACGACGGTGCAGGCATCCCGGACGATGTGTTGCCCCATATCTTCGACCTGTTCAGGCAGGAGGACCGGTCGCTGAGCCGCAGCCAGGGAGGACTCGGCATCGGTCTGACGGTGGCGCGCGGCATGGTCGAACTGCATGGCGGCCGCATCGAGGTGCACAGCGACGGGCCTGGCCAAGGCTGCGAGTTCGTCATCACGCTTTCGCGTTTGCTCCGGCCCGTCGAGCCGGTGCACGTGCCGACGGTGGCGCCTGCGCTCGCGCCCGCGGGTGCGCGCATCCTGCTCGTCGACGACAACGTCGATGCCGGGCTGCTGCTCGCCATGCTGCTGCGCATGTCCGGGCACGAGGTCGAGGTCGCCCTCGAGGGGACGGGCGCGCTGGCGCTGTTCGCTCGGCTGCAGCCGAACATCGTGCTGTGCGACATCGGCCTGCCGGGCATGAACGGGTACGACGTGGCCGAGCGCATCCATGGCCTGCGCAATGGCAGGCCCGTGCTGATGGTCGCGCTGACCGGCTACGACGGGCCCGACCATCGTGCCCGCGCGCACGAGGTCGGGTTCGACCACCACGTGGTGAAGCCGATGGATTTCGAGGCGCTGCTGGCGCTTGTCGATGCGTGGGTGCTGGCAGGCGCCGATGCGTCGGCGGGCGGCGCGGGACCGGCGGCGTAGGCCGGCCCAATCCGCTTGCGCGTCGGCGGGGGCGTCCGCCGCACTCAATTGGCAGGGATCAGCGCGAAACGCCCGTCCTGGTTCAGTCGCGCCCAATACGCCGAGGCCTGCACGTCGTAGCCGACGACCGTGCCTGCCGCGCACGACGCATCCACATCGCCCGGCGCCGCGCCGAGGTAGGCGCTGCGATAGGCCGTCCTGCTCACGCACGCCGGGGTGGCCAGCGGTACCCACTTGCCCGATGCGTTGTCGTACCGGGCCAGCACCGTGTCGGCGGCCGAGCGGCCCTCGGGCACGGAGAACTCGAGCACGTAGCTGTCGCCGGCCTTGTCGTCGGTCAGCGCCCATCCGCCCTTGGCAAGCGCGGGCAGCACCACCGGGGCCTTGCCGGCCTCGGTGCTGTCGCCCATGCTGCCGGCAAGGCCGGTGTCGGTCTGGATGTTCTTCACACGGCCGTAGGCGTCGATGTAGGTGCCGTCCTGGCCGGCGATCCCGCTGACGACGAGCTCGTCGGACAGGGTGCCGGCACCGGCCGCCTTCCAGTTCAGCGCCACCAGCTTCTTCAGGTCGATGGTGGTGCCGCGCACCTCGACTTCCTCGTCGGGCGTGCCTTCGTTGACGACGCGTGCGCGCTGGCTGTTGTTCAGGTTGGGGCTGAAGCTCGCGTCGCGCACGAACATGTAGCGATACATCATCGACTCCATCTCGCGGTTGCTGGCGGCGAACGAGTAGCCCGGCGTGGCGCTCATGGTGCGCGTGCGCGTGTCGTGCCGGTTGAAGGTGTCGTTGCGGCCATCGAGCAGGCGGGCGCGGCTGCCGCCGGCGGAGACGCAGGCGCTGGTGCGGTACGAGGGATCGTAGACGCTGTAGCGCTGCACTTGCGCCGGCACGCTCGAGGGGTACACCACCTTCTCGCAGCGGTCCTTGGTGCGCACGAACCGGTCCATCATCTGCCAGTCGGGCGCCGCCAGCTGCTGGGGTTCGTCGGTGTTGCGGAACACCGAGTGCGTCACGAAGTATGAGCGGTAGTCGATCGCAGGGCCGGTGATCTCGAAGATCGAAGCGTTGGCGTCGATGCTGCCGGTGGCCTCGTTGCGCACCTTCAGCATCAGCATGCTCTGGATGCGCTCGTGCTCGCCGAAGCGGCTTTCGTAGCCTTTGTAGGCCGCATTGCCCGAAACGATCTGCGTGAAGGCCAGGTCGTTGTCGTCGCGCACCACGCTGCGCGAGTAGTGGTGCTCGTGGCCCGAGACGTAGATCACGTCGTGCGCGGCGAAGAGTTGGCGGTACTTGTCGTAGACATCGCGGAACTTCACGTCGTTCACGATCGAGATGCTGCCGTCGACGATGTTCTCGCGCACGAGCCCGTAGCGGTTGCCCGCGAACGAGTTGTGGGTCTGCAGGATGATGTGGTCGACCTTCGGCCCGTGCTTGCCCACCATGGCCTCCACGAAGTCGTAGGAGCGCTCGAGCCAGCCGTACGATATGTTGATCAGCAGCACGTTCTCGCGCACCACCACGTAGTTCTTGTTGCGCGAGCCCGGCATGTGCTCGGCATCGGCGGGAATGAACGACTCCACGGTGTCGTACCAGTCCTGGTCGATGCCCTTGGGCTCATGGTTGCCCATGATCGGCAGGATCGTCATCTTGCTGCGGTACTTCTCGGCCATGTCGCGCCAGAGCTTGTATTCGCTCGCCGTGCCGTTCTCGACCAGGTCGCCCACGGCCAGCACGACGTTGACGCCGGACTTCTCGTACAGGTCGAGGATGGCCTTCATCGGATGCAACGCGACGCCCGAATCGCTGCCCTGGGTGTCGGGAAGGATGCCGATGCGCAAGGTGGTGGCAACCGGCGTGGCCGGCGGCGCTGGCGTGTCGGGGGAGGTGGTGGGCGGCGCCGTGGGGGCGGTGCCCGGCGGCACGATGGGAAACGCGATCCCGCCGCCGCCGCTGCCCCCGCCGCAGGCGGCCAGGGCCAACAACGCCGCCAGCGACAACGTGCCCGCACTCTTCTTCGATCCACGCATACCGTTGCTCCAAGTGAAAGAGCGCGACGCTATCGGGGCCGTGTGTCAGGAAAGTGAATCAGAAGGTACTAACCCTATTGCGCGCATCCGGCAGTCGGGCGATGGTCGCTTTCAGTCCTCCCGGCCGCCGCGCCCGGGAAAATACCGTGCGCATTGAGTAGATTTGTTGACACTATTGGTTATCCCGCATAACAAAGGAGTTCCGATGTCCCGCCACCCATCCCGCCACCTCCGCGGCGTCGCCGCCGCCATCGTGGTGATCGTCGCAGCGTCAGGCGCCAGCGCACAGGACAAGCCGGTCGAACTCAAGTTCGCGCACTGGCTGCCGCCGTCGCACTCGCTCGCGAAGACCGGCTTCGAGCCGTGGGCCAAGTCGGTGGAGGCGGCCTCCAAGGGCAGCATCAAGGTGGCGATGTTCCCGGCCCAGCAGCTGGGCAAGGCCGCCGACCACTACGACATGGCGCGCGACGGTATCGCCGACGTGACCTGGGCCAACCCGGGCTACCAGGCCGGCCGTTTCCCGGTGTTCGCCGCTGGCGAACTGCCGTTCCTGGTGGGCAAGCCCGGCCCGGGGTCGGCAGCGCTCGACGCGTGGTACCGCAAGTACGCGGCCGCCGAGATGAAGGACGTGAAGTTCTGCTTTGCGCACCTGCACGTGGGCACCATGCATGCCAAGAAGCCGATTAGCGAGCCGAGCCAGCTCAGCGGCATGAAGATCCGCTCGTCGAATGGCACCAACGCCACCTTCATGTCGGCGCTGGGCGCCACCAACGTGCAGGTTTCGGCCCCAGAGGCGCGCGACGCGCTCGAGAAGGGCGTGGCCGACGCGCTGGCCTTCCCGTGGGATTCGGTCATCAGCTTCGGCATCGACAAGGCCGTGAAGTACCACTCCGACATGCGGCTGTACGCGTCCGACTTCGCCTGGGTCATGAACAAGGGCTGGTACGACAGGCTCTCGGCCACGCAGAAGAAGGTGATGGACGACCACTGCAGCAACGAATGGGCCGCCAAGGTGGGGGCCGCCTGGGGCGACTTCGAGGATTCGGGCAAGGCCAAGCTCGAGAAGGCCGCCGGCCACACGATCGTCGCAGTCACGCCCGCGCAGCTCGACATGTGGCGCAAGGCCGCCGAGCCGGTCTACACGCAGTGGCAGGCCGCGGTCGACAAGTCGGGCGTGAACGGCAAGCAGGCGCTGGAAGAACTCCGCAAGGAAATCGCAGCGCGCAACGCCAACTGACGCGATGAAGCGCATTCTGTCGGCCACCGAAGCGGTGGCCGCTTTCTTCCTGCTCGCCATCGCTTTGCTCACGGCCAGCAACGTGCTGCTGCGCGACCTGTTCGCAGTCCAGATTCCCGACTGGTACGACGGCTCGCGCATGCTGCAGGGCATTGCGCTGTTCTGGGGCATTGCCCTGGCCACCTTCTATGGCAGCCACATCTGCGTCGACCTGCTCTGGGAGCACCTGAAGGTGCCTGGGCGCCGCTGGCTCGACATCGTCGCCACGCTCGTCGTGCTGGCGTTCCTGGTGCCGCTCGCGTGGATGGCGTGGGTCAAGGTCGCGGGAACCGGTACGCAAGGCACGATGGACCTGCGCATGCCGCTGTGGATGTTCTACGCGGTCGCTTCGCTCGGGGCCACGGTCGCGGCGCTGCTGGGCGTGGTGCGCGTCGTCTACCTGTGGCGCGGGCGCGAGGCCGAACTCCAGCCGGCGCCCATCGCGGGCGTGCAAGACATGGAAGAGGCCGCCGACCGTGGACCGTGACCTCGTCGCCCTGCTGGGCTTCATCGGCATGTTCGTGCTGATGGCGGTGCGCGTGCCGATCGGCATCGCGATGGGCATCGCGGGCGTGTGCGGCTTCGCGGCGCTGACCAGCTGGAATGCGGGCCTGAACCTGCTGGCCAACGTGCCGCTGTCGGTGGTGACCGACTACAACCTCAGCGTCATCCCGATGTTCATCCTGATGGGCGCGTTCGCATCGCGCTCGGGCATGAGCCGCGAGCTGTTCCAGGCCGGCCGCGCGTGGCTCGGCCACCTGCGCGGCGGTGTCGCGATGGCCTCGGTCGCCGCGTGCGCGGGATTCGCGGCGATCAACGGATCGTCGGTGGCCACCGCGGCCACGATGTCGCAGGTGGCGCTGCCCGAGATGCGCCGCGCCGGCTACCACCCGGGACTGTCCGCAGGGCTCATCGCGGCCGGCGGCACGCTGGGCATCATGATCCCGCCGTCGGTGATCTTCGTGCTCTACGGGATCATGACCGAGACCGACATCAAGAAGCTGTTCGCGGCCGGCGTCCTGCCGGGCCTGATGGCCGTGGCCTTCTACTTCCTGGTGGTTCAGATCATCGCGCGCGTGCGGCCCGACGCGATGCCGCGCGGCGAGGCGCACACATGGGGCGAGCGCTTCGGTTCGCTGCGCAGCCTCTGGGCCGTGGTGCTGCTGTTCGTGTTCGTGCTGGGCGGCATCTACGGCGGCCTGTTCACAGTGGAAGAGGGCGCGGGCGTCGGCGCGGTCGGCACGCTCGTGATCGGCGTGCTGCGCCGCCGGCTCGGCCCGGGCGAGATCAAGGCGGCGCTGATCGACACGCTGCGCGTCTCGTCGGCCATCCTCACGATCGTGATCGGTGCGTTCCTGTTCGGCTACTTCCTCACCATCACGCAGTTCACGCAGAAGGCCGTGGAGTTCCTGGTGACTCTGCCCGTGGGTGCCTACGGCGTGCTGGCGCTGGTGATGGTCGGCTACCTCATTCTTGGCGCGGTGATGGACGAACTGGCAATGATCCTGCTGACCGTGCCGATCGTCTTCCCGGCCATGATGCAGCTCGGCTTCGACCCGGTGTGGTTCGGCGTCATCGTAGTGATGGCGGTCACCTTCGGCATGATCTGTCCGCCGGTGGGGATCAATGTCTTCGTGATCAACTCGATTGCGCGCGACATCACGCTGGGGCGCATCTACCGGGGCACCATGCCGTTCATCGGGGTCGACATCGTGCGCCTGGTGATCCTTTGCGCCTTTCCCGCCATTTCGCTGTGGTTGCCGGGCTTGCTTCAATAGCGCACTAGCGCGGTCCGTGCACCTTCTGTACGCGGTGCTCGCCACCCGCATGAGCGGGGTGCTCACCCGGTGCCAGCACCCTTATCGTGTGGGTGTCGGGGTCGATCTCCACCATTGCGCCGTTCGGGATCCGCTCGGTGATGTCGACCTCGAAGCCCGCGAGCATGGTGACGTCGCCGAGCGCCGCGCCCTGCGCGAGGATGGTGTTGACGGTGTTGAACACGATGGCGCGCGGCACCATGTTGCGCGAGCGCATCTCGTGCAGCATCCATGCCGTGGCCACGCCGCCCTTGGCGGTGTCGAGCACCAGTATCTTGTCGACGTACGACTGGCCCACGAGCTTGTGCGCGGGCCGCGAGAACACGCCCTGCAGCCGGTTGAGGTCGTAGCGCGCCGAGAAGCCGTCGTTGGCGACCAGCGCCTCGCCGACCACACGGCGCCCCATGGCGTGGCGCGACTTGTAGGTGTTGGCAGTCATTGCAGCTCCCCGGTTTCGGCGGCCTGGACGCAGGCCTGCATGGAGGCGAGCATCGGCACGTAGCCATAGCCGCCCAGGATGTTGACGAGTTTGGCGCTGTTCGTCGCCAGCCGCTTCCAGCCCTTCGCCTCGCTCATCTCCCGGGCGTACGACTGGTAGAAGCACATGCCGGCCAGCACCGTGCCGCCCGCATCCTCGATGCGTTTCGTGTAGCCGAAGCGATCGCAATCGGGCTTGACCTGCGGGCTCGTCACGGCGAGCAGCGGCCGCTTGAAATTCTTGCCGCTGCACAGCGCGGCCAGGTCGCGCAGTTCGAAGATGCTCAGCTGCGGCGCCGAGAAGACCACCACGTCGACCGACGGATCGACGCGGTAGCTGCGCTTGAGGGCGATCACGTCGGCTTCGCCGATGCGGTACGCCACCGCGAGCTTGTCGGCTCCCACGTCCGCCAGCGTCTGCGCTTCGGGCGTGATGCCCAGCAGATGGAACAGCGCCGTCGATCCGAAGCTCGCCATCGCCGCACCGAAGTGCTTCAACTCGTCCGAGGTGGGCGCGGCCTCCAGGCCCTCCAGCAGCGGCACCTGCCAGTAGTTGTTGGAAAGCCGCCCGACGATGCCGCCGAGCGCGCCCCAGTCGTCCAGCGTGCGCGGCGTCCAGTCGGTGCGGATGCGCAGCGTGGCCTGGCGATGGCGATCGAGGTGGTAGCCATAGCGCGGCGTGCGGCCCGTGAGGCCTGCCGAAAGCGCCGAGGGGCCGCCTTCGAAGTTCGACCGCGCGCCGCCCACCGAGTTGGAGTAGATCACCACCCCCGTGTCGCCGAAGGCCACGTGCTCCCCGCGCGTCGCAGCGAGCACGGTCTGGTAGTTGATGCAGGTGTCGGTCATGCTGACGCCCAGGCGCACGAACGCGTCGATCGCGCGCTGCTCGAGCTCGAGCATCCAGTCCGCCTGGCCGAGCATCGCGGCTTTCGAAAAATCGGTGCCGCGGGGGTCGGTGATCGTCGGGATCCGAACGCCGCCCTCCTCGGCATCGGCCAGCTTCTCGAGCCACATCACGCCGGCCTGGCCGAGGCTCTCGGTGTCGGCCATGATGTGGGCCTGCGTGACGGGGACGAAGTCTTCCGCCCCGAAGAAGCGGCCGACCTTGACCTGGTGTTCCATCGCGGTCTTGGCAACGCTGCCGGCTTCGCCGGCGAGCATCGCTTTCTCTTCATCGTCGAGTTTCATGCGTTCATTCCATGGTGACGCCCGAGGTGCGCACGGCCGCACCCCACTTGGCAATTTCTTCCTGCTGCAGTTGTGCCAGCGGCACGTCGAGCGGCTGGACACCGAGGTTGCCCAGGCCGAGTTCGAATTCGGGACCCTTGACCACGCGCTGGACGTCCTCGACCAGGCGCCGCGTGACATCCGCCGGCATCCTCGCGGGGCCGAAGAGCGCCCACCAGGCGAGCATCTCGAAGCCGGGGATCGCCGCTTCGGCCACGGTGGGCGCGGCGGGCAGGGCCTTGGCCCGCTGGCGGCTCGTGACGCCGAGGACGTTGAGCTTTCCGGACTGCACATGCGGCAGCACCGATTGCAGCGGATCGAACATCACCTGGATCTGGCCGCCGAGCAGGTCCACCATGGCCGGCGCACTGCCCTTGTAGGGCACGTGGCGCAGCTTGATGCCGGCGGCCGCGCAGAACATGGCCCCCGCGAGATGGCCCGGCGTGCCGTTGCCTGCGGAGCCGTAGGTCAGGGTGTCGGGCTGCGCCTTCGCCTTGGCCACGAGTTCGGTCAGTGAGGTGATGCCGGTCGAAGGGTTGGCCACCACGGCCACCGGTGCGCTGGCGACCGTGGCCAGCGGCGTGAAGTCGGCCACCGGGTCGTAGCCGAGCTTCTTGTAGAGCGCCTGGTTGATCGCGCTGGTGCCCACGGTGCCCAGCAGCACGGTGTGGCCGTCCGGCGCGGCAGTGGCCACGGTGGTGGCGCCGATTGCGCCGCCGGCACCGCCGCGGTTCTCGACGAAGACCTGCTGGTTCATCGCATCGCCGAGCAGCTTGGCGAGCGGGCGCGCGACGATGTCGGTCGGCCCGCCGGCCGGGAAGGGCACCACCATGCGGATGGGCTTCGACGGATAGCCTGCCGCGGCGGCGCACAGCGATGCCAGGGCGGACATGGTACCGAGTGCGGCGGCCGGCAGGATCAGCAGCGTTCGGCGCGGGATCTCTTCGTTCATCGGGGTTGTCTCCTTGTGGCTTGGAATTCCGTCGCTCTCGGTCCGGGGCCTGTCGACAGGTCCTCTACGTGAGCGGCACCGGCTGAATGGCCGAGGCCAGCTTCATCGGCCCCGGCACGCTCATGCGGAAGGTGTAGCGTTCGGGGACGATGTAGATGCGCATGTGCTCGCAGGCGAGCCCCGCCACGGTGTAGGAGGTCCGCTGCATCAGCAGCGCATGGCTGCGTGCGAGAAGGCCCAGTTCGGCCGAGATCCGGTTCTTCGGCTTCGCGCATTGGATCGCGATGTCCGCTCGGCCGATGCGCATGCCGAGAAACTGCTGAAGGATGTCGTAGACCGACAGCAGTTCGGCGCGGGCCCTGCCGAGTGCCTGCGCCTCGGCCGGAAGAAAGGCCTCGACGATCGCGAAGGCCTCGCCGTCGACGCAATAGCGCCGGCGCAGCCGCACGGGAAGGTTCAGGCCCGCGGGCACTTGCCCGTCGGTCCGGCCGGCGGAGGCAGAGAACTCCAGCAGTTCGGTTTCGGGCTCGATGCCCTGCAGGCGCAAGGCTTCCTGGAATCCCTGGAGACTCGACAGGTCCTGCTGGAACGAGGGCCGCGTCACGAAGGTGCCCTTGCCGCGCCTGGACACCACCTGGCCATTGCGCACGAGCAGCTGGATGGCCTGGCGGACCGTGACGCGGCTGATGCCGTAGTCGCTCATCAACGTGGCCTCGGGCGGCAGCTGCTGCCCCGGCGCGTACACGCCGCCCGAGATCGCTTCCGCAAGCCGGTTGGCAAGCTGCACATAGAGCGGATCCTCGCTGGCGGGCGTGAGCGGCGCGCCGGGCGGCATGCGGGATGGGGGGAGCGACTTGGGCATACATGTATTGTGTTGTCTTAGGATATCTTGGTCAAGCCAGGGTTGAACCAAGGCTTCATGCCGCGTTGGCCGATCGCGTGAAGTGAGGTGCCTTCGAGCCTCTGTTCACCCAATGGGGCGGTGGGGTGCGCCGGGAGAATCCGCCATCTTTCCCTTCCGGCGATTCCATGCGACACCTCAAGATCGGTACCCGTCTCGGGATCGGCTTCACGCTGCTGCTGCTTCTGCTGCTCGCCATCGGCGCCATCGGCCTGCAGCAGATGGCCAGGCTCTCGGACCAGATCCGGGTGGTCAACGAGGTGGCGGGCGGCAAGCTCTACGCTCTCAATCGGGTGCGCTTTGCGATCGGCACGCGCGCCATCGCAGCGCGCAACCTCGCACTGGTGACCGATGCGGCGCTGCAGAAGAAGGACCTCGAACTCGTGCGCTCCTCGCAGGCCGAGATCGACCAGGGCATGGCATCGCTGGCCACTTTGTTGAAGCAGGCCGGTGCGGGCGCCGAGGAGGAGCGGCGCCTGCTCGATCAGCTGCAGGCGCTCGAGACGCGCTATCTGGTGATCGCGGGCAAGGTGGTGTCGCTCGCGACCGGCGGCCGCACCGACGAGGCCGTGCGCGCGCTGACGCAGGAATGCATGCCGCTGCTGACCCAGGTGATCGCGCACGTCGGCGCCTTCGAGAAGACGCTCAAGGAAGGCGCCGACCGCACCGCGGCCGAGGCGGCCGAGGCCTATCGCGCCGCGCGCTGGTTGATGCTGTTGCTCTGCGGCGTTTCGCTGGCGCTGGGCATCGCCACGGCCGTGTGGCTGACCCGCTCCATCACGCGTCCGCTCAACGACGCGGTGCGCGTCGCGCAGTCGGTGGCGGCCGGCAACCTGGGCACCGACGTGCGGCCGACCAGCGGCGACGAAACCGGCCTGCTGATGCAGGCGCTGCACGAGATGAACACCAGCCTCGCGCGCCTCGTCGGCGAGGTGCACCGCGGCACCGCGGGCATCGGCGAAGCCTCGGCCCAAATCACGGCCGGCAACCGCGACCTTTCGTCGCGCACCGAGCACCAGGCGAGCTCGCTCGAACAGACGGCGGCCTCGATGGAAGAGCTCACCTCCACCGTCAAGCAGAACGCCGAGAACGCGCGCCAGGCCAATCAGCTCGCGGTTTCCGCGTCGTCGGTGGCGGCCCAGGGCGGAACGATCGTCGGCGAAGTGATCGACACCATGGCCGCGATCAACGGCTCGTCGCGCAAGATCGTCGACATCATCGGCGTGATCGACGGCATCGCGTTCCAGACCAACATTCTCGCGCTCAACGCGGCGGTCGAGGCGGCGCGCGCCGGCGAGCAAGGCCGCGGCTTCGCGGTGGTGGCCTCGGAGGTGCGCAGCCTGGCGCAGCGTTCGGCCGCGGCGGCCAAGGAGATCAAGGACCTGATCGGCGACTCGGTCGGCCGCGTCGAGGCGGGCAGCGCGCTGGTCGACCAGGCCGGTCGCACCATGCGGGAGATCGTCGCCAGCGTGCAGCGCGTGACCGAGATCATGGGCCAGATCACCGTCGCCAGCCGGGAGCAGACCGACGGCATCGAGCAGGTGAACCAGGCGATCGCGCAGATCGACCAGGTCACGCAGCAGAACGCCGCGCTGGTGCAGCAGGCGGGCGCGGCGGCCGGCTCGCTGCAGGCGCAGGCCGGCAGCCTCTCGCAGGCGGTGAGCGCCTTCAGGCTCTGAACCGGGCTTCCCGCGTCAGAGCCCGCCCGTCGCGCGGATCACCGTCGCCGTCACGTACGAGGCGGCCGGCGTCATGGCCCACACGATCGCTTCCGCGATCTCCTCGGGCTCGGCGAGCCGGCCGAGCGGGATCTTCGGTGCGATGCGTGCGGGCCGGCCGGGCTCGCCTGCCTTGGCATGGATCTCGGTCAGCGTCGATCCCGGCGCGACAGCGCACACGCGGATGCCGCGCGCCGCCACTTCGCGGCCGAGGCCGATGGTGAAGCTCTCGACCGCGGCCTTGCTTGCGGCGTAGTGCACGTACTCGCCCGGGCTGCCGGTGGTGGAGGCCACCGAGGACACGTTCACGATAACCTCGAGCGCGCCATTCCGGCCGTGCCGCACCAGCGCCTCGCGCGCGCAGAGAAAGGTGCCGAGCACGTTGATATCGAGGATGCGCCGCAGGTTGTCGGTGGCCACCTCCTCGAAGCGGCCGATCGGACCGGTGATGCCCGCGTTGTTGACCAGGGCGGCGACCGGCCCGAGCTCGGCCTCGGTCCGGTCGAACAGCGCGCGCACCTCCGACTCGCTCGCGACATCGCCGCGCAGGGCGGCCGCGCGGCCGCCCGCGTTGCGGATGCGATCGACCACCGACTCGGCGGCTGCCGTGTCCGAGGCGTAGTTGACCGCCACCGCATAGCCGGCCCGGGCCGCCCCGAGCGCGGTGGCGGCCCCGATGCCGCGGCTCGCGCCCGTGATGAGCACCACCTTCTGGCTCTCGTTTTCGCTCGTCGTCATTCAAACCCTCCTCGATGCCTCGCGCGGCGCGGGTGCGCCGCACACGCTTTGTAGCATCCGTGCGCGCGGCACGAGGAGGGGGTCTTCACCGGCAGTGCAGCGCGCTCAGCCGGCCATGCTTCGGCACGCGGCCGCGCAGTCGCGGCAGGCCTTGGCGCAGGCCTGGCAATGGTCGTGCGTGTGTTTCGCGCATTCCTCGGCGCAGGCATCGCAGACGCTGGCGCACAGCGCGCAGATGGCCTTGGCATGTTCGCTGCCGCGCGCCATGGCAGCGGCGGCAAAGTGGCAGGCGGCGGCGCAGTCGATGTCGAGCGCGATGCAGCGCGCCATCATCTTCACGTCGTCTTCCTTCAGGCAGGCGGCGGCGCAGTGGTTGCACGCGGTGGCGCAACCGTTGCACGCCTCGATGCAGGCGGCATAGGTGCTGTCATGCGGCATGGCGTTCTCCTTCAAATCCAACATGCTCGCGCGACAGCGGTGCACCCGTGTAGGAGCGTGGCGTATCGGCGCGTGCGATGCGCTTGGCATGCAGGCGCACCGCATCTGCTCATCAGTAGGCGCGGTAGGGGCGCTGTCCGACGGACCGCGTCGGCCTGTGCTTGCGCGGCGCCTGTGCGCGCTGCAGATGCTTGGCTTCCTCTGTCGACCTTTTTCGGCTGCACACAAGCAAGGAGCAAGCGATGCTGGCAATGAACTACCGCGGTCCCTACCGGATCCGCACGGTGCACAAGCAGGAGCCCGAGATCGAGCATCCCGGCGATGCGATCGTGCGGGTCACGCGTTCGTGCATCTGCGGATCGGACCTGCACCTTTACCACGGCCTGGTGCCCGATACGCGCATCGGCTCCACCTTCGGGCACGAGTTCACGGGGGTGGTCGAAGCGGTCGGGTCGGCGGTGCAGCACCTGAAGCCCGGCGACCATGTGCTCGTGCCCTTCAACATCTTCTGCGGCAGCTGCTACTTCTGCCAGAAGGAGCTCTACAGCAACTGCCATTCGACCAATCCCGAAGCCACCGCGGTGGGCGGCATCTTCGGCTATTCGCACACGGCCGGTGGTTACGACGGCGGCCAGGCCGAATACGTGCGCGTGCCGATGGCCGACGTGGGCCCCACGATCATTCCGCCCGACATGCATGTCGACGATGCCGTGCTGCTGACCGACGCGCTCCCCACCGGCTACCAGGCCGCGGAGATGGGCGGCATCGACGAGGGCGACACGGTGGTGATCTTCGGCGCCGGACCGATCGGCATCTTCGCGGCCAAGTCGGCGTGGCTGATGGGCGCGGGGCGCGTGATCGTGGTCGACCATCTCGAATACCGGCTCGACTTCGTGCGCGACTACGCGCAATGCGAAACCATCGACTTCAAGCAGGTCGGCGACATGGCGATCCACATCAAGAAGATGACCGACGGCCTCGGCGCCGACGTGTGCATCGACTGCGTGGGCTGCGAGGCCGCCGGCAACTTCGCGCAGACGCTGCTGGGCGTCAAGCTCAAGCTGCAGGGCGGCGCGGCCACGGTGCTGCACTGGTGCATCAACTCGGTGCGCAAGGGCGGCACCGTCTCGATCGTGGGCGTGTACGGCCCCACGTTCAACGCGGTGCCGATCGGTAATGCCATCAACAAGGGCCTCACGCTGCGCATGAACCAGGCCAGCGTGAAGCGGCACCTGCCACGGCTCATCGAACACATCCAGGCCGGGCGCATCGAGCCGCGGCGCGTGATCACGCACCACATCGACCTCGAGGACGTGGCCGATGCCTACCACCTTTTCTCGAGCAAGCTCGACAACTGCATCAAGACCGTGCTGGTGCCGCCCGGCGCCGCACGCGACGGCGGCGCCACGTTGGCCACCGCGGCAGCACTTTGACACCAGGGAGCCGTCCATGAACCACACCCCGAACCCATCGGACAACACGAACAACGCCGAGAGCGAGGCACCAGTCTCCCCGCGCCATGCGCACATCGTGGGCTGGGGCGCGGACCTCGACCGCGCCATGCGCCCCGCCGTGCCGAAGGAGCGGACGCCGCCGCGCCTGCCGAACCACCCGATCGATCCGCCGCAGCAGCAGCACGCGCACGTCGAGGTGCTGCACTCGACCGAACGCCCCGGCATCACGCCGATCTTCGGCTCCACGCTGCCGCCCTCGGGTCTCAGCGGCTGGTTGCGCCGCGCGGCCTTTCGCCATTCCGAGAACGACCTGCGCCACTGGATGATGCTGCTCATGGCCGACCGCTTGCAGATGGGCGAGGCACTGGTCGGCGATCTCGCGCGCGGCCACGTGCCGAACATCTATGCCGAGATGGGCGGACGCGCCGAACTCCGGCACAACCCGAGGGGCGCCGCACGCAAGGCCGCGATCGGCATCGCGGCCGTGGCGCTGCTCTGCGTGGTGCTCAAGCCGCGCAAACGGGCCCGGCGCCTGCGCGGATGAGCGCAGCGCCAAGGCCGCGGGCCCAATCCCGCGTCGACCGTGTGCTGCGCGAGGTGTTCTGCCTGCGGCAGTTGCGGCCGGGGCAGCGCCGCGTGATCGACCGCGTGGTGGCAGGCGAATCGACGCTCGCGGTCATGCCCACGGGCGCCGGCAAGTCGCTCTGCTACCAGGTGCCCGCGGTGCTGGCGGCGGGGCAGACCGTCGTTGTCTCGCCGCTGATCGCGCTCATGAAGGACCAGTGCGACAAGCTCGATGCGCTCGGCGTCACCGCGGTGCAGTTCAACAGCCAGTGCAGCGCCGAGGCCATCGCGGATGCCGAGCAGGCGATCGCCGATGGCCGTGCGCGCGTGGTCTTCTGCACGCCCGAGCGGCTGGCCGATGCGGCCTTCGTAAAGCTGCTGCGGCAGCGGCCGGTGTCGCTGCTGGTGGTCGACGAGGCGCATTGCATCTCGCAGTGGGGGCACGACTTCCGACCCGCGTTCCTCGAGATCGACGTGGCGGCGCGCGCGCTGGGCAGCCCGGTGGTACTGGCGCTCACGGCCACCGCCAACGACGAGGTGGCCGCCGAGATCATGGAGAAGCTCGGCATCCCGCGCGCCGGCCATGTTGACACCGGCGCCTACCGCACCAACCTGCACTATGCCGTCGAAACCTTCGAGCGCGAGGAAGACAAGCTGCAGCGTGCGCTCGCGCTCGCGACCGGGCTGCAGGGCAGCGGCATTGTCTACACCGCCACCGTGAAGGCGGCGGAGGCGCTCTTCGCCGCGCTGTCCGAAGCCCTGGGCGAATCCGTCGGCCTCTACCACGGCCGGCAGCCGGCCAACGAGCGGCGCGCGGCGCAGGAGCGCTTCATGGCCGGCAACCTTCGCGTGATGGTGGCGACCAACGCGTTCGGCATGGGCATCGACAAGCCCGACATCCGCTTCGTGCTGCACTACCAGGTGCCCGCGAGCCTCGATGCCTACTACCAGGAGTCGGGGCGGGCCGGCCGCGACGGCGAGCGTGCCGACTGCGTGCTGCTGTACCTGCGCCGCGACAAGGCCGTGCAGCAGTTCTTTCTTGCCGGCTGGCTGCCCGAGCTGGCCGAGCTGCGCCGCGTGCAGCAGGTCTTTTCGGAAGCGCGGGATGCGCGGCATGCCTTCGCCGATCTGCCGCAGCGCGCGGGCCTGCCGCGTGGCAAGCTGCGCGTGTTGCTGAACCTGCTGCGGCAGGCGCAGCTGCTCGCGCAGGACGACGAAGGCCTGCTGCGCTGGGGCCGCAAGGCCGCGCTCGACGACGCCGGGCTCGAGGCGCTGCTGCGCGGCCACCACGACAAGCGCGAGCAGGAGCGCGCGGCGCTCGAGCGCATGACCTTCTACGCAACCACCGGCATGTGCCGCTGGCAGGTGCTGCTCTCGGGCCTGGGCAGCGAAGACGAACTGCTGCAGCGCTGCGGCGCCTGCGACAACTGCGCGCGCCTTGCCAGGCACGAGCGCGCGCAGCGGGACGCCGAGGCCGAAGCGGCAGCGGCCAATGCGCAGAAGCAGGCCGCATCGCCGCGCACCGCCTTCGCGCCCGGCGAGTCGGTCCGGGTCGCGCGCTACGGCGTCGGCTCGGTGGCGAACGCCGACGCGATCTCGGTCACGATCGAATTCGCCGACGGCAGTGAGCGCTGCTTCCGGCCCGAGTTCGTGCGGCCGGTGCCCGCACGGCGGGCGCGGCGGTCCGCGGTGCAGGCCCCGGTGCAGGCCCAGGCACAGGCCTGAGAATCGAGCCATGCACCATTCCGCACGCCCATCTTTCGCCCGCTCCCATCTGCTCTCGTCACTGCTCGCGGCCACCGCGGTGGGCCTTGCCGGCTGCGCTGCCAGCCCCGCGGCGAAGGCACCGCCACAGGCATCGGCACCAGCGCCTGCGAACCGGGTCGCAGCACCAGCGCCATTGCCAGTGCCACAGGACGGCGCTGCCGTCGAGCAGCAGTTCGCCCAGTGGGTGGCCGATTTCCGCGCCACGGCGCGCGCCGCGGGCATCGGCGAAGCCACGCTGCAGTCCGCATTCGCCAACGTGCAGTACCTGCCGCGCGTCGTCGAGCTCGACCGGGCCCAGCCGGAGTTCACGCGCACGGTCTGGGACTATCTCGACAGCGCCGTCACGCCGCAGCGCGTGGTCACGGGCCAGGAGCGGCTGCAGCAGGTGCATGCAGAAGCCGACGCGGCCGCTGCGCGCTACGGCGTACCACCGGCCATCGTCGTTGCCATCTGGGGCATGGAAAGCAACTACGGCGGCAACTACGGCAGCACGCCGGTGATCGACGCGCTGGCCACCCTCGGCTTCGACGGGCGCCGTGGCGACTGGGCCCGCCGCGAACTGCTCGCGGCGCTCAGGATCCTCGAGGGCGGCGACATCGCGCGCGAGCGGATGATCGGTTCCTGGGCCGGCGCGATGGGCCAGACCCAGTTCCTGCCGTCGAACTTTCTCGCGTACGCGGTCGATGCAGACGGCGACGGACGGCGCGACATCTGGGGCAGCATGGCCGACGTCGTGGCCTCGACCGCCAATTTTCTTTCGCGCTCGGGCTGGCAGGCCGGCCAGCCGTGGGGTGTCGAGGTCCGGCTGCCTGCGGGCTTCGAGCCCGGCCGCGCCGACATGGCGATTCGCCAGGCCTCCACGCAATGGGCGGCCGAAGGCGTGGCAGCCATCGACGGCCAGCCTCTGCCGGCCTTTGGCGACGGCGCGATCCTGCTGCCCGCGGGCGCGCGCGGGCCGGCCTTTCTGGTCGGGCCGAACTTCCGCACGATCCTGCGCTACAACAACTCGACCAACTACGCGCTTGCGGTCGGCCTTCTCGCGCAGCAGCTGGCGGGTGGTACGGGCGTGCAGGCCGCGTGGCCGCGCGATCTGGCGGCGCTGTCGCGCAGCCAGACGACCGAACTGCAGGCCGCGCTCAACCAGCGCGGCTTCGCGGCCGGCGCGGCCGATGGTGTGATGGGGCCCGCCACGCGCGATGCGCTGCGCCGCTGGCAGCGCAGCGTGGGCTCGCCCGCGGACGGCTACCCGAGCGTCGAATTGCTGCAGCGTCTGCAGCAGCAGAACTGAAGGCGGCGTCCGCTAAAATTGCAGCCGGGTGCGAAGCCGCGAGCGCGGCAACGCAGGTTTCATGCGCTGGTCGGGCCGCCACGCGGTTCACACACGCCATCGCCACCCATGCAAGAGTCCACCATGCAGTACATCGCTGCTGCACTGTTCGCCGTCGCCCTCATCCACACCTTCGCAGCCAAGCAGTTCGAGCGGCTGTCGCATCGCTACCCCCGCCACGCCGGCCTGTTCCACCTGCTCGGCGAGGTCGAGGTGGTGTTCGGCTTCTGGGCCATCGTGCTGGTGCTCACGATGGGCGTGGTCATCGGCGGTGACGCGGCGCTCGACTATGCCGAATCGCGCAACTACACCGAGCCGCTGTTCGTCTTCGTGGTCATGGTGGTTGCCGCTTCGCGGCCGGTGCTGGCCACCGTCATGTCGGTCGTCAACAATATCGCGCGGCTGGTGCCGGTGCCCACGCCTGTCGCCACCGCATGGCTCGGGCTGGCCGCGGTGCCGCTGCTGGGCTCGCTCATCACCGAACCCGCGGCCATGACCATCGCGGCGCTCATGCTCGCGCCGCAGATCTTCCGGCCCCAGGTGCCCGAGGGCGTCAAGTACTTTGCGCTCGGCGTGCTGTTCGTCAACATCTCGATCGGCGGCACGCTCACCTCGTATGCCGCACCGCCCGTGCTGATGGTCGCCACCACCTGGCAGTGGGACAGCGCCTTCATGCTCGCCACCTTCGGCTGGAAGGCCGCCGTGGCCGTGCTCATCAATGCGACCGTCGCCACGTTCGTGCTGCGCCGCCACCTGCCGATTGGTGCCGCGGGCAACCAGCTGGCCGGCGCGCCCGTGCCTGCCACCGTGGCCGCCACGCACCTGGTGCTGCTCGCGGGCATCGTGCTGTTCGCGCACCATCCGGTCGCGTTCCTCGGCCTGTTCCTCATGTTCCTCGGGTTCACGCAGGCGTACGAGCGCCACCAGAGCCCGCTGATCATCAAGGAGGCCCTGCTCGTCGGCTTCTTCCTTGCGGGCCTGGTGGTGCTCGGCGGCATGCAGCGCTGGTGGCTGGAGCCGGTCGTCTCGGGGCTCGAGCCGGTCGCGCTGTTCTTCGGCGCGCTGGGCCTCACCGCGATCACCGACAACGCGGCGCTCACCTACCTGGGTTCGCTGATCGCCAACATCTCGGACGAATCGAAGTACATGCTGGTCGCCGGCGCGGTGGCGGGCGGCGGACTGACGGTGATTGCCAACGCGCCGAATCCCGCGGGTGTGGCGCTGCTCAAGCGCGGTTTCACCGACGAGACCATCGGTGCGGGCGGGCTGCTGCTCGGCGCGCTCGGGCCTACGGCCGTGGCGGCCGCGGCGTTCATGCTGCTGTAGGGTGCGGCCGGGCTGCGGCGGCGGAGCTGCCGCGGACGTGCGTTCATCAATGCAAAGCAGAATAGACTGCGATCCGCTCTTTTTACGTTTTGAGAAGTTCGGATGGCACCTCCCTCTCCCCGACCGCATTCCACCGATAGGTCCGCGGATCTAGCGAGCACCGCTCCTCACAGCGAACCCTTGCGCCGGCTGCACAGCGCCCTTCTGGAACTCTGGAACGCGCATCTGCACCGCGCAGGTGGCTCGCCTGCATGCGTTCTTTTCCTCTCTGTCAGCACCGGAAACGAACGTGCGGAGGTCGTGCGCGCCGTGGGGAAGCGCTTCGATGAGGCCTGGTCCGACGGCGTTCAAAAAATAGAAGTGTGGCGGCGCAAGCAGCCGGGCTCGCCCTTCTGGCTGCGAGCCGACATCGCTCAAAACGTGCAAGCCATGCCGTGGGCGCAATTGAAGGCCCAGCTTCGCACGACCAAGCGCAACTATTTCCGCTGCGGGATCGGCTTCGACGCAGACCTTTCCGTAGCGATCCTGGAGCAGGAGATCGGCGCCAATGCGCTGCTCTACGACAACGCGTTCGAGGAGGCCGTACCCAACGCGACCAACCTGCGGACATACGGCACACGCCGCTTCGGGCGTCCGTTGGCGTGGCCGTCGGAGCCCGAAACGACCGTGTGGCTCTTCGACACCCTCGCCGCGTTTACCGATGGCAGCGATGTCCATTTGATTGAAGACAAAGGACGCCACAGCGGCTACCGCACGGTGGATCGTTGGGACGCCGAATTCGTACACGGAGTGATCGCAAGAAGCAGCGCCTACCTGGCCCGCCAGGTGCAGCCCTCCGGGCGTTTCGACTACGGGTGGTTCCCTTGCTTTGATCGTCCGATTCCAACGTACAACACGCTGCGCCATGCGAGTTCGACCTATGCCCTGCTCGAAGGTTGGGAACGGACGGGCAACCCTGACCAGCGCGACGCGATCGATCGCGCGCTCGGCTATCTCGTACGTGACGCGATCCGGGAAGTAACGCTCCCGAGCGGCGAACGCGCGGCCTTCCTGATCGACATCGGCGACGAGATCAAGCTCGGCGGCAACGCTGTGTGCCTGCTGGCGTTCGTGAAGTACGCGGAGGTCACGGGGGACACACAGCATCTTCCATTGCTCGAAAAGCTGGCACTTGGAATTCTGCACATGCAGGATTCGGCCACAGGTCGGTTCGTGCATGTGCTTGCGTACCCCACGCTGCGTGTGACACAGGAGAATCGGATCATCTACTACGAAGGCGAAGCAGCCTTCGGGCTGATGCGGCTGTACGGGCTGACGAAGAACCCCGTCTACCTCCAGTCCGTCGAGAAAGCATTCGAACACTTCATCGAGGCCAAGCACTGGCAAGCCCATGACCATTGGCTGAGCTATTGCGTGAATGAACTCACGCTGTACCGTAGCGATGAGCGCTATTACCGCTTCGGCCTCGACAACGTGCGCGACCATCTGGATTTCGTGCTGGAGCGGATTACGACATTTCCGACCTTGCTCGAGCTGATGATGGCGGCGCAGAAGATGATCTCGCGGCTGCAGGCGGATCCGGTACATGCGCATCTTCTCAAGGATTTCGATCTCGACAAGTTCTATCGTGCGCTCGAATCCCGTGCGCGCTATCTGCTGAATGGTCACTTCTGGCCCGAGCTCGCGATGTTCTTCAAGAATCCGGCGCGCATCGTCGACGGCTTCTTCATCCGCCATCACAGCTTTCGAGTGCGGATCGACGACGTGGAGCACTACCTGTCGGGTTATGTCAGCTATCTGAAATACCTCGAGGGTTCCCCCAGAATCGAACGCAAGCGCCCTGTCGTGCTTTGGGGCGGCGATGTGAACCTCGGTCGAAGGCAGCACTATCTCACCGCGCGTTTTGGCGTGCATCGCGTCCTCGCACCGGTGCGCGCCATCGCGCGCGCGGACTTGAGCATCGTGAATCTCGAATGCGTCGTGGCCACCAGCGGTCAGCGCGGTGTGGCGAAGGGCGAGGGTGGTCCTTACTACCTGCGTGCTCGCCCCGAGATGCTCGAGGTGCTGACCGCGGCAGGTGTGGACGTGGTGACCACGGCCAACAACCATTCGGGCGACTACGGTCCCGAGGCACTGATGGAGCATTTGCAGTGGCTGCGCAACGTCGGGCTCGCCCAAGCGGGGAGTGGCGTAGATCTCGAGGCTGCGTTGACACCGGCCATCGTGCCAGCGGGAACCCACAACGTGGCCGTGTTCTCGATCGACGCAACGCAGCCCCGCTTTGCTGCGCGTCCAGATGCACCTGGCAGCGCGCACCTGCCGCTGAGCGAGATTCAGCAATGGACTTCATGTCTAGCACCCCGTATCGCCAAGGCGCGCATCGAGGCCAGTGTGGTGCTGGTGGCGGTCCACTGGGGCGAGAACCACACTGCCAAAGTTGACCCGCAACAATCCGCCGTGGGCCGGGCCATCATCGATGCGGGCGCCGACGCGGTATTGGGCGCATCTGCGCATACGCTGCATGGGATCGAACTGCACGAGGGCCGTCCGATTATTCATGACGCTGGTGATCTCTTGTTCGACGCGCGCCGCATCGACAATGGCGACGGCGGGGTGTTCGAGCTCGAGCTTGGCGCAAACGGCATCGAACGCGTCGTTTTCGTTCCGGTAGCAGTCGGTTTCGGCCAGACTGTAGAGCGCGGCGGACCCTCCTCCATGGCAGCGGCGGAACGCTATGTGGCCCGCTGCGCGGCGCTGGGCACGCGGATGCAGTGCCGCAGCGACGGCACTGCAGCGATCGACCTTGCGCCCAGCCGGCGCGATCCTGTGACCGCAGAACCGGCTGCAGCCGTGCGGTATGACCTGCGCAGCTTGCGCATGCCCCGACCGATGCCGAAGGATGCCTGGGTCGACGAACTGCCGGCGACGGCAGCATTGCCGGTACCACTCCGATTCGGTCCATTGACGTTGGTGGGTGTGCGGGCCTGGCCCGAGGAGCCGATCGCCACCCGTGAGAGCATCTGGGTCGAAACATTCTGGACCTGTGATGCAGCTGTGCTGCGCGACTACCGCATCGATATTCGCGCGCAACCCACGGGCAGTTCCACCATGCCGCCCTGGGGCCTTGGCATGGACCACGATCCGTGCGACTGGCAGGTACCGACCACACAGTGGCGGCCCGGCACCCTCTATCGGGACTTTTGCCCGTTGCGTCCGCCCGAGAGAAAAGACTTGGTGAACGGTCGAATGCAGCTTCAGGTTGCGCTGGTGCTGCAGCGCGCACGAGAGCACGTCCAAGCCATCGACCGGTTCTTCGAGCTCGCTGTGCCGGGCAGGGATTCAGCGCCAACGTCGAGCGTCCCCGCGACGTACGCCGCCGAGTTCTCTCCAGAATTGTTGGCCTGCACGCCAGGGCAGACCTGGAACGCGGCTCAGTTGGCCGGTATCACCGGGGGAACCTGGCTGGTCGAGCCGCCGCCGCAATGGTCGGTCCGCTCCGTGGTGTCGGGCGCCAAGCACATCCCGATGCGCGCCTCGCCGGTGCTCTATGTCGCACACGACACGTTCGACCGCGCGCGCCATGAGCAGAGCAATACAACGGGACAGCGCAATGTCGACCGCCATCGATTGCTGCCGGGGTCGGCTACTCAATTGGCCGGCGCCATTGTGAGCAAGCCGGTGGAGGGCATGCCGCCGGATTTCCCGATGCTCCAAGTGCAGGACCCGATCCGCGCCATCATCGAGCTCGGCCTGGCTGCGCGAGCTCGGTACACCGGTGAAGTGATTGCGATAACCGGTACTGTCGGCAAGTCCACGACGATGGGCTTGCTGGCCCAGGCACTTGGCGGCCCGGAGCGCGTGCTCAGCAGTGTCGACAACTACAACTCGCGCGTCGGAGCGCCTTCCACGCTGGCGAGCTTGTCGGCGGAGCATGAAGCTGCCGTCGTCGAGGTGGCGCAAAGTGCGTTGTGGATGAAGCGCGGTCCCATCACGCAACTTTTGCGACCGACGATTGCACTGGTCACGGCGATCGGGTTCTCGCAGACGAACTCGATGGTCAAATCAATCCAGGATGTCGTGCGCTGGAAGTCGCGTGTGTTCGTCGGCCTGAGCGGCCGGGCCACGGCCATTGTCGGAGAGCATCTGCCGCATTTCGAGCAGGTCCTGGAGAGGGCGCGCCAACATGCGAAACGCTGCATTGTCGTTGGCCGCAGTGACAAAGCAGAAGTCCGTCTGCGGAGCTCGCGTGGCAATGCCTACGGTTCGTGGGTCGAGGTTGAGACACCCGAACGAAGTTGCGGCTTCTACGTCCCGCTTCCCGGCGAAGGCATGGTGAACAACGCCATGTCGGTGGCGGCGGTTCTCTATGCAATGGGCTGCGATATTGAATCGGGGATGGCGCGCGTCGCAGGGTTTGAACCAGAAGAGGGCCGCCTGCAGTGGCACACGCTCCAGTGGGATGGTGTGCGCGCGGAAGTGTTGGATGACAGCTGGAATGCGGAAGTCGAATCGATGCGCAATGCACTTTCGGTGCTGGCGCTCGATCGCCGCAACCGCAACGGGCGCAAGGTCGCCGTACTCGGGCGCATCGTCCACCTCGGCGAGATGGCCAAGCCTCTTCACGAAAGCCTTGCCGAACCGCTCCTGCAGTCCGGTGCGGAGCTGGTACTCACGCATGGCGAGGAGATGCAGTTCCTGCGCGCGGTCATGCCATCCGGCCTTCTCGGGCCTCACTTCACATCGGCTGACGAACTGGCGCGGTACCTTCGCAGAGAACTGAGAGACGGCGACACGGTGCTGTTGAAAGGGTCTCGCCGAGACTCGGATTTCGGGGATACTTTTCCGAAGCTGCGTGCGCTGTCGAAGACGACTGCGGCTTGACCGTCAGGGACCCGGCAGCATGAAATCTCGTCGATCGGGGCAGCGGTTGCTGTTCGGGGTGCTTTGCGGGTTGGCTTGCAGCGCCGCGCTTTCGTTCAGTTCCGCGGGAGATCCCTTGCCCTGGGGAATGCCTGCAGAGCAACTGGCTTGCCCCGACGAAGCCAGCTATCTGCACCTGGACGCAAGCGGTAGCTGTCTTCGCTATTTTGGTCCGGTTGACCTTCGCCTTGCGCCGACGCTCATCGTCTACATGACCGGGGACCGCGACGCGATGCTGACACGGCCTTGGAACGAGATCCCGAGCAACACCCGCCAGGCCCTGAGTGCGCGCTACACCGAGCTTTCTCGCCGGGCAGGTGTTCCGGTCGTAATGCTGGCGCGCCCTGGAACCTACGGATCGTCCGGCAATCATCGCTTGCGCCGCCGATTGCGGGACGAGTTCACCCCCCTGAACGACAGCCTCGACGTGTTGAAGCGGCGTTACGGCGTTCAAAGCTTCGTGCTCTGGGGACACAGTGGCGGCGCAACCGCCGCCGCTGCAATGCTGACAATGGGACGCTCCGATATCGGTTGCGCCGTCATGTCCTCGTCGACGTTCGCATATCTCGAGCGGTGGCAGAAGCGCCGGGGCGAGGATGCGGGAGTCTCTCCCCGTCCGAAGGAGGTGGCGCTGGCAAGGAAAATGTACGATCCGCTGGACCACGTCAAGAATGTGGTCCGAGACGAAAAACGCATCGTCTACATCCTTGGCGACCCCCGGGACAAGGTCACCCCGTTTTACCTCCAGGCAAGGTTCGCGAAGGCCCTGAGAAGCGCGGGGCACCGTGTAGTTCTGAGCGAAGTGGAGGGCGTCCCTCCCAGCTTTCACGATCTGCGTGGTGATGTGGGATTGGCCTATGCGCAAGAATGCGCCACTTCAAAGCAAGCGGCGAATCGAAAAGTCAGGCCCAGCTCGCAAGCTCATCGATAGAGGGTCGATTTCCGGCAGCCATCAATAATCAAGCAAGAATGGGCAGACCGATGACCCCGCTCCCCAACGGCATCACCTCGCGCGAATTCGGCCGCATGCCCGACGCCCGCGTGGTCGCCGAATACACGCTCGACAACGGCCTCGGCCTGCGCCTCAGCGCCATCAACATCGGCGGCATCGTCACCGCACTGCACGTGCCGGACCGCAACGGCCAGAGCGGCAACATCGTGCTGGGCCTGCCGACACTGGCCGACTACCTGGCGCCGCATCCGCACCTCGGCACCATCGTCGGCCGCCATGCGAACCGCATTGCACAGGGGCGCTTCACGCTCGACGGCCAGTCGCACCAGCTGTCGGTCAACGACGGTGACCATTCGCTGCATGGCGGCCGACATGGCTTCGGCACACGCTTCTGGCAGATCGAGCCCGTTCCCGCCGACGAGTCGCCGGACGCCGTCGCGATCGACCTGCGCTACACGAGCGCCGATGGCGAGGAAGGCTATCCGGGCACGCTGCAGGTGGCGGTGCGCTATGCGCTGAGCACGCGCGAGAACACCTGGCGCATCGACTACCGCGCCGAGACCATCGACCGCCCCACGGTGCTGAACCTGACGCACCACGACTACTTCAATCTTGCCGGCGGCAGAGGCACGGTGCTGGACCACACGCTCACGATCGCCGCGAGCCGCTACTGCCCCGTGGACGCCGGCCTGATCCCGCTCGGCGAGGCGCCAGTGGACGGCACGCCATTCGACTTTCGCGCGCCGCGGGCCATCGGCGAGCGCATCAGCGAGCCGCACGCGCAACTGCTTGCGGCCGGCGGCTATGACCACAACTGGGTGCTGGATCGCGCGGATGCGAACGGCTTGGCGCTGGCTGCCCGCGTCGCGCATGCGCCCTCCGGGCGCGTGATGGAAGTGCACACCACCGAGCCCGGCGTGCAGTTCTATTCGGGGAACTTCCTCGACGGCAGCTTGCGCGGCAGCCACGGCGAGCCGCTGTTGCGCGGCGCCGGCTTATGCCTCGAGACGCAGCACCATCCCGACGCGCCGAACTGGCCGGAGTTTCCGTCGACCGTGCTGCGACCCGGCGAGCGTTTCGACAGCGCGACCGAGCACCGCTTCGGCCTGCTCGGCTGAGCGGGCCCGCCGCTTCAGCGCGGCGGCGGCGGCGCCTGCACCATCGCCGCCACCAGGCGCCGCACGATCGGCAGCAGGCCGAGCAGCGCAGGAAAGGCGACCAGCCACGACACGCCCCACGCGGCCATCCACTGCGGCAGCAGCCCGTCGTTGAAGCCGACACTCTTGAGCGTCGCAATGCCCGCGACGATGCACGACATGAAGACCGACAACAGAAGCGGCATGAGGACGCCGGCCCAGCGCGCGGGCAGCTTGCGCGCGCTCATCGGGAAGGCTGGCTTGCGGCCAGTTCGCGGATGTAGTCGGCGAGCGTGCGCGCCGGGCGGCCAAGAATGGCCTCGAGCGTGAGCGCATTGCCGCCGAGGCCGTGGGCCGCGTAGTGGGCATGCACCTTCGAGAGCATGACGAGCTGCTGCGCGTCATAGGGTGGGCGCGCCACGGCCACCCACTTGTCGAACGGCAGTTCCGCCGCACGCACCGGCCGTCCGAGTGCCTCGGCGGCGATGGCTGCGATCTCGACGCGGTTGAAGCGTCCTGGTGCGCAGAGTTCGAAGCTGCCGTACGCCAGGCGGTCTTCGGTCAGCGCGATGGCCGCCGCTTCGGCCACGTCGCGGTAGTCCACGCGCGCGATGCGCGTGCCGACCGGGTAGGGCTCGGCGAAGACGCCCTCGCGCGCAATGGCCGCCCAGGCGGACTGCAGGTTCTGGAAGAAGTTGGCCGGGTGTAGCAACGTGTAGTCGAGCGTCGATTCGAACAGCGCTGTTTCCACCGGCAGCTTGCTCGCGTGGTTCGCGAGCGTGGCGTGCGTGGGCTGGATCACCGAAGAGAAAACGAACTTGCGCACGCCCGCGGCCTGCGCCGCCGCCACCATGCGGCAGCCCATGTCGGCCTCGTCGGGCTGGAAGGCCGGGCCGATGTGGAACACGCCGTCGCAGCCCGCCGCCGCGCGCGCGAGGCTCGCGCCGTCGCGCAGGTCTGCCACCGCCACCTGGTGCGCGCCACGCTGCAAGGCTGTCGCGGTGTCGTCCGGCCTGCGCACCAGCGCGCGCACGGTGGCGCCGCGCGCAGCGAGTGCCGGCAGCACGAGGCCGGCGACCCGGCCGGTCGCTCCGACCACCAGCACGGTGGGTTTTTGTCGTTCCATGGATGATTCCTTTTTTCTCTTGATTGCCTGCGAAGCGGCCATCGCCGCGGAACCGCAAAGATAGGGAAGGCATGCGCACCGGAGAATCCGCGCGCCGCGCCAAGAACCTTCATCCAGACCGGAAAGATGCATGGACCAGCTTCAGGACATCCGCGCCTTCGTCGCCATCGTCGACCACGGCAGCCAGAGCGCAGCCGCGCGCCAGCTGGGGCGCTCGGTGCAGTCGATCAGCCGTTCGCTTGGCATGCTCGAGCGCAGCCTCGGCGTGCAGCTGCTCCGCCGCACCACGCGGCGCTCGTCGACGACCGAAGTGGGGCGCAGCTACTACCGTCGCGTGCAGGCCGCGCTGGCCGAACTCGACGCAGCGGGCGCCGAGGCGAACAGCCAGCGCGAAGCGCCCAGCGGACTGCTGCGCGTCGCTGCACCGGTGGAGTTCTCCGCGTCGTACGTGGTGCCGCTGGCGGGCGCGTTCATGCAGCGCTACCCCGGCATGGCGGTGGACCTCACGGCGTCCGACCGGTTCGTCGACCTGATCGAAGGCGACCTCGACCTCGCGATCCGCATCGGCGAGCTGCCCGATTCGGAGCTCGCGGCGCGGCGGCTCGGCGCACTGCGGCGGGTGGTGTTCGGTGCGCCGTCGTACTTCGAGCGGCACGGAAGACCCGCGCGGCCCGAGGACCTCGCGGCGCACGAATGCCTGGTGCGCACCACGCACGGCAACGACGGGCACTGGCCGTTCTCGATCGACGGCCGGCGCGAGCGCGTGAAGGTGTCCGGCCGGTTTCGCGCCGACAGCACCGCCGCGCTCTACGCGGCGGCGACCAGCGGCATGGGCCTGTTCTTCACGCCGCTGTGGCAGATCCGGCATCTGGTCGCGAGCGGCCAGGTCGAACTGGTGCTCACCGCGTTCGAGGCGCCGCCGCTGCCGGTGCACGCCGTGTGGCCTGCCGCGCGCGGCAGTTTCGCGCGCGCGAAATTGTTCGCGGATTTCGCGGCGGAGAGCCTGCCGCCGCTCTGACCGATCGGCAGCGCCCGCCGCTTCAACCCGCGAACAGCGCGGCCGGCAACCCCGGGCTTGCGATGCGCACCTTGAACAGGCCGCCCGCGAGCGGCTCGGACTCCAGCTGCTCGGGCGTGAGGCCGCTGCGCGCGGTGCTGATGTAGAGCGTGCACAGGTCCGCATCGCCGAAGGCGCAGTTGGTCACGTTGCTTGCGGGCAAGGCGATGCGGCCGAGCTCGTCGCCACTTGCGGGGTCGTGGCAACTCACGCAGCGGCCGCCCCAGCGCGCGATCCACAGCCGGCCGGCGGCGTCGGTGGTCATGCCGTCGGGCAGGCCTTCGCCCGCGCCGAAGCGCAGCCACACGCGCTTGTTGTGCACCGTGCCGGCCGCGGCATCGAAGTCGTAGGCATGAATGCAGCCTTCGGCCGTGGCGTTGAAGTACATCGTGCGTTGGTCAAGCGACCAGGTCGGTCCGTTGGTGACCGCAAAGCCGTCGTCGTGCCGCGTACAGCGGCCGTCGGCATCGAAGCGGTAGAGCGCGCCGGTCGGCGCCTGGCAGTCGAAATCCATGCTGCCGCCCCAGAAGCGGCCCTGCCGGTCGCACTTGCCGTCGTTGAAGCGATTGCCGGTGCGCTCGGTCTCGGGCTGGTGCAGGTAGCGCGGCGCGGCGTCGGCGGCCGGGTCGAACAGCGCGAAGCCGCGGCGCAGCGTGACGATCAGCCCCGGCGCCTCGGCGCGCTCGGCCAGGGCGGTGATCTCCTCGTCGAACTGCCAGCTGCGGCGCGCGCCGTCGCGCGGATCGTGGCGGTAGAGCCGGTGCTCGAGGATGTCGACCCAGTACAGCACTTGGTCGCGCACGGACCACAGCGTGCCCTCGCCGAGCGTCGCGCCCGCGGGCCACAGGCATTCGGGCTGGCCGAGGATGGTCGGTGCGGTGAGCGCGCTGCCGCTGTTGTCGTGGTTCATGTGCTTGTCTCCTTCTTCGTTGTTGTCTGTCACGCGGCCTTGACGCGGCGGATCGTATCAAGGCATATTGATAATAGAAATTGCGATTTATGGCATCGATAGATATTGAATTTGCAATGTCACTGCCAACCGCTTGGAGATGCCTCCCTTGACGACTGATTCACCGGAAAAGCCATCGATCCACCCCAGTCTGGCGGGGCGCACCGTGTTCGTGACCGGCGGCGGCAGCGGCATCGGCGCGGCCATCGTGGCGGCGTTCGCCGCGCAGGGCGCCCGCGTGGCATTCATCGACATCGCCGAAGCCGCGAGCGCGGCACTCGCTGAGCGCATCGCCGCCGCGGGCCATGCGGCGCCGTGGTGGCGCAGCTGCGACGTGCGCGACATCGGCGCGCTGCAGCAGGCCATGGCCGACGCGGCGGCCGAGCTCGGCGACTTCGCGGTGCTGGTCAACAACGTCGCGAGCGACGACCGCCACACGCTCGAATCGGTCACGCCCGAGTACTACGACAACCGCATGGCCATCAACGAGCGGCCGGCGCTGTTCGCGATCCAGTCGGTGGTGCCGGGCATGCGGCGCCTGGGCTTCGGCGCGGTCATCAACCTGGGCTCGACGGGCTGGCAGACCAAGGGCTCGGGCTACCCGTGCTACGCGATCGCCAAGTCGTCGGTCAACGGCCTCACGCGCGGGCTGGCGGTGGAGCTGGGCCGCGACCGTATCCGCATCAACACGGTGTCGCCGGGCTGGGTGATGACCGAGCGCCAGGTGAACCTCTGGCTCGACGACGAGGGCGAGAAGGCGCTGCACCGCAACCAGTGTCTGCCCGACAAGCTGATGCCCGAAGACATCGCGCGCATGGTGCTGTTCCTCGCATCGGACGACGCGAAGATGTGCACGGCGCAGGAGTTCACGGTGGACGCCGGCTGGACCTGATCAGTCCATCTCGAGCTTGCGTCCGTAGACGCTGAGGCTCGCCGTCTTCAAAGCCTTCATCATCACCTTCGCCGCCGGCGACAGCAGCCGGTCGGTGCGCGTGATGATGCCGAACGCGTCCATGTGGCAGGGCATGTCGAGCGGCAGCAGCGACACGATGCCGTGTGCCGCATAGTAGCGCGCCACGTCGCTCGCGAGCACCGCCACCATGTCGCTCTGCTGCAGCATGCGCGTGATGAAAAGCAGGGCAGGGCTCTCGATGATGTTGGCGGGCGGCGCAAGGCCTTCCTCCTGGAACATCAGCTCGAAGCGGTGGCGCAGCACGCTGCCCGCGGGCGGCACGATCCAGCCGGCGCCCACCACGTCGCGCAGCGTGAGGCCGCTCACGCCCAGCAGCGGATGGCCGGGGCGCACCAGCGCGCACACCGGTTCCTCGGCCAGCGCCTCGTAGCGCAGCTGCGACTTGTCGTGCTCAGCGAAGAGCCGCGCCACCAGGATGTCGAGCTTGCCCTGCGCGAGCCGCTCCATCAGCACCGCGCTGGTCTCGATCTCGAGCGACACGCGCAGGTCGGGCTGCTCGCGCTTGACGATCGCCACGGCGGGCGGCATCAGCGTGATGCCCGGCGCGGTGATGGCGCCCACGTTCACCTGGCCGAAGCGGCCCGCCTTGAGCGCGGTGAGTTCGTCGTGCGCCTGGTTCAGGCTCGCGAGCGCCACGCGCGCATGGCGGATCATGGTTTCGCCGTACCAGGTCGGGCGCATGCCGCGCGGCAGGCGCTCGAACAGCGGCACTTCGAGCACGTCCTCCAGGTCCTTCAGCAGCTTGGAGGCCGCGGGCTGCGTCATGTTCAGCACCTGCGCCGCGCGGTGGATGTTGCCTTCCTCCGCCAGCGCCACGAGCAGCAGCAGTTGCCGCGTCTTGAGGCGCGCGCGGATGAACCAGTGGTTGTAGTTGTTCATGGCTTTTGATTGCTTGCCTAGCGGCTTGGAACTTTGGGCTGACGGGTTTTCCAGAATCCGTCGATTGATATCCATTTTGTCGAAAAAATGATTGGATCGATATCAATATCGTTCATAGACTCTCGCCACTTCAAAAACGAGAGACAAAGGTCAACGCACCGTGATCCACGGCGAGCTCCACCAGAACGTGCGGCAGTACATCAATGGCCGCTGGGAGACCAGCGCGACCACGGGTGTGAGCGCCAATCCGTCGGACACCAGCGAAGTGGTGGCCGAATACGCGCGCGCCGACCGGCGGCAGGTGGAGTTCGCGGTCCGTGCCGCGGCCGATGCCTTCGGCCACTGGAGCCACAGCACGCCGCAGCGCCGCGCCGACGTGCTCGATCGCATCGGCACCGAACTGCTGGCGCGCCGCGACGAGCTGGGCCTGCTGCTGGCGCGCGAGGTCGGCAAGACGCTTCCCGAGGCGGTGGCCGAGGCCGGGCACGCGGGGCAGGTCTTCAAGTTCTTCGCGGGCGAGGCGCTGCGCGGCGGCGGCGAGAACATGGCCTCGCTGCGCGCGGGCGTGCAGGTCGACGTGACGCGCGAACCCGTGGGCGTGACGGGGCTCATCACGCCCTGGAACGCGCCGCTCGCGGTGCCCGCGGGCAAGATCGCACCGGCGCTGGCGCACGGCAACAGCGTGGTGTTCAAGCCGGCCGAGCTGGTGCCGGCCTGCGGCTGGGCGCTGGCCGAGATCATCAGCCGCGCCGGGTTGCCCGCGGGCGTGTTCAACCTCGTGATGGGCAGCGGGCGCGAGGCCGGCCAGGCCCTGGTCGACAGCCCGCTGGTCGATGCGCTGAGCTTCACGGGCGCGGCACGCAACGGCGAACGCATCCTGCAGGCGGCGGCCGCGCGGCGCGCCAAGGTGCAGCTCGAGATGGGCGGCAAGAACGCGCTCGTGGTGCTGGCCGATGCCGACATCGACCATGCGGTCGACTGCGCGGTGCAGGGCGCCTACTTCTCCAACGGCCAGCGCTGCACCGCGTCGAGCCGGCTCATCGTCGAGGCTGCCGTGCACGACGTGTTCGTGGCGCGGCTGCGCGAGCGCCTCAAGGCACTGCGCATCGGCCATGCGCTGGAGCGCGGCATCGACGTCGGCCCGCTGGTCGACGAGGTGCGGCTCGCGCGCAGCCTGGCCTGGGTCGGGATCGCGCGCGAAGAAGGCGCCGAGCATGTCTGGGGCGGCGAGCCGCTCGTGCGCGCCACGGCGGGCCACTACATGAGCCCCGCGCTGTTCCTTGCGCAGCCCGGCCACCGCATCGCGCGCGAGGAGGTCTTCGGCCCGCTGGCTTGCGTGCTGCGCGCGGCCGACTACGACGAGGCGCTGGCGCTGTGCAACGACACGCCCTCGGGTTTGAGCGCGGGCATCTGCACCAACTCGCTCAAGCACGCGATGCATTTCAGGCGCCATGCCGAAGTGGGCATGACGATGGTCAATCTGCCGACCGCGGGGGTGGACTTCCACGTGCCCTTCGGCGGCCGCAAGGGGTCGGGCTACGGGCCGCGCGAACAAGGGCGCCATGCCGCGGAGTTCTACACGACGGTCAAGACCGGCTACATGCGGGCCTGACCACCACCACCAAGGCTTTCCAGCAGGCTCACAGCAAGAAAGAAGGAGACATCCCATGACACTCAATCGCCGCACCCTCAACATCGCATTGGCCGCCGCTTCGCTCGGCGGACTGCTGCCCGCCAGCGCGCTGGCGCAGAAGAAGATCGTGCTGGGCTTCAGCCAGGTGGGCGCCGAAAGCGAATGGCGCACCGCCAACACCGAGTCGATCAAGTCCTCGGCCAAGGAAGCCGGCATCGAGCTCAAGTTCTCCGACGCGCAGCAGAAGCAGGAGAACCAGATCAAGGCCATCCGCTCGTTCATCGCGCAGAAGGTCGATGTGATCGCCTTCTCGCCGGTGGTGGAGTCGGGCTGGGAGACGGTGCTGCGCGAGGCCAAGGCCGCCAAGATCCCGGTGGTGCTGACCGACCGCGCGGTCAACGCCAAGGACGATTCGCTCTACGTCACCTTCATGGGCTCGGACTTCGTCGAGGAAGGCCGCAAGGCCGGCCGCTGGCTGGTCGAGAAGATGAAGGACCAGAAGGGCGAGGTCAACATCGTCGAACTGCAGGGCACCGTGGGCTCGGCCCCGGCCATCGACCGCAAGAAGGGCTTCGAGGAGATCGTCAAGGCCGATCCCAAGTTCAAGATCCTGCGCTCGCAGACCGGCGACTTCACGCGCGCCAAGGGCAAGGAGGTGATGGAAGCCTTCCTCAAGGCCGAGGGCAAGAAGATCAACGTGCTGTACGCGCACAACGACGACATGGCCATCGGCGCGATCCAGGCGATCGAGGAAGCGGGCCTGAAGCCCGCGAAGGACATCACGATCATCTCGATCGACGCAGTCAAGGGCGCTTTCGAAGCCATGATCGC
Source organism: Variovorax sp. Soil_C_26 (assembly GCF_057657075.1). Classification (NCBI taxonomy): domain Bacteria; kingdom Pseudomonadati; phylum Pseudomonadota; class Betaproteobacteria; order Burkholderiales; family Comamonadaceae; genus Variovorax; species Variovorax sp. Soil_C_26. Next base: position 41,847 of record NZ_JBDGJC010000002.1, read on the forward strand.
CGGCAAGCTCAACGTGTCGGTGGAGTGCAGCCCGCTGCTCGGGCCGCAGCTCATGAGCGCGGTGAAGGACATCAAGGCCGGCAAGACGCTGCCCAAGCGCATCGTGACCGAGGAAGGCATCTTCCCGATGGAAGTCGCCGCAAAAGAATTCCCGAATCGAAAGTACTGAGGACGGACATCCAATGAAACGCAGCAACTTCCTCAAGGCCTCCCTGGCCGTCGTGGCGCTGGCCGCCGCCGGTCTCGCGCCGCTCGCCCACGCGCAGGACAAGGGCCCGATCGCCATCTCGATGCCCACCAAGTCGTCGGCGCGCTGGATCGCCGACGGCGCCAACATGGTCAAGTACTTCAAGGAGAAGGGCTACAAGACCGACCTGCAGTACGCCGACGACGACATCCCGAACCAGCTCGCGCAGATCGAGAACATGGTGACCAAGGGCGCGAAGGTGCTGGTGATCGCGGCGATCGACGGCACCACGCTGTCGGACGTACTGCAGAAGGCGGCCGACAGGGGCGTGAAGGTCATTGCCTACGACCGGCTCATCAAGGGCTCGAAGAACGTCGACTACTACGCGACCTTCGACAACTTCCAGGTCGGCGTGCTGCAGGCGCAGTCGATCGAGGCGGCGCTGGGCCTGAAGAGCGGCAAGGGGCCGTTCAACATCGAGCTCTTCGGCGGCTCGCCCGACGACAACAACGCCTTCTTCTTCTACAACGGCGCGATGTCGGTGCTGGAGCCCTACATCAAGAGCGGCAAGCTCGTGGTGCGCAGCAAGCAGATGGGCATGGACAAGGTCGGCACCTTGCGCTGGGACGGTGCGGTGGCGCAGTCGCGCATGGACAACCTGCTGTCGGCCTTCTATTCCACCAACCGCGTCGACGCGGTGCTCTCGCCGTACGACGGGCTCTCGATCGGCATCATCTCGTCGCTCAAGGGCGTGGGCTACGGCTCGCCCTCGCAGCCGATGCCGGTGGTCTCGGGCCAGGACGCCGAGATCCCATCGGTCAAGTCGATCCTGCGCAAGGAGCAGACATCGACCGTGTTCAAGGACACGCGCGAGCTTGCCAAGGTGACCGTGGCCATGGTCGACGCGATGCTCTCGGGAAAGACGCCCGAGGTCAACGACACCCAGACCTACAACAACGGCATCAAGGTGGTGCCCTCGTACCTGCTGAAACCGGTGAGCGTGGACGGCGGCAACTGGAAGCAGGTGCTGGTCGATAGCGGCTACTACAAGGAAACCCAGGTCAAGTGAGCACCGCCATGGCAGCCGGCGCGCCGCGCATCCTCGAGATGCGCGGCATCACCAAGACCTTCCCGGGCGTGAAGGCGCTCGCCGACGTGAACCTGGCGGTGCGCGCCGGAGAGATCCATGCGGTGGTGGGCGAGAACGGCGCGGGCAAGTCGACGCTCATGAAGGTGCTGAGCGGCGTGTACCCGTGCGATTCGTACACCGGCGAGATCCACTTCGAGGGCGCGCTGCGCCGCTTCCGCGGCATCGCCGACAGCGAGAAGCTCGGGATCATCATCATCCACCAGGAGCTCGCGCTGGTACCGCTGCTCTCGATCGCCGAGAACATCTTCCTCGGCAACGAGATCGCGCGCGGCGGCGTGATCGACTGGTTCGCGGCCTACGCCAAGACGCGCGCGCTGCTCGCCAGGGTCGGCCTCGCGGAGTTGCCGACCACGCTGGTGACCGATCTCGGCGTGGGCAAGCAGCAACTGGTGGAGATCGCGAAGGCGCTGGCCAAAGAGGTCAAGCTGCTGATCCTCGACGAGCCGACCGCGAGCCTGAACGAGAACGACAGCGACGCGCTGCTGGCGCTGCTGCTCGAACTCAAGCGCCAGGGCATCGCGTCGATCCTGATCTCGCACAAGCTCAACGAGATCGCCAAGGTGGCCGATTCGATCACCGTGCTGCGCGACGGCGCCACGGTCGAGACGATCGACTGCCGCGCCGGACCGGTCAGCGAGGACCGCATCATCCGCGGCATGGTCGGGCGCGACATGGCGCACCGCTATCCCGAGCGCACGCCGCGCATCGGCGAGACCGTGTTCGAGGTGCGCGACTGGCGCGTGCACCATGCGCTGCACGCAGAGCGCGAGCAGATCAAGGGCGTGAACCTGCAGGTGCGCCGCGGCGAGATCATCGGCATCGCGGGGCTCATGGGCGCGGGCCGCACCGAGTTCGCGATGAGCGTGTTCGGCCGCTCGTACGGCCAGCGCATCAGCGGCACGGTGCTGATGCACGGCCAGCCGGTGGACGTGGGCACGGTGCGCAAGGCCATCGACCACGGCATCGCCTACGTGACCGAAGACCGCAAGGGCCTGGGCCTGGTGCTCGACGAGAGCATTCAGAAGAACGTGAGCCTCGCGAACCTGCCGGCGGTGGCTAAAGCCATGGTGATCGACGACACGCGCGAGTTCGCGGTGGCCAACGACTACCGCAAGGCGCTGCGCATCCGCTCGCCCGGCGTGTCGCAGGCCGTGGTCAACCTGTCGGGCGGCAACCAGCAGAAGGTGGTGCTGAGCAAGTGGCTCTTCACGCAGCCCGAGCTGCTGATCCTCGACGAACCCACGCGCGGCATCGACGTGGGCGCCAAGTACGAGATCTACACCATCATCGACCAGCTCGCGAGCGAGGGCAAAGGCATTCTCATGATTTCTTCCGAACTGCCGGAGCTGCTCGGCATGTGCGACCGCATCTACGTGATGAACGAGGGCCGCTTCGTGGCCGAGTTTCCGGCCGCCGAGGCCTCGCAGGAGCGCATCATGCACGCCATCGTGAGCGCGGGGAGTTCCGTCCATGACGCCGCCTGACGCCGAAGCGGTGAACGCCGCCATGCCTGCTGCCGCCGCGCCGCGCGGGGTGCATGCCGGGTTCCTCAAGAACAACCTGCGCGAATACGGCATGCTGATCTCGCTGGTCGCGATCATGGTGCTGTTCCAGGTGCTGACCGACGGCACCTTGCTGCGCCCGCTGAACCTCACGAACCTGCTGCTGCAGAACAGCTACATCGTCATCATGGCGCTCGGCATGCTGCTGGTGATCGTGGCCGGGCACATCGACCTGTCGGTAGGCTCGGTCTGCGGCTTCATCGGCGCGCTCGCAGCGGTGCTGATGGTCGAGTACGAATGGCATTTCGTGCCGGCGGCCGTGCTCGGCATCGTGGCGGGTGCCCTGATCGGCGCCGCGCAGGGCTGGTTCGTCGCGTTCCGCAGGATCCCGTCGTTCATCGTCACGCTCGCGGGCATGCTGGTGTTCAAGGGGCTCACGCTCGCACTGCTCGCGGGACAGTCTGTGGGGCCGTTTCCCGAGACCTTCCAGCGGCTCAGCTCGGGCTTCATCCCCGACCCGCTGGGCGGTGAGGGCGGGACGCTGCGCGTCACCTCGCTGGTGGTGGGCGCGGTGGCCGCGGCGGCGCTGGTGTTCTTCAAGCTGCGCGGACGCGCCCGGCTCGCCGCGCACGGCATGGAGACCGAGCCCTACGCCTTCTTCCTCGTGAAGAACGTGTTCTTCGCGGCGCTCATCCTGTTCTTCAGCTACCTGCTCTCGACTTACAAGGGCCTGCCCAACGTGCTGATCGTGATGGCGGTGCTGATCGTGGCCTACGACTTCGTCACCAACCGCACCACGGTCGGTCGGCGCATCTATGCGCTCGGCGGCAACGAGAAGGCCGCGCGGCTGTCGGGCGTGAAGACGCAGCGCCTCGCCTTCCTGACCTTCGTGAACATGGGCGCGCTCGCGGCGCTCGCGGGCCTGGTGTTCGCGGCCCGGCTCAACACCGCCACGCCGAAGGCGGGCCTCGGCTTCGAGCTCGACGTGATCGCGGCCTGCTTCATCGGCGGCGCTTCGGCCTCGGGCGGCGTGGGCAAGGTCATGGGCGCGGTGATCGGCGCCTTCATCATGGGCGTGATGAACAACGGCATGTCGATCATGGGAATCGGCATCGACTACCAGCAGGTGATCAAGGGGCTGGTGCTGCTCGCGGCCGTGTTCATCGACGTCTACAACAAGAACAGGCAGGCATGAGCGGCAGCAGCGACCAGCCCGTGCTCGAACTGCGCGGCATCGGCAAGCAGTTCGGCGGCATTGCCGTGCTGCGCGACGTGCAGCTGAGCCTGCGCGCGGGCGAGATCCATGCGCTCATGGGACAGAACGGCGCGGGCAAGTCGACGCTGATCAAGGTGCTCACCGGGGTGCTCGCCTCGGAGGGCGGCGAGATGCGGCTCGATGGCCGGCCGATCCGGCCGGGCTCGCCGCTCGAGGCGCAGAAGCTCGGCATCAGCACCGTCTACCAGGAGGTCAACCTGTGCCCGAATCTCTCGGTGGCCGAGAACATCTTCGCGGGCCGCTACCCGCGCCGCGGCGCGGTCCAGGGCTTTCGCATCGACTGGGCGGCGGTGAACCGGCGCGCCGCCGAGCTGCTGGCGCGCATCGGGCTCGAGATCGACGTGACGCGCCTCTTGTCGAGCTACTCGGTGGCGGTGCAGCAGATGGTGGCCATCGCGCGCGCGCTCGGCGTGTCGTCGAAGGTGCTGATCCTCGACGAACCGACCTCGAGCCTCGACGACGACGAGGTGGAGAAGCTGTTCGAGGTGCTGCGGCGGCTGCGCGGCGAAGGGCTCGCGATCGTCTTCGTGACGCATTTCTTCAACCAGGTGTATGCGGTGTCGGACCGCATCACGGTGCTGCGCAACGGCGCGTGGGTGGGCGAATGGGCAACCGCCGAGCTCGGCCCGCCGGCGCTGATCGCGGCCATGCTCGGACGCGAGCTGGCGGCGCAGTCGGCACGCCCGGCCGCGCTGCCGGCGCTCGACGAAGCCGCGCCCGCGCTGCTGCAGGCCGAGGGGCTCGCGCAGGCGGGGCAGCTGCAGCCGGTCGATCTGCGCGTGCGCGCGGGCGAAGTGGTGGGCATCGCGGGACTGCTGGGCGCGGGCCGCACCGAGCTGGCGCGGCTGCTGTTCGGCCTGGAGGCGCCGGACCGTGGCATGCTCAAGGTCGACGGGCGCGCGATGCGCTTCTCGAGCCCGGCCGATGCGATCCGACAGGGCTTCGCGCTCTGCCCCGAAGAGCGCAAGACCGACGGCATCGTCGCCGAGCTGTCGGTGCGCGAGAACATCGCGCTCGCGCTGCAGGCCCGGCTCGGCGCCCGGCACTTTCTCTCGCAAGCCGAGCAGACCGCGCTGGCCGAGCGCTTCGTCGCGTCGCTGGGCATCAAGACCGCGAGCGTCGAGACGCCGATCGGTCTGCTGTCGGGCGGCAACCAGCAGAAGGCGATGATCGCGCGCTGGCTCGCCACCGAGCCGCGCCTCTTGATCCTCGACGAGCCGACGCGCGGCATCGACGTCGCGGCCAAGCAGGAGATCATGGAAGAGATCCTGCGGCTCGCGCGTGCGGGCATGGCGGTGGTCTTCATCTCGTCGGAGATGAGCGAGGTGGTGCGCGTGGCACACCGCATCGTGGTGCTGCGCGACCGGCAGAAGGTGGGCGAGCTGCCGGGCGGCTCGACCGAGGACGAGGTCTACGAAATGATTGCCTCGGTATGAACCCGCGCGAGGCCGCGTGCCCCCATCCCAACCTTCCCCCAAAGGGGGAAGGAGCAAGGCAGCCAACCCCATGAACCGCCTCTCCGCCCTCATGCATCACCGCCTCGCCTGGCCCCTCATCACGCTGTTGCTGCTGCTCGCCGTCAACACCGCGTTCAACGCCAGCTTCCTGCACCTCGAGTGGCGCGACGGCCATCTCTACGGCAGCCTGATCGACATCGTGAACCGCGCGGCGCCGCTGGTGCTGGTGTCGCTCGGCATGACGCTCGTGATCGCCACGCGCGGCATCGACATCTCGGTGGGTGCGACGGTGGCGATCGCGGCGGCCGTGGCCGCCTGGATGATCGGCGGCTCGGTGGCGAGCGACGTGAGCCGGTTCCCGATGTGGCTCGCGATCCTGGCGGCGATCGGCGCGGCGCTGCTGTGCGGCCTGTGGAACGGCCTGCTGGTCGCGAAGGTCGGCATGCAGCCGATCATCGCCACGCTGATCCTCATGGTGGCGGGGCGCGGCATCGCGCAGCTCATCACCGACGGCCAGATCATCACGATCTACTACAAGCCCTTCTTCTTTCTCGGCAGCGGCCACCTGCTGGGCCTGCCGTTCGCGGTGTTCATCGTCGCGGCGGTGTTCGCGCTGCTCTACCTCGCGATCACGCGCACCGCGCTCGGCCTGTTCATCCAGGCCGTCGGCATCAACCCCACGGCCGCGCGCGTGGCGGGGGTGCAGGCGAAGCGCCTGGTCGTGGGCGCCTATGCGTTCTGCGGCGTCTGCGCGGGCATCGCGGGCCTCTTGATCAGCTCCAACGTGAAGAGCGCCGACGGCAACAACGCCGGCCAGCTGCTCGAACTCGACGCGATCCTCGCAGTGACGCTCGGCGGCACCGCGCTCACGGGCGGGCGCTTCAGCCTCGTGGGCAGCGTGATCGGCGCGCTGATCATCCAGACGTTGACCTATGCCATCTATTCGATGGGCGTTCCGCCCGAGATCAACCTTGTGGTCAAGGCGGCGGTGGTGTTCGCGGTGATGCTGCTGCAATCGCCGGAGTTCAGGGCGGAGGTCCGCACGCTCGTGCAGCGGCCGGCGCATGACGGGAGCAGGGCATGAGCGCGGTGATCGAGACGAGCGCTGCACCCTCACCCCAACCCTCTCCCGCGCGCGGGAGAGGGGGCAAGCGCGGGCTCAATCCGAAGTACCTGCCGTTGACGGCGACCATCTCGCTCTTCATGCTGATGGCCACGCTGGGCTCGGTGTTCTACGACGGCTTCTTCTCGGCGCAGGTGTTCCTGAACCTGCTGATCGACAACGCCTTCCTGATCGTGGTGGCGGTCGGCATGACCTTCGTGATCCTCTCCGGCGGCATCGACCTGTCGGTCGGTTCGGTGATCGCGCTCACGACCATGGTGTCGGCCGCGCTGGTCGAGAAGCACGGCTGGAGCCCCGCGGTCGTCATTCCGCTGGTGCTCGCGATGGGAACGGCCTTCGGCGCGTTCATGGGCCTGCTGATCGAGCGCTATCGGCTGCAGCCCTTCATCGTCACGCTGGCGGGCATGTTCCTCGCGCGGGGACTGTGTTACCTGATCAGCATCGACTCGATCAGCATCACGCACGCGTTCTATTCGGAGGTGTCGCAGATCCGCATTCCGGTCTGGGGCGAGGCCTCGCTGTCGATCAGCGCGGTGATCGCCATCGCAGTGCTGCTGGCCGCCGTGTTCATCGCGCACTGCACGCCCTTCGGCCGCGCGGTGTACGCCATCGGCGGCAGCGCGCATTCGGCCATGCTGATGGGCCTGCCGGTGCGCCGAACGCTGGTGGGCGTGTACACGCTGTCGGGCCTGTGCTCGGCGCTCGCGGGCGTGATCTTCACTTTCTACATGCAGTCGGGCTACGGCCTGCATGCGATGGGGCTCGAGCTCGACGCCATCGCCGCCGTGGTGATCGGCGGCACGCTGCTGACCGGCGGCGTGGGCTATGTCGCGGGCACGCTGTTCGGCGTGCTGATGCTCGGGATCATCCAGACGCTGATCTCCTTCGACGGCACCCTGAGCTCGTGGTGGACGCGCATCGTCGTGGGCGCACTCCTGTTCGTGTTCTGCCTGCTGCAGCGCTTCTTCACCTCGCGCGCCCCGCGCCACTGAGACTTTCATGACGACAAAGAAATTGCGCTCGACCGAATGGTTCGGCTCCGCCGACAAGAACGGTTTCATGTACCGCAGCTGGATGAAGAACCAGGGCATCCCCGACCATGAGTTCGACGGACGCCCGATCGTCGGCATCTGCAACACCTGGTCGGAGCTCACGCCGTGCAACGCCCACTTCCGCAAGATTGCCGAGCACGTGAAGCGCGGCATCTCGGAGGCGGGTGGCTTTCCGGTGGAGTTTCCGGTGTTCTCGAACGGCGAATCGAACCTGCGGCCGACCGCGATGCTCACGCGCAACCTCGCGAGCATGGACGTGGAAGAAGCGATCCGCGGCAATCCGGTCGATGCGGTGGTGCTGCTCACGGGCTGCGACAAGACCACGCCGGCGCTGCTGATGGGCGCGGCGAGCTGCGACATCCCGGCCATCGTGGTCACCGGCGGACCGATGCTCAACGGCAAGCTCGACGGCAAGAACATCGGCTCGGGCACGGCCGTGTGGCAGCTGCACGAATCGCTGAAGGCCGGCGAGATCGGCCTGCACCAGTTCCTGTCGGCCGAGGCGGGCATGTCGCGTTCGGCCGGCACCTGCAACACCATGGGCACCGCCTCGACCATGGCCTGCATGGCCGAGGCGCTGGGCACCTCGCTGCCGCACAACGCGGCGATCCCGGCCGTCGACGCGCGGCGCTACGTGCTCGCGCAGATGTCGGGCATGCGCGCGGTCGAGATGGCGAAGGAGGGCCTCACGCTGTCGAAGATCCTCACGCGCCAGGCGTTCGAGAACGCGATCCGCGTGAATGCGGCGATCGGCGGCTCGACCAACGCGGTGATCCACCTGAAGGCCATCGCCGGGCGCATCGGCGTGCCGCTCGAGCTCGAAGACTGGACGCGCATCGGCAGCCACACGCCGACCATCGTCGACCTGATGCCTTCGGGCCGCTTCCTGATGGAAGAGTTCTACTACGCGGGCGGCCTGCCGGCCGTGCTGCGGCGCCTGGGCGAGAACGGCCTGCTGCCGCACCCGGGCGCGCTCACCGTCAACGGCCACTCGATCTGGGACAACGTGCGCGAGGCGCCGAGCCTCGACGACGAGGTGATCCGCCCGCTCGACCGGCCGCTGATCGCCGACGGCGGCATTCGCATCCTGCGCGGCAACCTGTCGCCGCGCGGCGCGGTGCTCAAGCCTTCGGCCGCATCGCCCGAACTGCTCAAGCATCGCGGCCGCGCCGTGGTGTTCGAGAACCTCGAGCACTACAAGGCGCGCATCGTCGACGAATCGCTCGAAGTCGACGCCAGCTCGGTGCTCGTGATGAAGAACTGCGGCCCCAAAGGCTACCCCGGCATGGCCGAGGTCGGCAACATGGGCCTGCCGCCCAAGCTGCTGCGCCAGGGCATCAAGGACATGGTGCGCATCTCCGACGCGCGCATGAGCGGCACGGCCTATGGCACGGTGGTGCTGCACGTGGCACCCGAGGCCGCCGACGGCGGACCGCTCGCGGCGGTGCGCGACGGCGACTGGATCGAGCTCGACTGCGATGCGGGCCGGCTGCACCTGGACATCAGCGACGAGGAACTCGCCGCGCGGCTTGCCGCGCTCTCGGCCGCCGACGTGCAGCCAATGAGCACGCGCGGCGGTGGCTACCAGAAGCTCTACGTCCACCACGTGCTGCAGGCCGACGAGGGCTGCGATTTCGACTTCCTGGTCGGCTGCCGAGGCTCTGCCGTTCCCCGCCATTCACACTGATTCACCATGAACAATCCCCGTTATCGCGGCATCTTCCCGGTGGTGCCCACCACCTTCACCGACCAGGGCACGCTCGACCTCGACAGCCAGAAGCGCTGCGTCGACTTCATGATCGACGCGGGCTCCGACGGGTTGTGCATCCTCGCGAACTTCTCGGAGCAGTTCGTGCTGTCGGACGAGGAGCGCGAGGTGCTCACGCGCGCCATCCTCGACCACGTGAAAGGCCGCGTGCCGGTGATCGTGACCACCACGCACTACAGCACCCGGGTCTGCGCCGAGCGCAGCCGCCGCGCGCAGGACATGGGTGCGGCGATGCTGATGGTGATGCCGCCCTACCATGGCGCGACCTTCCGCGTGCCCGAGCCGCAGATCTTCGAGTTCTACGCGGGGCTGTCCGACGCGGTGGGCATCCCGATCATGGTCCAGGACGCGCCCGCGAGCGGCACCGTGCTGTCGGCGGCCTTCCTCGCGCGCATGGCGCGTGAGATCGAGCAGGTGGCGTACTTCAAGATCGAGACGCCCGGTGCCGCATCGAAGCTGCGCGAACTGATCCGCCTCGGTGGCGATGCGGTCGAGGGACCCTGGGACGGCGAGGAGGCCATCACGCTGATGCCCGACCTTGATGCGGGCGCCACCGGGTCGATGACCGGCGGCGGCTATCCCGATGGCATCCGGCCGATCATCGAGGCGCACCGCGCGGGCGATCGCGACCGTGCCTTCGCGCTCTACCAGCAGTGGCTGCCGCTGATCAACTACGAGAACCGCCAGGCCGGTCTGCTCGCTTGCAAGGCGCTCATGAAGGAGGGCGGCGTGATCGCTTGCGAGGCACCGCGCCATCCGCTGCCGGCGCTGCACCCCGACACGCGCGCAGGCCTGATCGACACCGCGAAGCGGCTCGATCCTCTGGTGCTGCGCTGGAGGCGTTGAAGAAGGAGAACAAGAAGAGGAGACGCAACAGCGCCTCAGGGCTTCTCGAGTTCGCTGACCTGCAGCGACAGATCGAACAGCTTCGACTTGCTCGCGTAGTAGCGGTCGAGCCGCCATTCCTTCAGGATGTCGATCGCGAGTTCGAAGCTCTTGTAATCGAGGTTGTAGAGGGTGACCAGTTCGAAGCTGCGCTCCGATTCGAGCGCCAGCACGAGCTGGGCCAGGATCTTGGCCGATTCATTGGCCGGGTCCGTTTCGATGAATCGGCGGGCGACCTTGATGGCATTCATTGGAAAGTGTTCCTCGGTAGGCAGAGACCGGGAACTATAGCTATCAGTGCGCCAGGCTTTATGACAGTCCTGTGACAGTCCAAGGCCATGCCCTGCGGCAGTGGCCTTGGCCATCGCGCGAAACGCTCAGCGAGCGGGATACGGCGCTGGATAGGGTGCGGGCGCCGGGTACGCCGCGGGCGGCGGCATGCGCTCGACCGGTGCGACGATCGCTGGCGCCGGCGCGCGCGAGGGCGCAGGCATCGCCGCGGGCGCGGGCATGACGACCGTGGTGACCGATTCGCGGATCACGCCGCCGCCCATCACGCTGCCACTGACCCGGGCGTCGGTGTTGCCGCTGTCGCCGAGCACGCGCGCCTCGCAGGCCGAGCGGTCGGCGGGCGGCTGCAGGTTGCAGCGCGCGAGCGCATTGGCGCGGAAGTCGGGTGCACTGGTCAGGCCGCCGCGCGCGGCTTCCTGGCGCGCGGCGCCGGCTTCGCGAATGCAGGCCGCACGGTCCTGTTGGTTGTGGCCGCAAACGGCGAGTTCCTGCTGGTAGGTGGAACCGCCTTGGCGCGACTGGGCCGAGGCCGGCGCCACGGCGGCTGACAGACCGCCGACTGCGATCAGGGCGGCGATCATCGAACGGGCGTGAAGACTGTTGTTCATGGTGTGCTCCTTGGCGTGACCTGAAACGAAAGGAAGCGCATTCAGCGCGCGGGGGATGCCGGTTGCGCCGGCAGCGGTGTCACCGTTTCGCGGATGACGCCACCGCCCATCACGCTGCCCTCGGTGCTGGTGCGCGCGCCGCCTTGCAGGCGCGCTTCGCAGTCGGCGCGGTCAGCCGCGGGCTGCTCGCGGCAGCGTGCCAGGGCATTGGCGTCGTAGCGGCCCGGGCTCGCGCTGGTCAAGCCGCTGCGCGCCGCCTCCTGGCGGGCGGCACCCGCTTCACGCAGGCAGGCTGCGCGGTCCTGCTGGACGCCGTCGCAGGTGGCGCGCTCCTGGCGCATCGTGTCGGCGCTGCCGGCGGGTGCCTGGGCCCGCGCCAGCGAGGTGCCGGCCGCGAGAATGACCACACTGGCCGCGAAGAAGGCGGCAGCGGAAAGGCGGGATACGCGGGATACGGAACGGGCTCTTGTTCTCATCGGGTGCTCCTGGTTGGGCCACGCCCTCCGAAGAGGGCACGACCGGAGCGCCAGTCTGGGGCCGCTGGCCCAGCGGCCCCTGTGGGACGGCACAGACAGCAGCCCCGGCCGGACTCGCCGCTGCATGTGGGACTGGTCCGGCATGCGCGCCCCGAAGGCGCTCCGGGGATCAAGCCTCCGAAATGCGCTTGGCCAGGTGCGCGAGCGCTTCGTCCACCTGGTCGACCAGGACCAGCGCCAGGTCGCCCGGCTGCAGCCGCGCCAGCGCAGTGTCGATGGCGATGAACTCGCCGCGGATCTCGTCGATGTAGCTCGTGCGCTGCGCACCCTGCAGTCCCTGGCGCAGGAGCGCCATCACCTCGCCGTCGGCGCGGCCGCGCTGCGCGGCATCCTGGTAGAGGATGACCTCGTCGAAGGCCTGCCCGAGGATCGCGGTCTGGTCGCGGATGTCGCAGTCGCGCCGGTCGCCGGCGCCGCTGATCACCACCGAGCGCTTGTTCGCGGGCATGGTGTCGACCGCCGACACCAGCGCACGCATTGCGTCGGTGTTGTGGCCGTAGTCGGCGATCACCGTGGCGCCGCGGTAGTCCATGACGTTGAAGCGCCCGGGCACGCCGGCCGCGTCGTTCATGAAGCTGGCGAGGCCGCTGCGGATCGTGTCCCAGTCGAGGCCCACGGCCCAGGCCGCAGCCACGGCGGCCATCACGTTGTCGACCTGGAAGCCGATGGTGCCGTTGCGCGTGATCGGCACGTCGCGCAGTGCGATGCGCTCGCGCCACGAGCCCTCGGCCGCAATCAGCGCGTCGTTGTCGACGTAGACGGTGCGCTTGCCCTGTGCGCGATGCGTGGCCATCACCGGATGCTGCCGGTCGGCCGCGAAGAAGATCACATGGCCGGGGCAGCCCGCGGCCATCGCGGCCACGTTCGCGTCGGCCGCATTGAGCACCGCATAGCCTTCGGGCGCGACGTTGCGCACGATCACGCGCTTGAGCACCGCAAGGTCTTCGACCGTGGTGATGTAGTTCAGGCCCAGGTGGTCGCCGCTGCCGATGTTGGTGACCACGGCCACCTGGCAGCGGTCGAAGCCGAGGCCCTCGCGCAGCACGCCGCCGCGCGCCACCTCGAACACCGCCGCATCGACGTCGGGGTGCAGCAGCACGTTGCGCGCGCTCTTCGGGCCGCTGCAGTCGCCGCTGTCGGTCTGGCGCCCGTCGACGTACACGCCGTCGGTGTTGGTCATGCCGGTGCGCAGGCCGCTCGATGCGAGCAGGTGGTTGACGAGGCGCGCGCTGGTGGTCTTGCCGTTGGTGCCGGTCACGGCCACCACGGGGATGCGGCCGTCGTCGCCGGGTGCGAAGAGGGTGTCCATGACGGCCTCGCCAACGGCGCGGCCGCGGCCGAACGAGGGCGAGATGTGCATGCGCAGGCCGGGTGCGGCGTTGACTTCGACCACGCCGCCGTGTTGCTCCTCGAGCGGGCGCAGCACGTTCTCGCACACCATGTCGACGCCGCAGATGTGCAGCCCGACCATCTGCGCCGCATCGACCGCGCGCGCGGCCACTTCGGGGTGCACGGTGTCGGTCACGTCGGTGGCAGTGCCGCCGGTGGAGAGGTTGGCGTTGTTGCGCAGCACCACGCGCTGGCCGCGCTCGGGCACGCTGTCGGGCGTGAGGCCCTGCGCCTCGAGCCGGCCGACGGCGATGTCGTCGAGGCGGATCTTGGTGAGCGAGGTGGCATGCCCTTCGCCGCGCCGCGGATCGAGGTTCACCGCATCGACGAGCTGGCGCACCGTGGCGCTGCCGTCGCCGATCACGTGCGGCGGGTCGCGCCGTGCCGCGGCCACGAGGCGGTCGCCCACCACGAGCAGGCGGAAGTCGAAGCCCGGCAGGAACTTCTCGACCATCACCTCGCCGTACGCGGCGGCCGATTCGTAGGCGGCCGTGAGCTGTTCGCGCGTGGTGATGTTGACCGTGACACCCTTGCCCTGGTTGCCGTCCTGCGGCTTCACCACCACGGGCAGTCCGATCTCCATGGCAGCGGCCCAGCCGTCGTCGGCATCGGCCACGGGGCGGCCCAGCGGCACCGGCACGCCCGCGGCATTGAGCAACTGCTTGGTGAGCTCCTTGTCCTGCGCGATCGATTCGGCCACGCCGCTGGTGCTGTCGATCTCGGCGGCCTGGATGCGGCGCTGGCGCGAGCCCCAGCCGAACTGCACCAGGCTGCCGCTCGTGAGCCGGCGGTAGGGAATGCCGCGCGCCACGGCGGCGTCGACGATGGCGCCGGTGCTCGGGCCCAGGCGCTCCGATTCGTCGAGGTCGCGCAGCTCGGTGAGGGCGGCGGTCGCGTCGAAAGGCGTGTCGTAGAGGGCGGCGGTGAGCAGCGCCTCGGCGAGCGCGAGCGCGCGGCGGCCGACCTCTTCCTCGGTGTACTGGACCACGACCTGGTAGACGCCGTCTTCGAGCGTGGGCGAGGTGTGGCCGAAGTTGACGGCGCAGCCGGCCTGCGCCTGCAACGCCACGGCCGCGTTCTCGAGCACGTGGGCCAGCGCCAGCGGCTGGCCCAGCACCATCGGATGCAGCTCGCCGATGGTCGGAAAGCGCGCGCGCAGGCGGGCCTCGAAACCGGCCAGGCGGCTGATGGCGTTCTCGTCGCCTTCGCAGGCGACCACCGCTTCGATCGCGGTGTGGCGGCTCCAGAGATTGGGCCCGCGCAGGGCGCGGAGACGGGTGACTTTCATGGACGGCGACGCGGTTGGGTTCAGGCGAGCTGCGGTTGGACGGGGAGCGGCGGGCTCTGCGACAGCTGCAGCGACGCGAGCGCCGCCTGCAGGTCGGCTTCGAAGGCTTCGACGCCGGCGCCGATGAGGTTGAGCGGAATGCCCAGCGCCCAGGCCGCCGCCACGGCGGCGAGCAGGCTCTCGAGGCCGACGCCCACGTGCGTGGCGCGCCAGACGGTCAGGCGGCCGAGCCCCGGCAGGAACGATTCGCTGCTGCCGTTGGCCAGCACCACGCGGTCCTGGCGCACCAGCACGGCCTTGCCGCCCGCGCCCTGGTGCGCGGCCAGCGCCGGCGCCTGCGCGTCGGCCGCATACAGGATGACGGCGCCGTCGCACAGCGGCGCGAGGCCGGCGACGCGCGCATCGCCGGCATTGAGCACGGCGGTGCCTTCGGCGAGCACCACGTCGACCTGCGTGCGCAGCACCTTGACCATCTGCTCGCTCTCGGTGATGTCGAAATCGCCGAGCGCCTCGGCGCCGTCCAGGTCGGTCACGATGCCGACCTCGCAGCGGTCGTACGCGAGGCCGTGGCGCAAGATGGTCTCGGCGCCGTTCTCGATTACCACCGCCTGCACGGCGCGGTTCATGAGCAGGCGGCGCCCGGCGTCCCAGTTGGCGCTGTCGCGCGCATCGACGCGGCGGCGCTCGAGGAACAGGCCGTCGCGGCAGGCCAGGCCGGTGTGGCGGCCGCCAAGGTCGATGAGCCATGCCACCAGCCGCGCGAGCACGGCGGTGTCGCGCGAGCCCGCGACGCCCACCACCGGGATGCGGCCCGGCGCGTCGTTCGGAAACAGGTGGTCGCAGATCGCGCGGCCCACCGGACGCGGCGAGCCGACAGCCGGCTTCAGGTGCATCAGCAGGCCGGGGCCGGCATTCACTTCGACGATGGCGCCGCGCTGCGGGCCGAGCGGCTTGCCGATGTCCTCGGCCACGAGGTCGATGCCTGCGATGTCCAGGCCGACCACGCGGGCGGCCAGCACGGCGGCGTGCGCCACTTCGGGGTGGACCTGGTCGGTGCAGTCGTTGGCCATGTTGCCGTTGCGCTGGATCGTGACAACGCGGCCGGCGGCGGGCACCGCATCGCCGTCGAGTTCCTGGCGCTTGAGTTCGAGCTGCAGTTTGGCGTCGGTCGTCAGCACGATCAGGTCGAGCGGAAATTCTTCTTCGGCGCCGCGGCGCGGGTCGCTGTTGAGCTGCTTGTCGATCAGCTCGGCCACGGTGCTGCGGCCATCGCCGGTCACGGTGATGATCTCGCCGCGCGCTGCGGCCACCACTTCGCCGCCCACCACCAGCAGGCGGTGCTCATGGCCACGGATGAAGCGCTCGACCATCACGTCGCTGCCCTCGGGCTCGGCCACGGCGAAGGCGGCCATGACTTCTTCGCGCGTGGTCAGTTCGAGCGACACGCCGCGGCCGTGGTTGGCGTCCGAGGGCTTGACCGCCACCGGCACGCCGATGTCCTCGGCCGCTTCCCAGGCTTCCTCGGCGCTGGCCACGACCCGGCCTTCGGGCACAGGCACGCCGCAGCTCGCGAGCAGCGACTTGGTGAGCTCCTTGTCGCTCGCGATCGATTCGCCGATGGCGCTGGTGTAGTCGGTCTCGGCGGTCCAGATGCGCTGCTGGCTCGCGCCATAGCCCAGCTGCACGAGGTTGCCGCTGTTGAGCCGCATGTGCGGGATGCCGCGGTCGGTGGCGGCGGCCACGATGGCCGCGGTGCTCGGCCCGAGGTAGCAGTCCTCGACCTTGGCCTTGACCGCATCGACGGCCTTCTGCACGTCGGCGGCGGCGAACGGATCGGCGTTGATGGCGGCCATCAGCAGGCGATGGCCCTCGGCCAGCGCCACGCGGGCCACCTGTTCGTCGCGCGCGCGGAACACCATGCGGTAGACGCCGTGCGCCGAGGTGCTGCGGGTTTGCCCGAAGCCCGTGGGCATGCCCGCCAGGTTGAGCAGTTCGATCACCACGTGCTCGAGCACGTGGCCGGCCCAGGTGCCTTCGGTCAGGCGCTGGATGAAGCCGCCGCGCTCGCCGACACCGCAGTGGTGTTCGATCAGCGCCGGCAGCAGGCCCGTGAGGCGGGCGGTGAAGCCGTCGATCTTGTTGGAGGGAAAGTCTTCCAGCGCCCCCAGGTCGAGCCAGACCTCGAGCACGGGCCGGTAGGTCCAGAGGTTCGGTCCGCGCAAATAGTTGATGCGCAGCAGGCGGATGTCGTCGAAACGGGTCATGCAAACGTTCGATGTGCTTTGGCCGAGCACCGCGGCGCCTTCAAGCGCGCCCATGGCGATCGGTCAGAATCGGCGCCCCGCAAAGGGCGTCATGGCGCGGTTGTAGTGAACCGCGACGGGCAAGAGTCAAATCAACACGATGCAACATCACGATCCAGTCGGCACCCGGGAGGGCGAAGATACAGAGACGGCGGCTTCAGCCGCGCTGAAAAGCCGCCTCGCAGCCGCCGAAAACGTTCTGGTCACACTGGCGGTTGACCTCGACGAAGAACTTAGGTTTACCTCCGGCCTGCTGGCCCTGACCGACCGGCGCCTGGTGGCGCTCGGCCCGGCCGGCCAATGGTGTGAGTGGCCACTGTCCGATTTGGGACTGACGTTGCGTCTGAACGACCATGCCGGCGTCGGCACGCTCGACCTCGCCGGCGCCGCCGGGCTGCTGGCGCGCTGGCGCTACACCCTGGTGCACCAGCCGGCCGCGCTGAAACTGCTGAAAATCTTCGGGCAGCGCGCGAATGGCGCCGCTGTCGCTGAGGCGACAGCCGAAGCCGACGGGGACGAGGCCGCGGTCGACACCGAGCTGCAGACGCCGCCATCGACCTGGGTGCTGCTGCGCCTGGGCCGCTTCGCGCGACCTTACCGCAAACAGCTGATCGCGGGCTTCGTGCTGACCCTGATCTCCACGGCCGCGAGCCTGGTGCCGCCGTACCTGACCATCCCGCTGATGGACGACATCCTGATTCCGTTCCAGAACGGACAGACGATCGACCCGTCGCGCGTGGCGCTGTACCTCGGCGGCTTGCTCGGCGCGGCGCTGCTCGGCTGGGGCCTGGGCTGGGCGCGCACCTACCTGCTCGCGCTGGTTTCGGAGCGCATCGGCGCCGACCTGCGCACCAGCACCTACGAGCACCTGCTGACGCTGCCGCTCGACTATTTCGGCGGCAAGCGCACCGGCGACCTGATGGCGCGCATCGGTTCGGAGACAGACCGCATCAACGTGTTCCTGTCGCTGCACGCGCTCGACTTCGCCAACGACGTGCTGATGATCGTGATGACCGCGACCATCCTGTTCTCGATCAACCCGCTGCTCGCCGTGGTCACGCTGGTGCCGCTGCCCTTCATCGCCTGGATGATCCACGTGGTGCGCGACCGGCTGCGCACCGGCTTCGAGAAGATCGACCGCGTCTGGTCCGAGGTGACCAACGTGCTGGCCGACACCATTCCCGGCATCCGCGTGGTCAAGGCCTTTGCGCAGGAGCGCCGCGAGGCCGAGCGCTTCCGCGTTGCCAATGCCTACAACCTGCAGGTCAACGACAAGCTCAACCGCACCTGGTCGCTGTTCACACCGACCGTGTCGCTGCTGACCGAGATCGGGCTGCTCGTGGTCTGGGGCTTCGGCATCTGGCAGGTGGCGCGCGGCAGCATCACGGTGGGCGTGCTGACCGCGTTCATCGCGTACATCGGGCGCTTCTACACGCGGCTCGACTCCATGAGCCGCATCGTCTCGGTCACGCAGAAGGCGGCGGCCGGCGCCAAGCGCATCTTCGACATCCTCGACCACGTGAGCAACGTGCCCGAACCCGCGAACCCCGTGAAGGTCGAGCGCGTGCAGGGCCGCATCGAGATGAGCGGGCTGGGCTTTCGCTACGGCTCGCGCGCGGTGATCCACGACCTCGACCTCACGATCGAGCCCGGCGAGATGATCGGCCTCGTGGGCCACAGCGGTTCGGGCAAGAGCACGCTGGTCAACCTGATCTGCCGCTTCTACGACGTGACCGACGGCGCGATCAAGGTCGACGGCACCGACATCCGGCGCTTCGCGGTGGCCGACTACCGGCGCCACGTGGGCCTGGTGCTGCAGGAGCCTTTCCTGTTCTTCGGCACGATCGCGCAGAACATCGCCTACGGCAAGCCCGATGCCACGCGCGAGGAGATCGTGGCCGCCGCGCGCGCCGCGCATGCGCACGACTTCATCCTGCGCCTTGCGCATGGCTACGACTCGCTCGTGGGCGAGCGCGGCCAGGGGCTCTCGGGCGGCGAGCGCCAGCGCATCAGCATCGCGCGCGCGCTCTTGATCGACCCGCGCATCCTGATCCTCGACGAGGCGACCTCGGCCGTCGACACCGAGACAGAGAAAGAGATCCAGAAGGCGCTCGATAACCTCGTGCAGGGCCGCACCACCATCGCGATCGCGCACCGCCTCTCGACCTTGCGCAAGGCCGACCGGCTGGTGGTGATGGACCGCGGCGAGGTGGTCGAGGTCGGGCCGCACGATGCGCTGATGGAGAAGCAGGGCGCCTACTGGCGGCTCTACCAGGCGCAGCTGCGCCAGGCCGACGAGGACGCGAGCGAAGGCGCGGTCGAGGAACGCGCGGGCATCCTGGTGCCGCTGGTCAGCCACGCGGCCCATCCGGCAGGAGACGCATGAACGCCCACACCCACCCCTCCATCGAACAGGGCTTCACGCTGGAGCGCGACGGCTTCGGCCGGCTGGTGCTGACCGATGCACGCGGCGAGCGCCATGCGGGCGTGACGCCGGTGCGTGCCTTTCCGCTCAGCGCGCCGGGCGAGGGCGTGTCGCTGGTCGGCAGCGACGGCCGCGAGCTGGTCTGGATCGATCGCCTCGAGCAGCTGCCGGCACCGGTGCGCACGCTGCTCGAAGCCGAGCTCGCGGTGCGCGACTTCGCACCCACGCTGCTGCGGCTGCACAGCGTCTCGAGCTTCGGCGTGCCGAGCACCTGGACCGTGAGCACCGACCGCGGCGAGACCCGCTTCGTGCTCAAGGCCGAGGAAGATATTCGCCGGATCGACGGCGGCGCGCTGCTGATCGCGAGCGCGCATGGCGTGCAGTTCCGCATTCCCGATCCCAAGGCGCTGGACCGCGCCTCGCGCAAGCTCCTCGAGCGCTTTCTCTGAAGAAAACGAAACGCACATGCCTCTTCACACCACCGCGCTGGTCCTGTTCTCGGGCGGCCAGGATTCGACCACCTGCCTGGCCGATGCGCTGTCGAAGTACCAGCGCGTCGAAACGCTGGGCTTCGACTACGGCCAGCGCCACCGCGTGGAGCTCGACGTGCGCGGCACCGTGCTCGCCAAGCTGCGCGAGCGCTTTCCCGACTGGGCGCCGCGCCTCGGGCAGGACCACGTGCTCACGCTCGCCGCGCTGGCGCAGCTCGGCGGCTCGTCGCTGACTGAAGAAGTCGCGTTCGAGATGCAGGCCGACGGCCTGCCGAACACCTTCGTGCCCGGGCGCAACCTGCTGTTCCTCACGCTCGCCGGCGCGCTTGCGTACCGGCGCGGGCTGCAGGTGATCGTCACCGGCGTCTGCGAGACCGACTTTTCAGGCTACCCCGACTGCCGCGACGACACCATGAAGGCGATGCAGCTCGCGCTGTCGCTCGGCCTGGAGCGGCGCCTGGTCATCGAGACGCCGCTGATGTGGATCGACAAGGCCGAGACCTGGCAGCTCGCGCACCGGCTGGGCGGCGCGCCGCTGGTCGACCTGATCGTCGAAGAAACCCACACCTGCTACCTCGGCGACCGCGCGCACCGCCAGGCCTGGGGCTACGGCTGCGGCGAATGCCCTGCCTGCGACCTGCGCAAGAAGGGCTGGGAGCGCTACGTCGCGGCGCCGGCCGGTGCGGCCGAGGGCGTGACCTCGACGGTGTAGCGCGCCGCGGCGCCTTCGGCGGTGTCGGGCACCAGCGTCCAGCGCTGGGTGTGGAACTCGCCCACCGCCGCGCGGTGCGCGATCGACACCATCGCACCGCCGCGGGCCTTCACCATCTGCGCAAGCCGCTGGTACACGGTGCGCTCGGCCGCCGCGTCGAGCGCGCTCGTGATCTCGTCGGCGAAGATCCAGCGCGGCTTCTTGAGGAGCACGCGCGCGATCGCCAGCCGCTGCTGCTCGCCGCCCGAGAGCTTCTGGCTCCAGGCGTCGCTGTCGTCCAGCCGCACCGCCAGGTCGGGCAGCAGCGCGTCGTCGAGCGCCTGGCGCAGTTCGGCCTCGCTGTATTTCGCGGCGTCCTCGGGATAGGCCAGCGCCTGGCGCAGCGGACCGTCGGGCACGTAGGGGCGCTGCGGCATGAACATCGCGTCGGCCGGCACCTGCACGCGGCCGCGCGCAAAGGGCCAGATTCCCGCGAAGGCGCGGAACAGCGTCGACTTGCCGCTGCCCGAGGGGCCCTGCACCAGCACGCTCTCGCCCGCGGCCGCCGAGAGCGCGGCGTCCGCGAGCAGCGGCCGGCCGGTCGGCAGGCTGAGCGAGAGGCCATCGGTGTGCAGCACCTCGGCGTCGCTGCGCTCCAGCGCGCGTGCCTGCTCGGTGCGCGCACGGATCGCGTCGTCGAAGCTCGTCAGGCGGTCGGCCGTGGCGCGCCAGGCGGCCACATTGTCGTAGTTGTCGACGAACCAGCTCAGCGAATCCTGCACGCGGCCGAAGGCGGTGGAGATCTGCATCAGCTGGCCGAGCTGGATCGCGCCGCTGAAGAAGCGCGGCGCCGCCACGATGAACGGGAAGATCACCGCCGCCTGGCTGAAGAAGGCCGTGAAGGTGACCAGGTTCTTCTGCTGCTTGATGAGCGCGAGGTAGTTGCGCAGCACCGCTCCGAAGCGCAGGTCGAGCTGGCCGCGCTCCACGGTCTCGCCGCGGTCGAGCGCGATCGCCTCGCTGTATTCGCGCACGCGCACCAGATGGTGCCGGAAGTCGGCCTCGAAGCGCTGCTGGCGGAAGTTGAGCCCGATCAGCGGCCGGCCGATGTAGTGGGTGATGACCGTGCCCACCACGCAGTAGACCAGCGCGAGCCAGACCATCGAGCCCGCGATCTCGTAGCTGCTGCCGCCGAATGGCAGCATCACCGTGCCCGACAGCCCCCACAGGATGCCGACGAAGCTCACCAGCGTGACCACCGCGTTGAGCAGGCCCATCGACAGCGTCATGGTCGCGCTGGTGAACAGGTGCATGTCTTCCTGGATCCGCTGGTCGGGGTTGTCGGGCGTGGTGCCGTCGCCCTTTGCGTAGCGCGCGAGCTCGAGCTCGTAGAAGGTGCGGTTGGCCATCCAGCGGCCCAGGTAGCTGCGCGTCATCCAGGCGCGCCAGCGCAATTGCAGCAGCTGCGTCACGTAGAACTTGAGCACCTGCAGCGCGATGTTGAAGAACGCGAGGATGCCGAACACCTGGATCTCGCGCCAGAACACCGTGGCGTCCTTGTTCTGCAGCGCATCGTAGAAGCGCCCGTACCACTGGTTGAATAGCACCAGCGCGTACACGTAGGCCAGGTTCAGCGCGACGATGGCTGCGAACATGGTCCGGGCGCGCCATTTCTCCTCGGAGCGGAAATAGGGCACCGCGAGCGCGAAGATGCGGCGCAGCACCTGGACGAAGCCTCGGGCGCGTTCATTGGCGGAAGATGACATGCAGGGGTTTCCTCGACAGGCGCTCGCGCGCGGGGACCGTGAGGGAGCGATCGTAGACAGATTTCTTAAGCCGCCCTGAAATGCGCCAGCCGCAGCGGCGCGGTTGTGACAGCGGCGTGACGCGGATGACAAATCCCTGTCACATGGCGCTGCGAGCATCGCGCGTTCCAGGCCTTGCGCTGCGTACTTTCTTCCGCGTCTTTCTTCCCCGTCTTCTTCCCGTCTTTCTGCCCACTCCTTCGAGGGACTCCCCCACCATGCTGCTTCGTTTCATCCGCCGCGCCTCCGTGCCCGCTGCCTTGCTCTCGCTGGCCTTTGCCGCCTCGGCCCAGGGCCGCACCGAACTGCTGGTCTACACCGCGCTCGAAGCCGACCAGATGCAGGCCTACAAGGCCGCCTTCGAAAAGGAGAATCCGTCCATCGCGCTGAAGTTCGTGCGCGACTCGACGGGCATCGTCACCGCCAAGCTGCTGGCCGAGAAGGCCAACCCGCAGGCCGACGTGGTGTGGGGCCTGGCCGCCACCTCGCTGATGCTGCTGGACAAGGAAGGCATGCTGCAACCTTACGCCCCCAAGGGCCTCGAGGCCGTCAAGCCCACGATGCGCGACCCCGCGAACCCGCCCAAGTGGGTCGGCATGAACGTGTGGTCGTCGGCCATCTGCTTCAACACCGTCGAGGCGCAGAAGAAGAACCTGCCCAAGCCCACCAGCTGGGCCGAGCTCGTGAACCCGGTCTACAAGGGCCAGATCACCATGCCCAACCCGGCTGCGTCGGGCACCGGCTACCTGATGGTCTCGGGCTGGATCCAGATGATGGGCGAGGAGAACGCGTGGAAGTACATGGACGCGCTGCACCAGAACATCGGCATCTACAGCCAGTCGGGCAGCAAGCCCTGCCGCCAGGCCGGCGCCGGTGAGTTCGCGCTCGGCATGTCGTTCGAATACCGCGCCGACAAGACCAAGCGCGACGGCGCGCCGATCGACATCGTGCTGCCCAAGGAAGGCCTGGGCTGGGACATGGAGGCCACCGGCATCCTCAAAACCAGCAAGAAGCAGGACGCCGTCCGCGCGCTCGCCGACTGGGCCGTGACGAAGCAGGCCAACGCGCTCTACGCCAAGAACTTCGCGGTGCTCGCGCTGCCGGGCATCCAGGAGAAGCTCGAGTTCGTGCCGGGCGACGTCGAGAAGCTGCTCGCCAAGAACGACTTCACCTGGGCCGCAGCCAACCGCGAGCGCATCCTCACCGAGTGGTCGAAGCGCTACGAATCGAAGTCGGAAAAGAAGCCGATGTGAGCCAGCGGACCGAGATGACCACCAGCTTCCTGTCCCTGCGCGGCATCGAAAAATCCTTCGGTGCCAGCCGCGTGCTCGACGGCATCGACCTCGACATCGAGCCGGGCGAGTTCGTCTGCCTGCTCGGGCCTTCGGGCTGCGGCAAGACCACGCTGCTGCGCATCGTCTGCGGCATTGAGCGCGCGGACCGCGGGCAGATCCTGCTCGGCGGCCAGGACATCGCGGGCCTGCCGCCTGCGGCGCGCGGCTTCGGCGTGGTGTTCCAGTCGTATGCGCTCTTTCCGAACCTCACGGCGGCGCAGAACATCGCGTATGGCCTGCATCCCACGGGCGCGCTCGCGCGCGAGATGGCCAAGCGTTCGCGCGAGATGCTCGACCTCGTTGGACTCACGGCGCATGCCGACAAATACCCGGTGCAACTCTCGGGCGGCCAGCAGCAGCGCGTGGCACTGGCGCGTGCGCTCGCGCCCAATCCGCGGCTGCTGCTGCTCGACGAGCCGCTCTCGGCGCTCGACGCGCAGGTGCGCGCCAGCCTGCGCAGCGAGATCCGCGCGCTGCAGAAGCGCCTGGGCATCGTGACGATCATGGTCACGCACGACCAGGAAGAGGCGCTCTCGATGGCCGACCGCGTGGTGCTGATGCACGACGGGTGCATCGAGCAGGCCGGCACGCCCGACGAGCTCTACCGCCAGCCGCGCACCCGCTTCGTCGCGGGCTTCGTCGGCCGCATGAACATGCTGCCCGCGACCATCGTGGCCGACGGCAAGGTGCGCGTGCGCGACAGCGAGCTGTTCTGCACGCCGGGCCACCTCGGTGCCCTGGGCATCGGTTCGCAGGCCACCGTGGGCATCCGCCCCGAACACGTGGTGGTGAAGCGCTTCGGCACCGAGCTGGGTGCCAACAGCTTCGCAGCGCGCCTGCTCGACACGGAATTCTTCGGCAACCGCACCTCCGCGCGGCTGGCCTGCGAGCCGCTCGGCATCGAGATCGAGGCCGAGTTGCCGGCCGATGCGCGCTACGGCGGCGAGGAGCCCCTGGCGCCCAGCAGCATGGTGCACATCCAGCTGCCCTTGAATGCGCTGTCGGTCCTCGCGCACTGAAAAAGCATGAGCAGCAGCCCCCAGGCCATCGCCGTCATGCCGATGGCGATGCCGCGCAGCAGCGCGTTCGACCGCGAGCGCTGGCTCACCGGCGCGGCCGTGCTGGCGATGGTGGCGCTGCTGGTGCTGATCGTGGCGCTGCCGGTCGGTGCGCTCGTGGGCCAGAGCTTCTTCGACCGCACGGGCGCCTTCGTCGGCCTGGCCAACTTCGCGCGCTACCTCGACAGTCCGGCGCTCGTGCAGTCGGCTTTCAACAGCGTCTGGATCGCGGCCTTGAGCGCCGTGGTCTGCACGACGCTGGCCTACGTGTACGCCTACGGCCTCACGCTCTCGTGCATGCCCGCCAAGGGCGTGCTGCGTGCGGTGGCGCTGGTGCCATTGCTTGCGCCGTCACTGCTGCCGGCCATCAGCCTGGTCTACCTCTTCGGCAACCAAGGCATCTTCAAGGGCCTGTTCGGCGACACGTCGATCTACGGACCGCTCGGCATCGTGCTGGGCTCGGTGTTCTGGACGCTGCCGCATGCGCTCCTGATCCTCACCACGGCCATGGCCACCTCCGACGGCCGGCTCTACGAGGCCGCGCAGACGCTCGGCGCCTCGCGCTGGCGCATGTTCCGCACCGTGACGCTGCCGTCGACGCGCTACGGGCTGATCGTGGCCGCGATGGTGGTGTTCGTGCTCGTCATCACCGACTTCGGCGTGCCCAAGGTAGTGGGTGGCCAGACCGGCGTGCTCGCCACCGACATCTACAAGCAGGTGGTCGGGCAGCAGAACTTCCAGATGGGCGCGGTGGTCGGGCTGGTGCTGCTGGTTCCGGCGCTGCTGTCGTTCCTGGTCGAACGGCATGTGCGCGGCAGGCAGTCGGCGGCGTTGTCCGCGCGCGCCACGCCCCACCGGCCCGAGCCGGTGGCCGCACGCGACCGGGCGCTTTTCGTGTTCTGCGCGCTCACCGCCTGCGCCATCCTCGTGATGATCGGCATGGCCGTGTTCGCATCGCTCGCGACCTACTGGCCCTACCAGCTCGCGCCCTCGCTGAAGAACTACGACTTCGGCAACATGGACGGCGGCGGCTGGGGCAGCTACTTCAACTCGTTGCGGCTCGCGCTCTGCGCGGCGGTGGCCGGCGCGCTGGCCACCTTCGTCTCGGCCTACCTGGTCGAGAAGCCGAGGCGCTTCGGCCTGCTGCGCGAACTGCTGAACCTGCTGGCCAACCTGCCGCTCGCGGTGCCCGGGCTGGTGCTCGGCGTGGGCTACATCTTCTTCTTCATCTCGCCTTCGAACCCGCTGCGCGCCATCTACGGCAGCATGACGATCCTGGTGGTTTGCACCGTGGCGCACTTTTTCTCGGTGGCGCACCTCACCGCGCTCACCGCGCTGCGCCAGCTCGACCGCGAGTACGAACTGGTGTCCGAGTCGATGGGCGTGCCGTTCTGGCGCACGCTGTGGCGCGTGCACCTGCCGGTGGCGCTGCCGACGGTACTCAACGTCGGCGGCTACTTCTTCGTCAACGCGATGACCACCGTGTCGGCCGTGGTCTTCCTCTATTCGCCACAGACTACGCTGGCCGCGATCGCGGTGCTCAACATGGACGACGCCGGCGACGTGGCGCCGGCCGCGGCGATGGCGTCGCTGATCATGCTCACGGCGGCGGTCGGCCGCGGGCTGTTCGCGCTCGCCGGGCGGTGGGCGCTGGCGCGCACGCAGCAGTGGCGGCAGCGCTGAAGGCCGGGCCTGGCGCGCTTGCGGCGGTGGCCGGATCGGGCTCACGTCCGACTTGACCGGGGGCGGCGCAGGCCTAGCATGCGGTCCATGCGAACCCTCTTGACCGCACTCTTCTTCTGCCTCGGCCTGCTGGCCGCCGGCTGCGACGACAAGCCCAAGCCCGGCGGGCCGATGCCCAAGGCCGCGGCGGTGTCGCTCGCCGCGCCTTCGCTGGCCTGATCCGGTCGCCGCGCGCGCCGCCATCGCGGCGGCGCGGTGCCTTCCTGCGCGATCTCGCCGCGCCTTGTATGCTCGACGCCCACGTTCGCGGCGCCCGGCGCATACGAGAGAAGAGAGAACCACGATGGAGACCACGGCCGCAAGGCACCAGCCCGACTCCCGCTACGCCATGGTACGTCTGGGGGTCACGCTCCTCGTCATGACCGTGGGCAGCAGCGGCATGTACGTGGTGTCGGTGATGCTGCCGTCGGTGCAGGCCGAGTTCGGCATCGCGCGCGCCGATGCCTCGCTGCCCTACACGCTGCTGATGCTGGGCTTCGGCATCGGCGGCGTGCTGATGGGCAAGCTCGCCGACCGCTTCGGCGTGATGTGGCCGCTGCTCGGCGGTGCGGTGTTTCTCGGGCTCGGCTACATCGCCTCGGGCCTGGCCGACGGCATCGTGTCGTTCACCATCGCGCAGACGCTGCTTGTGGGTCTGCTCGGCAGCTCCGTGGCCTTTGCGCCGCTGGTGGCCGACACCTCGCTCTGGTTCGTCAAGCGCCGCGGCATCGCGGTGGCCGTATGCGCGAGCGGCAACTACGTGGCCGGCGCGGTGTGGCCGCCGATCGTGCAGCACTTCATCGAGACGGTGGGCTGGCGCCAGACCTACATCGGCATGGGCGTCTTCTGCGGCCTCACGATGGTGGTGCTGGCCCTGTTCTTCCGCGCGCGCCCGCCGATCGCGGCGGCTGCACCGGCCGGCACCGCGGCTGCCGGCAGCGCCGCGGTGCGCAATGCCCTCCGGCCTTTCGGGCTCAGCCTGGGCACCGCGCAAGGCCTGCTGTGCGTCGCTGGCGTGGCCTGCTGCGTGGCCATGGCGATGCCGCAGGTGCACATCGTGGCCTACTGCAGCGACCTGGGCTTCGGGGCCGCGCGCGGCGCGCAGATGCTGTCGCTGATGCTGGCCTTCGGCGTGGTGAGCCGGCTGGTGTCGGGCGCGATCTGCGATCGCATCGGCGGGCTGCGCACGCTGCTGCTCGGCGGCGCGCTGCAGTGCGTGGCGCTGCTGCTGTTCCTGCCCTTCGACGGACTGGTGCCGCTGTTCGTGGTGTCGGCGCTGTTCGGGCTGTTCCAGGGCGGCATCGTGCCGTCGTACGCGATCATCGTGCGCGAGCATTTCCCGGCGTCCGAGGCGGGCGCGCGCGTGGGCACGGTGCTGATGTTCACGCTGTTCGGCATGGCGCTCGGCGGATGGATGTCGGGCAAGGTGTTCGACCTCACCGGCAGCTACCACGCCGCCTTCCTCAACGGCATCGCGTGGAACCTGGTGAACGTGTCGATCGCGGCCATGCTGCTGTGGCGGGTGACGGTGATCGCAAGGCGGCAGAGTATATTCAAGCCGACTCACTGACCGCCGAACACCTGTTCCCATGCCCCAGCAGACCTCGTCGCCTTCCCGGCGGCCCGCCCGCGCCGCCGCGCGCCCTGCCATGCCCGAGGAGACCGCGGTGCGCGGCGGCGACACGCTGACCGACCAGGTCTACCAGCAGCTGCGCCAGTCGCTGATGACCGGCGCGCTGCTGCCCGAGCAGGTGCTCACCGTGCGTGGCGTCGCCGAGAATCAGGGGGTGAGCCTCACGCCCGTACGCGAGGCGGTGCAGCGGCTGGTGGTGGAGCACGGGCTCGAAGTGGTCAATGGCCGCACGATCCGCGTGCCGCGGCTCGGTGTCGAGACCTACCGCGAGATCCTCAAGATCCGCATGGAACTCGAATGCCTGGCCGCGAAAGAGGCCGCGCCGCGCATCTCGAATGACGAGATCGAGCGGCTCGACGGCGTGATGCAGGCGCACCTGGCGGCGATCCAGGCCGGCGATGCGCACCGCACGCTGGTCCAGAACACTGAGTTCCATCTTTCGATATATCGCGCCTCGGGCCAGCCCATCCTGATCCGCATTATCGAAAGCCTGTGGTTGCGCGTGGGCCCCACGCTGAACCTGCTGTTTCCGCAGTACTGTGGCAGCCTCACAGGGCACGAGACGCATCGCGTGGCCATGGATGCACTGCGCCGGCGCGATGGCGACGCGCTGGGGCAGGCGATGCGCGACGACCTGACGCACGGGTCGCGCTACCTGATCCGGCTGCTCAAGCCCTGAAGTTGCGCGGGATTCGGGTTTTTGCGTACGCAGAATATATTCTGATCGCCTAAAGTGCGTGCCAGGCCCCCGGTGTGCCGGGCGCCAGTTCCTTGTTTGTTCAGGAAAGGCCGTCGCATGAAGCTGAATCTCTCCCGCCGCGAGTTCCATCTGGCGAGCGCCCACATGCTCGTCGCGTCGTCCGCCGGCGCGCTGTTGATGGGGGCTTCGGCGCCGGCCGCCGCGCAGGCGCGCGCGGTCCGGCTCGGCACCTTCGGTGCCATCGACGCGCAGAACTACATCCGTGCGAAGAACCTGGTGGCCAAGACCTTCGGCGCAGGCGTGAGTGCCGATTTCGTCACCGTGCGCGCCGGCTCCGAGGTGATCTCGGCGATGGCCGGCGGCAGCCTCGACATGTGCAACATCGGCTCGAGCCCCATGATGGTCGGCTACGCCAACGGGCTGAAGGCCTCGATGGTCTACGTCTACAAGAACATCGTCGACAGCGAATGCCTGGTGGTGCAGGGCCAATCGGGCATCACCACCGTGGCGGGCCTCAAGGGCAAGAAGATCGGCCTGCCGTTCAACACCTCGGTGCACTTCGCGGCGGTGGCCGCGCTCAAGACCGCGGGCCTGGGCCTTTCGGACGTACAGCTCATCAACATGCGCGCCGACCAGATCGCCTCGGCCTGGCAGCGCCGCGAGATCGATGCCAGCTACATCTGGGTGCCGGTGGTGCCGCGGCTCACCGACGACGGCGGCAAGATCATCTTCAAGACCGGCGACCTCAACAAGCAGGGCCTGGTGATCTTCGACGGCCTGCTGGTGCGCGACGAGTTCAAGCAGAAGTCGCCCGACCTGGTGCTGGCCTTCCTCAAGGACTACGAGCAGATCGCGCGCACCTTCAAGCAGGAGCCGCAGGAAGTGGTCGAGACGATGACCAAGTTCCTCAACGTCGACGAGGCCACGGTGATGCGCTCGCTCAACACCTTCTACCCGGTGCCCGCGCGCGAGCAGCTGACGAGCCAGTGGATGGGCAAGCCCGGCGAGAAGGACACGGGCGTGCTCAAGACGCTGCAGACGCAGGCGCAGTTCCTGTTCGAGGCGGGCCAGATCACGGCGATGCCGAAGGACCTGAGCGGGCTCGTCGATGCGAGCTTCGTCGCGAAGATGGCCGCCTGAGGCCATGGGACTGGCACACACAGGAACGGCGCAGCCGGCGCCGGCCGCCGGCGCGCCCAAGGTTCGCTTCGAGGACATTTCCAAGCGCTTCGGCGACGGGCCCGATGCGGTGCAGGCGCTGGAGCCGATCACGCTCGACATCGCGCAGGGCGCCTTCACCTGCCTGCTCGGCCCCTCGGGCTGCGGCAAGAGCACGCTGCTGAACATCGTCGCGGGCTTCGAGCAGCCCACGGCCGGCCGCGTGCTGATGGACGGCCTGCCGGTGCGCGGCCCCGACCCGCGCCGCGGCGTGGTGTTTCAGCAGGGCGCGCTCTTCACCTGGATGCGGGTGATCGACAACGTGGCCTTCGGCCCGCTCGCCACCGGCAAACCGGCGGCCGAGGCCACGCGCATCGCGTCGCACTACCTCGAGATGGTCGGACTCACCGGCTTTGCGAAGCGCTACCCGTACGAGCTTTCGGGCGGCATGCAGCAGCGCGTCGGCATTGCGCGCGCGCTCGCCAATTCGCCCGAGATCCTGCTGATGGACGAGCCCTTCGCGGCGCTCGACGCGCAGACGCGCGAGCTGCTGCAGGAGGAGATCAAGCGCATCTGGCAGGAGACGCGCAAGACCGTGCTGTGGATCACGCACAGCATCGACGAGGCGCTGTTCCTCGCGACCGAGGTGGTCGTGATGTCGGCGCGGCCCGGGCGCATCAAGGCGACGTTTCATCCCACCTTTGCGCAGAGCGACGACCCGGCGGTGGTCGCGAGCGCCGAGTTCGCGCGCATGAAGGCCGAGATCTTCGGGCTGCTGCGCGAAGAGGCGCTGGCGGCGCAGCACCAGGAGGCGCAGCGATGAGCGGTGCATCCAACGCCCGCTCGGGCGCGCGCGGGCGCTCGCGCTGGATCAATCTTGGCTCGTTCGCCGTGCTGCTGGCGCTCTGGCTGCTGCTCACCGTGCCGCTGGTGGGCGACAAGCCCTTCGTCGCGCCGCTCTTCCTGCCGTCGCCGATGGCGGTGTGGCAGACCTTCTGGCAGCTGATGGAGAACGGCTACCAGGGCAAGACGCTCGCGCACCACCTGGGCATCAGCCTGTTCCGCTTCGGCGTGGCGTTTGGGCTCACCGTGCTGGTCGCGGTGCCGCTGGGCCTGTGGATGGGCATGAACGAAACGGTCAAGGCCGTGCTCGATCCGCCGATCGAGATCACGCGGCCGATGCCCAAGCTCGCGCTTCTGCCGCTTCTGATCATCTGGTTCGGCATCGGCGAAGTGTCGAAGATCGTGATCATCGTGCTCGCGCTGTTCCCGATCCTGTCGATCAGCGCGATGCAGGCGGTGCGCGCGGTGGGCCGTCGCAAGGTGCAGGCCGCGATGGCGCTCGGCGCGTCGCGCGCCATGATCTTCCGGCGTGTGATCTTCCCGGCGAGCCTGCCGGGCATCTTCACCGGCATCCGCGTGAGCATCGGCCTGGGCGTGACGATGCTGGTGGGCGCCGAGATGATCGCCACCAACGCGGGCATCGCGTACATGGCGATGTCGGCCTCCGACTTCCTGCTCACCAATGTCGTGATCGTCGGCGCTCTGATCATGGCGGTGCTCGGCTACCTGCTCGACCTGCTGGCGCGGGCGCTCGAAAACAAGGTCGTCCACTGGGGCGGCAAGGAAGGATGACTCACTCATGGCAATGACACTCCCGGCCAGCGGCACGCCCTGGCCCGAACTGCAGCGGCAGCTCAAAGAAGCCGGCGAAGGCGACGTGGACTGGCGCCGCGGCCGCGTGCCGATGTTCATCCACTACGCGGGCGAAGACGTGCTCGACGTGGCAAAGCAGGCCTACCTGATGTACTTCTCCGAGAACGGACTCGGGCCGCGCGCGTTCGCGAGCCTCGCGAAGTTCGAGCGCGAAGTCGTGGAGATGGGCCTGGGCCTGCTGCACGGCGGCCCCGAGGCGCGCGGCGCCATGACCACGGGCGGCACCGAGAGCATCTTCCTGGCGGTGAAGTGCGCGCGCGACCGCGCGCTGGCACGGCGGCCCGGCATGGGGCGGCCGCAGATCGTCATGCCGCACAGTGCGCACCCGGCCTTCGACAAGGCCGCGTACTTTCTCGGGCTCACGCCGGTGCGCACGCCGCTCGCGGCCGATTTTCGCGCCGACCCGGCGGCGATGCGCGCGGCGGTCACGCCCGACACCGCGATGGTCGTCGGCTCGGCGCCCGCGTTCCCGCACGGCGTGGTTGACCCCATTTCCGAGATTGCAGCGCTGGCGCGCGAACACGGCACCTGGATGCATGTCGATGCCTGCGTGGGCGGCTACTTTGCGCCGTTTG
Organism: Variovorax sp. Soil_C_26; assembly: GCF_057657075.1. Lineage (NCBI taxonomy): Bacteria > Pseudomonadati > Pseudomonadota > Betaproteobacteria > Burkholderiales > Comamonadaceae > Variovorax > Variovorax sp. Soil_C_26. The sequence goes on from NZ_JBDGJC010000002.1 coordinate 73,970, forward strand.
CGCGCGCGCTCGGCGCGGACGTTCCCGACTTCGACTTCGCGGTCGAGGGCGTCACCTCGATCTCGGCCGACCTGCACAAGTACGGCTACACCGCCAAGGGCGCGTCGACGCTGTTCTTCGCGGACCCCGATGCGTTCGCGCTGATGGGCTACTACTTCGACGACTGGCCGCGCGGCCAGTACTTCACGCACACGCTGGTGGGCACGCGCGCGGGCGGCGCCATCGCCGCGGCATGGGCGGTGATGAACTACCTGGGCCACGAAGGCTACCTGCGCGTGACCGAGCGCGTGCTCGCCACGCGGCGCGCGATGCAGCAGGGCCTCGACGCACTCGGCCTGCCCACGCTGGGCCGGCCCCAGCTGTCGATCTTCGCCTTCGGTTCGCCCACGCGCGACATGGGCGCGATCGGCCACGGGCTCGGCGAGCGCGGCTGGACCGTGGGCTACGTGCAGCAGCCCGCGGGCATCCACCACATGCTCAACCTCACGCACGAGCCCGTCGTCGGGCAGTACCTGGCCGACGTGGCCGCGGTGCTGCAAGACCCGGCGACGCTGGCGAACGGGAATGCGCCCGAGGTGAAGGCGCAATACTGAGGTTGTGAAGTTCAGCGTTCGCCCAGGCCCATGGCCGGGTCGCTGACCGAATGCCGGCCGGTCTCGACGCGGCCCGCGAAACGGCGCGCCCAGGACGCGTCGGCATCGCACGTCACGACGAAGTCATACCAGGCGCCGCTCGAAGCCAGGTCCCAGTGCTGCTCGGCCTTGCCGCCGGGCTGCACCGTCGTGGTCCACGGGCCGTCCTCGCGGTAGGCCTTGGCGCGCGCCGTGAACCTGCAGGCCCTCGCGCCCGTGTTGCGCATCTCGAGGTACACGTTGCCGTTGGCGATGTCGTAGCACACGCGCACCTCGGGGCTCGACGCATCGGCGACGCGCAAGCTGCCGAGGTCGCCCTTGAAGTGGCGGTGAAAGCCGTTGGGGCCGAGCAGCCAGAGGTCGTAGAAGCCGCTGTTGTCGCGGCCCGCCGTCCACACATCGTCGAGCGTCTTGCCGGCCTCGAGCATGTAGCGGCGCGGGAGCCGGTCGAGGTTGAGCTTGTCGTACACGTGGAACACCGCGGCCGCAGTGCCGGTGTTCGCCATCAGCAACTGCAGCGTGCCGTCGAGCGGCGCCACGCGCGCGCTGGCGTGCAGCTCGTACGGCAGCGCGCGCGAAGGCCGCGTGCCGCTGGCCTGGCGCGGCAACTGCGGGTCGAGCGGCAGCGGCACGTGGTCCAGCTTCTCCTGGTTGACGCGGATCTGGTCGGCCTCGGTGCGGCTGACGCGGCCAGCCAGCGCGGGCAGCGGCTCGTCGTTGGGGGTGGCGAAGTTGAAGGCGCTCGTGAGGTCGCCGCACACCGCGCGGCGGAACGCGCTGATGTTCGGCTCCTGCACGCCGAAGCGCGCCTCGATGAAGCGCAGCACCGAGGTGTGGTCGAAGGCCTGCGAATTGACCCAGCCGCCGCGGCTCCAGGGCGAGATCACGTACATCGGCACGCGCGGGCCGGGGCCGTACACGCGGCCGTCGGGTGTGGGCTGCTTGGTGCTGCCGATCGGCGCGGGCTGGGTGAAGTACTCGGGGAGCAGTGCGCTGTCGGACAGCGTGGTCTTGCCCGCGGGCGTGCCGTCGGGATTGATCGAGGGCGGCGACGGCGAGGGCACGTGGTCGAAGTAGCCGTCGTTCTCATCGAAATTGACGATCAGCACGGTCTTGCTCCAGACCTCGGGCACGGCGGTGAGCGCGTCCAGCACCTCCTGCACGAACCAGGCGCCCTGCACCGGGCTCGACGGCCCGGGGTGCTCGCAGTAGATCGACGGCGCGCTCATCCAGGCGACCTGCGGCAGCGTGCCTTCGCGCACGTCGCGTCGAAAGGCGTCGAGGTAGTCCTCGGGGCGGGTGCCCGGCAGCGTGTTCGCGATGCCCTTGTACAACGGGCTCCTGGCGTCGTCGGTGGTGCGGTCGTAGGCCTTGTAGGGCAGCGGCTGGCCGGTGTTCGCGTAGGGCTTGTTGGGTTCGCCGCCGCTCGACACCGGATAGCCCGAGTCGACGTTGGCCTGGCGGAACTGCCGGAAAGCGCCGAGCATGTTGTCGCCCCATTCGTCGGGCATGTTCTGGTAGCTGATCCAGCGCACGCCCGCTTCCTCGAGGCGCTCGGCATAGGTCTTCCAGGTGTAGCCCACGTTGGGCGAGTCGGGCAGGCCGCTGATCCAATCCCACTCGTTGGTCACGAAGGCGGTGTTGGAGGCGGTCGGTCCGTTGGTGCCGGTCAGGTGAAAGGCCCGGTTCGCATCGGTGCCGGTGTGCATGCTGCAGTGGTAGGCATCGCAGAGCGTGAAGGCGTTCGCCAGCGCGAACTGGAACGGCACCTCGGCTTGCTTGTGGTAGCCCATCGACTGGCTGGTCTTGTAGCGCGCCCATTGGTGCATGCGCCCGCCGTCCCAGGCGTCCTGGCTGTCGGCCCAGTCGTGCGGCGTGCCGCCGTCGCGCTGGGCATTGCCTTTGGAACTGTCGAGGTGGTAGGGCAACACGGTGTTGCCGGTGGCATCGCTCTGCTGCCAGACGTTCATGCCCTTGGGCAGCGGAATGGTGAAGCGGTCGCCGAAGCCGCGAACGCCCATGAGCGTGCCGAAGTAGTGGTCGAACGAACGGTTCTCCTGCATCAAGATGACGATGTGCTCGACGTCGTTGAGGGTGCCCGTCTTGTTGTTGGCGGGGATGGCGAGCGCGCGGCGGATGCTCGGGGGAAAGGCCGAGAGCGCGAGCGCAGCGGCACCGGTGGCGGCGCTGCCGGTGAGGAACTTGCGGCGGGTGGTCATGTCGGTCGCGCGCCTCACAGGTCGCCCATGCCCATGGCCGGGTCGCTGACCGTGTGGCGGCCGGTTTCCACGCGACCCGCGAACCGGCGCTGCCAGCCGGGATCGGTATCGCATGTCACGACGAAGTCGTACCAGGCGCCGCTCGACGCCAGATCCCAGTGCAGCTCGGCCTTGCTGCCGCCTTGCACCGTGGCCGTCCACGGACCATCGTCGCGGTAGGCCTTGGCGCGCACCGTGAACTTTGCGGGGCTGCCGCCGCCGTTCAGCATCTCGAGGTACACGTTGCCGTTCGCGATGTCGTAGCACACGCGCACTTCGGGCGCCGCGGCGCCGCCGGCGCGCACGCGGCCCAGGTCGCCTTGGAAGTGGCGATGGAAGCCGTTGGGCCCGAGCACCCAGAGGTCGTAGAAGCCGCTGTCGTCGGCCATCGCGTTCCACGCCTCGTCGAGTGTCTTGCCGGGCTCGACCATGAAGCGGCGCGGCAGGCGGTCGAGGTGCAGCTTGTCGTAGACGTGGAACACGGCAGCGGCGGTGCCGGTGTTGGCGAACACCAGCCGCACCGTGCCGGCGACCACGTCGCTGCGCGCACTGGTGTGCAGCTCGTAGGGGAGTGCCCGCGAAGGCCTTGTGCCGCTCGCCTGGCGCGGGCGTTGCGGGTCGAGCGGCAGCGGCACCTGAGCGAGCTTTTCCTGGTCGCTGCGCAACTGGTCGGCCGCGTTGCGCGTGGTGCGGCCGGCGAGCGCGGGCAGCGGCTCGTCGTTCGGGTTGGCGAAGTTGAAGGCGCTCGTGAGATCGCCGCACACCGCGCGACGGAACGCGCTGATGTTCGGCTCCTGCACGCCGAAGCGCGCCTCGATGAAGCGCAGCACCGAGGTGTGGTCGAAGGCCTGCGAATTGACCCAGCCGCCGCGGCTCCAGGGCGAGATCACGTACATCGGCACACGCGGGCCGGGGCCGTACACGCGGCCGTCGGGCGCGGGCTGGCTGCTGGTGCCCGGCGGCTTCGGATGGTTGAAGTACTCGGGCGCAAGCACCTCGATCGGCAGCGTGGTCTTGCCTGCGGGTGTGCCGTCGGGGTTGATCGAGGGCGCGGCCGGCGAGGGGTAGTGGTCGAAGTAGCCGTCGTTCTCGTCGAAGTTGATCAACAGCACCGTCTTGCTCCACACCTCGGGCACGGCGGTGAGCGCGTCGAGCGTTTCCTGTATGTACCAGGCGCCCTGCACCGGGCTCGACGGTCCCGGGTGCTCGGAGTAGGTGGCGGGCGCGATGAGCCACGAGACCTGCGGCAGCTTGCCGCCTTTGATGTCCTGACGGAACTGTTCGAGGAAGCCGCCGTCGCCCATGGTGTTGGCAATGCCCTTGTAGAGCGGATTGCTGGCGTCGTCGCTGGCCGGGTCGTACACCGGCGAGGCAATGCTCGAACTGTTGCTGACGGGCTTGCCCGAAGCCTCGTTGGCCAGGCGGTATTGCTTGAAGCCCGCGAGCGGGTTGTCGCCGAAGTTCTCGGGCATGTTCTGGTAGACGATCCAGCTGACCTTGGCCTCCTGCAGGCGTTCGGGGTAGGTCTTCCATTCGTAGCCCGTGGCCGAGCTGTCGATCGAGTCCCACTCGTTGTTCACCGTGGCCACGCCCGCGCCCGTGGGGCCGTTGGTGCCGGTCCAGTGGAACATGCGGTTCGAGTTGGTGCCGGTGTGCATGCTGCAGTGGTAGGCGTCGCACAGCGTGAAGGCATTGGCCAGTGCGAACTGGAACGGCAGTTCCGCCTCCCGGAGGTATCCCATCGATTGCGTGAAAGGCGCCGTGTCGGTTTTCTTGTACTTGACCCACTCGTGCATGCGTCCGCCGGCCCATGCATCCTGGCCGTCGCTCCAGCTGTGCGGCGTACCGGTCACGCGCTGGGCATTGCCCTTCGAATCGTCGAGGTGATAGGGCAGCACTTCCTTGCCTGCATCGTCGAGCTGCTGCCAGACGCCGCGCCCTTCGGGCAGCGGAATGGTGAAGCGGTCGCCGAAGCCGCGCACGCCCATGAGCGTGCCGAAGTACTGGTCGAACGAGCGGTTCTCCTGCATGAGGATGACGATGTGCTCGACGTCCTTGAGAGTGCCGGTCTTGTTGCTGGCGGGAATGGCGAGGGCGCGGCGGATGCTCGGGGGAAAGGCCGAGAGCGCGAGCGCGGCGGCACCGGTGGTGGCGGTGCCGGTCAGGAATTTGCGGCGAGAAGGCATGGTCATCGGGGTGCGTCCTGGGCGTTGTTCTTGATCGATTCCAGGCGCACTCAAGGGGCGCAGCGCATCACCGGCTCGGGCGCGGCCGGCGGAGTGGGCGTGGGTTCCGGATTACCCACCACGGGCAGGCCGCCGAAGAAGCCGCCGCCGCCGCCGTTGCCGCCACCACAGGCGCACAGCAGGCAGGCCAGGAAGAGCGCCGGAACGAGGCGCGGCAAATGAAGTGGGCGTGGACGCTGCATGGGGTTCCTTTGGCTCGTGTCGGTTCGCACAAAAAAAAGCGCCCGCGCAAGGACGTTGCGCGGACAGCGTCAAAGACTAGGGCGAAGCCATGACGTCACGGTGAATCGGCCGTGACAAAGCCAGCGCGGGCGCAGGCCGGCGCGTTCGGGCGTTCGGGGGCAGGCCCCTACTTTTCGTTGCTGATGCCGCTCGACACGTGGCCCGCGGGCACGTGGCGTGCCGCGGCATCGACGTGGCCGGTCTGGTCGTCGAAGAAGAAGTCGGGCTCGAACTCGCGCAGGAATTCGCCCTTCGGCAGGCCGCCGAGGAACATCGCTTCGTCGACGCGGATGTTCCAGTTCATGAGCGTGCGGATCGCGCGCTCGTGCGCAGGGGCGCTGCGCGCGGTGACGAGCGCGGTGCGGATGCGCATCTGTGCATTGCCCGCCAGCTGCAGGCGGTGCAGCGCCATGAGCAGCGGCTTGAACGGCCCTTCGGGCAGCGGCAGATCGGCCTTGCTGAGTTCATGCGCCTGGAAGGCGTCGAGGCCTTCGGACTGGAACACGCGCTCGGCTTCGTCAGAGAACAGCACGGCGTCGCCGTCGAAGGCGATGCGCACTTCGTTGGGCCAGGCATCGCTGGCCTTGACCGATTCGACCAGCACCCGCGCGGCCGGAAAGCCTGCGCCGAGCGCCTCGCGCACGTCCTGCGCATTGACCGACAGGAACAGGTGCGCGCGCAGCGGCCGCAGGTAGCCGAAAGGCGGGCGGCCTTGGGTGAACACGCCGCGCTGCAGCTTGATCTCGGCCGCCGCGCTGGAGCGGAAGATGCGCATGCCCGAGACCGGGTCGTTGCGCGACAGGATCACGACCTCGACGCGCTGGACACCGTCGTCGTTGAAGCGCAGCAGCTTGCGGATCAGCGAGTACGCGATGCCGGGTGCGGCCGGCACGTCGAGCCGCTCGAGCTGCAGCTTCATGTAGCCCGTGTCGTCGCCCGATTCGAAAACCAGGTTTTCTTCTTCGAGGTTGAACAGGGCGCGCGAGGAGATCGCGACCACGAGCTTGTCTTCGAGGGTGACGGGCATGGCGCTACTTGACGAACTGGTTGAGCTGGATGATAGGCAGCATCACCGCGAGCACGATCAGCATGACCACGCCACCCATCGCCACGATCAGCAGCGGCTCGAGGATGGTGGCCAGGTGCATGGCGCGGCGCTGCACCTCGGCACCGAGCTGGTTGGCGGCGCGCTGCAGCATCAGGGGCAGCGTGCCGGTCTGTTCGCCGAGCCGCGCGAACATCGAGACCAGGCCGGGGAAGCGCTTCTTTTGCGCCAGGGCCGACGCGAGCGGTGCGCCTTCGCGCACCAGCACCAGCGCGTCGAGCGCATCGGCGCGCATGGCGCGGTTGCTCAGCGTTTCGGCGGCGGCCTGCAGCGCGCGCAGGATCGGCACCCCCGCGGTCGCGAGCATGGCGAGTGTGCTGGCGAAGCGCGCGGCGTTGTAGCCGCGGGCGAGCTTGCCGACCAGCGGCAGGTTGAGCCACGCCGCATCGAACTTCAGACGAAAGGCTTCCTGCGCCAAGGCGATGCGCACGGCGATGGTGGCCAGCACCACGCCGCCGAGCATCCACCATCCGTAGCTGCGCACGGCGGCGCTCAGCGAGAGCATCACGGTGGTGAGAAAAGGCAATGAGCGCTTGGTGCCCGCGAACACCTGCGCCACCTGCGGCACCACATAGCTCACGAGAAAGATCACGATCACGATCGCCACCAGCGTGACGATGGCCGGATAGAGCGCCGCGCCGACGAGCTTCTGCTGCAGCGCTTGCCGTTCCTCGAGGTCGTCGGCAAGCCGGTCGAGCACGAGGCCGAGATTGCCGCTCTGCTCGCCCGCGCCGATCACGGCCGTGTAGATGGGCGAGAACTCGCGCGGATGTGCGGACAGGGCGCGTGCGAACGGGGAACCCGCATTGACCTCGGCGCGCAGCGATGCGACGAGGTTCCGCTGCGGCTCGGTCTCGGCTTCGTCGGTGAGCGCGGTCAGCGCGCGTTCGAGCGGGAGGCCCGAGGAGACGAGGCCAGCGAGCTGGCGCGTCCAGACCGCGAGGCCGGTGGAATTGAAGACGCGCTTGCCGCCGCCGAGCCAGCGCCCGAGGCCGCTAGGCCGGCCATTGGCATCGAGCGCCTCGCCGCCGACCGGCTTGACCGACAGCGGGATGAGCGACTGCGCGCGCAGCATGCTGCGCGCGCTGCGCGCGGTGTCGGCCTCGAGCACGCCTTCGCGCGACTGGCCGGCAGCATCGATGGCTTCGAAGGAATAGGCGGGCATGGCGGACGCGGCGTGGCGGCGGTTATTCGCGCGTCACGCGCAGCAGCTCGGCGCGCGAGGTGATGCCGGTCTCGACCAGCCGTTCGCCGTCGTCGCGCATCGAGCGCAACCCGCCGCGCGTGCCGGCCTCGAAGAGCTGGCTCTCGGCGGCCTTGCCGTGGATGAGCGCCTGCACTTCGTCGTTGGCCACGAGCAGCTCGAAGATGCCGGTGCGGCCCTGGTAGCCGGTCTGGCCGCAGACGTCGCAGCCGGCGCCCGCGCAGGCGGTGCAGACCTTGCGCACGAGCCGCTGCGCGAGCACGCCGAGCAGCGACGAACTCAGCAGGAACGGCTCCACGCCCATGTCAGTCAGGCGCGTGACGGCGCTGACCGAATCGTTGGTGTGCAGTGTCGCGAGCACGAGGTGGCCGGTGAGCGACGCCTGGATGGCGATCTGCGCGGTCTCGAAGTCGCGGATCTCGCCGATCATGATCACGTCGGGATCTTGCCGCAGGATCGCGCGCAGCGCCTTGGCGAAGGTCAGTTCGATCTTGGCGTTGATCTGCGTCTGGCCCACGCCCGGCAGTTCGTATTCGATCGGGTCTTCGACCGTCATGATGTTGCTGCGGCCGGCGTCGAGCCGCGCCAGCGCCGCGTACAGCGTGGTGGTCTTGCCCGAGCCCGTGGGGCCGGTGACGAGGATGATGCCGTGCGGCTGCGCAATGAGCCGCTCGAAGCGATCGAGCGTGTCGCCCTGCATGCCGACCGATTCGAGCGTGAGCTTGGATTCGGTCTTGTCGAGCAGCCGCAGCACCGCACGTTCGCCGTGCGCGCTCGGCAGCGTGGAGACGCGCACGTCGACCGCGCGCGTGCCGATGCGCAGCGAGATGCGGCCGTCTTGCGGCAGCCGCTTCTCGGAGATGTCGAGGTCGGCCATGATCTTCAGGCGCGAGATCAGCGCCGCATGCAGCGCGCGGTTGGGCTGAACCACCTCGCGCAGCGTGCCGTCGATGCGAAAGCGCACGGACGAGGTGCGCTCGTACGGCTCGATGTGGATGTCGCTCGCGCCGTCGCGCGCGGCCTGCGTGAGCAGCGCGTTGAGCATGCGGATGATCGGCGCGTCGCCCGCGCTCTCGAGCAGGTCTTCGACCGCAGGCAGCTCCTGCATCATGCGCGAGAGATCGGCGTCGCTCTGCACTTCGCTCACCACCGCGGCGGCGCTCGATTCGCCCTGCGCGTAGGCGGCGCTGATGCGCTGTGCGAGCGGGCCGGGGTCGAGCACCTCGAAGGCATGCACGCCGTACTTGCGCGTGACCTCGCCGAGCGCGCTGCGCGAAGGCAGGCGCGACATCCAGAGCGTGTAGCGGCCGTCGTCGGTTTCCTCGAGCAGCAATTGCTGGCTGCGGGCGAACGCGTAGGGCAGGGGATGGCGCATGGCGATGGTCGGCTTCAGGGCAGTTCGCGCGCGGTGCTCGGATCGGCCGTGGGCGGCAGCGCACCACGCAACGGGCTCGGGCGCAGGATGCGCGTGTCGGCCGGCGGGGCGGGCGGGGGAATGAGCTGCGTGCCCATGATGCGGTCGCTGCGGTTGCCGCTCTCGCTCTGGCGAGCCGCCGCGCGCGGCAGCGGCGCCTCGGGCAGCACGGGCGCGGCGTCGACGCCGCGCAGCATGATGTTGTCGGTGCTGGGCTGGGCGCGCTGTTGCATGCCGCGGATCTCGTCGTAGCGGTCGTAGGCGAAGGCTTCGCTCGATGCGCCATCGCGCATGACCACGGGCCGCAGGAACATCATGAGGTTGCTCTTGACGCGCGAACGGACCTCGTTCTTGAACAGGTTGCCGAACACCGGGATGTCGCCGGCCAGCGGTACCTTCTCGATCGTGTTTCTGTAGTCGTCCGACAGCAGCCCGCCGAGCATGATGAGCCCGCCGTCTTCGACCAGCACGCTCGATTCGATCGCGCGCTTGTTGGTGGTGGGGCCGTTGGGGTTGTTGATGGTGTTCCCGGCGACGGTGGAGATCTCCTGGAAAATGGTCATCTTCACGGTGCCGTTCTCGTTGATCGTCGGGCGCACGCGCAGCGTGAGGCCCACGTCCTTGCGCTCGACCGTGGTGAACGGGTTGATGCCCACCGAGCCCGAGGTGCTCGCGTACTGGCCCGTGACGAAGGGCACGTTCTGGCCGATGACGATCTTGGCCTCTTCGTTGTCGAGCGTGAGCAGGTTGGGCGTCGAGAGCACGTTGGCGTCGCCGTCGCTGTTGAAGAAGTTCGCGATGGCCCCGAGGATGTACTGCCCGCCGATCTTGCCGGCGATGCCGAGGTTCAGGCCCGACGACGGCCGGATGTTGGCCACGTCGCGCGTGGCCAGCGCCTGCGTGAGCGCGAGGATGTTGGCGCTGGCCAGGCTCGAATTGGTGCCGATGACCGCGTTGTTGCCGAGCGCGCTCTGCCACTGCACGCCGAAGTTGGCGGCCTTGTCGGCGCTGACCTCGACGATCAGCGCCTCGATCATGACCTGCGCGCGCCGGCCGTCTAGCTTGTCGATCACCGCGCGCATCTGTCGGTACTGCGGCTCGGGCGCGGTGATGATCAGCGAGTTGGTCGACGGGTCGGCCTGGATCTGGCCGCCGGTCGAGGGTTGGTTGGCATTGTTGAGCGGCGCGTTGGCGGCCGGCGAACCGCTCTGGCCATTGAGGCCGACCGACATGGACATGGCCTGCGGCATGTTCGCCTGCGCCTGCGGTGTGCTCGCGGCCCCGCCGGCAGCGCCCGGGGCGCCGGGCATGCCGGGCATCTGGTTGGCGGCCATGGCTGCACGCAGCGTGGCCGCGAGGCGCACCGCGTCGGCATTCTTCAGGTAGACCACGTAGATGTTGCCGGCCGCGCCGTTGCTGCTTTCGGCCGGCGGGCGGTCGAGCTTCTCGACCAGCGTGCGCACCAGCGCCGTCCGGGCGCGATTCGCCGCGCGCAGGATGAGCGAGTTGCTGCGCGGATCGGCCAGCAGCGTGGTGCGGAACGAGGTATCAGCCCTGCCCGGCGCAGCGGCGCCCGGTGCACCCGAGCCGCTGCCGTCGACCAGCCGCGTGATCAGCGGCAGCATGTCGGTGGCGATCGAATGCTTGAGCGGAATCACTTCGATGTCGGACGCGTCGGGCACGTCGAGCGCCGCAATGATGCGCGCGAGCCGGCGCATGTTGCCCGCGTAGTCGGTGATTACGAGCGAGTTGTTGCCCGGGTTCACGTTGATCGTGTTGTTGGGCGGAATCAACGGCCGCAGCACCGGCAGCAGGCTGTTCGGCGATTCGTGGTTAAGCCTGAAGATCTGCGTGACGATCTGGCTGTCGGCCACCGAGGCGCCGGGCGTTGCGGTGCTGACGCTCTGGGTCTGCAGCTTGGCTTCGGCCTCGGGCACGATCTTGTAGAGCCCTTCGGCCTCAACGATCGCGAAGCCCTGCAGGCGCAGCGCCGAGGCGAACTGGTTGAACGCCGCCGCCGGTGCGATGGCGCGGTCGGTGACGAGGTTCATCGTGCCCTTGACGCGCGGGTCGACCACCACGTCGCGGCCCGTGACCACCGCCATGGTGCGCGCCACGGCCTCGATGTCGGCGTTCGCGAAATTGAGCGTGATGGGTTCGCCGCGCCGCGGCGCGCCGCCGGTCGCCTGCGCGAAGGCGGGCGGCACGGCCTGCACGAGGGTGGCAGCGATCAGCATCTGCGCGGCGAGTGCAACGATGCCGAGCGTGGTCGGAGGCTTCTTCATGGTCAACCCAGGGTGATGATCGAACGCGCGTTGTCGCGGCGTCCGATGATGTTCAACAAATTGGAGAGCGCGTCTTCGCGCCCCGCAGCAGCGCTCGCTTCGCCGTTGAAGCGGAAGGCCGTGCCGTTCCAGCTGCCGCTGCCGTTGAGCTGCAGGCTGCCTTCGCGCGTGTTCAGCAGCAGCGTGGGCCGGTTGCCGCCCTCGAGCGTGATCCGGTAGCTGCCCATCGGCTTGAGGGTAGACAGGCTTGATGAAACGTCGGTGGCATCGAGCGTGGCCTGGCCGGCAATGCGCAGCACCGGCCCGTCCCACTGCATGGCGAGCCCGCGCGTGGAGAGGTCGAGCGTGCCTTCGAGCCTGAGCGTGTTCCACGGTGCGCCGAGCCCGGTCAGAAGGCTCGCGGGCCAGCGCGAGCTGCCGTCGCCCCATTGGAGCTGCAGGCCGTTGGTGCGCGGGCTGGCCCTGAGCTGCAGCGGCCGGGCGGCGCAGCAGGGCAGGTCGAGCGCGGCGGACAGGCCGCCCCAGCCCGGGCGCATGCGCCAGTTGAGCAGGCCAGGCAGCGAAACCGCTTCGGCGCCGCCCGCGCCACTTGCGAGCACCACGGCCGCGGTGCCGTTCCAGACCGTGCCACGTGCATTGACCAGCAGCAGACGGCCTTGGCTCCAGTTCGACAGCCCCGCGGCGAGCCAGCGTGCGGGCGCGAACAGCACGAGCGCGACCAGCGCGCCGATCACGAGGCCGAGCAGGGCCCAGCGCCAGCCGCGTCGCGGCGCCGGTTCAGAAAGTGGAGAGCGCTTCAGCATGTGATGGGTTCACCAAGCCTGGCTCATCGGGCGGCGGGCAGCGCCATCACGAAGGTGCCTTCCCAGCGCACGGCCGGAGTCGCGGGTTCGTTCTTGCCGGCGGCCGGCGGCGCGGCGGCAGCGCGCGTGAGATGGGCTTCGCGCGGCACCGCATGGGCATTGCCACGCGCCTGCGTGAGCCACTGCGCGACAGCATCGGCGGGTGCGGCGCGCAGCGTGATCGTGGCTGCCCCGTCGCCGCTCGCGGTCATGAGCTGGGCATTGCCGCCGAGGCTCTGGCGCACGGAGGTTTCGAGCGCGCGCAGCGCGTCGTCGCGCGTGAGGCGCGGCTGAGCCTGCAGTGCCTTGGCACGCGCCTGCAGGCTCGCCATCTGTTGCAGCTGTGCGTCGAGCTTCGCGTGCTCGGTGCGCGCTGCCGCCAAGGTGCGCAGCGCGGGGGCCAGCGCGATCCACCACAGCAGCGCCAGCGCGACGAGCGCAGCCGCGATGGCCACCATGCGCCGCTCGCGCTGTTCGAGTGCGGCCCACCGCGCGCGGAGTTGTTCGCTGGCGTTCATCGCGTCCCCTCGGCCTGCACCAGCAGGAGATCGCCTTCGGCACGTACGCTGTAGCCGCGTGGGCCCAGGGTGCCCGACAGGCGCGTGAGTTCGGACGGCTGCAGCGCCAGGCCGCGCAGGCGCAGCTGGCCGGCACTGAAGTCGATGGCGGTGGGAATGCGGCCCGGCGGCAGGTTGCCCGCGAGCGCGCCGATCATCGGTTCGAGATCGCTGCCGGCGACGTCGCCCACGGCCTGCTGCAGCGCCGCGACCTCGCGCGCCATCTGCAACGGTGCGTCGACCACGAGTTTCACGGACGGGAAGGTCTGGGTCAGCATGGTGTTCACGGCCTGGCGCTTGGCGTCGAGCGCCTGCCGCTCCTTCCAGGCCCAGGCGTTGAGGCCGATCAAATGGACCAGCAGCAGCGCAGCGGCGCCCCAGCGCGCGGCGCGAAATTCGGGCGCGTGGCGCAGCGTCTGGAGCAGCGACGCGAATTTCTTGCCGGCGCGTGCGCGGCCGGTGGCGGCGAGGTCGAACTGCGCGAGCTCCCAAGGCGAGCGCGCAGCCTGGAGCCAGCGCTGCGGCGCCTGCACGATCGGCAGCCGGCGCTCGAGCAGATGCTCGGCAGCTTCTGCGACGGCGGGCTCGGCGGTGATCACGGCCGTGTCGAGCGGGACGGTGCCCGAGAGCGCGAGGCCGGCGCCCGCGAGCGGCAGCGAGACCACGCCGTCAGCGTCGCACACGGTGAGCATCGGTGCGTCGGCTTCGCCGGTGACCTGCAGCAGCGGCGGGGCATCGAGCGGCTGCGGCGTGAATTCGGGAACGATGCGCACCACGCGCCGGCCTGCGGATTCGAGGCCCTGCACGAGCGTGCGCAGCCAGATGCGGTTGCAGGCCACGACCCAGACCGGCACGCCGGCCTTGGCCTCGGGCTCGAGCGCGAAGTGCAGGGCTTCGGGTTCATCGAGCAGGCGCTCTTCGAGCAGGCCGTCGAGTACCGCGCGCAGTTTGGATGCGCTTCCCATGCTGCCCTTGGGCAGCGTGACGCGATGCCACGAAAGCGCTGCGGCGGGAACGCCGAGCGTGACTTCGGCGCCGGCAGGCAGCAGCGCGCGCAGGGCGCGGCCATGGTCGCGCAATGCGATGCCGTCATCGCCCGCCTGGGCCCAGTCGTACTCGCCCGCGGCATCCGCCGGGGCGAGGGGGGCGATGAGCAGCAGCGGTGTCATTTCGAATTCGGAAGGGCGGGTGATTGTAGGGTCGGGCGTCCTGAAAGCGCTATTTTTTCGATAGCTAGTAACCCAGGTGCGGCGCGCGTTGGAAGATTAATCAATGCAAAAGGATCGATGAAAAACCCGCCTCAGGTTTTGGCCGGCGGCGTCGCGGCAAGGCCGGCACCGCGGTGGCGCCAAATGGTCTTGACGGTGATGCCGTCGCGCTGCAGCAGCGAACGCTCGTCGACCCAGGTGCGGTCGATGCGCAGCCGGCCGTAGACCTCGAAGAACTGGGTGCTCACGCTGTGCTGGGCGGCATTGAACTGCGAACCACCATTCGGCAGCGCGCGGTTGGCATCGGTGATCTGCCGAAAGAACGCGAGTGTGCGCTTCTCGACCACCTGGCGCGCGTCGCTGATGCTCAGCGATGGCAGGCTGGCGCTGATGGCCTCGGCACTCGCGGTGTTGATGTTGAGCGGCGTGCGCCCCGGCAGGACCGTGACGTAAGGCTCGAGCGCGGCCACTGTCGAGGGCGAGAGGCCGAGCCATACGAGCTGCGACAGCTCCTGCGGCATCAACGGTGCCGCGCCGCCGCCGGCACCGTCGCCTGCCGCATCGGAGGCGGTGGCCATCGTGCGCAGCAGCGAGGCAGTCATTGCGCTGAGTTCGGAGGCCGGCAGGCCGAGGATGTTGAACAGTTTGGTGAAGGTCGCGACGCTGGCCGGCACCGGCTTGTTGCCGTCGACCAGCGACAGGATGTTGAGCTTGGACTGCGCATCGACGATGCGGCCCGAAAGAAAGGCGTCGGGCAGTCCTTCGAGGTTGTCGCTTGCCACGTTCTTCTCGGCCGACAGAAAGCTCGTGAGCCGCGCCTCGGCGAGGGGCACAGCCCAGGGCTCGGCCAGGTGATCGGGGCCGCCAGTCATGCCGTCTTCGCGCAGGATGAGGCGCGACCAGTCGAGCGCGCCGACCAGCACCCATGCGGCTTGCACGCGGCCACGCTCGGCGGCCTCGACCTCGGAGGCGCGCCATTGCTGCCACAGCGCCGCGGCCGAGAAGGTCGCGACGAGCATCACGGTGAGCATGGCCGCGAGCAGTGCGGCGCCACGCTGCTGGCGAGGGCGCGCGAGCCTGGGCGATGTGCTCATGACCTTGGCGCTCCCACGGTGGGCTTGACCCAGTCGCGCGTGAGCATGCCCGCGAGCCCGTCGCCCGGCGAGAGGTTGAGCACCAGGCGCACGCCGTCCGGCATGTTCACCGTGGCGCGCAGCGGATTGGCAGGGTTGGATGGGGTGGGTGGAGCGGTTGGGAGCGCGCCGGCGGGCGCCCAGACGTTCTCGCGAAAGTAGTAGAGCTGCCAGCTGTCGACCGGCATGAGCGCAACCTCGCCGCCGGCCGCCGCGCCACCATCCTGCGCCCACGAGGCCGCCATGTTCCAGGCCTGCTGCCACTCGCCGCGTGTGGAGAAAGGCGGCGATTGCCAGCGTCGCCAGCGCGTGCCGTCGGCGCCGCTGCGCAGCGTCCAGGCCACCACCAGCACCACGGGTGCGGCCTCGTCGCCGCCGCGACGCGTGAGCCGGAGCACGCGGCCGTTCCAGTCGATGGGGCGCGTCTGCGCGAGCGCGGTGACCGCGTCGAGGTCGGCGCTCCATTGCGCCAGCGTGGTTTGCAGCGTGAGCACCGCATCGGCACGCTGCTGGTTCAGGGTGGTGGCGCGCGACATGCCGTCGAGCCCGCGCCAGCTCACGAGCGCCAGCAGCGCCATGACCGCGATGGCCACCAGCAGTTCGATCAGCGTGAAGCCGCAAGGGCCTTGTCGGCGCGCGAAACGGTCGGACATCAGAAGCGGCCCACCACGGTCGAGACGCGCAGCACTGGCGCATCGGCCTCGTCGCGCACCTGCACGTCGACGCGCCGGAAGTTCGGATTGAGCGTGGCGATGGTGGCGGTGGTGACGTTGAACGAGACGCCGGCCTGCACGCAGATCGAACCCGAATCGCCCACTGGCGGCATCTGCCGCGCGAGCCGCACCTTGGCGAGTTCGTTCTCGGCACAGATGTCGGCCAGCAGCAGGTCGGATTGGCGCTGGGCATTGCGCGTGAGCGACATCGTGGCCTGTGAACCCGCCGCGAGCGCAAGCGCGACGATGCCGAGTGCGATCAACACTTCGATCAGCGTGAATCCGCAACAGTGGCGGGCGCGCCGCGCGGGGGTCAATGGTGCACCCTTGGCGCTGCGCGCCTTCCCGCCAGGCGGGAGCGAGCTTGCTCGGGGGCAGCCCGGCGCGGCGCTCATGGCGTGGACACAGTGAAGGGGCGCAGGCCGTCCGTCGCAATGCGCAGCGAGCGCGCTGGCGGTCCTTCGGCCTGCAGCAGGATCTGCTGGGCCGCGATGATCGGATCGGGCCCCAGTTGAACCGCAGCGATGGGAGCACCGTTCGCCAGCGCGGCCCGGGCGCTGATGCCGCTGGTGATCCAGCCGCCGGGCAGCGCATCGGGCGGCAGGCCCTCGAACACGAAATTGCCGCCCTCGACGAGGCGCCAGCGCACCGCGACGCCGCTCGCGCGCGACTGGGCGCGGGCCGACTCGAGCAGCGCGGCCAGCCGGTCGGCTTCGCGGTCGAGCTGGGCAGCGCTGCTGTCGCGCATCGCGAAGCTCACGCCTGCCGTGGCGACCGCGATGATGGCGATCACCACGATGAGCTCGAGCAGCGTGAAGCCGCTGCGGCGCCTATTGCCAGCTGCCGATGTCGGCATTCTTGCCCTCGCCGCCGGCCTGGCCATCGGCACCGAGGGAGAGCACGTCGATCTCGCCCTTGATGCCCGGATTCATGTACTGATAGGAATGGCCCCAGGGATCGTTCGGCAGCTTCTCGACATAAGGCTTCCAGTTCGGTGCCGCGGGGCCGGCCGTGGGCCGCACGAGCAGCGACTGCAGGCCCTGTTCGGCCGTGGGATAGCGCTGGTTGTCGAGGCGGTAGAGCTTCAGCGCCTGCATCAGGTTGTTGATGTCGGTGCGGGCGGCGGTCACGCGGGCATCATCGGCCCGCTCGATCACGTTCGGCACGATCAGCGCGGCCAGCACGCCGATGATGACCAGCACCACCATCAGCTCGATCAGCGTGAAGCCGCGTTGGGCGGTGCGGATGGTCTCGTGAAGGATTTTTTTCATATCGGGAAGAACATGTTTCGGAAGGCCCGCTGCATGATAATCCGCGGCCATGACAAGTCCCTATTCCGCTGCGCGCTGGCATGCCCCGGTCGCCACCACGGGCCTCTGGGCACTGGCCGCGGGCGCGGCCGTGTTCTGGGGGCTCCGGCTCGCGAGCCCGGCCGAACCCGTGGCCGCAGCGGCGGCCCTGCCGCGTGCGGCGGTCTCTGCCGACGCCGATGCGATCGCACGGCTGTTCGGTGCGCTTCCGGCGGAGCAGATGGCGCCCGAGGCGCCCGCGGCGGCGAGCCGCTTCGCACTTTCGGGCGTGGTGGCGGATCCGTCCAATCAGGGTGCTGCCCTCATCTCGATCGACGGCAAGCCGCCGCGCCCGTTCCGCGTCGGTTCGCGCGTCGGCGACAGCTACGTGCTGCAGTCGGTGGATGTGCGTGCCGCGACGCTCGGCGCGCAGGCGGACGGGCCGGCGGCGTTCACGCTGCAACTGCCCGTGCGTGCGCCGATCGCCGTCGGAAGCGCTCCAGCAGTGATTCCGCCTGCGCCGGCAGGTTTGCCGATGGCGCAAACACCGCCAGTCCAGCCAGCATCGCCGGAACAGGCGCCGACGGGTCTGCTGCCCGCTACCATGCCGGCGGTCATGGCGCCGCCGCCTGGGCAGCAACAACAGCAACAGCCCGCGCAATAGCCGACCGGACCGGCGACTGGCTCAGGCCTGCAGGAACAGGCGGTACGCAGGGTTCGCGGTTTCTTCCACCCAGGGATAGCCCAGCGTTTCGAGGAACGCTTCGAACGCCGCAGCGTCGCTCGCCGGCACCTGCAGGCCTACGAGGATGCGGCCGTAGTCGGCGCCCTGGTTGCGGTAGTGGAACAGGCTGATGTTCCAGTTCGGCCGCATCAGGCTCAGAAACTTGAGCAGCGCGCCCGGTCGCTCCGGAAAGATGAAACGCAGCAGGCGCTCGTCGTGCGCGAGGCCGGTGCGGCCGCCCACCATGTGCCGCAGGTGTTCCTTTGCGAGTTCGTCGTGCGTGAGGTCGAGCGCGTCGAATCCGTGGGCATTGAAGGTCTGCGCGATCGTGGCCGACTCGCCGCGCGTGGACGTCGTCAGCCCCACGAACACGTGGGCCTTCGCCGCATCGCTGATGCGGTAGTTGAACTCCGTCACGTTGCGCAGCGTGCCGCCGGCCGAACCCGTTTGCTGCGACGCGCCCGCCGGCATTTCTCCGACGAGTTCGCAGAAGCGGCGGAAGCTGCCGCGCTCTTCGGGAATCGTGACGGCGAACAGCGCCTCGCGCTCTTCGCCGACCTCGGCGCGCTCGGCGACGAAGCGCAGCCGGTCGAAGTTCATGTTGGCGCCGCACAGGATCGCCGCATAGGTCT
Source organism: Variovorax sp. Soil_C_26 (assembly GCF_057657075.1). Lineage (NCBI taxonomy): Bacteria > Pseudomonadati > Pseudomonadota > Betaproteobacteria > Burkholderiales > Comamonadaceae > Variovorax > Variovorax sp. Soil_C_26. Next base: position 92,434 of record NZ_JBDGJC010000002.1, read on the forward strand.
CGCCGTGGCGGCCCTGTTCGGCCACGTACTGCTTGATTGCCGCCACCGCGAGTGCACCGGCCGGCTCGACGATGCTGCGCGTGTCGACGAAGATGTCCTTGATGGCGGCGCACACGGCATCGGTGTCGACCGCGATGTAGTCGTCGACGAGGTTGCTTGCGATGCGGAAGGTTTCCTCGCCCACGAGCTTGACCGCCGTGCCATCCGAGAACAGCCCGACATCGGGCAGGCTCACGCGCTGGTGGGCCGCGACCGATTGCATCATCGCGTCGGAGTCGTTCATCTGCACGCCGATCACCTTGATCTCGGGACGCAATGCCTTGATGTAGTTGGCCACGCCCGAGATCAGGCCACCGCCGCCGATCGCAACGAACACGGCGTCGAGCCTGCCCTGATGCTGGCGCAGGATCTCCATCGCGATCGTGCCCTGTCCCGCGATCACATCGGGATCGTCGAAGGGATGCACGAAGGTGAGATTTTGCTGCGCCTGCAGTTCGAGCGCATGCAGATAGGCGTCGGAATAGCTGTCGCCATGCAACACCACTTCGCCGCCGAAGCCGCGCACTGCATCTATCTTGAGACGCGGCGTGGTGACGGGCATCACCACCATTGCGCGCGTGCCGAGTTTGCGCGCCCCCAGCGCCACGCCTTGTGCATGGTTGCCGGCCGACGCACAGATCACGCCGCGCGCAAGCTGCTCTGGCGTGAGGTTCGCCATCTTGTTGTAGGCACCGCGCAGCTTGAAGCTGAAGACCGGTTGCTGGTCTTCGCGCTTGAGCAACACCGTGTTGTCGAGCCTCTCACTGAGTGCGTTGGCTTTTTCGAGTGCAGATTCGACTGCTACATCGTAAACGCGGGCATTCAGGATTTTTCTGAGATAGTCGGCGGGCGTCAGCGCCGCAGGTACATCGCGCACGTTATTTCCACGGGAGTTTTAAATTGATAACGCATCATCATAAGAGGCATCGAGATTGCTTACGGATATGACATGGACACAAATGTCATAAATATCTCTTTTAGAGCCTCTGCCGCTAACGATTCAGGTTTTTTTGAACGAGCCTATCCCGCGATCCATACGTCCGCCGTTCGGTTAACAGATGAGCAAAATTTGTTATCAGTTCTTGTCAGTGACCTTTCTAGAGGGTTAATGCAAGCAGAAGCCGCGCGTGTGCAGCGAGGCGAAATCGGACGTCCCACCTGGCAGGTGATGGGCAACAGATTGAATGCCCACATCCTTCCGCTGTTGGGTTCGGTGCGCGCGCAAGACTTCTCGACGGCGGATGCACAACGCCTGATCGATCACCTCGGCGAGCAAGGCTTCACGAGCACGACGATTGCGCAGTACCTCGTGCTGTTGCGGAAGGTCGTGGTGCATGGCGTGAGCACGGGTGTGCTTCGCGCGGCACCGCCGTTTCCAAAGGTCAAGGTGCGCAGTCAGCCGCGTGGCAGCTTCAGCGTCGCGGAGTACCGCGCGGTGGTGGCCGCTGCGCGCAAGTTGCGTGGGCTGCCGCATCCCGTGCTCGACGAGCTCGGCGCGGGCGATCGTTTCTGGATTGCACGGGAGTTGCTCGTCATGCCGGAGGAACTGCCGTGGCTGATTCGCTGGATGGTCAATACCTTCGTGCGTCCGAGCGACATCAAGCTCATGAAGCACAAGCACATCGAGGTCGTACGCGGCAAGCATGTCTATCTGCGCATGAACCTGCCGGAAACCAAGCGGCACAGCCAGCCCATCGTGAGCTTGCGTCCCGCAGTACGGGTTTACGAATGTCTGCTTGCGCATCGGCGCGCGCAGGGCGGCGGCGGTGCGGATGACTACATCTTCATGCCGCACCTGAAGAACCGTGAGCACGCGCTTGCGGTGCTCAACTTTTTGTTCCATTGGGCCCTCAAGGTCAAAGGCCTCGAGAAGGGACCGCTCGGCCAATCGAGGACGCTCTATTGCTTGCGTCACACCGCGATCACGTTGCGGTTGCTCTATGGACAAGGCATCGACATGCTGACCTTGGCACGAAATGCGCGCACAAGCGTAAACATGGTCGAACGTTTCTACGCTTCGGTGTTGAGCGGAGAAATGAATGTGGGGCTGCTGCAAAGCAGGCGCAGCCGGGCAAATTGAGGAAAGCCAAAAAGCCGCCCGGCTTGCGCAGGGCGGCTTGACACTGAATCGACGTGAACTGGCGAAAGCCAGCATGGCGTCAAGTCGCGATCAGAAGGCGTGGCGGATGCCGAAGTCGTAGCCGGTCGAGCTCTTCGGGGTGAAGACGTCGTTGGTGACGAACTTCGGTCCACCCACCGTGAGGGCTGCGCCGTCCTTGTTGTTCACGCGGGCGATCGTTGCGTACAGCGCAGTGCGCTTCGACAGGTTGTGCACGTAGCCGAGTGCCAGCTTGTTTGCCTTGGGATCCGCTTTGTTCGAGAACGGGTCGTTGCTTTGCAGCTTGTACTTCACGCCAGAGTAGGAAGCGCGGATCAGGCCGGCACCCACGGGAACGGTCACGCCGATCAGCCAACCGTTGAGCTTGTCGGTGGTGGTCGAGGAAACGACGTTCGGAAGAACGCTGTCGCTGAAGTTGCCCGCGTTGGCGAAGAAGCTGCTGTCGAAATCGGTCTTCTTGTTTGAACGCGACAGCTGGCCGAAGAGCTTCGCTGGGCCGAAGTCGTACGAAGCACCAAGATTCATGGTGTTCAGCTTGTCCGTCGTGCCGGCGTAGTAGTCGTCACCGACAGTCGCGCTGCCCACGGAGAACGCGACGTCCACTGGGCCATTGGCATAGCCAAAGCGGGTGCCGACATATCGACCGGTGCGTGAGTTGTTCGCGACATCAGGCGTTGCGAGGCCAGGGCTGTACTTGGCCTGCTCGTGGAAACCATATTGGACTTGGCCATAGAAGCCGCCCAGGTTGCCCGGCAGAAAGTACCCCACGCTGTTGCTATTGCGAGTGGGGTGACCGAACGCGCTGACTGCCGTCTGGACCACGTTGCCGCCTACGCCAACCGTGCCGAACGGGTCGAACACGGTGTTGTTCCAGAACGTGGGGCTGTAGTCACGGCCGAGGCGGATTTCACCGAAACCACCCGACAGGCTCACGGTGGAGCGGCGAGCGAAGGTTGCGACACCTTCCGAACCGTCGTCGTTCTTGATTGGGGCTTCGAGCCAGAAGCTGGCAGCCAGGCCACCACCGAGGTCTTCAGTGCCACGGAAACCCAGACGGCTGCTGTTGTAGGCGCCGGTGGACAGCCCGCGGCTGCTGGTCTTGACGCTGCCACGATTCACGAAGGCCGGGTTGTACGCGACCGGGTAGCCGAACGCGTTGTACGTGAAGCCATCGCGCTGATCGCTCGCGCTGTTCGAATAGCTGCTGATCGAAGCGTCGACCACGCCGAACAGGGTGACGGACGACTGAGCCGAGGCAACACCGGCAACAGCCAGGGCAGCCAGAGCAACTGCCCTTTTCGAGGCGAAAAGCTGCCATTTCGAGGCGAACAGCTGCCCTTCGAACGAAAAACTAGAGTGGAGGTGGGCGCCGCGTCACAAGCAGGCAAGAAAAAAGCCCCGGGCCTTGCGGCTCGGGGCTAAATCCACCAATTGGAAGGGTGGAGGAGACAACCGGTGCGCACAGCGGGGTGCGCGATGAAATAAAGTATATCGGCTGTTTGCTGCATTGCAACAAGCAGTGACGCTTTTCCCACACACAAACGAATGTCAGCAAACGTTACTGCTGACGTTCCGATTGGACCCGACGAAGATGGAATGCACAGTGAGTTGGACCGGCGACGCCGGCACCCGTTCGGCCATGGGTTTCGTGGCCGAGACCGGCAGCGGCCATGTACTGACGATGGATGGCGCCCCGGATGCGGCCAAACCCGAAAACGGCGGGCAGAACCTGGCGCCCCGCCCCATGGAGACCGTGCTCGCCGGCACAGGCGGCTGCACCGCCTATGACGTCGTGTTGATCCTCAAGCGCGGGCGCCACCGCGTGGAGCGCTGCAGCGTCAAGCTCACGAGCGAACGCGCCCCGACCGATCCGAAGGTCTTCACCAAGATCCACATGCATTTCACGGTGGCCGGCAAAGACATTCCGGCCGCTGCGGTCGAGCGCGCCATTGCGCTCAGCCACGACACCTACTGCTCGGCCAGCATCATGCTGGCCAAGACGGCCGAGATCACCACGAGTTTCGACCTGATCGAGACCTGAGCAGGCCGCGGCCTTGGGTCAGATGCGGTGCGCCACCGTGGTCATGACACGGGAGGCCATCCGCATCAGCGCCTTGGCCGGTGCGGGCAATTCGGCCGCTCCCGCGGCGACGGCCTGCGAGGCATGCCGCGCCTCGTCGACCTTCATCTGCTCGACCACGGCCCGCGAGGCGCTGTCGACGGCCGGCAGCCGGCCGAGGTGGCTCTCCAGGTGGGCTTCGACCTGGCGCTCGGTCTCCGCCACGAAGCCGAGGCTCAGTGGATCCCCGAGGCGTCCGGCCACGAGCCCGAGGCCAAATGCACCCGCGTACCAGAGCGGATTCAGCAAGGAAGGCCGGGCGCCGAGCGCGTCCAGCCGCTCGCGCGTCCAGGCCAGATGGTCCGTCTCCTCGTGCGAGGCTTCGAGCAGCTGCGCCCGCAGCACGGGATCGCGCGCCACCGCGGCCTGGGCGGTATAGAGCGCCTGGGCGCAGACCTCACCCACATGGTTCACCCGCATCAGCGCGCCGGCTTCGCGGCGCTCTGAATCGGTCATTTCGCCGGGCGGCTGGACCGGTGTGGGAAGGGCGCGGCTGGCGCGATGGCGCGCAAAAAGGGTACGCAGCGCTGCATCGGCCGTGGTCAGGACGGGATCAAGCGAAAGGGACATGCCGCAATTTAAACCCAGGCGCAGGGGCGGCAAGATAGTGCTTGCTTTCATTTCACATCGTGAGTTTCCGGGGTGTTTCCGGCCTTTGTTGCAGTCCCGCAACGAAACGCAGGGGGTGCCGGAGATTTCGGGCGATTTGTTTTGCCCTGCCGCATCGGCTCTGGTGCAATAGCATCAACTTCCCAAAAGGAGGTTGGCCCGGGGTCCGGTGGGAGCACAAAGTGCCAGTCACGGTGAGCCCTTCGCACCGGAGCCCTATGTTTAACCTTGGAGAAACTTGCAATGAAAAAATCTCTAGTTGCTCTGGCTGCCCTGGCTGTTGCCGGTGTTGCCTCGGCTCAGTCGTCCGTCACCCTTTTCGGCGTGGTCGACGCTTCGATCAGCAGCTATTCGAGCTCGTCGCGTGACCTGAACGGCGCCACGTTCCTGAACCCGTTCTACGTGAACCAAGGCAGCGTCAAGGTCAGCCGCCGTGAACTGGCCAACTCGGGCTACAACTCCAGCCGGCTGGGCTTCCGTGGCACGGAAGACCTCGGTGGTGGCTTGGCCGCGAGCTTCTGGCTCGAAGCCCCGATCACCAATGACGATGGCGCTACCGGCGTTTCGACGTTCAACCGTCGTTCGACCGTGAGCCTGTCGGGTGGTTTCGGTGAAGTCCGCCTCGGCCGTGACTACACGCCCACCTTCTGGAACAACACCGTGTTCGATCCGTTCGGCACCAACGGTGTGGGTACCAACCTGATCCAGACGGCCGCCGCCGACTTCGGTCACCCGACCCGCGCCAGCAACACCATCGGCTACTTCCTGCCGCCGAACCTGGGTGGCTTCTACGGTCAGCTGCAGTACGGCTTCCACGAGAAGACCAAGTACGATCCGGGCCTTGCTACGCCGAACGTCGCGAACAATTCGCGCACCGGCCGTAACATCGCTGGCCGCTTTGGCTACGCCAACGGCCCGCTGGACGTTGCTGTGGCTTATGGCACCAGCACCGTGGGCGACCAGTTCTACGCTGGCACGACCACCAAGGTCAACACGCTGAATGTTGGCGCTTCGTATGACTTCGGTCCCGTGAAGCTGTTCGGTGAAGTGTCGCGCCTGAAGAACAAGGTCGACTACGAAGTGACCCCGTTCGTGGCTGCTGCCGACGCCGACCTCACCGGCTACCTGCTCGGCGTGACCGTGCCGGTCGGTGCTGGCCTGATCCGCGCTTCCTACTCGCACGTCAAGTACGACTTCAACGAAGTTCAACTGCCGTTCGAGCCGAGCATTGCCGACCCGAAGGCCAACAAGCTGGCCATCGGCTACGTGCACAACCTGTCGAAGCGCACGGCTCTGTACGCCACGATCGCTCGCGTCAGCAACAAGAACGGTGCTGCTCTGACCGTCGGCGGCCCCGCCTTCATCAACACCGGCGTCTTCACCCCGAAGAACTCGACCGGTTACGACTTCGGCATCCGTCACGCTTTCTAATTCGAGGCTGGCCTGAGCCAGCTTTGATCGAAAGTTCAAAAAGCCACTCGACGCAAGTCGGGTGGCTTTTTTTATTGCAATTCCACTTTGCCGCAAGTGTGGCGAAAGCGCACCAGGGGCGTGCACCCCCGGGGAATCACCGTGCGGGCACGCACCTTGCACTGCTAGCATGCCTGCTCACTTTGTTTGCTGAATGATTGCCTTTGTCCTGCGTCGCCTGATACAGGCCGTGATCGTCATGATCGCGGTCGCGTTCATTGCCTTTCTTCTCTTCCAATACGTGGGCGACCCGGTCGTCTTCCTGCTGGGGCAGGATGCCAAGCCCGAGCAGATCCGCGAAATGCGCGCCGCATTGGGGCTCGACCAGCCCTTCTTCGTGCAGTTCTGGCGCTTTCTGGGCAATGCTGCGCAGGGCGAGTTCGGCCTGAGCCTGCGCCAGGGCGCGAAGGTTTCGCGTCTTATCGGCGAGCGCTTTCCAGCCACGCTCGAACTTGCGCTGGTCGCGGCCATGCTGGCGCTGTTCGTCGGCATTCCGATGGGCGTGTACACCGCGCTGCGCCGCGGCACCTTCCTGAGCCAGCTGTTCATGACCGTGTCACTGCTCGGTGTGTCGCTGCCGACCTTTCTGATCGGCATCCTGCTGATTCTGATTTTCGCCGTGACGCTGGGCTGGTTCCCGAGCTTCGGACGCGGCGAGACGGTGCAGTTCGGGTGGTGGACCAGCGGGCTGTTCCGTGCCGACGGCTGGCACCACATCATCCTGCCGGCCGTCACGCTCGCGATCTTTCAGCTCACGCTGATCATGCGGCTGGTGCGCGCCGAGATGCTCGAGGTGCTGCGCACCGACTACATCAAGTTCGCGCGGGCGCGCGGGCTCACGAATCGCGCCATTCACTTCGGCCATGCACTGAAGAACACGCTGGTGCCGGTGATGACCATCACGGGTCTGCAGCTCGGCGGCCTCATCGCCTTTGCGATCATCACCGAGTCGGTGTTCCAGTGGCCCGGCATGGGGCTCTTGTTCATCCAGGCCGTGACCTTCGCCGACGTGCCCGTGATGGCGGCCTACCTGTGCCTCATCGCGCTGATCTTCGTGGTGATCAACCTCGTGGTCGACCTGCTGTATTTCGTGGTCGACCCGCGGCTGCGCGTCGGCAAGGCGGGAGGGCATTGAGATGACGACGACCACCGCTGCCGCACCGCGGCTGCGCGCAGCCGGCAGGGCATTCGCGCAGATTGCGACTTTCTATCCCGAGATCGAGGCCTTCCGCCGCGACCTGCATGCCCATCCCGAACTCGGCTTCGAAGAGGTCTACACCTCGCGGCGCGTGCGCGAGGCGCTGCGCGCCTGCGGCGTGGACGAGATCCACGAAGGCATCGGCAAGACCGGGGTGGTGGGCGTCATCCGCGGCCGCTCCACCGCGAGCGGGCGAATGATCGGTCTGCGCGCCGACATGGACGCCTTGCCGATGCGCGAAGACAACGATTTCGGCTGGCGCTCGGCCCACGACGGCCTGATGCACGGCTGCGGACACGACGGCCACACCGCCATGCTGGTCGGCGCGGCACGCTACCTGGCCGAGACGCGCCACTTCGACGGCACCGCCGTGCTGATCTTCCAGCCCGGCGAAGAAGGCCTGGCTGGCGCCCGCGTGATGATCGAAGACGGCCTCTTCGAGCGTTTTCCGGTGCAGTCGGTCTATGCGATGCACAACTGGCCCGGCCTGCCCGCGGGCACGGTGGGCATCAACCGGGGCGCCATGATGGCCGCCGCCGACCGCGTGACCATCGAGATCAAGGGCAAGGGCGGGCATGGCGCGCATGCCTACCAGACCATCGATCCGGTGGTGGTGGCCGCGCACATCATCACGGCCGCGCAAACCATCGTGTCGCGCAATGTGCGGCCCATCGATGCCGCAGTCGTCAGCATCTGCGCCGTGCAGGCCGGCGACCTCGGCGCCATGAGCGTGATCCCGGGCGAGGCGACTTTGGTGGGCACGGTGCGCACCTTCAGTGCGCGCGTGCAGGCGCAGGTCGAGCAGCGGCTCAGCGAGCTTTGCACCGCGGTGGCCACGGGCTTTGGTGCCACCGCCACGATCAAGTACGAACGCATCTATCCGGCCACCATCAACACCGCGCCCGAGGCGATGTTCGCGGCCGACGTGGCCGAATCGCTGGTCGGCGCCTCGAACGTCGAGCGCAGCATGGAGCCCAGCATGGGCGCCGAGGATTTTTCCTTCATGCTGCAGAAGAAGGCCGGTGCCTACCTGCGCATCGGCCAGGACGCCCGAAATGGCGCCTTCCTGCACAACAGCCGCTACGACTTCAACGACGAGATCCTGCCGCTCGGCGCCGCGCTGCACGCGGGCCTGATCGAGCAGGGCATGCCACTGGCCGCCACCCGCGGCGAGTTGACCGAGAAAGCTGCCGCCACCGCGGCGCCTTGAAATTTTTGATCCCAACCCGAGGAGTGTTCCCATGAGTTTCAGGAAGAACGTGGCTGCGGCCGCCGTGTTGTGCGCCCTGGGCGCCGTCAGCCTGGTCGCCAGTGCGCAGACCATCCGGATCGCCAACCAGGGAGACGCGCTTTCGCTCGATCCGCATTCGCTCAACGAGTCGCTGCAGCTCAGCGTGACGGCCAACGCCTACGAAACCCTCGTGGGCCGCAACAAGGACTTGAGCCTGGCGCCGCTGCTCGCCACCAGCTGGAAGCAGAGTTCGCCGACGGTCTGGCGCTTCGAACTGCGCAAGGGCGTGCAGTTCCATGACGGCACGCCGTTCACCGCCGACGACGTGGTGTTCAGCATCGCGCGCGGCAAGGGCGAAGGCTCCGACATGAAGGCCTCGCTGTCCGACATCAAGGAAGTGCGCAAGGTCGACGCGCACACCGTCGAGATCGAGACCACCGGCCCGCAGCCGATCCTGCCCGACGCGCTCACCACGTTCTCGATCATGAGCAAGAAGTGGTGCGAGGAGAACAAGGCGGTCCAGCCGGTCGACCGCCGCAAGGGCATCGAGAACGCCGCCTCGTTCAAGGCCAACGGCACCGGCCCGTACCGCGTGCGCGAGCGGCAGCCCAACGTGCGCACGGTGTTCGAGCGCAATGCCAAGTACTGGGGCAAGATCGAAGGCAACGTCCAGGAAGTGATCTTCACGCCGATCGCCAATCCGTCCACGCGCGTGGCCGCTCTGGTCTCGGGCGAGGTCGACGTGATGGAGCCGGTGCCGCTGCAGGACATCGGCCGCATCAACGCGAGCCCGAACTCGCGCGTGATCGTCGGGCCCGAACTGCGCACCATCTTCCTGGGCATGGACCAGAAGCGCGACGAGCTGCTCTATTCGAACGTCAAGGGCAAGAACCCGTTCAAGGACAAGCGCGTGCGCCAGGCCTTCTACCAGGCCATCGACATCGCCGGCATCCAGCGCACCGTGATGCGCGGCGCCTCGCGGCCCACCGCGCTGATGATCGGGCCCGGCATCAACGGCTGGACCGAGGACCAGGACAAGCGGATGCCCTACGACGTCGAGGCGGCCAAGAAGCTGATGGCCGAGGCGGGCTATCCGCAGGGCTTCGAAGTCACGATGAACTGCCCCAACGACCGCTACGTCAACGACGGCCAGATATGCCAGGCAGTGGCCGCCAACCTGGCGCGCATCAACGTGAAAATCAATCTCGCGGCCGAGACCAAGGGAACCTATTTCCCGAAGATCCTGCGGCGCGACACGAGCTTCTACATGCTCGGATGGACCCCGACCACCTACGACGCGCACAACGCGCTCGCTTCGCTGATGTTCTGCCCCGACGACAAGGGCGCAGGGCAGTTCAACCTGGGTGCGTACTGCAGCCCGCAATTGGACGGGCTGACCAAGCAGATCCTGTCGGAAATCGACAAGGGCAAGCGCAACGACTTGATCAAGCAGGCCTTCAAGGTTCATTCCGACGACATCGGCCACCTGCCGCTGCACCAGCAGTCGCTGGCCTGGGGCTTGAGCAAGAAGGTCGAGCTGGTGCAGCTCGCCGACAATTTCATGTTCTTCAAGTGGATGAGCATCAAGCCCTGAGCGGGCATCTGAGCGCCCCGGTGGCCTGACCCCATGGGCCCGCTTCTTGCGGGCCCATTCCTTTTGCTTCCCACGATGTTAAAAAAAACGCTTGTCCGCTGGCTCGACAGTGATGTCGGCCACAGCTTCCGCACCTCGCCGGTGGCGATCGGCGCGGCACTGATTGCACTGGTGTGCGTGTTCTGCGCCGCATTCGCCGGCTGGGTGTCACCGCACAATCCCTTCGACCTTGCCGTGCTCGAGCTCAGTGATGCCCGGCTGCCGCCGGCCTGGGTGGCCGAGGGTTCGAGCAAGTACCTGCTCGGCACCGACGACCAGGGGCGCGACATCCTGTCGGCGGTGATCTACGGCGCGCGCATTTCGCTCATCGTCGGCGTCGTCTCGGTGGTGATTTCGATGGTCGTCGGCGTGGTGCTCGGTCTGGCGGCCGGCTTCTTCGGCGGCTGGCTCGACAGCTTCCTCATGCGCCTGTGCGACGTGATGCTCTCGTTCCCGCCGATCCTGGTCGCCCTGTTGATCGCCGGCGTGGGCCGTGCGCTGTTTCCGAACGCGCACGAGTCGCTGGCTTTCGGCGTGCTCATCATCTCCATCGCGCTGACCGGCTGGGTGCAGTACGCACGCACCGTGCGCGGCTCCACGATGGTCGAGCGCAACAAGGAATACGTACAGGCCGCCCGCGTGACCGGCGTGGCGCCGTTGCGCATCATGCTGCGCCATGTGCTGCCCAACGTGATGGGGCCGGTGATGGTGCTCGCGACGATCCAGGTGGCGACCGCGATCATCACCGAGGCGACCCTGTCGTTCCTCGGCGTCGGCGTGCCGCCGACGTCGCCCTCGCTCGGCACGCTGATCAACATCGGCAACCAGTACCTGTTCTCGGGCGAATGGTGGATCACGGTGTTTCCGGGGGCGATGCTGGTGCTGATCGCACTCAGCGTGAACCTGCTCGGCGACTGGCTGCGCGACGCGCTCAATCCGCGCCTGCGCTGACACAGACAAGGAAGGACACCATGACACTGCTCCAGGTCAAAGACCTCGTGGTCGAGTTTCCGCACCGCCGCGGCACATTGCGCGCGATCGACGGCATTTCCTTCGACATCGCGCCCGGCGAGATCCTCGGCGTGGTCGGCGAGTCGGGCGCCGGCAAGTCGCTCACGGGCGCGGCCATCATCGGGCTGCTCGAGCCACCCGGCCGCGTGGCCGGAGGGGAGATCGTGCTCGAAGGGCAGCGCATCGACAACCTCGGCTTCGATGCGATGCGGCCGATCCGCGGCCGCAAGATCGGCGCGATCTTCCAGGATCCGCTGACTTCGCTGAACCCGCTCTACAGCGTCGGGCGGCAACTGATCGAGACCATCCGCACCCACCTGCCGGTGACCGAGGCCGAGGCGCGGCGCCGTGCCATCGGCCTGTTGCAGGACACCGGCATTCCGGCCGCCGAGCAGCGCATCGATCATTTTCCGCACCAGTTCTCGGGCGGCATGCGTCAACGCGTCGTGATCGCGCTCGCGCTCGCGGCCGAGCCCAAGCTGATCGTGGCCGACGAGCCCACCACGGCGCTCGATGTGTCGATCCAGGCGCAGATCATCCAGCTGCTCAAGCGCGTCTGCAGGGACCGCGGCGCGGCCGTGATGCTGATCACGCACGACATGGGCGTGATCGCCGAAACCTGCGACCGCGTGGCGGTGATGTATGCAGGCCGCATCGCCGAGATCGGTCCGGTGCACGAGGTCATCCACCAGCCGGCGCATCCCTACACCTCGGGCCTCATGGCCTCGATCCCGGACATGGCGAGCGACCGCGAGCGGCTCAATCAGATCGACGGCGCCATGCCGCGGCTCAATGCCATTCCCGAGGGCTGCGCCTACAACCCGCGCTGCCCGCGCACTTTCGCGCGCTGCCTCTCGGAGCGGCCCGCGCTCATGCATGCGGGCGCCACGCGGGCCGCATGCTGGCTGCACGATGCCACCGATCCGCACCGCGGCCAAGCCGAACTGGCCGCCCGCCACCACGATGCGGAACTGGCCGGCGAACGCGCCGTGCCCGATGCCGCAGCGCCACTCGACGAGGTGAGCCGATGAGCACCGCTACGCTTCCCGCGGCCGACGACAAGAGCCGCGACACCGCAGGCAGCGAGCCGTTCGTCGTCGCGCACGACCTGGCCCGCACCTTCGACGTGTCGCCGCCCTGGCTCAACCGCGTGCTCGAGCGCAAGCCGCGCGTGCTGCTGCATGCGGTGGACGGCGTGAGCTTTTCGATCGAGCGCGGCAAGACACTCGCGCTGGTCGGCGAATCCGGCTGCGGCAAGAGCACCGTGGCGCGCCTATTGGTAGGTCTGTATGCGCCCACGCGCGGCGGCTTCCGCTTCGACGGGCAGGATGCGCATGCCGCGTTCAAGACCCCCGAAGGCCGTACGCTGCGCAGACGCATCCAGATGATCTTCCAGGACCCCTACGCGAGCCTCAACCCGCGCTGGATCGTCGAGGACATCATCGGCGAGCCGCTGCGCGAGCACGGCATCCTGAGCGACAAGGCCGAGCTGCGCGCGCGCGTGGGCGAACTGCTCCAGTCGGTCGGCCTTTCGCCACTCGACGGCGTGAAGTACCCGCACCAGTTCTCGGGCGGCCAGCGCCAGCGCATCTCGATCGCGCGCGCGCTGGCGACCGAGCCCGAGTTCCTGGTGTGCGACGAGCCGACCTCCGCGCTCGACGTCAGCGTGCAGGCGCAGGTGCTCAACATCATGAAGGACCTGCAGCGCCAGCGCGGCCTGACCTATCTGTTCATCTCGCACAACCTCGCGGTGGTGCGGCATGTGGCGGACCAGGTCGGCGTGATGTACCTGGGCCGGCTGGTCGAGGTGGCCGACAAGCGCAAGCTCTTCGCCGAGCCGCAGCATCCCTACACGCGCATGCTGCTCGACGCGATCCCGCAGATGAAGCACACGGGGCGTGCCCGCACGCCGGTGCAGGGCGAAGTGCCGAACCCGCTGAACCCGCCCACGGGCTGCGCCTTCCACCCGCGCTGCCCCAACGCCAATGCCCGCTGTTCGGCAGAGCGCCCGGCGCTGCTGGAGATCAACGGCGTGAAGGTCGCCTGCCACGCCGTGGAAGAGGGGCGGATCTGAGAGCCTGTCTGAGGGGCTATTGCTCCTCACTCCACGAGAAGCCGTCGCGCGCGATCATCGCGCTCGAGGCGCTCGGCCCCCACGTGCCGGCCGCATAGGGGCGCGGCACGCCGTCCGAAGCCCAGCTGTCGATCAGCGGCTCGACCCAGCGCCAGGCTTCTTCCTGCTCGTCGCTGCGCACGAACAGGTTCAGCCGGCCGTCGATCACGTCGAGCAGAAGCCGTTCGTAGGCGCCCACGCGCTCCGAGCCGAAGCGTTTGTCGAAGTCGAGGTCGAGCTGCACCGGCGCCAGTTGCGTGGCGCTCTGGTGGCCGTTGCCGCGCCGGTTGTCCTGCGCCTGCGCGAGCATGTGCAGTTCCAGTCCGTCGCGCGGCTGCAGGTTGATGACCAGCTTGTTCACCGCGCCGGCCGGCGCGCGGTAGATCGCATGCGGCGTGGGACGGAAGTTGACCTCGATACGCGCGTCGCGCGAGGCCAGCCGCTTGCCGGTGCGGATGTAGAGCGGCACGCCGGCCCACCGCCAGTTGGCGATCTCGGTGCGCAGCGCGACGAAGGTCTCGGTGCGGCTTTCGGGGTCGACGCCGGGTTCGTCCTTGTAGCCCTGCACGCGCTCGCCGTAGGCCGTGCCGGCGGTGTATTGCCCGCGGATCGCGTGCAGTCCCAGCGTCTCGGGCGTCCAGGGCTTGAGCGCGCGCAGCACCTTGAGCTTCTCGTCGCGGATCGCGTCGGCATGCGAATTGATCGGCGGCTCCATGCCGATCGCGCAGACCAGCTGCAGCGCGTGGTTCTGCACCATGTCGCGCAAGGCGCCGGTCTGGTCGTAGAAGGCGCCGCGCTTCTCGACGCCCAGGTCTTCCGCGATCGTGATCTGGATGTTGGCGATGTGCTCGCGGCGCCAGATGGGCTCGAACAGTGCGTTGCCGAAGCGCATCGCGAACAGGTTCTGCACCGAGGGCTTGCCCAGGTAGTGGTCGATGCGGAAGACCTGCTTCTCGTCGAGCACCTTGCACACCGCCGCATTTATCGCGCGGTTCGATGCCAGGTCGTGGCCGAGCGGCTTCTCGAGCACCACGCGCGTCGACGGGCCGTTGAGGCCGGCCGCGGCGATCTGCTCGACCACCTGGGTGAAGAGCGCCGGCGCGGTGGCCACGTACATCACGACCGTGTCGGCGTTGCGCTGCTTCAGCAGGTCGGAAAGGCGCGCATAGTCGTCGGGCTTCGAAAGGTCCATGCGCAGGAAGTGCAGCAGCGAGGCGAACTTCTCGAACTCCTCGGCCGACGGGCGCTTGGCGCCCTCCACCGCGTTGAAGCGCGACTGGATCAGTTCGCGGTACTGGTCGTCCGAGAGATCGTCGCGCGCCACGCCGACAATGCGTCCGTCCTTCGGCAGGCTGCCGTGCCTGAAGGCCTGGAACAGCGCGGGCATCAGCTTGCGCCATGCAAGGTCGCCAGTACCGCCGAACAGAACGAGATCGAAGCTCATGGGTCGAATTTCCTTGTGTCTGGATGCAGAGGGGTTCTGTCGTCCACCGAATGGTACTTGTACCGATTCATGAGGCCGGCACGGCGGCTACGCTTCACCATGGCCACGAGGCCTATTTTTGTTTCAGGGCGGCAAGGTTCCGGATGAAGAAGCTTCTTTTCGCAACCGCCTGCATGGCGATGTCGACGGCCTCGGCGCAGGGCTCGGTCGATGTGATCTGCTCGGTGCAGGCCGCCTGGTGCAGCGCGATGGCCACCGCGTATGCGCGCAGCACCGGCACGCACGTCAGGATGTCGCTCAAGGGCCCTGACGACGCGCTGGCCCAGCTGATCGCCGACGGGGACCGCCCCGGCGCCGACCTCTGGTTCGGCGGCGCGGCCAAGGCGCATCTTCAAGCGGCCGCGCAAGGCCTCACGCTTGAATACCGGTCGCCGACGCTCGCGCAGCTACGTCCGTGGGCGCGGCAGCTGGCACAGCAGTCGGGGCACAGGAGCGTGGGCCTCCATGCGGCGCCGCTCGGCATTGGCTACAACCCCGACCTGCTGGCCAGCAAGCAGCTCCCGGTGCCCATGACCTGGGCCGACCTGCTCAGGCCCGCGTACAAGGGCGTGGTCCAGGTGGTCGACCCGGTCCCGGGCGGCCCGGGCGAGGCGATGACCGCCGCGCTGGTCCGGCGCATGGGCGAGGACAAGGCGTTCAATTATCTCAAGGCGCTGCACGGCAGCGTGGCCCGCTACACCCGCTCGGCCGCCGGACCGATGAAGGCCGTCGCGCGCGGCGAGGCCGCCGTGGCCATCGGCTTCGTGCACGACGGCATCGCCGAGAAGATGCAGGGCTTTCCGATCGAAACCGTGGTCCCGGCCGACGGCACCGGTGCCGAGATCGGCGCCATGAGCCTCGTGAAGGGCGCGCGCAACCTCGATGCCGCCACGAAACTCTATGAATGGGCGCTGACGCCTGCCGCGCAGGCGCTGGCCGCAGCCAATGGCCAGTTTCAGGTGCCGAGCAACAGGAACACCCGGCTCGATCCGCGCATCCCCGATGCCGGGAAGATCGTTGCAACAGGCCCATGAAACAATGGCGCCATGAACGTGGTTTTCGATCTTGGCGCCGTGCTCCTGGCTTGGGAGCCCACCCGGCTGGTGCAGACGCATCTTTCCGAGAATGCGCCCAACGAGGCTGCTGCGGCGGCGCTGGGCCGCGCGCTGTTTCAACATGACGACTGGCTGAGCTTCGACTGCGGAACCCGCTCGCTCGACGAAGCCATCGCGCGCATGGCGCCGCGGCTGTCGCTGCCGGGCGAGAAGCTCGACGCGATGCTCGGCACGCTGGGCGAGCGCCTCGAACCGATCGCAGTCACGGTCGAACTGCTCGAGGGGCTCTTCGCCCGCCGCGCGGCGGGGGAGGGGCTCCGGCTCTACTATCTTTCGAACATGCCGGCGCCGTATGCGCGCGCCATCGAGCGCCGACATGCCTTCATGCGGCGTTTCGACGGCGGTGTCTTCTCAGGTGACGTGAAGTTTCTCAAGCCTCACCGCGAGATCTACGAACTGCTCGCGGTGCGCCATGCGCTCGAGCCGGCGCAGACTGTCTTCATCGACGATTCGGCCGCCAACGTCGAAGCGGCGCGCGCCTTCGGCTGGCATGCGATCCATTGCACGCATCCGGCCGCGCTCGGCGCGCAGCTCGCCCGTTACCTGCCGCCTATCGGCCGGTGAGAACGACCTTCGAGGTGTCGAAACCCAGGCTGGCCGCGTAGTCGAGCTCGGCCTGGAGCGCGGCGTCCTCGAGGCGCGGCGCGCGCGAGAGCACCCACAGGTATTCGCGGTCGGGCGTGCCGACCAGCGCCACCTGGTAGTCGCGGTCGAGCTTGAGAATCCAGTAGTCGCCCCAGACCATCGGCAGCCAGCCGAGCCAGGCCGGTGCGAATCGCACCTCGAGCCGGCCGGCGCCGGGCTGGCCCGCCACCGGCACCACGCGCGCGGTTCCCACGGCCTCGTCGAAGTTGCCGTCCGGCCGTACGCAGCGGTTGCGCACCTGCACTGTGCCGTCGGGCTGCGGCGTGTACTCCGCGGTGACGGGACCGCTGCACTCCTTCTGGAAACGGTTCGGCAGGCGTGCCTGTTCGTGCCAGATGCCGGCGTAGCGCTGAAGGTCGACCGGCGCCACCACCTGCAGCGGTGCACGCATGAGCGGCGCGCCATCCGGCGGGCCCGGCAGCTGCGCGCGCGCGGTCCGGCCCGCGCCGAGCGCGAACCATGTGACGACGCCACCCACGACGAAGGCGGTTGCCAGGGTACCGATGGCGCGGCTGGTGCGGCGGTCGTCGAAAGGAGCGCGGCTTTCGGCGGCGGATGCCGCGGAGCGATGACGGAAAGGCATGGGCGAGGCACTCCTGTGTGTTGCGGGTGCAAAAGAAAAGCATGAAGCCGGCGAATGCAAAGGGTAGCCCGGGCCCAGGTGCGCCCGCCGTCAGCGACGGACCACAGCCCGTGTAGGGGAGCGCGGCGCAAAACGCCGACAACCCTGTCGGCGGAAGGCCGATGGAGGGGGGCGGGAACCCGTGCTACGGTATGAATGAAGAAACAAACATCGGCCCCTGCACAACTGCGTGCAGGACTTGTCATCACCCGGACCGGATAATCTTTCGCCATGAACCAACTCGATGCCCTCCGCCAATGGACCACCGTGGTCGCCGACACCGGCGACTTCAAGCAACTCGCCATCTCGAAGCCGCAGGACGCGACCACCAATCCGTCGCTGATCCTCAAGGCGGTGCAGAAGCCCGAGTACCGGCCACTGCTCGACGAGACGGTCGGCAAGCACACGGGCAAGCCGATCGACGAGGTCATCGACCGCCTGCTGGTGCGCTTCGGCACCGAGATCCTCTCGATCATCCCGGGCCGCGTGTCGACCGAGATCGATGCACGACTGTCCTTCGACACGGCCGCCACCGTGGCGCGCGGCGAACGCATCGTGGCGCTCTACAAGGCCGAGGGCATCGACACCGAAAAGCGCCTGCTCATCAAGGTGGCCTCCACCTGGGAAGGCATCCAGGCCGCGCGCGCTCTCGAGCAGAAGGGCATCCGCACCAACTTGACGCTGCTGTTCTCGTTCGCCCAGGCCGTGGCCTGCGCAGAGGCGGGCGTGCAGCTGATCTCGCCCTTCGTGGGCCGCATCTACGACTGGTACAAGAAGTCGGCCGGCAGCCAATGGGACGAGACCGCCAATGCGGGCGCAAACGACCCTGGCGTGAAGTCGGTGCGAGAAATCTTCACGTACTACAAGCAGCATGGCATCAAGACCGAAGTGATGGGCGCGAGCTTCCGCAACGTGGGCCAGATCCGAGCACTGGCCGGCTGCGACCTGCTGACCATCAGCCCCGAACTGCTGGCCGAACTGGCCGCGAGCGACGCGCCGCTTTCGCATGCGCTTGATGCGGGCAAGGCCGCCGCCGAGGCGAAGGTGAAGAAGCTCAGCTACGACGAGGCCGCATTCCGCTTCGCGCTCAATGAGGACGCGATGGCCACCGAGAAGCTCGCAGAAGGCATCCGCGCCTTCGCGGCCGATGCCGTGAAGCTCGAGAAGCTAATGCAGGAAAGCGGCAAGTAAAGATGGCCATGACCTTCCGCTGCGACCGTGCGCCCGCGTGGGCGCAACTCCAGTCCTGCTTCGACACCGCGGGCAAGCAGTTCGATGTGCGCCATGCCTTCGTCGACGACGCCGGGCGCTTCGAGCATTTCAGCCAGCAGGCGCCGCATGTCTTTGCCGACCTGTCGAAGAACCTGATCGACGTGCCCACCGAGGCGCTGCTGCTGCGGCTGGCCGGAGAATGCGGCCTCGAGGCGCACCGCGACGCAATGTTCGCGGGCGAGCACATCAACAGCACCGAAGACCGCGCGGTGCTGCACACGCTACTGCGCGCACCGGTTGGTGCGAACGCGGGAAAGACGGCCGCCGAGCTGCGCGAGGTGCATGCCACGCTCGACGCCATGCTGGCCTATGCCGAGAAGGTGCGCGCGGACCACACCATCACCGACGTGGTCAACATCGGCATTGGCGGCTCCGACCTCGGTCCGCAGATGGCGGTGCTGGCGCTCGCGGAATTCGTGGCGCCCGGCAAGCGGTTCCACTTCGTCTCGAACGTCGACGGCCACGAGCTCGCGGGCGTGCTGCGCGACCTCGCGCCCGAGCACACGCTGTTCCTGATCGCCTCGAAGACCTTCACCACGACCGAGACGATGACGAACGCGCTCTCGGCCAAGCGCTGGTATGCGCAATCGGGCGGCAACGACATTGCCGGCCATTTCGCCGCGCTCACCACCAACGTCGAGGCCGCCAGGCAGTTCGGCATCGAGACCACCTTCGGCTTCTGGGACTGGGTGGGCGGACGCTATTCGCTGTGGTCGGCCATCGGCCTGCCGATCGCGCTCGCCATCGGCGCCGAAGGCTTTCGCCGGCTGCTCGCGGGCGCGCACGCGATGGACGCGCACTTCCGCACCGCGCCGCTCGCGCAGAACCTGCCGGTGCGCCTGGGCCTGCTCGACGTCTGGTACCGCAACTTCCATCGCTTCACGAGCCGCGGCATTGCGCCGTACCACAGCGCGCTGAAGCGCCTGCCGGCCTACCTGCAGCAGCTCGAGATGGAAAGCAACGGCAAGCAGGTCGATGCGACCGGCGCGGCGCTGCCGCCGGGCCTGGGTACCTCGCCCGTGCTCTGGGGCGAGCCGGGCACAAACGGCCAGCATGCCTACTTCCAGATGCTGCACCAGGGCACCGATGTGATCCCGCTCGAATTCGTCGCGGTGCGCGACGCGGCGCACGACCTCGACGGTCACCATCCGAAGCTGCTGGCCAATGCGCTCGCGCAGGCGCAAGCGCTGATGGTCGGCCAGCTCGACGCGGGCGGCCACAAGAACTTTTCGGGCAACCGGCCGAGCACCTTCTTCGTGCTCGAGAAGCTCACGCCCGAATCGCTCGGCGCCTTCCTCGCGATGTACGAGCACCGCGTGTTCACGAGCGGCGCGCTCTGGGGCATCAACAGCTTCGACCAGTGGGGCGTGGAGCTCGGCAAGGTGCTCGCCAAGGACATCGAGCCGCGCCTCGCCTCGGGCGACGTCACGGGCCTCGATGCCTCGACCGCGGGCCTGCTCGAACGGCTGCGGACGTAGACCGTCCGGCCGTCTGCGGCCTTTTGTTTGCGATCTCGCAACCCGCCAAAAGCTGTATTCGCTATTGAATGACGCACCGATATGATCGGCCCCGGGAACTTTCCCGGGGGTCAATCAAGAGGAGTCGTTCAATGGATTTCCAAACAGCCGTCAAGACCTGTTTCGCCAAGTACACCGATTTCAGCGGGCGTGCGTCGCGCTCGGAGTTCTGGTGGTTCATATTGGCCGAGGTGGCCGTGCTCATTGTCGCGAGCCTGATCCACCAGTACGTCTACTTCATTGCGGCATTGGGGTTCCTGCTGCCGGTGCTCGCCGTGGGTGCACGCCGCCTGCATGACATCGGCAAGAGCGGATGGCTCCAGCTGCTGATGATCATTCCGCTCGTCAACCTCGTGCTGATTTATTTCTTCGTGCAGCCGACGCAACCCGAGACCAACGCACACGGCGCGCCGGCGGTCTGAGCACCCACGCACGCATCAAAGGGCCGCGCGAGCGGCCTTTTTGTTTTCTGCCTCAACCCGCACGAGAATCCACGCACATGCGCATTGCACTCACGGGCGAAGCCTTGATCGATTTCACCGCTGGCGAGCCGGGCGCCCTGACCTTCGTAGGCCACGAAGGCGGCTCGCCGCTCAACACGGCCGTGGCCTGTGCGCGCCTGGGCGAGCCGACCGGCTTTCTCACGCAGTTGTCGACGGACCTGTTCGGCGAGCGGCTGGTGGGCTTTCTCGAACGCAACGGCGTGGACACGCGTTTCATCCTGCGCAGCGATGCGCCATCGACACTGGCCTTCGTCGAGCGCATGCCTGAGACCAACCGCTACGCCTTCTACACCCGCGGCAGTGCCGATGCGACCTGGGCGCCCGAGCCGCTGCCACGGCTGCCTGCGGAATGCCGCTTCCTCCACTTCGGTTCGATCGCGCTGCTGCAGGAGCCCGCGGCGACGCGCATCGTGGAACTCGTCACGGCCCACGCCGGGCGTTGCGTGATCGTCTTCGATCCCAACGTGCGGCCGAGCCTGGTTCCCGACATGGCGTTCTACCGCGCGCGCGTCCAAGGCTGGGTCGAGCTGGCCGACATCGTGAAGCTCAGCGACGAGGACGCCGGGCTGCTGGCGCCTGGCCAGTCCATCGATGCACTCGCGGCCCAATGCCTGCAGGCCGGCGCTCGTGCGGTGGTCGTCACGCAGGGCGGGGCCGGTGCCACGCTCTGGCGTACCGGCCATGCGCCGCTTTCCGTGCCGGCACCGCGGGTCGAGGTGGTCGACACCATCGGCGCGGGCGACACCTTCACGGCCGGGCTCTCGGTCGCGCTGCTTGCCGCGGGCGTGGCGCATCCGGCGCAACTCGGCGCGCTGACCGACGGTGCATGGCAAACGGCCATGTGCTTTGCCGCCACGGCTGCGGCGCTCAACTGCGCCCGCGAGGGTGCCGATCCGCCCACCCTCGCGGCCGTCGAGGCGGCGCTCGCGCGGCAGGTAGTCACGGCCGGCACCCTTTTCGAGCGCCCATAAAAAAACCCGCCTTTCGACGGGTTTCCTGTTCGCGACACCCCGCAGAACCGGCGCTGCCGGTCCGCGGGGTGCTGGCCCCGGGCAGGGGCGCGGGCGAATTTACATGCCCATGCCGCCCATGCCACCCATGCCGCCCATGTCGGGCATGCCGCCGCCGCCAGCGCCCTCGTCCTTGGGTGCGTCGGCGATCATGGCTTCCGTCGTCAGCAGCAGCGAGGACACCGAAGCGGCGTTCTGCAGTGCGGTGCGGGTGACCTTCGTCGGGTCCAGGATGCCCAGCTCGAGCATGTCGCCGTACGTGTCGTTCGCAGCGTTGAAGCCGTAGTTGCCCTTGCCGGCCAACACAGCGTTGACCACCACCGAGGCTTCGCCGCCGGCGTTGTTCACGATTTCGCGCAGCGGCGCTTCGATGGCCTTGAGCACCAGCTTGATGCCGGCTTCCTGGTCGGCGTTGTCGCCCTTGACCTTGTCGCCCACGGCTTGCTTGGCACGCAGCAGAGCCACGCCGCCGCCAGCCACGACGCCTTCTTCCACTGCAGCGCGGGTGGCGTGCAGGGCGTCTTCGACGCGGGCCTTCTTTTCCTTCATTTCGACTTCGGTGGCAGCGCCAACCTTGATCACTGCCACGCCGCCGGCCAGCTTGGCCACGCGCTCTTGCAGCTTCTCGCGGTCGTAGTCGCTCGTGGCTTCTTCGATCTGCACGCGGACTTGCTTCACGCGGGCTTCGATGTCGGCCGCAGCGCCCGAACCGTCGATGATGATGGTGTTTTCCTTGCCCACTTCGATGCGCTTGGCTTGACCCAGGTCGGCCAGCGTCACCTTCTCGAGCGTCAGGCCCACTTCTTCAGCGATGACCTTGCCGCCCGTCAGGATGGCGATGTCTTCCAGCATGGCCTTGCGGCGGTCGCCGAAGCCAGGTGCCTTGACGGCCACGACCTTCAGGATGCCGCGGATCGTGTTCACGACCAAGGTAGCCAGGGCTTCGCCTTCGACTTCTTCGGCAATGATCAGGAGCGGACGGCCAGCCTTTGCGACTTGTTCCAGCGTGGGGAGCAGGTCGCGGATGTTGCTGATCTTCTTGTCGAACAGCAGCACGAAGGGGTTGTCCAACAGCGCCGATTGCTTCTCGGGGTTGTTGATGAAGTAGGGCGACAGGTAACCGCGGTCGAACTGCATGCCTTCGACGACGTCGAGTTCGCTGTCGAGCGACTTGCCGTCTTCGACGGTGATCACGCCTTCCTTGCCGACCTTGTCCATCGCGTCAGCGATGAGCTTGCCGATGGTTTCGTCGCTGTTGGCCGAGATCGAGCCGACTTGAGCGATTTCCTTCGACGTGGTGGTGGGCTTCGAAGCCTTCTTCAGCTCGGCGACCAGGGCCGTGACAGCCTTGTCGATGCCGCGCTTCAGGTCCATCGGGTTCATGCCGGCAGCCACCAGCTTGAAACCTTCGCGAACGATGGCCTGGGCCAGCACGGTCGCGGTGGTGGTGCCGTCACCGGCGTTGTCGCTGGTCTTGGAGGCCACTTCCTTCACGAGCTGGGCGCCCATGTTCTGGAGCTTGTCCTTGAGCTCGATTTCCTTCGCGACCGACACACCGTCCTTGGTCACGGTGGGGGCGCCGAACGAACGCTCGAGCACCACGTTGCGGCCCTTGGGGCCCAGGGTCACCTTGACGGCGTTGGCGAGGATGTTCACGCCTTCGACCATGCGTGCGCGGGCTTCACCGCCGAAGACTACGTCTTTTGCTGCCATGTTTTATTACTCCAGTAATTAGATCTAATCAGTTGGGGACAGAGCAATCCGCGCTTCGCGTCGGCTTGGTCTGTCCCGCAAAATCACTTTGCTTCGACGACCGCGAAAAGGTCGTCTTCCTTCATCACGAGCAGCTCGTCGCCGTCGACCTTCACGGTCTGGCCGCTGTACTTGCCGAACAGCACGCGGTCGCCGACCTTGACGGTCAGGGCCGAGATTTCGCCCTTGTCATTGCGCTTGCCCGGGCCCACGGCCAGAACTTCACCCTGATCGGGCTTCTCGGCGGCGGCGTCGGGGATGACGATGCCAGAGGCGGTCTTGGTTTCGCTGTCAACACGCTTGACGATCACGCGATCGGCCAAAGGACGAAGTTTCATTGCATCTCCTGAATAAGAAACGGGGTTGTGGTCGGCGCCCGCGGGAAAGCAGGCAGCCATCGACTGGAAGCGAGGCCTGGTTGTTAGCACTCAACAGCAGCGAGTGCTAATCATAAGGGCAATCGGCGGAGTTTCAAGGCCGGGCGGCCCGGCAGGGCACACGCGCTGGTTGCGCAATCCGCTGGATTTCTTGCCCGATCCCCTCGCGGCACCCGCGGTTTTGTGAAAGGCCGGTGCCTCGCAGGTAGAGTCCGCCGCGGAGATTCACGCCGTCCATGGCAACCCGACATCAACACGACACGCCCGCTGCCGAGCACCTGCGGGCCCCCCAGGCCGCGATGGCGCGGATCATTGCCGCCCACACGCCGCGCGCGGGCGATTTCGAGACGCCGATCGCGGGCCTCGGCTTGTTCCGGCGGGACGCCCCGGCAGCGCCCGTCGTCTGCATGATCGAACCCGGCATCGTGCTCGTCGCCCAGGGGACGAAGCAGCTGTGGGTCGGCGGCGCGGCCTATGCGTACGACGCCTCGCGCTTCCTCGTCACCTCGCTCGACGTGCCCGCCAACTCCGAAGTGCTGGCGGCGAGCCCCGAGGCGCCCTGCCTCGGCCTGGTGCTGAAGTTCGACGTGCGCATGCTGGCCGAGCTGATCGCGCAGGGCAGCCTGCCGCCGCAGCGCGACCGTCCGGCCGGGGTGGGCGTGGAGATCGGCACCGCCACCCCTGCGCTCTGGGCGCCCATCGAGCGACTGTTGGCGCTGCTCGATGAGCCCGAGGCCATTCCGGTTCTCGCTCCCTTGATCCAGCGCGAGATCCACTACCGGCTGCTGATGAGCGACCAGGCGGGCAGGCTGCGGCAGATCGCCTCGGTGGACGGGCAGGGCCGCCGCATCGCGCGGGCGATCGATTGGCTCAAGCTGAACTACGCCTCCTCGCTGCGCGTGGACGAGCTCGCGGCCCGCGTGCAGATGAGCGCGCCCACCTTTCACCATCACTTTCGCCAGCTCACCGCGATGAGCCCGCTGCAGTACCAGAAATGGCTGCGGCTGAACGAGGCGAAGCGCCTGATGCTGAGCGAACACGCCGATGCGGCGAGCGCCGCATTCCGGGTCGGCTACGAAAGCCCGTCCCAGTTCAGCCGCGAATACAGCCGGCTGTTCGGCGCCCCGCCCAAACGCGACATCGGCTTGCTGCGCGACAACGCCAAGGGCGGCGACCCCGCCGCGCGCCGGCGCATTTAAGTCTTTACGTCACAGCGCGCCGCGAGCCTCACAGGATCGGGCAAGAAATGGAGCGGAATGCGCTATCGATGGCAGCGCGTCTCGCGAAGAATGGTCGGTCCGGACCCAGGCCGGGAAGCCTTCGGCTGACTCGGAAAGTAGGCGATGAACTGCGCGCCGGCACCGCCGAAACCATTCTCCTGTGCAGCCCTCCACGATGCATGCAGACACCGAACTTCGATCAACAACAGGAGTTGACATGAACAGTCCCACGACCCAGATGATCTCGCGGCGCGACGCGCTCATCGTCGGCGCTGCGACCGCCGCCACCGCGGCGGCGGTCTCGTCCGCGGCACCGGCCGCTGCCGCACCGGCGGCACCCTCTGCTGCGGCCGTACCCCGCATGAAGCTCACGCTCAACGTCAACGGAAACGCGCATGCGCTGGACCTCGACACACGCACCACCTTGCTCGATGCACTGCGCGAGCACCTGCACCTCACCGGCACCAAGAAGGGCTGCGACCACGGCCAATGCGGTGCCTGCACGGTGATCGCCGACGGACGGCGGATCAATTCGTGCCTGACGCTCGCGGTCATGCACGACGGCGGGCAGGTCACGACCATCGAAGGGCTCGGCACGCCGCAGAACATGCATCCGCTGCAGGCCGCGTTCGTCAAGCACGACGGCTACCAGTGCGGCTACTGCACGCCGGGCCAGATCTGCTCGGCGGTGGCGGTGATCGACGAGGTCCGGCGCGGCGTGCCGAGCCATGTGAGCGCAGACCTCACGGCACGGCCGATCCTCTCGGCCGAAGAGCTGCGCGAGCGCATGAGCGGCAACATCTGCCGCTGCGGCGCCTACTCCAACATCGTCGACGCCATCACCGAAGTGGCCGGGAGCCCGACATGAAGCCGTTCAGCTACGAGCGCGTGCAAACGCCGGCACAGGCCGCGGCGGCCGTGGCCGCGAACCCGGGCGCCAAGTTCATCGCCGGCGGCACCAACCTGCTCGACCTGATGAAGCTCCAGATCGAGGCGCCTGCGCACTTGGTGGACGTGAACGGCCTCGCGCTCGACAAGATCGAACCCACGCCCGATGGCGGCCTGCGCATTGGTGCGCTGGTGCGCAACACTGACCTCGCCGCCGACGAGCGCGTGCGGCGCGACCATGGCGTGCTGTCGCGCGCGCTGCTGGCCGGCGCCTCCGGGCAGCTGCGCAACAAGGCGACCACCGCCGGCAACCTGCTGCAGCGCACGCGCTGCCCCTATTTCTACGACACCGACCAGCCCTGCAACAAGCGTCGCCCGGGCAGCGGCTGCAGCGCCATCGGCGGCGTGACGCGGCAGCTCGCGGTGGTGGGCGGCAGCAGGTCCTGCATCGCCACGAACCCGAGCGACATGGCCGTTGCGATGCGCGTGCTGGACGCGGCCGTCGAGACCGTGCGTCCCGACGGGCGCACGCGCGTGATCCCGATCGCCGATTTCCATCGCCTGCCCGGCGACACGCCGCACATCGAGACCGCGCTCGAGCGCGACGAGCTGATCACCGCGGTCACGCTGCCAAAGCCGGTTGGCGGCACGCAGATCTACCGCAAGGTCCGCGACCGTGCCTCGTACGCCTTTGCACTGGTGTCGGTCGCGGCGGTCGTGCAGCGCGACGGATCGGGGCGGGTGGCGCTCGGCGGCGTTGCGCACAAGCCGTGGCGCGTCGAGGCCGCGGAGGCCGCGATGCCGCAGGGTGCGCGGGCCGTAACGGCACGACTTCTCGCCGATGCGCAGCCGACCCACGACAACGCCTTCAAATTGCCGCTGGCCGAGCGCGCGCTGGCTGCGGCCATCGCACAAGCGAGGAGCTGATCGCCATGAAATTCGACACCCCCGCCACCACCAATCCCATCGACCAGCTGAAGGTCATCGGCAAGCCGACCGACCGGATCGATGGACCGCTCAAGACGACCGGCGCTGCGCGCTACGCCTACGAACGCCATGCCGAGGTTCCGGGCGCCGCCTACGGCTGCGTTGTCGGCGCAGGCATTGCCAAGGGCCGCATCGCGTCGATGGACCTGCGCGCGGCGCGCGCTGCGCCGGGCGTGCTGGCCATCGTCACCGCGCGCAACGCGGGCAAGCTCGGCAAGGGCAATTTCAACACCGCCAAGCTGCTCGGCGGGCCCGAGATCGACCACTACCACCAGGCGCTCGCGGTGGTGGTGGCCCACACCTTCGAACAGGCGCGCGCCGCCGCGCAGCTGGTGCGCATCGACTACACCCCAACGCCGGGCCGCTTCGACCTGGCCGCGGAAAAGAACGCGGCGCAGATGCCCGAGCCCAATCCGTTCTCGGGCCAGCCCGAGACCCGGACCGGCGATTTTGCGGGCGCGTTCGCTGCGGCCCCGGTACAGCTCGACGCCACCTACACCACGCCCGACGAGTCGCACGCGATGATGGAGCCGCATGCCTCCATCGCGGAGTGGAAGGGCGACAAGCTGACCCTCTGGACCTCGAACCAGATGATCGCGTGGGGCGTCGGCGACGTCGCCAAGACGCTCGGCATTGCGAAGGAGAACGTGCGGCTGGTGTCGCCCTTCGTCGGTGGCGGCTTCGGCGGCAAGCTGTTCGTGCGCGCCGATGCCGTGCTGGCCGCACTCGGCGCGCGGGCGGCCGGGCGGCCGGTGAAGGTGGCGCTGCAGCGGCCGCTGATAGCGAACAACACCACGCACCGGCCTGCCACGATCCAGCGCATCCGCATCGGCGCTTCGAGAGAAGGCAGGATCACCGCCATTGCCCACGAGGGCTGGTCGGGCGACCTGCCCGGCGGGCAGGCGGAGACCGCCGTCAACCAGACCCGGTTGCTGTACGCCGGGGCCAACCGCCTGACGACCACGCGCCTTGCCGTGCTGGACCTGCCGGAGGGCAACGCCATGCGCGCGCCCGGCGAGGCGCCGGGCATGATGGCGCTTGAGATCGCGATGGACGAGATGGCGGAGAAGCTGGGGCTCGATCCGGTCGAATTTCGCATCCTCAACGACACCCAGGTCGATCCCGAGAAGCCCGAGCGCCCCTTTTCCCAGCGCCGGCTCAACGAATGCCTGCGCACGGGTGCCGAGCGCTTCGGCTGGAACCAGCGGAACGCGGCGCCGGGCCAGCAGCGCGACGGTCGCTGGCTCGTCGGCCTGGGCGTTGCGGCGGCATTCCGCAACAACCTGTTGACGAAGTCGGCCGCGCGCGTGCGCCTGGACGACCGGGGCATCGTCACGGTGGAAACCGACATGACCGACATCGGCACCGGCTCGTACACCATCATTGCGCAAACCGCGGCCGAGACCATGGGCCTGCCGCTCGAGCGCGTGCAGGTGCGGCTTGGCGACTCGGCCTATCCCGAGTCGGCGGGCTCGGGCGGGCAGTGGGGTGCCAACAATTCCACGTCGGGCGTGTTTGCCGCCTGCATGAAGCTGCGCGAGGCCGTGGCGGCCAAGCTGGGCTTCGCAGCGGCCGAAGCGGCGTTCTCGGACGGCATGGTGCGTGTCGGGGGGCGGGCGGTGCCGCTGGCACAGGCGGCCGGCGCGAACGGCCTCGTGGCCGAGGACGGCATCGAGTACGGCGATCTCGACAAGAAGTACCAGCAGTCGACCTTCGGCGCGCACTTCGTCGAAGTCGGCGTCGATGCGATGACCGGCGAGATTCGCGTGCGGCGCATGCTTGCCGTCTGCGCCGCGGGGCGCATCCTGAACCCCAAGTCGGCGCGCAGCCAGGTGATCGGCGCCATGACGATGGGCGTCGGCGGGGCGCTGATGGAAGAGCTCGCGCTCGACAAGCGCCACGGCTTTTTCGTCAACCACGATCTGGCGGGGTACGAGGTGCCGGTGCATGCCGACATTCCGCACCAGGAGGTGATCTTTCTCGACGAGACCGATCCGATCTCATCGCCGATGAAGGCGAAGGGCGTGGGCGAGCTCGGCATGTGCGGGGTCGCAGGCGCCGTGGCGAATGCCGTCTACAACGCCACCGGTGTGCGCGTGCGCAACTATCCGATCACGCTCGACAAATTGCTGGACCGACTGCCGCCGGTGGTGTGAAAGAAGCCGAGCGCACGGGTGCGGCTCGGCTTGCTCAAGATTATTATTTATTTCAACTGAGATGAATTTGATTTCAATTGAAATTTGAGCTGAAGTTTTTTGGTTCAATCGATGTGAAAATATCGAGGCCCGTGCTTGTTATTTATAAGCGGTGTGCGCGAATCTTTATTCAGTAATTGAGTTTGCTGCAATAGAGTCCCGTGCTGCATGCCTCAACGCCCCACTCGAATAAATCGCTTCAGTACGCAAGACCTTCCCGCAGAAAGCAGACTGGCCCATTGGTCGCTGCAGTTCGGCCAAACCCTGGGATACGCCGGGCTCGAAAGTCCCGATGGCCACAATTTCCATCAAACCCTGACACGTGTCGATCTCGGGCTCACGCGGTTTCTCCGCTTGCGGGGCAGCGAAACGGCGTCCCATGCGGAAGCCGGCCATTTGCCCGAATCGGAACTTCGGCCCTTTCATCTGCTGATCCGCCTGGGCTACGGCGCCACGACGCTTCTCCAGGAAAGGGAAGTGACCATCGAGCCCGGCGACATGGTCCTGCTCGATGCCCGGCGCGAGTTCCGGCTGCATTCGCGACCGACCACGGACTTTCTCGCCATCGGATTCCCCGACTCGCTGGTCGCGCGGTGGCTGCCCAGCGCCAAGGACGCCGTCGCTTTTCGCCTCGAGGGCCGCGCTGGATGGGCCGGCACGCTGTCGGCCTACCTCCGGGCGCTGGACGCCAGCCTTCTCGAAACCATCGACAGCACCTTCGAAGAAGAACTGGTCGGCGAGCACATGCTGTCGATGCTGTCGTTCGCCTTGACGCAGAGTGGCTTCCCGATGACGGACGACGACCGCGTGCCCGCGCGCGACCGCGTGCTGCACGCACGCATGTGCGGCTGGATCCGGGACAACTACGGCAATCCGGAGGTCAATGCGACGACGCTTGCGCGGCATTTCAACGTCTCGATCCGCTACGTGCACAAGGTGTTTGCCGGGGCGGGGCAGGGCGTGACCTTTCGCGAGACGCTGAAGCATGAGCGCCTCAAGGCGGCGGTTCGAATGCTGCGTACCGCCACGGTGTCGCACACCCTCGTTGCCCAGGTGGCGGAGCGCTGCGGCTTTTCGGATCCTGCCTACTTCGGCTTGGTCTTTCGTAAGGAATTCGGCTCCTCCCCGGGAACCTTCGCACGTCGCATGGGCCGAACGCCGGAACCGATCAACTCGAAAATAAGGGAAAACCCTAATAACCACGACGAGGTTTCTAGCGAATAACCTTCGTGAATGTTCTGCGAGTTGCGGCAGCTGAAAACGCCGTGCACACACCTCTCCCCCCTCAAGACCCAGACACCCGAACCCGAAGCGGGGGCGAACTTGCAGCCTGGGCCGAGGAACTGGAGACCAAGGCCGGGGCATGGCAGGGTGACGCTGCCGAACCAAGCCCCGTCAACCTGAAACTGGTTCTCGTCGATCCCGACGGGCTGGCCTTCATGCGATCGCAAGGTGCCGCCTTGGACATCTATCGGCCGAAGGCGAGCGTCCCGGAAGAAGGTCGGATGTACCCCTTCCATCTGCTGCTGAAGCTCTCGCCAGGCGCCACGTTCGTCGAGCAGAACGGACGTGTGCTCGAACTCCAAACCGGCGACATGACGCTGCTCGACTCGAACGAGGCCATGCACCTGCGGTCTTCCGAAGGGAACGACGCCTGGATCATCGGACTGTCGACCTCGCTGGTCACGCGGTGGCTTCCGAACGCCAAGGATGCAACGGCATTGCGGCTCGACGGACATTCGGGCTGGGCCGGCGTGCTCTCCAACTACATCCAGTCGCTCGACATCCGGCAGGTGCAGCGCCAGGGCGGCAAGTTCCAGCGCGAATTCGTCGCGGAGCATCTCATGTCCATGCTCTCGTTCGCGCTGGCGCAGACCGGGGTGCCGCCCAGCGCAGCGCCCGATGCCGTTCCGCCGCGTGACCGTGCCATGCACGCCCACATCTCCAGCTGGATCCGCGACAACTATGCCGACACCGAGGTCAGCGTGACCAAGGCCGCGGCGCACTTCAACCTGTCGACGCGCTACGTGCACAAGGTGTTTGCAAGCGCCGGGCATGGGGTGACCTTTCGCGAGGCGCTGCAGCACGAGCGTCTCGAAGCCGCAAGGCGCCTGCTGCGGACGACCGCCGCAGGCAACGGCGCGATAGCGCAGGTGGCCTACCGCTGCGGCTTTGCAGACCCGGCCTACTTCGGGCTGGTGTTCCGAAAGAAGTACGGCTGCCCTCCGGGTGCCTACGCGCGGGCCACCGAGGCGCCATCGGCGTAAGCCCGCGATTCAAGCCGGGAGTGAGTGCCGGCGGCTCGTAAACAACGAAACGAGCGCTTCGTGCAATGCTGCCTCTGCGTGCGCGGTTTTCATATTCCTACCGCGCATCATTCGTAGTGTCGGAATTTTCTATTTACTAAAGTACACGAAAGGCACAGCCAACCGCCGTGCGGAGCTCGATATCCGCGGCGCGCAAATGAGGAACAACAATGGACAACGACAACAACCGCTACGCGTCCGGGCGCATTGCGATCCTCGGCCAGGAAAACCGCTTGCGCGAAGCCGTGCGGCGGATCGTCCGCAGGCTCGGCTACGAGCCGGTGGTTCTTTGCAGCAGCGCAGCGAGCGCCTCGGGCTCCGACAATCCTGAAGCTTTCAAGATGCTTATCCTGACCGGCGAGAGCGACAGCCTGTCGTCCATGGCGCTGATCCGTGAAACGAAGGGCATGTTCGATACGCAGACGCCGATGCTCTGCCTGCTTCCCAAGGAGCAGTTCGACGACGTGAGCGCACTGCGCCGGGAGGCCACGGACGAGCTGATCGCAAAGCCTTCGTCGTTTGCCGAACTCTTCAGCGTCGTTCGGCTCTTCGCAAGCAGCTTCCCGGGCAAAATGCCGCCGCTCGAGCGCCGATGGGGCGGCTACCGCTTCCTGATGCAGAGCAACACGGTGGAGTTCGGCGGTCGGCGGGTGCAACTGCGCCCTGACGAGTTCGATCTGGCCATCGAACTCTTTGGCCACGAAGGCTCCACGGTCGCACGGGACGCCCTCTGGGACGCAGTGTGGGCCAAGCCGTGGGACGGGAAGTCGCGCATGCTCGACACCTGCGTCTCGGTGCTCCGTCGGGCATTGAAGCTGCCTTCGAACGGCTGGGAGCTGCGGGCTGTCTGGGGTGCGGGTTATCGCCTCGACGGTTCGTCGGGGCGCGAGGGGGCCGCCATTCCTTACTGGACGCCTTCGTCGATGCGCGCCTGACCCGGCGACGCCCGGGTGCCGGCGCTTCCGCCTGCCGCGGGATGTCGCTCCGATCCAAGACAAGAACTGGAAATGATTGATTCTTAACTATTAGAATGCGAATCGTTCTTAGTGAGTTTTGGAGTGGAGCAGGAAATGACGAGGTTCATCGCGCGGCACAAGGTCGCATCCGTTCTGGCGGGTTGCCTGGCAATCTATGTGCAGCAGCATGCGGTGGCACAGCCCGCCGCGCCGGCCACTGGCTCGCTGCCGGAGGTGCGCGTCGACGCGAGCACCGAAGCCGAGACAGCGACTTCGCCCGTCGTCGGCTACCGCGCGAGGAACGCCGCAACGGCCACCAAGACGGACACCCCGCTGGCCGAAACACCCCAATCGGTGACGGTGGTCACGCGCGACCAGATCGTGGATCAGGGCGCCACGAACCTGCAGGATGCGCTCACTTACGCGGCGGGTGTGCGCTCCGATGCGTACGGCCTCGACTCGCGTGCCGACAGTTTCCAGGTGCGCGGCAGCGAGCCCACGATTTACCTCGACGGATTGCAGATGTACTCGGCCGGCTGGTACACCGCGACGGCGCGGCCCGACCCGTACACGCTGGAGCGCCTGGAAGTGCTGCGCGGTCCGGCGGGCATGCTTTTCGGCGCGGGCAACGCCGGCGGCGTGGTCAACATGGTCAGCAAGCGCCCACAGCGGGAGACCTACCGCGAAGTGGGCGTGCAGGTGGGTTCGTTTGGCCGCAAGCAGGTCCAGGCCGACCTCACTGGCGCGCTGACCGCGGATGGCGACTGGACTTATCGCCTTGTGGCGCTGCACCGAAAATCCGATACGCAGGTCGACCATGTGCCTGACGACCGCTCGCTTCTCATGC
Source organism: Variovorax sp. Soil_C_26 (assembly GCF_057657075.1). Taxonomy (NCBI): domain Bacteria; kingdom Pseudomonadati; phylum Pseudomonadota; class Betaproteobacteria; order Burkholderiales; family Comamonadaceae; genus Variovorax; species Variovorax sp. Soil_C_26. The sequence continues at coordinate 125,671 of NZ_JBDGJC010000002.1, forward strand.
CCTCACTCACGTGGCGACCCACGGCTGCCACCTCGCTGACGCTGCAAGGGCTTTGGCAAAAGGACAAGACCGGCAGTACGTCGCAGTTCTTCCCCTGGCAAGGCACGCAGTTGCCTAACCGCAATGGTCCGTTGCCGCTCAGCCGCTTCATCGGAGAGCCCGGTGACGGATACGACACCGAGCGCAAGACCCTGGGTTGGCTGTTCGAGCACCGGTTCAACGACCAGTGGGCGTTCCGGCAGAACTTCCGTGTGTCTCGCACCTTCAACGACTCGCACTACCACTATGCCGATTCGTTCTCGCTGCCGGGTGGCTGGGCAAAGGACCCGTTCGGTCAGCGAATCCTCGGCCGCTACAACGACAAGTCGCTCGCCTGGACGCGCATGGCGGGCATCGACAACCATGTTGAAGGCCATTTCGACACCGGCGCCCTGCGCCACACGCTGCTGGTGGGCGCCGAGTATTCGCGCCAGCGCCAGGACAAGCGCGAGGGCTCAGCGTTCAGCACCATCGATGCCTACGCGCCCATCTATGGCATCGGCCATGTTCCCGTGACGGAACTGACCGACCGGCCTCGCACGACGCAGCGCAACGCTGGTGTGTATGTGCAGGACCAGATGAAGCTGGACAACTGGATCTTCGTGGCTGGCCTGCGCTACGACCGCAGCACCGCCGGATCGGCGGGCAGTGCCTCGGAGACGACGAGCGCCACGTCGCGCCGTTTGGGCGTCATGTACCACCTGCCTTCTGGCTGGTCGCCCTACCTGAGCTACACCGAATCGTTCACGCCTCAGGCGGGCACCGACGCAAATGGCAATCTGTTCAAGCCGCTGCGTGGCGAGCAGGTGGAAGCGGGTATCAAGTTCCAGCCTCTGGGGTCGTCCACGAATTTCACTGCGTCGGTCTTCTCGCTCAAGGAAAAGAACCGCACCGTTTTCGACAGCGCCGACATCAACTACGGCCGCCAGGTCGATTCGAGCAAGAACAAGGGCGTCGAGCTCGAACTGAAGACCACCCTCGGCCGCGATCTCGACGTCATCGCCAACTACACGTACATCGACGTCGACAAGAAACTCACCGACGCGCCCCGCACCCAGTTGTCGGTCTGGGGCAAGTACCGCTTCTCCGTGGGCGGCGTGCCGGGCTTCTCGGCGGGTGCCGGCGTGCGCTACATGGGGAGTTTCCGCGACGTCGAAGGTACCAGCGTGGGGCCCAACATGCCCGCCGTGACCCTGCTGGACTTGATGCTGGCCTACGAGTCGGACAAGTGGCGCTATGCCCTGAACATCAACAATGCGACCGATAAGACGTACTCCAGCACCTGCCTTGCGCGCGGCGATTGCTGGTACGGCGCCCGCCGCAGCGTTGTGGCAAGTGCGACCTATCGCTTCTAATAGCTCACTTTCGACCGGAGCCGCCGCGACATGAACAGCCGCAAGATCAAGACCTGGGCCTGGGTGCACAAGTGGAGCAGCCTGGTATGCACCGTGTTCATGCTGCTGCTGTGCATCACGGGGCTTCCGCTGATCTTTCACCATGAGATCGGGCATCTGCTGGGCACCGAGGTCGAGTCGCCCGCCATGCCGGCGGACACGCCGCGCGCAAGCCTGGACCGCGTGCTCGAGGTTGCGCGTGCGAAGCATCCCGACCGCGTGGTGCAGTTCGCGTCGCAGCCCGAGGACGACAAAGGCCTGTGGTTCGTCACGCTGACGCCAACGCCCGATCCCACCGACGACTTCAAGTCGGTGGCGGTCGATGCGCGCACCGCCGCCGTGCTGGCAGAGCCCAAGTTCGGCGAGGGCTTCATGTACGTGATGTTCAAGCTGCACGTCGACCTGTTCGCCGGGCTCGCGGGCAAGCTGTTCCTGGGCTTCATGGGCCTGCTGCTGCTGGTGGCCGTGGTCTCGGGCGTGGTGCTCTATGCGCCGTTCATGCGCAAGCTCGAATTTGGCACCGTGCGCCGCGAGAAGCGCCCCCGCCTGAAGTGGCTCGACCTGCACAACCTGCTGGGCATCGTCACCTTGGTGTGGGTGTTCGTGGTGGGCGCCACGGGCATGATCAACACCTGGGCGGACCTGCTCATCAAGTACTGGCAGTACGACCAGCTGAGCGCGTTGCTGGCGCCGTACAAGGGCGAACCGACGGTGGCCGTGGCCGAGCGGGCCTCGGTCCAGCGATCGTTGGAAGCCGCCGTCCAGCAGGCGCCCGGCATGGAGCTGTCGTTCATCGCCTTCCCGGGCACCGCGTTCTCGAGCCCGCACCACACGACCTTCTTCATGCGGGGCAACGAGCCCTTCACCTCGAAGCTGCTGAAGCCGGTGCTGGTCGACGCCAAGACCGCGCAGGTCACGGCCGTGCCCGAGCTGCCGTGGTACCTGACCGCGCTCCTGGTGTCGCAGCCGCTGCACTTCGGCGACTACGGCGGCATGCCGATGCAGATCCTCTGGGCGCTGCTCGACATCGCGACCATCATCGTGCTGGGCAGCGGGCTCTATCTCTGGCTCAAGCGCGGCAACACGGTGCCCACGCCGGCTGGGCCTGCCGCGGCGGCCGGCGCCGCCGGGCGAACGCCGGCGCAGGGCGGCGGAAAGCCAGGCGAACCGGCGCCGGCGATGAAGGTGCAGGCATGAAGCCGCAGCGCCATTCGCAGTCGTTCGGACGCATGTGGGGCTGGCCGATCGCACTTGGCCTCTTGACCGGGGTGGGCCTCATCTCCGCGCTGTTCAGCGACGGTGGGGCAGGCGATGTGGTCGCCTGGTTTGCTCTGGGCGTCCCCGTGGCAGTGTGCGCCTGGTTCGGCTGGCGCAAAGGCAAAAGTTGATCCCGACCCGACCGGGTGGTTGCCGGTAGGCCGGGCGGCGCGCGCCGAAGCAGAATCGGCGCATGAACTCCGCCTTTTCCGCCAGTGTCGCCACAACGCGGGTCTTGCTATTCGGCATCCCCCTGATCGCGCAGGCGCAGATGGCAGCACCGCCGCAGGCCGACCGCGGCCAGTTGCCCGAGGTCACCGTGTCGACGCCGCGCGGCGAGGTCGCGCCCTTCAGCGTGCCGGGCTCGGTCGACCGGATCGACGGCGCCGATATGCGCGACAGCCGCCTGCAGGTCAATCTCTCCGAGAGCCTCGGGAGCGTGCCGGGTCTGCAGGTGCAGAACCGCATGAATTACGCGCAGGACCTGCAGCTCTCGATCCGCGGCTTCGGCGCGCGCTCGACCTTCGGGGTGCGCGGCGTGCGGCTCTATGTCGACGGCATTCCGGCGACGCTGCCCGACGGGCAGGGGCAGACCTCCAACATCGACATCGGCTCGATCGATCGCATCGAGATCCTGCGCGGACCCTTTTCGGCGCTCTACGGCAACTCGTCGGGCGGTGTGCTGCAGGCCTTCACCGCATCGGGCGAAGGCGCGCCGAGGCTTGCCTATTCGGCGGCGGGCGGGAGCTTCGGCACCTGGCGCCAGTCGCTGCAGGCCAGCGGATCGCAGGGCGCGGTCGACTACCTGCTGAACGCGAGCCGGTTCCGCACCGAGGGATGGCGCGCGCACAGCGCGGCCCGGCGCGACCTCGTGAACGGCAAGCTCGGCGTCGCGCTCGACAACGGTGACCGCCTGACGCTGGTGGTCAACAGCGTGCGCATCGATGCGCAGGACCCGCTGGGCCTGACCGCGAGCCAGTACGCGCTCGCGCCGCGCGGTGCGCCGCTCGCCATGCAGTACGACACGCGCAAGACGGTCGAGCAGACCCAGCTCGGCCTGTTGTACGAACGCCGCATCGATGCGACGCAGGGATTGCGGCTGATGGTCTACGGCGGCGAGCGCAAGACCGTGCAGTACCAGTCGATCCCGCCCTCCGCGCAGCAGAACCCGCTGCATGCCGGCGGCGTCATCGACCTTTCGCGGCAGTACAGCGGCATCGACCTGCGCTGGAGCGCCGCCTGGACCGTGGCTGGACGGCCCTTCGACGTGGTGGCGGGCCTGGGCTACGACAGCCTGCGCGAATCGCGGCGCGGCCACGAGAACTACCTGGGGCCCGCCTCGTCGGCACTGCTCGGCGTACAGGGTCGGCTGCGGCGCAACGAGCGCAACGAGGTCTGGAACCTCGACCCATACGCGCAGGCCACCTGGCGGCTGGCCGAGCGATGGACGCTCGAAGCCGGTGTGCGCCGCAGCAGCGTGCACTTCGATTCGCGCGACCGCTACATCCTCGGCCCCAACCGCGACGACAGCGGCAGTGCACGCCACGCCAAGACACTGCCGGTGGCCTCGTTGCGCTTTCAAGCCACGCGCGACCTCGCGCTGTACGGATCGATCGGGCGGGGCTTCGAGACGCCGACGCTGAACGAACTCTCGTACCGCGCCGGCGGCGCCAGCGGGCTCAACTTCGCATTGCGTCCGGCCGTCAACGACAGCGTCGAGCTTGGCGCCAAGGCCCGGCTGGGCGGCGGCCTGCTGACCGCAGCGCTGTTCCAGACGCGCACGCGCGACGAGATCGTGACCGACACCAACAGCGGCGGGCGTGCCACCTTCCAGAATGCGGGCCGCACGCGCCGCGACGGCTTCGAGCTCGCCTGGCAGCACGAAACGACCAACCACTGGCGCACGCAGCTGGCCTACACCTGGCTCGATGCGCGCTACCGCGATACCTTCTGCTCGCCGTCGCCATGCACCGCATCCAGCCAGGTCGCGGCCGGCAACCGCATTCCCGGGATTGCGCAGCAATCGCTCTACGCGTCACTCGGCTGGGTGCCGCCCGAAGGCTGGCGTGCGGGCATCGAGATGCGCGCGCTCGGGCGCATTCAGGCCAACGACGCCAACAGCGCGAGCGCGCCGGGCTATGCGGTGGCGGCGCTGTACGCCGGCTATCTCAGGAAATGGGAGCGCTGGGAGTTCAACGCTTTCGCGCGCGTCGACAACCTGTTCGACCGGCGCTACGTGGGCTCGGTCATCGTCAACGAAGGCAATGCGCGCTATTTCGAGCCCGCGCCGGGCCGCAACTGGACGGTGGGCCTGAACGGCGCGTACCGCTTCTGACCGGGCCCACCATCGCGTCGTTGCGCCTCGTTTACTTCAGGCCCGCCGCCGCGCGCAGCGCCGCAGCTTGGGTGGTCGCTTCCCAGGTGAACTCGGGCTCTTCGCGGCCGAAGTGGCCATAGGCGGCGGTCTTCTGGTAGATCGGGCGCAGCAGGTCGAGCATCTGGATGATGCCCTTCGGGCGCAGGTCGAAGAACTCGCGCACGAGCTCGGCGATCTTGTCGTCGGGGATCACGCCGGTGCCTTCGGTGTAGACCGTGATGTTCATCGGCTGCGCCACGCCGATCGCGTAGGCCACCTGGATCTGGCACTGGCGCGCCAGGCCGGCGGCCACCACGTTCTTGGCCACGTAGCGCGCGGCATAGGCGGCCGAGCGGTCGACCTTCGACGGGTCCTTGCCCGAGAACGCGCCACCGCCGTGCGGGCAGGCGCCGCCATAGGTGTCGACGATGATCTTGCGGCCCGTGAGGCCGCAGTCGCCCTGGGGGCCGCCGATGACGAAGCGCCCGGTCGGGTTGATCAGGTAGCGCGTGTTCTGCAGCCACTCCTTGGGCAGCACCGGCTTGATGATCTCCTCGATGATGGCTTCGTTGAACGAAGCCTTCATCTTGGTGGGCGTTTCGCTTTGGTCGGGGCTGTGCTGGGTGGAGAGCACCACGGTGTCGATGCTGTGCGGCTTGCCGTCGACGTAGCGCATCGTGACCTGGCTCTTGGCGTCGGGGCGCAGGAAGGGCAGGCGGCCATCTTTGCGCAGCTGGGCCTGGCGCTCGACGAGGCGGTGCGCATAGTAGATGGGCGCGGGCATCAGCTCGGGCGTCTCGTCGCAGGCATAGCCGAACATCAGGCCCTGGTCGCCGGCGCCGGTGTTGAGGTGGTCGTCGCTCGCGTGGTCCACGCCCTGGGCGATGTCGTTGGACTGCTTGTCGTAGCAGACCATCACGGCGCAGCCCTTGTAGTCGATGCCGTAGTCGGTGTTGTCGTAGCCGATGCGCTTGATCGTGTCGCGCGCCACCTGGATGTAGTCGACGTGCGCGTTGGTGGTGATCTCGCCGGCGAGCACCACGAGACCGGTGTTGGTCAGGGTCTCGGCGGCCACGCGGCTGCGGGGGTCCTGCTCGAAGATCGCGTCGAGGATGGCGTCCGAGATCTGGTCGGCGACCTTGTCGGGATGGCCTTCGGAGACCGATTCGGAAGTGAAGAGAAAGTCGTTCGCCATTTGTACAAAACTCCTAGAAGTGACTTGGCGCGTTGCCAACTCTGCGGAGCCCTGGCGAACGCTTTAGCAGATGCCGGTGATCGGCGGGGCACAATCGCTTCGCGCTTGTGTTTGTCGCCCTGCAAGTTGTTCCGTAACTCGGCGACAATTTCGATTGTATTCGAGCCGCGCAATAACATGCGCGCGCGTCCCGCTTTTGACACCCGTTCCCGCCCGTTGATGATCACCCTGTTTCGCCTGCTTGCCCGCGTGCCGATGCCGCTGATGCATGGCCTCGGCAGCTTGCTGGGCTGGCTGGTCTGGTTCTGTGCGCCCGGCTACCGGCGCCGTTTCAAGGCCAACGCCGAGAGCGCGGGAGTCTCTCCCGCGCAATACCGGCCGGCGATCGCGGCGGCCGGCCACATGGTATCGGAACTGCCCTGGCTGTGGCTGCGGCCGCAGGGCGAGACCGTGCTGTCGCGCGTGGTGCGATGGGAAGGCGTCGAGGCCTTCGAGGCGGCCATGCGCGCGAAGAAGGGCGTGATCCTGGTGGCGCCGCACCTCGGCAGCTGGGAGATGTGCGGCCAGGCCATCGGCGAGCGCTTTCTTTCCACCTTCGGGCCGATCACGGCGCTGTTCCGTCCGGCGCGCAAGAAGTGGATGGCCGAACTGATCGCCGCCGGCTCGCGCGACCGCCCCGGGCTGCAGACGCTGCCGACCAACAACACGGGCGTGCGCGGCCTGATCCGCACGCTGCGCAGCGGCGGCTACACCGGCATCCTGCCCGACCAGGTGCCGCCGGCAGGGCAGGGCGTGTGGGCGCCGTTCCTGGGGCGGCCGGCCTACACCATGACCTTGCTGCCGCGCCTCGCGCAGCAGACCGGCGCGGCCTGCTTCCTGAGCGTGTGCGAGCGGCTGCCGCGCGGCGCGGGCTACGTGATCCGGTTCGAGCCGATCGTCGGCACGGCGCTCACCGATCCGAAGGCGTCCGTCGAAGAGGCCGCCACCGCCATGAACGATGCCATCGGCAGGCTGATCCGCAGCCTGCCGGGCCAGTATGTGTGGGACTATGCGCGCTACAAGGAACCGCGGGCCGAGCGTGTGGCGGCCGCGGCCGCGGGGGAGGCGCCATGAGCCTTGGTTCGCGACTCGGCATCGGTTTCATGCGCGCGATCGCGCCCTTGCCCCTGCCGCTCGTGCGCGGTGTCGGCGCTGTGCTCGGGCGCGTGCTGCACACGCTCGCCGTGCCGCGCCGGCGCGTGGTCGACCGCAATCTGGCGGTCTGCTTTCCGCACAAGTCCGAGGCCGAGCGCCGTGCCATCGCGCGCCAGACCTTCGTGTACGTGGCGCAGTCCTGGCTCGACCGCAGCTGGCTCTGGCATGCGCCCGAGCGCGTGGTGGCAAGCCGCCTCAAGGTGGTGGGCTCGGTGCCCGAGATCCGCGAGATCGCCGACGGCGAGGCGCCAATGATCCTGTTCGCGCCGCACTTCTACGGCCTCGATGCCGCGGCCACCGCGCTGACCATGCACACCGAGCGGCCCTCGGCCACCATCTACACGACCCAGCGCGATCCGATGGTCGACGAATGGATTCGCCAGGGTCGCACGCGCTTCGGCAACGTGGCCGCGCTCAACCGCGTCGACGGCATCAAGCCGGTGCTCGCGGGGCTGCGCAAGGGCGGCTTGCTCTACCTGTTGCCCGACATGGATTTCGGCCGCGACCAGACGATCTTCGTGCCGTTCTACGGCGTGCAGGCCGCCACCGTGCCGTCGCTGTCGCGCTTTGCGCGGCTGGGCAAGGCGAAGGTGGTGCCGATCGTCTCGAAGCTCACGCGCGAGGGCTACGAGGTCGAGGTGCTGCCGGCCTGGCAGAACTTTCCGACCGACGACGTGGCCGCCGACACGACGCTGATGAACCTGCGGCTGCAGGGCTACATCGATGCGATGCCCGCGCAGTACTACTGGGTACACCGGCGCTTCAAGACCCGGCCCGACGGAGAAGCGCCGATCTACTGAGGGCGCACGAACGCCTCGATCTCGCCGGCGACCAGCCCGGGTTGCTCGTGCACGATCCAGTGGGTGGCGCCGGGCACCTTCTTCACGACGAGGTTGGGCACGTAGTCGTCGAGGCCCTCGAGCAGTCCCGGCAGCAGCGCCACGTCGTCGAGTGCCCAGAGCACCAGTGTCGGCACGTTCACCGTGAGGCGCTCGCGCGGTGGCACCGGGATGCTGTCGGCGCTCTGGCCCGGCGGAGGCGGCTTCAGCGGCGTCACGCGGTAGAGGTTGCAGCCGCCCGTCAGGCCTGCGTTCCAGACCTCGCGGTACTGCTGCTTCACTTCGTCGGTCAGCCAGCCGTGGCCATCGGGGCCCGCTTTCATCATCGTGAAAAAAGGCCACATGCGCCGGTAGTCGTCTTCGGCGAGCAGCGTCTCGGCGTCGGGCCGCGCGAGGAAGTTCATGTAGGCGCTGGCTTGCTGCTGCGCCGGGTTGTCGCGCAGCTCGCGCGCGAAGGTGCCCGGGTGCGGCGAATTGACGATGACCAGCCGCTCGACCTGCCCAGGGAACGCGTTGGCATAGCCCCAGCCGAAGGCGCCGCCCCAGTCGTGGGCTACCAATGCGGCCAGCGTGCCGGCCGGGTTTTCGGTGGCGACGAGCTGCTGGATGTCCTGGATCAGCAGATGGGCCTTGTACTGGGCCACGTCGGCGGGAGCGCTCGATCGTTCGAAGCCGCGCAGGTTCGGCGCGACGCAGCGATAGCCGCCGTGCGCCGGGTCGGCGAAATGCGCGAGCAGTTCGTCCCAGATGAACGCGGCCTCGGGGAAGCCGTGCAGGAACATCATCAACGGCCGCCCCGGTGTGCCGGCCGCGCGGCAGCTCAGGGTGGTGCCGTTCGGCAGTTGGCGCTGGAAGGTCTCGATCATGGTGGCCTGGCCTCTCTTTGCTATGGTTTCGATAGCTGCACGCCGGGAGAGCCGGGCCGCGGCGGATTCGCTACGGGCCGTCGGTGGTCTCGGGCGGCGGCGTTGCCTGCGTCGTCTCTTCGGTCGGATGCGCCCAGCGCCACAGCAGCTCGGCGGCTTCGCCGACGCCCTGTTTCTTGAGCGCGGAGAACAGTTTGACCTCGCCGCCGCCGGCCTGCAGTCGCGTGATGGACAGCACCTTGGCGCCCTCGCTGCGCGTGAGCTTGTCGGCCTTGGTCAGCAGCACGAGGAACTTGAGCCCCTGCTGCACGCGCGGGCGGATCACGTCCAGCAGGATCTCGTCGAGCTCGGTGAGGCCCTGGCGCGGGTCGCACATCAGCACCACGCCGCGCAGGTTCTCGCGCGTGATCAGGTAGTTGCCCATGACCCGCTGCCAGCGCAGCTTGGCCTCCTTGGGCACCGCGGCATAGCCGTAGCCCGGCAGGTCGGCCAGCACGGCGTCGTCCGCCTTCTGCTTGCCGACGCCGAACAGGTTGATGTGCTGGGTGCGGCCCGGCGTCTTGGAGGCAAAAGCCAGCCGCGTCTGCTGCGTGAGCGTGTTGATGGCGGTCGACTTGCCTGCATTCGAGCGGCCGACGAAGGCGATCTCGGGCAGCTCGATCGGCGGCAGATGCTCGAGCTGCGGCGCGCTGGTCAGGAAGTGGGCGGTGTGCAGCCAGCCGAGCGCAATGCGCTCGCGCTCGGCGACGACAGGGTCCACGGCCGGGGTCGCGCGGGAAGGGGGGGCGGCGTGCTTGCGCGACGGGCTGGTCATCAATAGGCTTTCGGTACGAGCCGCCATTGTAGAATCGCGGGGTTTTGCGCCAATAAATCGAGCCCCCGATATGAAGTTGTTTGCCAATTTTCTGCTTGCAGCCCTCATGGGCGTTGCAGCCAGCGCGAGTTTTGCAGCTGAAGAGCCTGCAACTGCCCCTGCGGCGGCCGCCAAGCCAGCCAAGCCCGACCCGGCCAGGGGCGATACGCTGTTCAGTGCGACGCCGGCAAACAGCCAAAGCTGCGCTTCGTGCCACAACGCCGACGGCAACTCGGCCATCCCGGCGAACCCGAAGCTGGCGCAACAGCATCCCGAATACATCCTCAAGCAACTGCAGGAATTCAAGTCCGGCAAGCGCAAGAGCCCGATCATGCAGCCGCTGGCCGCGAAGCTGTCCGACCAGGACATGCGCGACATCGCCTGGTTCGTCGGCTCCAAGCAGATCAAGACCGGCTTCTCCAAGGAGAAGGACCTTGTGGCGCTCGGCGAGCGGATCTACCGCGGCGGCATTGCCGATCGCCAGATCCCGGCCTGCGCCGGCTGCCACAGCCCCAACGGCGCCGGCATGCCCGCGCAGTACCCGCGCCTGGGCGGCCAGCATGCCGACTACACCGCGGCGCAGCTGGTGGCGTTCCGCGACAAGGTTCGCCTCAACAGCATCCCGATGAGCGACGTCGCGGCCAAGCTGAACGACCGCGAGATCAAGGCCGTGGCCGATTACATCGCCGGCCTGCGTTGACGCACCGCTGCGCTCAGGGCGCATGCACCGCTTGAACTAACCGCCGATAAAAATCCCAAACAGAGGGCGGGCCGATCCAGCTGGATGGCCCGCCCTTTTGTTTTTCCCGCTTTCCTGCCCTTTTCTTCTTCTTTTCACGTTCGCTGCCCGATGTCTGTCTCCACCCACGGCCTTCGCGTCCATCGCGGCCCGCAAGTGCTTCGCGCTGCGGTGGAACTGCTGTCCTCGATGCGCTTCGCGATCGCGCTGCTCACGGTCATCTGCATCGCATCGATCATCGGCACCGTGCTCAAGCAGCACGAGCCCATCAACAACTACATCAACCAGTTCGGGCCCTTCTGGGCCGAGCTGTTCCGCGCGGCCAAGCTCGATTCGGTGTACAGCGCCTGGTGGTTCCTGCTGATCCTGTTGTTCCTGGTGGTCAGTACCTCGCTGTGCATTGCGCGCAACACGCCGCGCATCCTGGTGGACCTCAAGACCTTCAAGGAAGACATCCGCGCGCAGAGCCTCAAGGCTTTCGGCCAGCGTGCCGAGAGCCGGCTCGACGAGGCGCCCGCGGCCGCTGCCAACCGCATCGGCCAGCTGCTGGTGAGCGGTGGCTGGAAGGTCAAGTTGCAGCAGCGCGACGGTGCCGACGGGCAAACCGGCGCCGGCTGGATGGTGGCCGCGCGCGCGGGCGGCGCCCACAAGCTCGGCTACATCGCGGCCCACAGCGCGATCGTGCTGGTCTGCATCGGCGGCCTGCTCGACGGCGACCTCGTGGTGCGCGCCCAGACCTGGTTCAACGGCAAGAGCGTGTTCACCGGCGGCGGCATGATCGCCGACGTGCCGGCGCAACACCGGCTCTCGCCGCGCAACCCCACCTTCCGCGGCAACATCCTGGTGCCAGAGGGCGGGCAGGGCAGCGTGGCCATCCTGCAACAGTCCGACGGTGTGCTGCTGCAGGAGCTGCCGTTCTCGATCGAGCTCAAGAAATTCATCGTCGACTACTACTCGACCGGCATGCCCAAGCTGTTCGCGAGCGAGGTGGTGCTGCACGACCGTGAAACCGGCGCGCAGGTGCCGGCGCGCATCGAGGTCAACCATCCCGCGAGCTACAAGGGCGTGGAGATCTACCAGTCGAGCTTCGACGACGGGGGCTCGCGCGTGAAGCTCAAGGCCGTGCCGATGGCCGCCGCGGCCAAGCCTTTCGAGGTCGAGGGCGTGATCGGCGGCCCGAGCACCGAGATCACCAACGGCACCGAGAAGCTCACGCTCGAATACGCGGCGCTGCGCGTGATCAACGTCGAAAATTTCGCGGATGGCGGCGCCATGAGCAGCGGCGCCGACGTGCGCAAGGTCGACCTGCGCCACGACATCGAGTCGCGCTTCGGTGCGGCCAACAAGACCAACAAGCCGAAAGTGCTGCGCAACATCGGCCCGAGCATCGGCTACAAGCTGCGCGATGCCGCGGGCCAGGCGCGCGAGTACCAGAACTACATGGTGCCGGTCGACACGGGCGACGGCCAGCCGGTGTTCCTGCTCGGCATGCGCGAGAAGCCCGAGGAGCCTTTCCGTTACCTGCGCGTGCCGGCCGACGAAGAGGGCGCGATGGACGGCTTCGTGCGCATGCGCACCGCGCTGGCCGACGCCGACACCCGCGCCCGCGCGGTCGAGCGCTACATCGCCAAGGCGGCCGATCCGAAGCGGCCCGAAATGGCCGAGCAACTGCGCGTCTCGGCGGCGCGGGCGCTGGCCCTGTTTGCCGGCAGCGAACGCGCCAAGGCCGACGCGAGCACGCGTGGCGGCTGGCAGGCGATTGCCGAATTCATGGAGGCCAACGTGCCCGAGGCCGACCGCGAGCGCGCCGGCACAGTGCTGGTGCGCATCCTCAACGACGTGCTGTTCGAGGTGCTCAACCTGAGCCGCGAGGGCGCGGGGCTGGCGGCATTGCCGAGCGAACCGAAGTCGCAGGCCTTCCTGACGCAGGCGGTGCTGGCCATCAGCGACGCCCATTTCTATCCGGCACCGGTCGCGATGCTGATGACCGACTTCACCCAGGTGCAGGCAAGCGTCTTCCAGGTGGCGCGCGCGCCCGGCAAGAACGTGGTCTATCTGGGCTGTCTGTTGCTGATCATCGGGATTTTTGCCATGCTGTACGTGCGCGAGCGCCGTCTCTGGGTGTGGCTGACGCCCGGCGAGGGCGCCGGAGACACCGCTGCGACCGCCGCGACCATGGCGTTCTCGGTCAACCGCAAGACCATCGACAGTGATCGCGAGTTCGAGCATCTCAAGCACAAGTTGCTCGCCCTGAAAAAAGAAGAGCCGGCCTCACCATGAACACCACCACCCTCACGCTCCACGAAAGCTGGCTCTCGCGCCGCAGCCTGTTCGACTGGTTGTTCGCGGCGCTGGTCATCGCCGGCGGCCTGTTCGCATTGACGCAATACGCCAGCGCGATGGACAACTACGAGAAACCCATCCTCGTGGGCGCGATGATTTCCATCATCGCCATCTGCTGGTTCTGGCGGCCGCTGCGCGTGCTGGCGATCGTGGTCGCGGCGGCCTCGCTGCTGGCCATCGTGTCCTACCAGGGCGACCTCGCGCGCGCCGAGACGGTGTTCTGGCTCAAGTACTTCCTGTCGAGCCAGTCGGCCATCCTCTGGATGAGCGTGCTGTTCTTCATGAGCACGCTGTTTTACTGGCTGGGCCTGTTCGGCGGCAAGCAGGGCGATGCGTTCGAAGCCATCGCATCGCGGCTGGCCTGGGCCGCCGTCACGATGGCGCTCATCGGCACCATGGTGCGCTGGTACGAAAGCCACCAGATCGGGCCCGACATCGGCCACATCCCGGTGAGCAACCTGTACGAGGTGTTCGTGCTGTTCTGCTGGCTCACGACCGCGTTCTACCTGTACTACGAAGAGCGCTACCGCACACGGTCGCTCGGCGCCTTCGTCATGCTGGTCGTGAGTGCCGCCGTCGGCTTCCTGCTCTGGTACACGCTGGTGCGCGAAGCCCACGAGATCCAGCCGCTGGTGCCCGCGCTGCAGAGCTGGTGGATGAAAGTGCACGTGCCCGCCAACTTCATCGGCTACGGTACCTTCGCGCTCGCGGCCATGGTGGCCTTCGCCTACCTCGTCAAGGAGCAGGCGAACGAGACACGCTGGTACAAGCTCACGCCGATCTGGCTATTGGGCATGGCGCTGTGCTTCGTGCCCGTGGCCTTCCGCCAGCGCGCACAGGAAGCCGGCGGTAGCTACTGGGTGGTCTATGCGGCCATCTCCGCACTCATCGCCGCGGGCATCCTGTTCGGCCGCAAGCGCATTGCCGCGCGGCTGCCTGCCAACGAGGTGCTCGACGACGTGATGTACAAGTCGATCACGGTCGGCTTCGCCTTCTTCACCATTGCCACGGTGCTCGGTGCACTGTGGGCGGCCGATGCCTGGGGCGGCTACTGGAGCTGGGATCCGAAGGAAACCTGGGCCCTGATCGTCTGGCTCAACTACGCCGCCTGGTTGCACATGCGGCTCGTCAAGGGCCTGCGCGGCACCGTGGCCGCATGGTGGGCCCTGGCAGGGCTGGCCGTGACCACCTTCGCCTTCCTCGGCGTGAACATGTTCCTGAGCGGGTTGCACAGCTACGGCACCCTTTGACGGGCAGACGGCGGCTTTTTAGCGAAGAATGAAACCGCGCGCGCCAAAAGCGCGTAACCGGATCAGGGGAAGTCGCGAACTACCCCGAGCAAACGATTCACGCGAAAGGCCTCCACCATGACGTTCCATTCCCGCCCGCAGGGTCGCAGCAGCGGTTTCATCCACCCGGTTGCGAGCGAAATCACGCCGCGCGAAGTCTACGAGCGCCGGCGCGACCTGCTCAAGCTCATGGCCGGCGGTGCCGCAGGTGCTGCGCTCGCGAGTTTCGCGGGCCGCGAGGCCTTTGCCCAGGGCACGGGGCCGCACAAGCTCGCGCTGCTGCCCGGCGCCAAGTCGGCCGTGGCCGGCGCGCAGACGATGGAAAAGCTCACCGACTACAAGGACGCGGCGAGCTACAACAACTTCTACGAGTTCGGCACCGACAAGGGTGATCCGGTCAAGAATGCCAGCACCCTCAAGACGCGCCCCTGGACCGTGGAGGTCGAGGGCCTGGTCAAGAAGCCCGGCAAGTACGGCATCGAAGACCTGCTCAAGCTCAGCGCACAGGAAGAACGCATCTACCGCCTGCGCTGCGTCGAGGGCTGGTCGATGGTCATTCCCTGGGTGGGCTACTCGCTGGCCGAACTCATCAAGCGCGTCGAGCCGCAGGGCAATGCGAAGTTCGTCGAGTTCGTGACGCTCGCCGACCCGAAGACCATGCCCTTCGTCGGCTCGCGCGTGCTCGACTGGCCCTACGTCGAGGGCTTGCGCATGGACGAGGCCATGCATCCGCTCACGCTGCTGGCCTTCGGCATGTACGGCGAGGTGCTGCCGAACCAGAACGGCGCGCCTGTGCGCCTCGTGGTGCCCTGGAAGTACGGCTTCAAGTCGGCCAAGTCGATCGTGAAGATCCGCTTCGTCGAAAAGGAACCGAGCACGGCGTGGAACAAGGCCGCGGCCAACGAATACGGCTTCTATTCCAACGTCAATCCGAACGTCGACCATCCGCGCTGGAGCCAGGCCACCGAGCGCCGGATCGGCGAGGGCGGCGGGCTGGGCGGGTTGTTTGCCAAGCGCCACAAGACACTCATGTTCAACGGCTACGAGGCCCAGGTCGGGCAGCTTTACGCCGGCATGGACCTGAAGAAGAACTTCTGAATGAGCCTGTGCCGGCCTCCGGGCCCGGCGCGCATCGCCCCATGAACAAGCTGCTCATGCACCCGGCGGCCAAGCCGCTCGTCTTCCTTCTGTGCCTGCTGCCATTCGCCTGGCTGGTCTATGGCGTGGTGGCCGACCAGCTGGGGGCCAATCCCCAGGAGTTCCTGATCCGCGCCACGGGCGACTGGACGCTGCGTTTTCTCTGCATCGTGCTTGCGGTGACGCCGCTGCGGGTGATGGCCAAGCTCAATGCGCTGGCGCGCTTTCGCCGCATGCTCGGGCTGTACGCGTACTTCTACGTCGTGCTGCACCTGCTGTGCTACAGCCTGTTCGATAAGGGCTTCGACTGGGGCGAGATCGCAAGCGACATCATCAAGCGGCCGTTCATCCTCGTGGGGTTCTCGGCCTTCGTGCTGTTGACGCCGCTGGCCGCGACCTCGTTCAACCGCGCCATCAAGGCCATGGGCGCGAAGCGCTGGCAGATGCTGCACAAGCTGGTCTACTTGATCGCCGGCCTCGGCCTGCTGCACTTCTTCTGGATGCGGGCCGGCAAGAACGATTTCGCCGAGGTGTTCGTCTACGCGGGCATCATCGCGGTGCTGCTGGGCTGGCGAGTGTGGCACGCGTTGGGCAAGCGCAAGCCGAAGCCCACCGCGGCGAGCGGTGGCGAGAAGCCGCTGCGCGGCAGCAGCCCCGGCTGACCCGTGCCGGCCGCTCAGCCGTCGATCTGCTGCTCGGTGCGCAGCTGGTCTTCCACCGTTTCGCGGCGGCGTATGAGCCGCGCCTCCTGGCCGCTCACCAGCACTTCGGCCGCCCGGCCGCGGGTGTTGTAGTTGCTGGCCATGCTCATGCAGTAGGCGCCTGCGGACAACACGGCCAGCCGGTCGCCGGCCACCACGTTGAGTGCCCGGTCGCGGCCGATCCAGTCGCCGCTCTCACACACCGGGCCGACCACGTCGTAGGTCGTGCCGTCGCCGGCGCGCGGGCGCAGCGGCACGATCCTCTGGAACGCCTGGTACATCGCGGGCCGCGGCAGGTCGTTCATGGCGGCATCGACGATGCAAAAGTTCTTTTCCTGCCCCGGTTTGATGTAGAGCACCTCGGTCACGCAGACGCCTGCATTGCCGACGAGCGAGCGGCCCGGCTCGATGACCAGCTTGCGCTGGCCGAAGCCGCGCGCATCGAGCTTGGCGAGCAGCTGCTGCCAGAGTGCATCGGCCTTGGGAGGGGCTTCGCCGTTGTAGTCGATGCCCAGGCCGCCGCCGAAGTCGAGGTGATGGACCGGCACGCCGGCTGCCTCGATGGCTTCGACCAGGTCGAGCACCCGGTCGCAGGCGTCCAGATACGGCGACGCCTCGGTGATCTGCGAGCCGATGTGGCAGTCGATGCCGACCACCTCGATGCCGGGCAGCCCTGCGGCATGCCGGTAGGCCTCGACCGCGCGGTCGTGTGCGATGCCGAACTTGTTGCCCTTGAGCCCGGTCGAGATGTACGGGTGCGTTTTCGGATCGACGTTGGGATTGATGCGGATGCTGATCGGTGCGCGCTTGCTCTCGGCCAGCGCCACCTCGTTGAGCACGTCGAGCTCTGCCTCGCTCTCGACGTTGAAGCAGGCGATGCCGGCCGTGAGGGCCTGGCGCATTTCGGCGCGGGTCTTGCCGACCCCCGAAAAGATGATCTTCGCGGGATCGGCGCCCACCGCCAGCACGCGCGCCAGTTCACCGCCCGAGACGATATCGAAGCCGCAGCCCGCCTCGGCGAAGACGCGCAGCACGCCGAGCGACGCGTTCGCCTTCATCGCATAGCAGATCAGCGCATCGCGCCCTTCGAAGCCGCGCTGGTAGGCGGCCAGCGCGTCGAGCATCCATTGCTTCGAATAGACGAAGAGCGGGGTTCCGTGTTCGCGGGCCAGCGCGTCGAGGCTCAGGCCTTCGACATGGAGCGCGCCGCCCTGGTCGGCGATGTGCGGATGGCCGGGGAGCGGGGTGCTTGCCGTCATCGCGTCGCTCCATTGCCGACTGGCGCACTGCTTCGCGCAGCGGGTGCAGGCGCCGTCTCGGCGCCGGGCGCGCCGCCGGGGATCAGCAGTTGCGGCAAGGTGGCGCGCTGTGCGGCCGCCGGATCGGTCGGCAGGAACAGCGGTCCACGCTGCCCGCAAGCCGACAGGACCGCGGCGGCAGCCGCGAGGCCGGCGACCATGAGCGCAGCACGGGTGGAGGCGCTCACTAGAATTTGACGAACATTCAACATGACGAAATTGTAATGACCGACTCCGAATACCTGGACCGCGCCGAAGCCGCGCTCGCCGCCATCGAGCAATGCTGCGATCGCATCAACGATGCCACCGACGCCGACGTCGACAACCAGCGGGTCGGCGGCATGATCACGATCTCGTTCAGGAACGGCAGCCAGCTGATCGTCAATCTGCAAAAGCCGCTGCAGGAGATCTGGCTCGCCGCGCGTTCGGGCGGCTATCACTACCGCCACGACGGTAGCGCCTGGGTCGACACCAAGACGGGCGAGGAGTTCTTCGCGAACCTGACGCGCGAAGCAAGCCTGCAGGCCGGGCAGCCACTGGAATTCAAAGCGGCCTGACCTCCACACCCACCCGCGAATCCGGACACCCCCGCCCCAGCCCAGTGCACCCGTGGAACTGGCTCCGCCAGGCCACCGGGTGCGCGCCCCAGTGGGGGGAGGCGGCTACACGAAGTGAGCCGCTTCGGGGGGCGTCCTACTTCAGTTCCTGAAGAGGTCGAGGATGCGGTTGCGCTCTTCGGGCGGGGGGGGCGGGGCCACGGGCACGCCGGTCAAGGCCTCTACGGGCGCGATGGCGGGGGTCTCGACGCCGAGGCTCGACACGCCGCGGCCCGGTGCATAGTCGTCGTAGTACCACTCGCCGCCCACGCTCACGACGCCGCTTGGCGGGGACGCCGAGAGTTCGGTGACCGGCACGCCCTTGAGCGCGGTCTGCATGAAGTTGACCCAGATCGGCAGGCTCAGGCCGCCGCCGGTCTCGCGGTCGCCCAGGTTGCGTGGTGTGTCGTAGCCGATCCAAGAGATGGCGGTCATGGTCGGCTGGAAACCCGCGAACCAGGCATCGAGCGAGTCGTTGGTGGTGCCGGTCTTGCCGTAGAGGTCGGGTCGCTTCAACAGGGCTTGCGCCTTGGCGGCAGTGCCCGAGCGTGTCACCGACTGCATCAGCGTGTTCATGATGAACGCATTGCGCTGGGGAATCGCGCGGATCGTCTCGTTGAGCAGCGGCGGCTGCTTCTCGACCAGCACCCGGTCCTTGTGGTCGGTGATGCGGGTCACGAGGTAGGGATTGACGCGGTAGCCGCCGTTGGCGAACACCGAATAGGCGGTGGCCATCTGCATCGGCGTGACCGAGCCGGCACCGAGCGCCATCGGCAGGTAGGCCGGATGCTTCTCCTTGTCGAAGCCGAAGTTGGTGACCCAATCCTGCGCGTAGCGCGTGCCGATCGACTGCAGGATGCGGATCGACACCAGGTTCTTCGACTTCATGAGCGCGGTGCGCATCGACATCGGACCGTCGTAGCCGCCGCCGTAGTTCCTGGGTTCCCAGGGTTGGCCGCCCGTGGTGCCGGCATCGAAGAAGAGAGGCCCGTCGTTGATGACCGTGGACGGCGTGAAGCCCTTCTCGAGGGCCGCCGAATAGATGAACGGCTTGAAGCTCGATCCCGGCTGGCGCCAGGCCTGCGTGACGTGGTTGAACTTGTTCTTGCCGAAATCGAAGCCGCCCACCAGGGCCTTGATGGCGCCGTCGCGCGGGTCCATGGCGATGAAGGCGCCTTCCACTTCGGGCAACTGGGTGATCTCCCAGGTGTCCTTCGGCGTCCTGACCACGCGGATCACCGCGCCGCGACGGATCTTGATGTTTGGCGGAGCCTTGCTGGAAAGCCCTGACTGTGCGGGCTTCAGGCCTTCGCCTGTGATCTGCACCAGGTCGCCGTTGCCGCGCACGGCGGAGATCTCCTTCGGCCCGGCCTGGAGCACAACGGCCCCCCTCACGTCGCCGTTGTCGGGGTGTTCCGCGAGCGCGTCGTCCACGGCCTCGTCGAGTTCCTTCGGGTCGTTGGGCAAGTCGACGAACTTCTCGGGCCCGCGGTAGATCTGGCGCCGCTCGTAGTCCATGATGCCCTTGCGCAGCGCCTTGTAGGCTGCGGCCTGGTCGGCGGCCACGAGCGAGGTATAGACCTTGAGGCCGCGCGTGTAGGTACTGTCGCCGTACTGCGCGTACATCAGCTGGCGCACCGTCTCGGCCACGAATTCGGCGTGCAGCCGGTCCGGGTTGGACGCGTCGCGCAGGTGGAGTTCTTCCTTCTTGGCCTCGGCCGCCTGCTCGGCCGTGATGAAACCGGCGTCCTGCATCCGGTCGATCACGTAGAACTGCCGCCCGCGGGCGCGCTGCGGATTGTTGACCGGGTTGTTTGCGCCCGGCGCCTTCGGCAGCCCCGCCAGCATGGCGGCCTCTGCAATGGTCAGCGCGTGCAGCGGTTTGCCGAAGTAGGCCTCCGATGCGGCGGCGAAACCATAGGCGCGGTTGCCAAGATAGATCTGGTTCAGGTAGATCTCGAAGATCTGATCCTTGCTCAGCAGGTGCTCGAGCTTGAAGGTGAGCAGCACTTCGTAGATCTTGCGGGTCAGCGTTTTTTCGGAGCTCAGGTACACGTTGCGTGCCACCTGCATCGAGATGGTCGATGCGCCCTGGCTCTTCACCCGGCTCAGGTTGGCAATGGCGGCACGCACCATGCCCTTGTAGTCCACGCCGCCGTGATCGTAGAAGCGGGTGTCTTCCGCGGCCAGCACTGCGTCCTTCACGAGCTTGGGAATGGCTGCGATCGGGGTTAGATTGCGGCGCTCTTCGCCGAATTCGCCAATCTGGATGCCTTCGGCAGAGAAGACCCGCAGCGGCAGCTTCGGCCGGTAGTCGGACAGTTCCGAGATGTCGGGCAGATTCGGGTAGGCGACCGCGAGGGCGACGGCAATAACGCACAGGATCGCCAGGGCGCCGGCTGCAGCAATGCCGAATCCCCAGGCAAGAAAGCGCAGCAGCCATTTCAGCCAGGCGGGGCGTGCGGGAGAGGGGGTCTTGGCTGCCCCTTTGGGGCGTGGAGTTTCTTGCATGGGGGCCCGGAGAGTCACCGCGCATTATAAAAAGCCGACTACCCGAAAGGGGTTCAACTGTGAGGGAGAGGTTTCCCGCTAAGCCAAAAGTTACCGAATGTCGCTGCCGCGTCAGGTTTTGACAACGAACCGGAGTTTTGCCCGCGCCGCCCGCTTGGATGGCGCTACGCCTGCTGATAGCATGCAACCGAACGCAAATCTTTCCATTAGTTACAAATGCAGGGCTAGAGGGACCTAACTTGGCTTCTTTCGGATCATTGTTTCGCCGGCAAGGCGCTCCCATGCTCGGCCTGGACGTCAGTTCGTCCAGCGTCAAGCTGGTCGAGCTCGGCCGCGAAGCCAGCGGCAAGCTGGTTCTCGAGCGCTGCGCGATCGAACCCCTGGAGCGGGGCTGGATCACCGATGGCAACGTCGAGAAGTTCGACGAAGTGGCCGAAGCCGTGCGCCGCGTCGTGCGCAAGAGCGGCACCCGCACCCGCAATGTCGCCCTGGCGCTGCCGCCCTCGGCGGTCATCACCAAGAAGATCATTCTCCCGGGCGGCATGAGCGAGCAGGAACTCGAGATCCAGGTCGAGTCCGAAGCCAACCAGTACATCCCCTTTTCGCTCGACGAGGTCAGCCTCGATTTCTGCGTCACCGGCCAGAGCACCGCGTCCGCCGGCGACGTCGAAGTGCTGATCGCCGCCTCGCGCAAGGAGAAGGTCCAGGATCGCGAAGGCCTGGCCGAAGCGGCCGGGCTGAAAGCCGTGATCCTCGACGTCGAGTCCTTCGCTTCCCGCCTTGCAGCCGCCCGCCTGATCGAGCAGTTGCCGAGCAATGGGGTCGATGCGGTCGTGGCGCTCTTCGAAGTGGGCGCCTTCACCACCAGCATGCAGGTGCTGCGCAACCAGGAGGTGCTGTACGACCGCGACCAAGCCTTCGGGGGCGCGCAGCTGACCCAGCTCATCGTTCGCCAGTACGGTTTCTCCGCCGAGGAGGCCGAGGCCAAGAAGCGCAGCGGCGATCTGCCCGACGACTACGGCTCGGGCGTGCTCAAGCCCTTCGTCGAGAGCATCGGCCAGGAAATCGCCCGCGCGCTGCAGTTCTTCTTCACGAGCACGCCGCACAACCGGGTCGACTACGTGCTGCTCGCGGGCGGTTCGGCCTCGTTGCCGGGCCTGGCCAGCGCGGTGACGCGCCAGACCTCGTTCGCCTGCTCGCTCGTGAACCCGTTCGACGGCATGGACATCGGACCCAACGTCCGCGAGAAGAAGGTCCGGCGCGAGGCGCCCTCGTACCTGACCTCTTGCGGCCTGGCCATGCGGAGGTTCGTGCAGTGATCCTCATCAACCTGCTTCCGCACCGCGAGGCCGCACGCAAGCGGCGGCGCGAGGCGTTCTATGGCGCGCTCGGCGCCGCGGCGGTGCTGGGCGTCGTGATCGCCGGCCTCGGCTACCTCTGGTTCGAGGCGCAGATCTCGGCCCAGCAGGACAAGAACAGCTTCCTCAAGGCGGAGATCACCAAGCTAGAGGTCGAGATCAAGGAAATCTCCACGCTGCAGGAAGAAATCGCCGCGCTGCGCGCACGCCAGCAGGCGGTCGAAGACCTCCAGGGCGACCGCAACCTGCCGGTCCACCTGCTCAACGAACTGGTCCGGCAACTGCCCGATGGCGTCTATCTCACGAGCATGAAGCAGGACAACCAGACCGTTACCCTGCAGGGCATGGCACAGTCGAACGAGCGCGTCTCGGAACTGCTGCGCAATCTCGGCAACAACAGCCCCTGGCTCGTCAAGCCCGAACTGATCGAGATCACCTCCGCCACCGTGAGCCTGAGCCAGCGCGACCAGCGCCGTGTGGCGAACTTCACGATGCGCATCGGCCTCAAGCGGCCGACCGACGCGCAGAAGGCGGCCGAGAAGGCGCTGACCGCACCGGGGTCGGCACCGGCGCCGGGCAAGGGGTAGACGAACAATGGCAAGCAATCGCCCCTCCCAGAAACTCGACGTCGGCGCGGCACTGCGCAACTTCGGCGACCAGTTTCGCAACCTGAATCCGAACGACCCCTCGATGTGGCCGCCCGTGCCGCGCTACGCCCTGTGCGTGGCGGTCACGCTGCTGGTGCTCGTCGCGCTGTGGTTCGTGTGGCTCACCAATGCCAACGACGAACTCGAGAGCGAGCGCGCCCGCGAAGTCGCGCTGCGGGCCGACTACAAGAAGAAGGTCGGGCTGGCCGCCAACCTCGACCTGCTCAAGAAGCAGCGCGAGCAGGTGCAGCAATACGTGACGCTGCTCGAGAAGCAGCTGCCCAGCAAGGCCGAAATGGACGCCTTGCTGTCCGACATCAATCAGGCCGGCCTGGGCCGCAGCCTCCAGTTCGAGCTGTTCCGCCCGGGCCAGGTCTCGGTGAAGGACTACTACGCGGAGCTGCCGATCGCGGTGCGCGTGACCGGTCGCTACCACGACATCGGCGCCTTCGCCGCCGATATCGCGAGCCTCTCGCGCATCGTCACGCTGAACAACCTGACGGTCACGCCGCAAAAAGAGAAGGACGGCACCCTGACGATGGACGCCACGGCACGCACCTACCGCTACCTCGACGACGAAGAGCGGGCAGCCCAGAAACGCGCCGCTGCGCCGAAGGCGAAGAAGAAATGAGGACGTTTGCGAAATTCCTCTGGCTGCTGATGGCCGCGCTGGGCCTGAGCGCCTGCGCCGACGCCGAGCGTGAAGAGCTGCGGCGCTGGATGGCCGAGCAGCGCGCCCAGGTCAAGCCCAACGTGCCGCCGATCACCGAGCCCAAGAAGTTCACGCCGCAGGCCTATACCGAAGGCGCGGCCTTCGAGCCGTTCAACCTGCTGAAGCTGACCCAGGCATTGCGCCGCGAGTCGAACCAGCCGAGCACCTCGGAACTGATCGCGCCGGAGCTGGCGCGCCGCAAGGAGGCGCTCGAAGCCTTCCCGCTCGATGCGATGGCCATGGTGGGCAGCATGAACCGCAACGGCCAGCCCGTGGCGCTGATCCGCGTCGACAAGCTGCTCTACAAGGTGCGGGTCGGCGAATACCTGGGCCTCAACTACGGGCGCATCACCCGTATCAACGAAACCGAAGTGAGCCTGCGGGAGATCGTGCAGGATGCCGCCGGTGAATGGATCGAACGCGCGGCGACACTGCAGCTGCAAGAGAGTGCGAAATGAATCACAAGAAACTAACGTTGGTACAGCGGCTGCGAGTGGCGGGCCTGGGCCTGCTGGCATTTGGCGCGTTCGCGATCGCGCATGCGCAAAACGCTATTGAAGCGGTCACCAGTTCGACGCAGTCCGGTTCGGAGGTGATCCGCATCGATCTCGCCCAGCCGCTCACGGCCGTGCCGACCGGCTTCGCGGTCCAGACGCCGGCGCGCATCGCGCTCGACTTTCCCGGCGTGACAAACGCCATCGGGCGCTCCGCCATCGAGGTGAACCAGGGCAACCTGCGCTCGGTGAACGTGGTCCAGGCGGGCGACCGCAGCCGCGTGGTGCTCAACCTCAAGCAGGCGACTGCCTACAAGGCCGAGATCCAGGGCAAGTCGCTGCTCGTGATCCTCGAGCCCGTGGCGGGCACGGCGCTCGCGTCGTCGACGCCCTCGGTCTTTGCCGAAAACCGCAACCGTGACACCCTGCCGCTGCGCGACGTCGACTTCCGCATGGGCCCCGACAATTCGGGCCGCGTGATCGTCGACCTGGCCAATAACCAGGTCGGCGTCGATGTGCGGCAGCAGGGCAAGAACCTCGTGGTGGAGTTCACCAAGTCGACGCTGCCCGAGGGCCTGCGCCGCCGCCTCGACGTGGCCGACTTCAACACGCCGGTCCAGCTGATCACCTCGCAGCAGTCGGGCGACCGCGTCCGCATGACCATCGAAGCGCGTGGCGACTGGGAGCACAGCGCCTACCAGAGCGAGAACCAGTTCGTGGTCGAGCTTCGCGCGCGCAAGGTCGACCCGACCAAGCTGACGCAGGGCGTGGGCTACAACGGCGAGAAGCTCTCGCTGAACTTCCAGAACATCGAGATCCGTTCGCTGCTGCAGGTGATCGCCGACTTCACGAACTTCAACATCGTGACCTCCGACTCGGTCACCGGCGCCCTGACGCTGCGCCTGAAGGACGTGCCCTGGGATCAGGCGCTCGACATCATCATGCAGGCCAAGAACTTGGGCATGCGCAAGAACGGCACCGTGCTGTGGATCGCGCCCAAGGACGAGATCAATGCCAAGGAAAAGCTCGAGTTCGAGGCCAAGGCCGCGATCGAGAACCTCGAGCCGCTGCGGACCCAGTCGTTCCAGCTCAACTACACCAAGGCGATCGCGATCGCCCAGGGCCTGACCGGCACCGGCGCCTCGGCCGGCGGCGGTGGCGGCTCCGGCTCCACCACCCGCATCCTGAGCCCGCGCGGCAGCGTGATCGCCGAAGCGCGCACCAACCAGCTGTTCGTGTCCGACATTCCGTCGCGGCTCGCGCAGGTCAGCGAACTGATCCAGAAGCTCGACATACCGGTGCGCCAGGTGCTGATCGAAGCCCGGATCGTCGAGGCTTCCGACACCTTCGGCAAATCGCTCGGCGTGCGGCTGGGCGGCGGCATCTCCCGCGAACGCGTCGCGTCGTCCAACGGCAATCCGGCCTTCGGCACCGTCGGCGTGATGCCCGCCACCACCGGCGGCGGCGTCGGCGGCGCAGCAGCCACCTGGACCAACTCCAACTTCATCAACCTGCCCGCAGGCGATGCCGGCGGCACCGGCAATACGCCCGGTGCCTTCGCGATCTCGCTGTTCAACTCGAGCTTGTCGCGCATGTTGAACCTCGAGATCTCGGCGCTCGAAGCCGACGGCAGGGGCAAGCTGGTCTCCAGCCCCCGCGTGATCACCGCCGACCAGACCAAGGCACTGATCGAGCAGGGCGAGGAAATCCCCTACCAGCAGGCAACCTCGAGCGGCGCCACCTCCATCTCATTCCGCAAGGCCGTGCTGAAGCTCGAGGTCACGCCGCAGATCACCCCCGAAGGCAACATCATCCTGACGCTCGACGTCAGCAAGGACGCTCGCGGCGTGAACACCTCGGCAGGTCCGGCTATCAACACCAAGCACGTGCAGACCGAAGTGCTGGTCGAGAACGGCGGCACGGTCGTCATCGGTGGTATCTTCGAACTCACCGAAACCAATGACGAATCGCGCGTGCCGGTGCTGGGTGAAGTGCCCTACCTCGGGGCACTGTTCCGCAAGCGCGAGCGCGTTGCCAACAAGACCGAAATGCTCGTCTTTATCACTCCGAAGATGATTACCGACCGCAACGCCGCGCGCTGACGCGCGAGGTGTAGCAGCCACCGCGTGGCGATCGCATTCGTCGGCTTGCCCGGCGCCGGCAAATCTGCAGTGGGCCGGCGCCTCGGTGCCCGCCTGGACCTTCCGTTCGTCGACACCGACCATGTGATCGAGCAGCGCATCGGCTGCTCCATCCGCGACTACTTCGAGCGCGAGGGCGAGACGGCGTTTCGCGATCTTGAGCAAGCCGTCATCGAGGACTTGGGCGCGCAGCCACACGGCATCCTTGCCACCGGCGGCGGCGCGGTGCTCAGGGAAGCCAACCGCAGGCAGCTGCACGAGCGCTTCCATGTGATCTACCTGCGCTCCTCGCCCGAAGACCTGTTCCGGCGCCTGCGCCACGATGTCAAGCGGCCCCTGCTGCAGGTGGCCGATCCGCTCGGCCGGCTGCGCGAGCTGCACGACGTGCGCGACCCGCTCTACCGCGAGACCGCCCACGACGTGGTCGACACCGGCCGGCCCTCGATCACGATGCTGGTGAACGTCATCGTGATGCAGCTCGAACTGGCCGGCATCGTCTCGCCGGGCGCCTACCCCGAAGCGTCGGAGCCCTGAGCCGAACCCGCGCAACGGGCAGGGACGTGGCAGCGCCTAAACTCGCTGCCATGTCCCTTCCCGCATCTTCCGCCACGACAGAACGCGTCGACATCCAGCTCGGCGACCGCAGCTATCCGATTCTGATCGGCGCCGGCCTGCTCGACGTGCCGCAGAGCTTTGACGTGGTGCCCTCGGCTGCCAGCGCGTTGATCGTCAGCAACACCACCGTGGCGCCGCTCTATGCCCAGCGGCTGCGTGCAGTGCTGGCCGGCCGCTTCCGCAGCGTGCACCTGCTCGAGCTGCCCGACGGCGAGAGCCACAAGAACCTGCAGACCCTGAATTTGATCTTCGACCAACTACTCGGCCGCGGCAGCGACCGCAAGACGGTGCTGTTTGCCCTCGGCGGTGGTGTCGTTGGCGACATGACGGGTTTCGCCGCTGCGAGCTACATGCGCGGCGTGCCCTTCGTCCAGGTGCCCACCACGCTGCTGGCGCAGGTGGATTCGTCGGTCGGCGGCAAGACGGCCATCAACCATGCGCTCGGCAAGAACATGATCGGCGCGTTCTACCAGCCGCAGCTCGTGGTGTGCGACCTGGAAACGCTGCAGACGCTGCCACCGCGCGAACTGAGCGCCGGCCTGGCCGAGGTCATCAAGTACGGCCCGATCCACGACATGGCGTTCCTCGACTGGATCGAGGCGAACATCGATGCGTTGGTGGCGCGCGATCCGGCTGCGCTGGCGCATGCCGTGAGGCGCAGCTGCGAGATCAAGGCGCTGGTCGTCGGCCAGGACGAACGCGAGACCGGGCTGCGCGCCATTCTCAACTTCGGCCATACCTTCGGCCATGCCATCGAATCGGGGCTCGGCTACGGCGAATGGCTCCATGGCGAAGCGGTCGGCTGCGGCATGGTCATGGCGGCGCATCTGTCGCAGCGCCTCGGCGGCGTGGATGCGGCCTTTGTCGAGCGGCTCACGCGGCTGGTCGAGCGCGCCGGCCTGCCGACCGTCGGACCGGCGCTGGGCGCCGACCGGTACCTCGAACTGATGCGGGTCGACAAGAAGTCCGAGGCGGGCGAGATCCGCTTCGTAGTCATCGACAGGCCGGGCTCGGCCGCAGTCCGCAGCGCGCCCGATGCGCTGGTGCGCGAAGTGCTCGCGCAGTGCTGCGCAAGCGAATGAGCGCCGCGCCGGGCCGCCCCAAGCAAGCTCGCTCCCGCTTGGCGGGAAGGCGCGCAGCGCCAAGGGTGCACCAATGACCCTCGCGGCCTTTGCGTGCCATCCGTCGCGCTCGCGCGGGCGCCGGCATGCCGAGCCGCCGGCGCCGACGCGCGACGCATTCCAGCGCGACCGCGATCGCATCGTGCATTCGACCGCATTTCGGCGCCTGGTCTACAAGACCCAGGTCTTCCTGAACCACGAGGGCGACCTGTTCCGCACCCGGCTGACGCATTCGCTGGAGGTGGCGCAGCTGGGCCGCTCGATCGCGCGTGCGCTGCGCATCAACGAGGACCTGGTCGAAGCCATCGCGCTGGCGCACGACCTCGGCCACACGCCGTTCGGCCATGCGGGCCAGGATGCGCTCGACGCCTGCATGGAAGGCCACGGCGGCTTCGAGCACAACCTGCAGAGCCTGCGCGTGGTCGATGCGCTGGAGCATCGCTATCCGCAGTACGACGGGCTGAACCTGAGCTTCGAGACGCGCGAAGGCATCCTCAAGCACTGCTCGCGAACGAATGCGGAGCGGCTCGAAGCGGCCGAGCCCGGCGGCGTGGCCCGGCGCTTTCTCGACCGCACGCAGCCGGCGCTCGAGGCGCAGCTGTGCAACCTGGCCGACGCGATCGCCTACAACGCGCACGACATCGACGACGGCGTGCGCTCCGGCCTCATCAGCGTCGAGCAGCTCGGCGAGGTGCCGCTGTTCGAGCGATACCGCTGCGAGGCGGTGGCTGAGCACCCGGGGCTGCAGGGGCGGCGCATGCTCTACGAAACCATCCGGCGCATGCTGAGCGCCCAGGTCTACGACGTGATCGACGCCACCCGGGCGGCGATCGAGGCGGTGCAGCCGGCTGACGCGGACGCAGTGCGCCAATCGCCACCGCTGGTGCGTTTCAGTCCGGCCATGCAGGCGCAATCCGACGAACTCAAGCGCTTTCTGTTCCGCAATCTGTACCGGCATCCGCAGGTCACCCAGACCACCGACCAGGCGCAGCAGGTGGTGCGCGAGCTGTTCGACGCGTATCTCGAACGCGACGCCGAGATGCCGGCTTCCTTTGCGGGCCGCCGCGACCGCCACCGTGCGGTGGCTGACTACATCGCCGGCATGACCGATCGCTTCGCGATGCGCGAGCATGAGCGCCTGACCGGGCGTCGGGCGATCGAATGAGCGCCGCGCGAAGGGTGCACCAGTGAGTGCTGCAGCCGCCGCGCCGGCACGCGTTCCGCTCGCCGCCTTTGCCGTGGTTCTGGGAGGCGTCAGCGCCGCGCTGCACCTCGGCAAGCTGCCGCCCGCGGTGCCGGCGCTGCAAGCTACGATGGGCATCGACCTGGTCGAGGCCGGGTTCCTGCTGTCGCTGGTGCAGGTGGCGAGCATGGCGCTGGGCCTGGTTGCGGGGCTGGCAGCCGACACGATCGGCCTGCGCCGCAGCATGCTGGCGGGATTGGCGATCCTGACGGTCGCGAGCCTGCTGGGCGGCGCGGTGGGCGCGGGTTGGCTCGGCCGAACGTTCGCGCTGCAATGGCTGCTGGGCCTGCGCGCGCTCGAAGGCGTCGGCTTCCTGATGGCCGTGATGCCGGGACCGGGGTTGATCCGGGCCTTGACGCCGGCCGGCGCCGACAAGGCCGCGCTGGGCGTGTGGGGCGCTTACATGCCGTTCGGCGTCGCGCTCGCGCTGCTGGCCGGCCCGGCCCTGATCGCCTGGGGCGGATGGCCCGACTGGTGGTGGACGCTGTCCGCGGTCTCCGCGGGTGCGGCGCTCTGGTTGTGGCTTGCGGTGTCCCCGGACGCACGGCGGACCGGCGCTGCCGCGAAGGTGGCGGACGGGGCGGCGGCCACCGGCTGGCCGGCGCGGCTGCGCGCCACTGTCGGCGCACGGGGGCCGTGGATGACGGCTGCGACCTTCGCGGTGTATTCGGCCCAATGGATGGCGGTAATCGGTTTCCTGCCCGCCATCTACGCGGGGGCGGGCGTGCCGGCCGGGCTCAGCGCCGTGCTGACCGCGCTGGCTGCCGCGATGAACATTGTCGGCAACCTCGCGGGCGGCCGCTGGCTCCAGCGCGGCGTGGCGCCCGAGCGCCTGCTGCGCTGGGGGTTCCTGGCCATGGCGCTGGGCGGCATCGCGGCCTTTGCGCAGGTGGGGCAGGGCGGCGACGCGCTGGGGCTGCCGCCGGCGCTGCGCTACATCGCGGTCTGCGTCTTTTCGCTGGGTGGCGGCATGGTGCCTGCCACGCTGTTCCTGCTCGGCGTGCGCCTGGCGCCGGGGCCTTCGACCGTCTCCACCACGGTCGGCCTCATGCAGCAGGCCTCGTCGCTGGGGCAGTTCCTCGCGCCGCCGGCGGTGGCCTGGATCGCGCTGCGCGCCGGCGGCTGGCATTGGACCTGGATCGCCACGCTCGCCTGCTCGCTCGCGGGCATGCTGCTCGCGGCGGGCCTCGGGCGAATACGCCTTGCGACGGAAGTGGCATGAAGGACGCAGCGACAATCGACGCCATGCAGGCCGAAGCCGATACCCGGCGCTGGCTGGAGCGCGCGGTCATCGGGCTCAACCTGTGCCCCTTCGCAAAGGCGGTGCACGTGAAACGGCAGATCCACCATGCCGTCTACCTGGGCGCCGACGAAGGCCCTCTGATCGAGATGCTCCTGGCCGAAGCCCGTGAACTCACTGCGCACGATGCTTCCGTGCGCGACACCACCTTGCTCATCGCACCCAACACCTTGGCGGACTTTCTGGACTTCAACGACTTCACGGCCCGCGCCGAACGCAAGCTCGCGCGCGCAGGCTTCGACGGCGTGCTGCAGCTCGCGAGCTTCCATCCGCAGTTCGAGTTCGCCGGCAGCGCGCCCGACGACATCGGCAACGCCACCAATCGCGCGCCCTATCCCACGCTGCACCTGCTGCGCGAAGACAGCGTGAGCCGCGCGGTCGAGGCCTTTCCCGAGGCCGAGGCGATCTTCGAGCGCAACATCGAAACGCTCGAAGCGCTGGGCCAGGCCGGCTGGAATGCGCTCGACGTCGGCGCCGGGAGTGCAACGCGATGAACGCACAGCCGACCCGGGCCGGGATGACCGCCAAAGCGTCGAAGGCCGAAAACGAATTGTTGGAGGTGCTGCGTCCGGGCCAATCGGTCGAGCTCTTGAAGGAACTGCACATCCTCACGCGCGAAGGCCGCCTCAACCAGGACTCGCGCCGCAAGCTCAAGCAGGTCTACCACCTGTTCCAGTTCATCGAGCAATTGCTGCGCGAGCTGCCGGAGGCGGGCACCGGCGCCACGCTGGCCGACCACGGCGCCGGCAAGTCGTACCTCGGCTTCATCATCTACGACCTGTTCTTCCGCTCGCACGCGGGCGGTCACGTATACGGGATCGAGACGCGCGGCGAACTCGTCGAGAAATCGCGTGCGCTGGCCACGCGGCTCGGCTTCGACCGCATGTCTTTCCTGAACCTCACGGTGGCCGAGTCGGCCAGCGCCAGCGAATTGCCCGAGCGCATCGACGTGGTCACCGCGCTGCATGCCTGCGACACCGCGACCGACGACGCCATCGCCTTCGGACTGGCGAAGAAGGCGCGCGCGATGGTGCTCGTGCCCTGCTGCCAGGCCGAGGTCGCGGCCTGCCTGCGCGAGACCAAGGCGCTCGCGCTGTCGCGCACGCCGCTGGCCGAGCTCTGGCGCCATCCGCTGCACACGCGCGAAATCGGCAGCCAGCTCACCAACGTGCTGCGCTGCCTCTACCTCGAGGCCAACGGCTACAGCGTGACCGTCACCGAACTGGTCGGCTGGGAGCACAGCATGAAGAACGAACTGATCCTGGCGCGCCATACCGGCCAGCGCAAGGCTGCCGCCGCGGCGCGGCTGCGCGAATTGCTGGCGCAGTTCGGACTCGACGCCCTGGGCGATACGCGGTTTCGGCTGGACTGAACCGGCGTCGACGCAACCCGCGCGAGCGTTCGACGCCATGGCCCGTCTTCCCCGCCTCACGCTCCCCGGCATGCCGCACCACGTGATCCAGCGCGGCAACAACCGCCAGCCGATCTTTGTGGATCGCGCGGACCACGAAAAGCTGCTCGGCCTGCTCGCCGACAACGCCGTGCGCTTTGGCATCGCGCTGCACGCCTACGTGCTGATGGACAACCATTTCCACCTGCTGGCCACGCCTGACAGAACCACCGGCCTGCCGCAGTTCATGCAGTCGGTGGGGCGCAGCTACGTGCGCTATTTCAACGACCGCCATGGCCGCAGCGGCACGCTGTGGGAAGGGCGCTACAGGTCCACGCTGATCCAGACCGACCGCTACCTGCTGACCTGCATGGCCTATATCGACCTGAACCCGGTGCGCGCAGGGCTGGTGTCGGATGCGCGCGACTTCGCCTGGTCCAGCCACGGTCACTACGCGGGCTTGCGCCACGACAGGCTGCTGACGCCACATCCGCTCTATTGGGAACTCGGCAACACGCCGTTCGCGCGCGAGGCTGCCTATGTAGAGCTCGTGCGCGGCGGCGTGCGTGCTGCCGACCAGGTCGCGCTCACCGATGCAACCTTGCGGGGCTGGGCAGCGGGCGATGCCGACTTTCTGGCCTCGCTTCAGAAATCGACCGAGCGCCGCGTGACCAAGGCCCGCGCCGGCCGGCCTCCCTCAGCGCCCGAGACGCAGGCCTGAACGCAGGGGCATGGAAAAGGCGCCGCTCCGCGTGCCGGCCAATCAATCTGTCCCCAATTTTATCCTCACCAAAACCCTCGAAATTCAATGAGACTCTGACCCCGATTAAAGTGTTTGGCATTCTTTGTGCATCGCAATATCCTCACCATCCCTGCGAAAACTGAAGGAGTGCGCCATGACGACGGCTGCCGAGATCGAACATCTCCAACAACACGGTCTGTATTCCGGTGCCGACGAGCATGACGCCTGCGGCGTCGGCTTCGTCGCGCACATCAAGGGCGAGAAGAGCCATGCCATCGTGCTGCAGGGCCTCAAGATCCTCGAGAACCTCGACCACCGCGGCGCAGTGGGCGCCGACAAGCTGATGGGCGACGGCGCCGGCATCCTGATCCAGCTGCCCGACCGCCTCTACCGCGAAGAAATGGCCAAGCAGGGCGTCACGCTGCCCCCGCCCGGCGAATACGGCGTCGGCATGATCTTCCTGCCCAAGGAACATGCCTCGCGCCAGGCCTGCGAACAGGAGATGGAGCGCGCGATCAAGGCCGAGGGGCAGGTGCTGCTGGGCTGGCGCGACGTGCCGGTGAATCGCGAGATGCCGATGTCGCCGACCGTGCGCGAGAAAGAGCCGCTGCTGCGCCAGGTCTTCATCGGCCGCGGCAACGACGTGATCGTGCAGGACGCACTCGAGCGCAAGCTCTACGTGATCCGCAAGACCGCGAGCGCCAACATCCAGCGCCTGAAGCTCAAGCACAGCAAGGAATACTACGTTCCGAGCATGTCGAGCCGCACCGTGGTCTACAAGGGCCTGCTGCTCGCCGACCAGGTCGGTACCTATTACCTCGACCTGCAGGACAAGCGCTGCGTTTCGGCGCTCGGCCTGGTGCACCAGCGCTTCTCGACCAACACCTTCCCGGAGTGGCCGCTGGCCCACCCGTACCGCTACGTCGCCCACAACGGTGAAATCAACACGGTCAAGGGCAACTACAACTGGATGAAGGCGCGCGAAGGCGTGATGTCGTCGCCGGTGCTCGGCCCCGACCTGCAGAAGCTCTACCCGATCAGCTTCGCCGGCCAGTCCGATACCGCCACCTTCGACAACTGCCTCGAGCTGCTCACGATGGCCGGCTACCCGATCAGCCAGGCCGTGATGATGATGATCCCGGAACCCTGGGAGCAGCACGCCACCATGGACCCGCGCCGCCGCGCGTTCTACGAATACCACGCGGCCATGCTCGAGCCGTGGGACGGCCCGGCCTCGATCGTCTTCACCGACGGCCGCCAGATCGGCGCCACGCTCGACCGCAACGGCCTGCGGCCTTCGCGCTACTGCGTGACCGACGACGACCTCGTCATCATGGCCTCGGAGTCGGGCGTGCTGCCCGTGCCCGAGCAGAAGATCGTGCGCAAGTGGCGCCTGCAGCCCGGCAAGATGTTCCTGATCGACCTGGAGCAGGGCCGCATGATCGACGATGAGGAGGTCAAGGCCACCCTCGCGAACAGCAAGCCCTACAAGCAGTGGATCGAGAACCTGCGCATCAAGCTCGACAGCGTCGAGGCCGAGCCGGCCGGCGCGGTCAGCGCGCCGATCTCGCAGGTGCCGCTGCTCGACCGCCAGCAGGCCTTCGGCTACACCCAGGAAGACATCAAGTTCCTGATGAGCCCGATGGCGCAGGCCGGCGAAGAGGGCATCGGCTCCATGGGCAACGACAGCCCGCTGGCCGTGCTCTCGAGCAAGAACAAGCCGCTCTACAACTACTTCAAGCAGCTGTTCGCGCAGGTGACCAACCCGCCGATCGACCCGATCCGCGAAGCGATCGTGATGTCGCTGGTGTCGTTCATCGGCCCCAAGCCGAACCTGCTGGACATCAACCAGGTCAACCCGCCGATGCGGCTCGAAGTGAGCCAGCCGATCCTCGACTTTGCCGACATGGCCAAGCTGCGCGACATCGGCACCTACACGCAGGGCAAGTTCAAGAGCTACGTGCTCGACATCACCTACCCGCTCGACTGGGGCTACGAAGGCGTCGAGGCCAAGCTGGCATCGCTGTGCGCCGAGGCGGTGGACGCGATCAAGGGCGGCCACAACATCCTGATCGTGAGCGACCGCGGCGTCGGCCCGACGCAGGTGGCGATTCCCGCTGCGCTGGCGTTGTCGGCCGTGCACCAGTACCTCGTGGGCGAGGGCCTGCGCACCACGGCCGGACTGGTCGTGGAGACCGGCTCGGCGCGCGAGGTGCACCACTTCGCCGTGCTCGCGGGCTACGGCGCCGAAGCCGTGCACCCGTACCTGGCCATGGAAACGCTGGCGGCGATGCACGCGGACCTGCCGGGCGACATGAGCGCCGAGAAGGCGGTCTACAACTACGTCAAGGCCATCGGCAAGGGCTTGTCGAAGATCATGTCGAAGATGGGTGTCAGCACCTACATGAGCTACTGCGGCGCCCAGCTGTTCGAGGCCATCGGCCTCAACAGCCGGACGGTCGGCAAGTACTTCACGGGCACCGCGAGCCGCGTCGAGGGCATCGGCGTGTTCGAGATCGCCGAGGAAGCGATCCGCATGCACAAGGCCGCGTTCGGCGACGACCCGGTGCTTGCCAACATGCTCGACGCGGGCGGCGAATACGCCTGGCGCACGCGCGGCGAGGAGCACATGTGGACGCCCGATGCGATCGCCAAGCTGCAGCACAGCACGCGCGCCAACAACTGGAACACCTACAAGGAATACGCGCAGCTCATCAACGACCAGAACCGCCGCCACCTCACGCTGCGCGGCCTGTTCGAGTTCAAGATCGATACCGCCAAGGCGATTCCGGTCGACGAGGTCGAGCCCGCGTCCGAGATCGTGAAGCGCTTCGCCACCGGCGCGATGTCGCTCGGCTCGATCAGCACCGAGGCGCACTCGGTGCTCGCCGTGGCCATGAACCGCATCGGCGGCAAGAGCAACACCGGCGAAGGCGGCGAAGACCCGGCGCGCTACCGCAACGAGCTCAAGGGCATTCCGATCAAGCAGGGCGACACGCTGCGCAGCGTCATCGGCGCCGAGAACGTCGAGGTCGATCTGCCGCTGCGCGATGGCGACTCGCTGCGTTCGCGCATCAAGCAGGTGGCCTCGGGCCGCTTCGGCGTCACGGCCGAGTACTTGCATTCGGCCGACCAGATCCAGATCAAGATGGCGCAGGGCGCCAAGCCCGGCGAGGGCGGCCAGCTCCCGGGCGGCAAGGTCACCGAGTACATCGGCAAGCAGCGCTACGCGGTGCCGGGCGTGGGCCTCATCAGCCCGCCGCCGCACCATGACATCTACTCGATCGAAGACCTCGCGCAGCTGATCCACGACCTGAAGAACACCGCGCCGCATGCGAGCATCAGCGTCAAGCTGGTGAGCGAGATCGGCGTCGGCACCATCGCCGCAGGCGTGGCCAAGTGCAAGAGCGACCACGTCGTGATCGCCGGCCATGACGGCGGCACGGGCGCCTCGCCCTGGTCGTCGATCAAGCACGCAGGCAGCCCGTGGGAGATCGGCCTGGCCGAGACGCAGCAGACGCTGGTGCTCAACCGCCTGCGCAGCCGCATCCGCGTGCAGGCCGACGGCCAGATGAAGACCGGCCGCGACGTCGCCATCGGCGCACTTCTGGGCGCCGACGAGTTCGGCTTCGCCACCGCGCCGCTGGTGGTCGAGGGCTGCATCATGATGCGCAAGTGCCACCTGAACACCTGCCCGGTGGGCGTGGCCACGCAAGACCCGGTGCTGCGCCAGAAGTTCTCGGGCAAGCCCGAGCACGTCGTCAACTACTTCTTCTTCGTGGCCGAGGAAGTGCGCCAGATCATGGCCCAGCTCGGCATCCGCAAGTTCGACGACATGATCGGCCGCGCCGACCTGCTCGACATGCGCCGCGGCATCGAGCACTGGAAGGCCTCGGGCCTGGACTTCAGCCGCCTGTTCGCACTGCCGAATGTGCCCGCCGATGTGTCGCGCTACCACGTCGAGAACCAGGACCACGGCCTCGACCGCGCGCTCGACGTGAAGCTGATCGAAAAGTCGCGCCCCGCCATCGACCGCGGCGAGAAGGTGCAGTTCATCGAGGTGGCGCGCAACGTCAACCGTTCGGTGGGCGCCATGCTCTCGGGCGCGCTGACCAAGGTGCATCCGCAGGGCCTGCCCGACGATTCGATCCGCATCCAGCTCGAAGGCACCGGCGGCCAGTCGTTCGGGGCTTTCCTGGCGCGCGGCATCACGCTCTACCTGATCGGCGACGCCAACGACTACACCGGCAAGGGCCTGTCGGGCGGCCGCGTGGTGGTGCGCCCTAGCCTCGACTTCCGGGGCGAGGCGGTGCGCAACACCATCGTGGGCAACACCGCGCTGTACGGCGCGACCACCGGCGAAGCCTACCTCTGCGGCGTGGCCGGCGAACGCTTCGCAGTGCGCCTGTCGGGCGCCACCGCGGTGGTCGAAGGCACGGGCGACCATGGCTGCGAGTACATGACCGGCGGCACCGTGGCCGTGCTCGGCAAGACGGGCCGCAACTTCGCGGCCGGCATGAGCGGCGGCGTGGCCTTCGTCTACGACGAGGACGGCCAGTTTGCCTCGCGCTGCAACATGGCGATGGTCTCGCTCGAGAAGGTGCTGACCTCCACCGAGCAGACCGCGAGCGTGCACCGCAAGATCTGGCACGGCGGCGAGACCGACGAGGCGCAGCTGCGCAAGCTGCTCGAAGACCACCACCGCTGGACCGGCAGCAAGCGCGCGCGCGAGCTGCTCGACAACTGGGCCGAGGCGCGGACCAAGTTCGTGAAGGTGTTCCCCAACGAGTACAAGCGCGCGCTCGCCGAACTCCACGACCGCAAGGTCGAGCTCACGAGCAGCGGCAACAACGCGCACGTCGGCCTCGAGCCGCATGCGATTGCCGCGTCCAAAACGGCGCCGGCGGCTGCCTGAATGCCCGGGTGAACGCAGAAGACATAACGAAGGAACATCACGATGGGAAAGATCACCGGCTTCCTGGAGCATGAGCGCGTCGAGGAGGGCTACCGCCCGGTCGAGGAGCGCCTGAAGCACTACAAGGAATTCGTCATCGGCCTGGACACCGAACAGGCCAAGGTGCAGGGCGCGCGCTGCATGGACTGCGGCACGCCGTTCTGCAACAGCGGTTGCCCGGTCAACAACATCATTCCGGACTTCAACGATCTCGTGTACCGCAACGACTGGCAGAACGCCTTCGCAGTGCTCGACTCCACCAACAACTTCCCCGAGTTCACCGGCCGCATCTGCCCTGCACCCTGCGAGGCCGCCTGCGTGCTCAACGTGAACGACGATCCCGTGGGCATCAAGTCGCTCGAGCACGCGATCATCGACCGCGCGTGGGACGAAGGCTGGGTCGCGCCGCGCGTGGCCAAGCACAAGACGGGGAAGAAGGTTGCCGTGGTGGGCGCCGGCCCGGCCGGCATGGCCGCAGCGCAGCAGCTCGCGCGCGCCGGCCATGACGTCACGCTGTTCGAGAAGAACGACCGCATTGGCGGCCTGCTGCGCTACGGCATCCCCGATTTCAAGATGGAGAAGTCGCACATTGATCGCCGCGTCGAGCAGATGAAGGCCGAGGGCGTGGCCTTTCGCACCGGCGTGGTCGTCGGTGCCGCGAAGGACCCGCTCGGCAAAGGCTCCAAGGTGACCAACCTGGCCAAGGAAACGGTCACGCCCGAGCAGCTGCAGAAAGAGTTCGACGCCGTGCTGCTCACCGGCGGCGCCGAGCAGTCGCGCGACCTGCCCGTGCCCGGGCGCGACCTCGACGGCATCCATTTCGCGATGGAGTTCCTGCCGCAGCAGAACCGCGTCAATGCCGGCGACAAGCTCAAGGGCCAGCTGCGCGCCGAAGGCAAGCACGTGATCGTGATCGGCGGCGGCGACACCGGCTCCGACTGCGTGGGCACCAGCAACCGCCACGGCGCAGCGAGCGTCACGCAGTTCGAGCTGATGCCCCAGCCGCCTGAGGAAGAGAACCGCCCGCTGACCTGGCCCTATTGGCCGATCAAGCTGCGCACCAGCTCCAGCCACGAGGAAGGCTGCGAGCGCGAGTTCGCGATCTCTACCAAGGAGTTCATCGGCGAAAAGGGCAAGGTCACCGGCCTCAAGACCGTCCGTGTCGAATGGAAGGACGGCAGGATGCAGGAAGTCGCAGGCAGCGAGCAGATCCTCAAGGCCGACCTCGTGCTGCTCGCCATGGGCTTCGTGAGCCCCGTGGCGGCGGTGCTCGATGCCTTCGGCGTCGAGAAAGACGCGCGCGGCAACGCCCGCGCTAGCGTCGATTTCGTCGGCGGCTATGTCACCAACGTGCCCAAGGTGTTCGCGGCCGGTGACATCCGCCGGGGCCAGTCGCTCGTCGTCTGGGCGATTCGCGAGGGCCGGCAGGCCGCGCGCTCGGTGGACGAATTCCTGATGGGATTCAGCGACCTTCCGCGCTGAGATTTTTGTTTCAGTTTGGCGGGGCCTGCCGCGCTCCCGCTATCATTCGCGGAAACCGCACGCCGGGATGCCCGAAAGGGTGCCCGGCTTTTTCATTGAGATGGACGCAGCCGTACCCCAGCCCCAACCCTTCGTAGAGTTCCGCGACGTCACGTTCGGCTACGGCGCACGCGCGATCCTCGGCGGCGTGTCGTTTTCCGTGCCGCGCGGCAAGGTCACGGCACTGATGGGCGCTTCGGGCGGCGGCAAGACGACCGTGCTGCGGCTCGTCGGCGGCCAGCAGCGGGCGCAGCGCGGCGAGGTGCTGTTCGACGGCCACGATGTGGGCGGCTTCGATGCGGCGGCGCTGTACGCGGCGCGGCGCCGCATGGGCATGCTGTTCCAGTTCGGTGCGCTCTTCACCGACATGAGCGTGTTCGACAACGTCGCCTTCCCGCTGCGCGAGCACACGCAATTGCCCGAGCCGCTGGTGCGCGACATCGTGCTCATGAAGCTCGACGCGGTCGGCCTGCGCGGTGCGCGCGACCTGATGCCGAGCGAGGTCTCGGGCGGCATGGCCCGGCGCGTGGCGCTGGCCCGCGCGATCGCGCTCGACCCCGACCTGGTCATGTACGACGAGCCCTTCGCCGGCCTCGACCCGATCTCGCTGGGCACGGCGGCGCGGCTGATCCGGCGGCTCAACGACACGCTCGGGCTCACGAGCATCGTG
Source organism: Variovorax sp. Soil_C_26 (assembly GCF_057657075.1). Classification (NCBI taxonomy): domain Bacteria; kingdom Pseudomonadati; phylum Pseudomonadota; class Betaproteobacteria; order Burkholderiales; family Comamonadaceae; genus Variovorax; species Variovorax sp. Soil_C_26. Next base: position 165,186 of record NZ_JBDGJC010000002.1, read on the forward strand.
GTTTCGCACGACCTCGAGGAAACCTTCCGCATCGCCGACCATGTGGTGATCCTGGCCAACGGCCGCATCGCCGCGCAGGGCGCACCCGACGACGTGCGCCAGAGCGACGACCCGCTGGTCCACCAGTTCGTCAATGCGCTGCCCGACGGACCGGTGCACTTTCATCACCCGGGCGTCGGCATCGAGGAAGACTTCGATCCGCAGGGAGGCCGCTCATGAGCTGGTGGAATCCGGCCGACGTCGGCTTCACGGTGCGCAGCAAGCTCGCCGGCCTGGGCTACGGCGCCAAGCTGTTCGTGCGCTTGGTGCTGCAGGGCGCGCAGAGCCTGCGACGCTTCAGCCTGGTGCGCGACCAGATCCATTTCCTCGGCAACTACTCGCTCGCGATCATCGCGGTGTCGGGCCTGTTCGTCGGCTTCGTGCTCGGGCTGCAGATGTACTACGCGCTGCAGCGCTACGGTTCCTCCGAAGCGCTCGGCCTGCTGGTGGCGCTGAGCCTGGTGCGCGAGCTCGGGCCGGTGGTGGCGGCGCTGCTCTTCACCGGTCGGGCCGGCACCTCGCTGACCGCCGAGATCGGCCTCATGAAGGCCGGCGAGCAGCTCAGCGCGATGGAGATGATGGCCGTCGATCCGGTGCGGCGCATCCTGGCGCCGCGCTTCTGGGCCGGCGTCATCACGATGCCGCTGCTGGCGGCGGTGTTCAGCGCCGTCGGCATCATGGGCGGCTACGTGGTCGGCGTGCTGATGCTCGGCGTCGACCCCGGTGCGTTCTGGGGGCAGATGCAGGGCGGCGTCGACGTGTGGCGCGACGTCGGCAACGGCGTGATCAAGAGCATCGTCTTCGGCTTCACCGTCACTTTCATCGCGCTGCTGCAGGGCTACGAGGCGCAGCCCACGCCCGAAGGCGTGTCGCGCGCCACCACGCGCACCGTGGTGATGGCGTCGCTGTCGGTGCTGGGGCTCGACTTCCTGCTCACCGCCATGATGTTCAGTATTTGAAGGAGCCCCGGCTCCATCGTTCTAGAGAGTGCCAACCATGCAACGTTCCAACAACGACCTCTGGGTCGGCCTGTTCGTCCTGATCGGCGGCGCGGCGCTGCTTTTCCTCGCGCTGCAGTCCGCCAACCTGCTGAGCCTGAATTTCCAGCAGACCTACAACGTGGTCGCCCGCTTCCAGAACATCGGCGGGCTCAAGCCGCAGACGGCGGTCAAGAGTTCCGGCGTGGTCGTCGGCCGTGTCGAATCGATCACCTTCGACGACAAGACATTTCAGGCCAACGTGACGCTGGCTTTGCAAAAACGCTACAGTTTTCCCAAGGACAGCTCGCTCAAGATCCTGACCAGTGGCCTGCTCGGCGAGCAGTACATCGGCATCGAGGCGGGCGCCGAGGAGAAGAACCTCCAGGCCGGCGACACGATCACTGCGACCCAGTCGGCCGTGGTGCTCGAAAACCTGATCAGCCAATTCCTCTACAGCAAGGCGGCCGAAGGAAGCACTTCGACGCCGGGAACAGCCAACAAGAAATGAAATCAACGAGCACTCTGAGGCCGCTCGCTATCAATAAGGTAGCGCGCGGCGCACATTGGGCGGCCGCTGCCGTCGCCCTGGCCCTGGCTGCGGGATGCGCCAGCGGCCCCCAGGCCCATCCGGGCGATCCTTTCGAGCCTTTCAACCGCGGCGTCACGCGCTTCAACGACGTGGTGGACGACGCAGTGCTCGTGCCCGCGGCCACCGCCTACGAACGCGTGCTGCCTTCGATGGTGCGAACGGGCGTGGGCAACTTCTTCAGCAATGTCGGCGACATCTGGAGCTTCGCCAACAGCGTCGCACAGCTCAAGCTGCGCAACAGCGCCGAGACCTTCATGCGTCTCAACGTGAACACCTTCTTCGGGCTTGGCGGTCTGCTGGACATTGCCACCGAGGCCGGCATCGACCGCCACGAGGAAGACTTTGGCCAGACACTCGGCCGCTGGGGCGTCGGGCCCGGACCGTACGTGGTGCTGCCGGTGTTCGGCCCGTCGACGGTGCGCGACACCGCCGCCCTGCCGGTCGACCGCGCCGGCAGCGTGATCGGCAACATGCACGACGTGGCATGGCGCAACTCGCTGGCGCTGCTCGAAGCCGTCGACACGCGCGCGCGGTACCTGCGCGCGGGGCGGCTGCTGAACGACGCCGCGCTCGACAAGTACACCTTCACGCGCGACGCCTACCTGCAGCATCGCCGCAGCGACGTCTACGACGGCAATCCACCGGACGACGACGATGAAGGCGGAAAGTAGATCGGGGCGGAAGCAGGGCTGATCGCCGCCGGATGCGAGCGTTTCTGCTTGCATCCCGTTTCAAGGCTTCACCTGTGCTTCAGGGAACCGGGTCGGCCGGCGGCCTGTCGAACACGTTCTTTCCAGCAGGCGCGCGAACAATCGAATCGATCGCGCGGCCCTGCAGGAGTTTCAACTTGAAGGGGTTTTCATGAACAACAAGATCTTGCAACGCCGCGGCTTCGGCCGGCTCGTACTGGCCAGCGCACTGCTCGTGGGCGCCGCCACCGCCTTCGTGCGTCCCGCGCATGCGGCCGACGAGGCGCCCGACGCGCTCGTCAAGCGGCTGTCGACCGACGTGCTCGAGACCATCAAGGCGGACACCTCGATCAAGGCCGGCGACATCAACAAGATCATGCTGCTGGTCGACAGCAAGATCATGCCCAACGTCAACTTCCAGCGCATGACGGCGTCCGCGGTGGGCCCGGCCTGGCGCCAGGCCACGCCGGAGCAGCAGAAGCGCCTGCAGGAAGAGTTCAAGACGCTGCTGGTGCGCACCTACGCGGGCGCGCTCGACCAGGTCAGCGACCAGAGCGTCACGGTGCGTCCGTTCCGCGGTTCGACCGAAGACAACGAAGTGCTGGTCCGCACCGAGGTCAAGGGCCGCGGCGATCCGGTCCAGCTCGACTACCGGCTCGAGAAGACGCCGGGGCAGGGCGGTGGCTGGAAGGTCTACAACCTCAATGTGCTGGGCGTCTGGCTGGTCGACACCTACCGCACGCAGTTCGCGCAGGAAATCAACGCCCGCGGCATCGATGGCCTGATTGCAGCGCTCGCCGCGCGCAACAAGGGCAACAGCGGCCGGAGCTGACGCCATGCTGGTGCTGCCCTCGAAGCTCACGCACGACGACGCCCCGGCCTGCATGCGCATGCTGCAGCAGGGGCTCGCGGGGCAGACCGATACGTCGACAGTGGTCGACGCCAGCGCGCTCGCGCAGTTCGACTCCTCGGCGCTTGCGGTGCTGCTCGAATGCCGGCGCGAATCGAGCGCGATCGGCCGCGGCTTCGCGGTCAAGGGACTGCCGCCCCGACTGCGCGAGCTGGCGGCGCTGTACGGCGTCGCGAGCCTGCTGCCGGCGGCGCCCTGAGCGGCCTTCCGGGGCGCCGCATCGGCCGGCGCCAGGGCAGGGCATCGGGCCTGCGTCCAGCGTGCAAACTGGCGCGCCCGTAAAATCGCCGGCTCCCATGCCCGCGATCTCATTCCAGTCGGTCTCCAAGACCTATCCCCCCTCCAGACAACAGCGGGCCCAAGGCCAGCAGGGTTTGCGCGCCGTCGACGACGTCAGCTTCCAGATCGAGGAGGGCGAATTCTTCGGCCTGCTCGGTCCCAACGGCGCCGGCAAGACCACCCTGATCAGCATGCTCGCGGGCCTGTCGCGGCCCACGGCCGGCGCGATCAGCGTGCACGGCTTCGATGTGCAGCGCGACTACGCCGAAGCGCGGCGCCAGCTCGGCATCGTGCCGCAGGAGCTGGTGTTCGACCCGTTCTTCAACGTGCGGGAGTCGCTGCGCATCCAGTCGGGCTATTTCGGCATCAAGAACAACGAGGCCTGGATCGACGAGCTGCTGCAAAGCCTGGGCTTGGCCGACAAGGCCACCGCCAACATGCGCCAGCTCTCGGGCGGCATGAAGCGCCGCGTGCTGGTGGCGCAGGCGCTGGTGCACAAGCCGCCGGTCATCGTGCTCGACGAGCCCACGGCCGGCGTCGACGTCGAACTGCGCCAGACGCTGTGGCAGTTCGTCGCCAGGCTCAACAAGCAGGGCAGCACCGTGCTGCTCACCACCCATTACCTCGAAGAGGCCGAAGCGCTGTGCAGCCGCATCGCGATGCTCAAGCTCGGCCGCGTGATCGCGCTGGACCGCACCAGCGAGCTGCTCAAGTCCGCCGCGAGCAATGTGCTGCGCTTCAAGACCGACGCCATGCTTCCGTGGTCCATCGCCCAGCATGCGCGCATCACCGGCCGCATCGTGCAACTGCCGGCGCAGAACGCGCATGAAGTCGAACAACTGCTGGCCGCGATCCGCGAGGCCGGCGTCGTGGTGGAAGACGTGGAAATGCGCAAGGCCGACCTGGAAGACGTGTTCATCGACCTGATGGCGGGCGAGCAGACGCCGCTGGAGGTGTCCCGATGATGGCCGTTACGGGATGGCGCGCGCTGCTCTACAAGGAGACGCTGCGCTTCTGGAAGGTCGGCTTTCAGACCGTCGGTGCACCGGTGCTCACCGCGCTGCTCTACCTGATGGTGTTCGGCCATGTGCTCGAAGACCATGTGAAGGTCTACGGCTCGGTCAGCTACACCGCCTTTCTGGTGCCCGGGCTCGTGATGATGAGCGTGCTGCAGAACGCCTTCGCCAACAGTTCCTCGTCGATCATCCAGAGCAAGATCATGGGCAACCTGGTCTTCGTGCTGCTCACGCCGCTGTCGCACTGGGGCTGGTTCTTCGCCTACGTGGGCTCGTCGGTGATCCGCGGGCTGGCCGTGGGACTCGGCGTCTTCGTGGTCACCATGTTCTTCGCGATGCCGAATTTCGTGGCGCCGCTCTGGATCGTGGTGTTCGCGCTGCTTGGCTCGGCCATGCTCGGCACGCTGGGGCTCATCGCAGGGCTCTGGGCCGAGAAGTTCGACCAGATGGCCGTGTTCCAGAACTTCCTGATCATGCCCATGACCTTTCTCTCGGGCGTGTTCTATTCGATCGGGTCGCTGCCGCCGTTCTGGCAGAAAGTGAGCCACCTGAACCCGTTCTTCTACATGATCGACGGCTTCCGCTACGGCTTCTTCGGCGTGAGCGACGCCTCGCCCTGGCTCAGCCTGGGCATCGTCGGCGCGGCGTGGCTCGTGATCAGCGCGATCGCGGTCCATCTGCTGCGCATCGGCTACAAAATCAGAGGCTAAAACCCCCATGACCGCTGAAGAGCTTCAAGCCATCATCCAGTCCCATCTGCCTTGCGAGCACATCGCGCTCGAGGGCGATGGCCGGCACTGGTATGCCACCATCGTCTCGGCCGAATTCGAGGGCAAGCGCCCGATCCAGCGCCATCAGCGGGTCTACGCCACCCTGGGTGCGAAAATGCACACCGACGAGGTGCATGCACTCTCGATGAAGACCTACACGCCGGCCGAATGGGCGGCGATCGACAAATAAGTAAGCAAGCAACGGCCGCCGAGCGGCCCCTATTCGCTGGATTCCTGATGGACAAGCTTCTGATTCGCGGCGGGCGCCAGCTTCGCGGCGAGGTACTCATTTCCGGCGCCAAGAACGCCGCACTGCCCGAGCTGTGCGCAGCGCTCCTGACCGACCAGCCCGTGGTGCTGCACAACGTGCCGCGGCTGCAGGACGTGTCGACCATGCTCAAGCTGGTGCGCAACATGGGCGTCACGGCCGAACGCGACGACAACGGCACGGTGCGGCTCGACGCCGGCGATCTCGTCAACCCCGAGGCGCCCTACGAACTGGTCAAGACCATGCGCGCCTCGGTGCTGGCGCTGGGCCCGCTGCTCGCGCGCTTCGGCCATGCGAAGGTCTCGCTGCCGGGCGGCTGTGCCATCGGCTCGCGGCCGGTCGACCAGCACATCAAGGGACTGCAGGCCATGGGCGCCGAGATCGCGGTCGAGCACGGCTACATGCTCGCGCGGCTGCCGGCCGGCCGCACGCGGTTGAAGGGCGCCCGCATCCTGACCGACATGGTCACCGTGACCGGCACCGAGAACTTCCTCATGGCCGCAGCGCTGGCCGAAGGCGAGACCCTGCTCGAGAACGCCGCACAGGAGCCCGAGATCGTCGACCTGGCCGAGATGCTGATCCGCATGGGCGCGAAGATCGAAGGCCATGGCACCAGCCACATCCGCATTCAGGGCGTCGATAAGCTGCACGGCTGCGAGCATGCGGTGGTGGCCGACCGCATCGAGGCCGGCACCTTCCTCTGCGCCGTGGCCGCGACGGGCGGCGATGTGCTCCTGCGCCATGCGCGCGCCGACCACATGGAGGCCGTGATCGACAAGCTGCGCGATGCCGGGTGCACGGTCGCTGCGGAAGAGGGCGGCGTGCGCATCAGCTCCAGCGCGCCGGCCAGCGGGCACCTCAAGGCGCAAAGCTTCAGCACCACCGAATACCCGGGCTTCCCGACCGACATGCAGGCCCAGTTCATGGCGCTCAACGTCATCGCGCGCGGCGCGTCGATGGTCACCGAAACGATCTTCGAGAACCGCTTCATGCATGTGAACGAAATGATGCGCCTGGGCGCCCGCATCCATGTCGAAGGCAAGGTGGCGATGGTCGAGGGCGTGGAGCAGCTCTCGGGCGCCACCGTGATGGCCACCGACCTGCGCGCCTCGGCGAGCCTCGTCATTGCCGGGCTCGTGGCCGACGGCGAGACGCTGGTCGACCGCATCTACCACCTTGACCGGGGCTACGACCGCATGGAAGCCAAGCTGCGCGGCCTCGGCGCCGACATCGAACGACTGACCGGAGCCGCCGCCGCATGATCACCCTCGCATCACAGGAGTCGCAATCGTGATCACGCTTGCTCTGTCCAAGGGCCGCATCTTCGAAGAGACGCTGCCCCTGCTGGCCGCGGCCGGCATCGAGGTCACCGAAGACCCCGAGAAATCGCGCAAGCTGATCCTCGGCACCACCCGGCCCGACGTGCGCGTGGTGCTGGTGCGCGCCTCCGACGTGCCCACCTACGTGCAGTACGGCGGCGCCGACCTCGGCGTGACCGGCCTCGACGTGCTGCTCGAGCACGGCAACCAGGGCCTGTACCAGCCGCTCGACCTGCGCATCGCGGCCTGCCGCCTCAGCGTGGCGGTGCGCGCCGACTACGACTACGCCTCGGCCGTGCGCCAGGGCTCGCGCCTCAAGGTGGCGACCAAGTACGTGGGCCTTGCGCGCGAGTTCTTCGCGAGCAAGGGCGTGCACGTCGACCTGATCAAGCTCTACGGCAGCATGGAACTGGCGCCGCTCACCGGGCTGGCCGATGCCATCGTCGACCTGGTCTCGACCGGCAACACGCTCAAGGCCAACCAGCTGGTCGAGGTCGAGCGCATCATGGACATCAGCGCGCGTCTCGTGGTCAACCAGGCCGCGCTCAAGCTCAAGCGCGAGCCGATCCGCCGCATCATCGACGCCTTCGCGTCGGCCATTCCCTCTGCCTGATCTCTTTTCGAAGCCATGACCCCGAAAGCAGCCCCCGCCCGACTGTCCACCGCCTCGGCCGGCTTCGACGCCGAATTCAAGGCGCGGCTGCATTGGTCCGCGGATGCCGATGCGGCCATCGAGAAGGTCGTGGCCGACATCCTGGCCGACGTGCAGCGGCGCGGCGACGAGGCGGTGCTTGAATACACGCGGCGCTTCGACCGGCTCGAGGCGACGACGCTGTCGCAGCTGGAGCTCACGCAGGCCGAACTCAAGGCGGCCTTCGAGTCGCTTCCCGCCGCGCAGCGTGAGGCGCTCGAAGCCGCGGCGCAGCGCGTTCGCAGCTACCACGAGGCGCAGAAGAAAGCCTCGGGCGAAAGCTGGAGCTACCGAGACGCCGACGGCACGCTGCTGGGCCAGAAGGTCACGCCGCTCGACCGCGTCGGCATCTACGTGCCGGGAGGCAAGGCCGCCTACCCGTCGAGCGTGCTGATGAATGCCATTCCCGCACATGTCGCGGGCGTGGGCGAGATCATCATGGTCGTGCCGACGCCCGGGGGCGAGAAGAACCCGCTCGTGCTCGCCGCCGCCTACGTGGCCGGCGTGACGCGCGCCTTCACCATCGGCGGCGCCCAGGCCGTGGCCGCGCTGGCCTACGGCACCGCCACCATCCCCGCGGTCGACAAGATCACCGGCCCCGGCAACGCCTATGTGGCGGCCGCCAAGCGCCGCGTGTTCGGCACCGTGGGCATCGACATGATCGCGGGCCCGAGCGAGATCCTGGTGCTGGCCGACGGCAGCACGTCGCCCGACTGGGTGGCGATGGACCTGTTCAGCCAGGCCGAGCACGACGAGCTCGCGCAGAGCATCCTGCTGTGTCCCGACGCGGCCTACATCGACCGCGTGCAGGCCGAGATCGACCGCCTGCTGCCGACGATGCCGCGCGCCGAAATCATCGCCGCCTCGCTCAATGGCCGAGGCGCGCTGATCCACACCCGGAGCATGGAAGAGGCCTGCGAGATCAGCAACCGCATCGCCCCCGAGCACCTCGAGGTCAGCAGCAGAGAGCCGCAGCACTGGGAGCCGCTCTTGCGCCATGCGGGCGCGATCTTCCTCGGCGCTTTCACGAGCGAGAGCCTCGGCGACTACTGCGCGGGCCCGAACCACGTGCTGCCCACCAGCGGCACGGCGCGCTTCTCGAGCCCGCTCGGTGTCTACGACTTCCAGAAGCGCTCGAGCCTGATCGAGGTCAGCGAGGCCGGAGCGCAGGTGCTCGGCCCGATCGCCGTGACGCTGGCCGAGGGCGAAGGCCTGCAGGCCCATGCCGAAGCGGCGCGGCTGCGGCTTCGCAAGGCCTGAGTCCGGCCCATTTCATTGCGCCAGGAGAGGCACGCACGATGGCCAGACGCCGTTTTCATCGTCCGCGCACGGCGGCCGTGCTGCTGGCGCTGCTTGCAGCCGCGGGCATGGCGCAGGCCATGAGCATCCGCGAACTGCGTACGCTCGAAGCCGGCGAGAAGGACGGCAAGGCCTATGCGAGCTACTACCTCGTCGGCCTGCTCGAAGGCCTGCGCGAAGGCGTGGAGTCCTCGCAGCGCAACGGCCAGAAACCGCTCTTCTGCGTCGAAGACCGCCGGCTCGAACCCGCGATGGCGCGCTCCCTCTACCAGACCGAACTGAGCCGCAACGCCGACACCTATGAAGCCGACATGCCAGTCCAGCTGGTCATGGCCGGCGCCCTCCGCAACAGCTACCGCTGCACAAAATGACCACTTCCCCGCCTGTCCGTCCGATCGACCGCATCCGCTCCGACGTGCAGTCCATGCACGCCTATGCAGTGCAGGATGCACGCGGGCTCGTCAAGCTCGACGCCATGGAGAACCCCTTCGGCCTGCCGACGTCGCTGCAGGCCGAACTCGGCGCGCGGCTCGGCGCGCTGGCGCTCAACCGCTATCCGGGCGAGCGCGGCACCGACCTGCAGCGCGCGCTGGCGGCGCATGCGCAGATGCCCGAAGGCTTCGCCCTGATGCTCGGCAACGGCTCGGACGAGCTGATCTCGCTGCTGGCCATTGCCTGCGACAAGCCCGGCGCCGCAGTGCTTGCGCCCGTGCCCGGCTTCGTGATGTACGCCATGAGCGCCCAGCTGCAGGGCCTGCGCTTCGTGGGTGTGCCGCTCACGGCGGACTTCGAGCTCGACGAGGCCGCGATGCTCGCCGCCATCGCACGCGAAAAGCCCGCCATCGTCTACCTCGCCTATCCGAACAATCCCACCGCCAACCTCTGGGACGACGCGGCGATCGAGAGGATCGTCGAAGCCCAGGGCGCCGAGGGTGGGCTGGTGGTCATCGACGAGGCCTACCAGCCCTTCGCCGCCCGCAGCTACATCGACCGCATCGCGCGCCACGGCCATGTGCTCCTGATGCGCACGCTCAGCAAGTTCGGTCTCGCCGGCATCCGGCTCGGCTACCTCATGGGGCCGGCCGCGCTGGTCGCCGAGATCGACAAGGTGCGCCCGCCCTACAACATCAGCGTCCTCAACTGCGAGTGCGCGCTGTTCGCGCTCGAGCATGCAGAGGTGTTCGAGGCGCAGGCACGGCAGATCCGCGACGAGCGCCATCGGCTCATGATGGGCCTGGGACGGCTGCCGGGCGTCAAGACCTGGCCCAGCGACGCCAACATGATCCTGGTGCGCGTGCCCGACGCTGCGAAGACCTTCGAGGGCATGAAGAGCCGCGGGATCCTGGTCAAGAACGTTTCTAAAATGCACGAACTGCTCGCAAACTGCCTGCGCCTGACTGTCGGCACCGCCGACGAGAATGCGCGCATGCTCGCGGCCCTCGAAGATTCACTATGACCACCCCACAGCCTGCCGACACCGGCACCGCCGCGCGCACCGCCTCCGTCACGCGCAACACCGCCGAGACCAAGATCACCGCGAGCGTCAATCTCGACGGCACCGGAAAGGCCAAGCTCTCGACGGGCATCGGCTTCTTCGACCACATGCTCGACCAGATCGCCCGCCACGGGCTGATCGACCTCGAGATCGACTGCCAGGGCGACCTTCACATCGATGGCCATCACACCGTCGAGGATGTCGGCATCACGCTCGGCCAGGCCGTGGCCAAGGCCGTGGGCGACAAGAAGGGCATCCGCCGCTACGGCCATGCCTATGTGCCGCTCGACGAAGCGCTGAGCCGCGTGGTGATCGATTTCTCGGGCCGCCCGGGCCTGGAGATGCACGTGCCGTTCACGAGCGGCATGATCGGCACCTTCGACAGCCAGCTCACCTACGAATTCTTCCAGGGCTTCGTGAACCATGCCTTCGTCACGCTGCACATCGACAACCTCAAGGGCATCAATGCGCACCACCAGTGCGAGACCGTGTTCAAGGCCTTCGCACGCGCGCTGCGCAGCGCGCTCGAACTCGACCCGCGCTCGGCGGGCGTGATCCCGTCGACCAAGGGCTCGCTCTGAGCCAAGCGGCGCTATGAAGCTATGAAATCTGTAGCAGCAAACACCGTCGCCGTGGTCGACTACGGCATGGGCAACCTGCACTCGGTGTCGCAGGCCGTGCGCCATGCGGCCGACCTGGCGGGCGTGGAAGTGTTCGTGACGTCCGATCCCGAGGTGGTGCGCCAGGCCACACGCGTGGTGCTGCCGGGGCAGGGCGCCATGCCCGACTGCATGCGCGAACTGCGCGAGTCGGGGCTGATGGAAAGCGTGCTCGAGGCGGCGGCGGCCAAGCCGCTCTTCGGCGTCTGCGTCGGCATGCAGATGCTGTTGTCGCGCAGCGACGAAGGCCCGACCGAGGGGCTCGACCTCATTCCGGGCGAGGTCGTCAAGTTCGATCTCGCCGGGCGCCTGCAGCCCGACGGCAGCCGCTTCAAGGTGCCGCAGATGGGCTGGAACCAGGTGCGCCAGGCGCATGCGCATGCCATGTGGGCCAGCGTGCCGGACCTGAGCTACTTCTATTTCGTCCACAGCTTCTATGCCCGGCCGGCGGACGCGCGGCACAGCGTGGGCGAGTCGGATTACGGGGCATGCTTTACCGCTGCCATCGCACGCGATAATATTTTTGCCACCCAGTTCCATCCCGAGAAGAGTGCGGACCATGGGTTGCAGCTCTACCGAAATTTCCTTCACTGGAATCCCTGACCACCATTCCCTCGCCTGGGCTTCGCCATCCGACAGCCCTTTCTTCGCCCACTCGCGCCACTTTCATGCTCCTCATCCCAGCGATCGACCTCAAAGACGGCCACTGCGTACGCCTCAAGCAAGGCGATATGGACCAGTCCACCATCTTCAGCGAAGACCCCGCCGCCATGGCCCGCAAATGGGTCGACGCCGGCGCGCGGCGGCTGCACCTGGTCGATCTGAATGGCGCCTTCGCCGGCAAGCCGCAGAATCACGCGGCCATCAAGGCGATCCTGAAGGAAGTCGGCGACGACATCCCGGTGCAGCTCGGCGGCGGCATCCGCGACCTCGACACCATCGAGCGCTACATCGACGACGGCCTGCGCTACGTGATCATCGGGACCGCCGCGGTCAAGAACCCCGGCTTCCTGAAGGACGCCTGCGTGGCCTTCGGCGGCCACATCATCGTGGGGCTCGACGCCAAGGAAGGCAAGGTCGCCACTGATGGCTGGAGCAAGCTCACGGGCCACGAGGTGGCCGACCTCGGCAAGAAGTTCGAGGACTACGGCGTGGAGTCGATCATCTACACCGACATCGGCCGCGACGGCATGCTCTCGGGCATCAACATCGAAGCCACCGTGCGGCTCGCGCAGGCGCTGACGATCCCGGTGATCGCCTCGGGCGGCCTCTCGAACATGGCCGACATCGACAAGCTCTGCGCGGTCGAGCCCGAGGGTGTCGAAGGCGTGATCTGCGGTCGTGCGATCTATTCGGGCGACCTCGACTTCGCGGCCGCGCAGGCGCGGGCCGACGAGCTCGCGGGCGCCGGACAGCCGTAGACAGCGGACTTCCCGGCCGCTTTCCGGGCGCGCCAGCGGAGTCCTTCCAACGTGCTCTCTGCGCTTGCCATCGCCAACTACCGGTCGCTGCGCGCGCTCACGGTGCCGCTCGCGCAGCTCACCGTGGTCACGGGGCCGAACGGCAGCGGCAAGTCGAGCGTCTACCGCGCGATGCGCCTGCTGGCCGAGATCGCCAGCGGCGGCGTGATCCGCTCGCTGGTGCGCGAGGGCGGGCTCTCTTCCACGCTGTGGGCCGGGCCCGAGCGCTTCTCGGCCGCCATGCTGCGCGGGGAGCATCCGGTGCAGGGCACCGTGCGCAGCGAGCCGGTCAATCTGCGCCTGGGCTTCGCGGGCGCGGCCAGTGACGATTTCGGCTACGCGATCGACATCGGCCTGCCGATTCCGCGCGACGGCAGCCGCTTCAACCGCGACCCGCAGATCAAGCACGAGGCGATCTGGAGCGGCCCGCTGCTGCGTGCGTCGACGCAGCTCGTCGACCGCAAGGGCGCCTCGCTGAGGCTGCGCGCCGAGCGCGGCGGCGGCTGGACGCCCGTGGGTCGGCCGGTCGCGCACTTCGCGAGCATGATGACGGAGTTCGCCGATCCGCAGGCCGCGCCTGAGATGCTGACGCTGCGTGAGCAGATGCGCTCCTGGCGCTTCTACGACCATTTCCGCTCCGATGCCGGCGCGCCCGCGCGCCAGCCCCAGCTCGGCACCTACACGCCCGTGCTTGCCGACGATGGCGCCGACCTGGCCGCCGCGCTGCAGACCATCCGCGAGATCGGGGACGGCGAGGCGCTCGACCGCGCGGTGGACGATGCCTTTCCGGGCGCGCGCCTCGAGGTGCGCACCGTCGAGGACCGCTTTGAGACGTTGATGCACCAGCACGGCCTGCTGCGCCCGCTGACGGCCGCCGAGCTCTCCGACGGCACGCTGCGCTACCTGCTGTGGATCGCCGCGCTGCTCACGCCCCGCCCGCCGGCGCTGCTGGTGCTCAACGAGCCCGAGACCAGCCTGCATCCCGACCTGCTGCCTGCACTCGGCCGGCTGGTCGCGCACGCCGCGCGCGCGTCGCAGGTCATCGTGGTGTCGCACGCCGCGCGCCTCATCGCCGCGCTCGAGGATGCGGCGCAGGACGGCACCCCCGTACAGCCGGTGGTGCTCGAGAAGCGGCTGGGCGAGACCCGCATTGCCAACCTCGACATGAGCGAGATCCCGCGCTGGGCGTGGCCGGCGCGCTGACCGGGGCGGGCCGCTGCCTACAATTCCCCGATGGATATCAGCTCGATCGAGTTTCGCGGCCAGCCGGCCCTTCGCGCCGCGGGTGCCGACGGCAGCCTGCTGACGGTGTCGCTGCACGGGGCGCAGGCGCTCTCGTGGGTCACGGCCGATGGGGTGGAGCGCCTCTACCTGAGCCCGCGCGCGGTGTTCGACGGCAAGTCTGCCATCCGCGGCGGCGTGCCCATCTGCTGCCCGCAGTTCAACCAGCGCGGCACGCTGCCCAAGCACGGCTTCATGCGGAACCTGCCCTGGGAAGACCGCGGCATCGACGCAACGTCGGGCGACTGGGTGCTGCGCCTCCGCGACAGCGACGCCACCCGCAGCCTCTGGCCCCATCCTTTCGAGGCGCGCCTTCATCTGGCCATGGCGCCGGGGCGGCTGCGCATCGCGCTCGTGCTGCTCAACACGGGCTCTGCGCCGCTGAGCTTTGCCGCGGCGCTGCACACCTATCTGTGCGTCGACGACATCGCCGAAGTGCGCCTGGAGGGTCTGCAGGGTGCGAACCGCTGGGATTCGGTGCGCGACGATCGCCACGTGGAGACGGCGCCGGCGCTGCGCTTCGATGCCGAGTTCGACAGCGTCTACGCCGCGCCCGCGCAACCGCTCCAGCTCGTGCAGCCCGGCGGCACGCTCGAGATCTCCCAGAGCGCGAGCTGCAGCGAAACCGTGGTCTGGAACCCGGGCGCCGCGCTCAGTGCGAAACTCGCCGACATGCCCGACGACGGCTTTCGCCACATGCTCTGCGTCGAAGCTGCCCGCATCGACGAGCAGGTGCTGCTGATGCCCGGTGCCGAATGGCAGGGCTGGCAGCAACTGCGCGTTCTTTGAAATTTTCCCTCTCACCGACCATGCTCGCCAAACGCATCATTCCCTGTCTCGACGTCACCGGCGGCCGCGTCGTGAAGGGCGTCAACTTCCTCGAACTGCGCGATGCGGGCGATCCGGTGGAGATTGCCGCGCGCTACAACGCGCAGGGCGCCGACGAGCTCACCTTCCTCGACATCACCGCCACCAGCGACGGCCGTGACCTGATCCTGCCGATGATCGAGGCCGTGGCCTCGCAGGTGTTCATTCCGCTCACCGTGGGCGGCGGCGTGCGCACGGTCGAGGACGTGCGGCGGCTGCTCAATGCCGGCGCCGACAAGACCAGCTTCAATTCGGCCGCCATCGCCAATCCGCAGGTGATCGAAGAGGCCTCGCAGAAATACGGCGCCCAGTGCATCGTGGTGGCCATCGACGCCAAGCGCCGCAGCGCCGAGGAGGCCGCCACCCGCGGACCAGGCTGGGACGTGTACAGCCACGGCGGGCGCAAGAACACCGGGCTCGACGCCGTGGCCTGGGCCACCGAGATGGCGCGCCGCGGCGCGGGCGAGATCCTCCTGACCAGCATGGACCGCGACGGCACCAAGAGCGGCTTCGACCTCGCGCTCACGCGCGCCGTGAGCGACGCGGTCGACGTGCCCGTCATCGCCTCGGGCGGCGTCGGCAGCCTGGACGACCTCGCCGACGGCATCCAGACCGGCGGCGCCGATGCGGTGCTCGCCGCGAGCATCTTCCACTACGGCCAGCACACGGTCGGCGAGGCCAAGGCCCGCATGGCCGCCCGGGGCATTCCGGTGCGCACCTGAGGCGTTGCCCGGGGTGGGACAATACGCGCCATGAACTGGCTCGACGAAGTGAAGTGGGACGCGAACGGCCTGGTGCCCGTGATCGCGCAGGAACAGGGCAGCAACGACGTGCTGATGTTCGCGTGGATGAACCGCGAGGCGCTCGAGAAGACCGCCGAACTCGGCCGCGCCGTGTATTTCAGCCGCTCGCGCGGCAAGCTCTGGTTCAAGGGCGAGGAATCGGGCCATGTGCAGACCGTGCACGAGATCCGCATCGACTGCGACAACGACGTGGTGCTGCTCAAGGTGACGCAGCGCGGCCACGAGCCCGGCATCGCCTGCCACACCGGCCGCCACAGCTGCTTCTTCAGCAAGTACGAGAACGGCCGCTGGACGGTCACGGAGCCGGTCTTGAAAGACCCGGAGTCGATCTACAAATGACCGCCACAGTGAACAACAACACCTCGGACGCCCTTGCACGCCTGGCCGCGGTCATCGAGAGCCGCCTGCCCGCGCGCGGCGGCGACCCCGAGAAGAGCTACGTCGCGCGCCTGCTGCACCGCGGCCCCGATGCCTTCCTCAAGAAGATCGGCGAAGAGGCCACCGAGGTCGTGATGGCCGCGAAGGACGCCGACCATGGCGGCGACCGCGCAAAAATAGTGAACGAAGTGGCCGACCTGTGGTTCCACACCATGGTGGCGTTGGCGCACTACGGCGCATCGCCGGCCGAGGTCATCGCGGAGCTCGAGCGCCGCGAAGGCACCAGCGGTATCGAGGAAAAGGCCCTGCGCAAGGCGCAGGCGCGTGAAGCATCCAACGATTGAAAGGACAGGCATGGCCAACGAGATCGTGAACGTGGAACCCGAGGAGTCGCTCAAGACCTGGGGCTGGATCAGCTACATCCTGCACCTGGTCGTGGCCGTCGGCGCCGTGCTGCCGGGCATGCAGGCTTCGGTGGCGCTGCTGCTGGTGGCGCTTTTGATCGATTTCATCAAGCGCGACAACGCAGCCGGCACCTGGCAGGCCTCGCACTTCAGCTGGCGCATCCGCTCGGTGCTCTGGGCCGGCCTGCTGTACATCGTGACCTCGTGGCTCTGGCTGCTGCTGCTCGTGCCGGGCTGGATCGCCTGGAGCCTGATCTCTCTGTGGTTCCTGTACCGGATCGTCAAGGGCATGATCCGCATGAACGACAACCGCGCCATGGAACCCAAAGATGTCATCTGATCCGAACTGCATCTTCTGCAAGATCGTCGAAGGCAAGATCCCGTCGCGCAAGGTCTACGAGGACGAAGAGCTGTTCGCCTTCCACGACATCGCGCCCTGGGCGCCGGTGCATTTCATGGTGGTGCCCAAGCGCCACATCGCGTCCATGGCGCAGCTCACCGAGGACGACGCCGCGCTGATGGGCCGGATCATGACCCTGGCACCCAAGCTGGCGCTCGAGCAGGGCTGCAGGCCGTATCCCGAAGGCGGCTTCCGCGTGGTCGTCAACACCGGGGCCGAGGGCGGGCAGGAAGTGCAGCATCTCCATGTCCATGTCATGGGCGGTCCCCGGCCCTGGCTTCGCGGCTGAGCGATAAGCCAAACTGTCACACTTACCCCGACTAAAATCGGACACATTCTTAGGAGTCTTCCATGGGTTCTTTTTCCATCTGGCACTGGCTGATCGTGCTGCTCGTCGTGGTCATGATCTTCGGCACCAAGAAGCTGCGGAACATGGGTTCGGACCTTGGCGGTGCCGTCAAGGGCTTCAAGGACGGCATGAAGGACGGCGGCTCGACCGACGCCTCCGCGGCCGCACCCGCCCCGACCGCGCAAGTGACCGGCCAGCCCCCGGCCAACAGCGACAAGTCGGCCATCGACGTCGAAGCACGTCAGAAGTCCTGAGCGCCGTCCGCAAGTGCTCGACCTCGGCATTGAGAAGCTGGCGCTGGTCGGCGTCGTGGCGCTGATCGTCATCGGACCCGAAAAGCTGCCGCGGGTGGCCCGCACCGTCGGCATGCTGCTCGGCAAGGCGCAGCGCTACGTGAACGACGTCAAGGCCGAGGTCAATCGGTCGATGGAGCTCGACGAGCTCCGCAAGATGAAAACCACGGTCGAGGACGCGGCGCGCGACGTGGAGCACAGCATCCACACGGGCGCGAGCGATCTCGAGAAACAGCTGTCGGGCTCTTCGGGCGAAACGCTCTCGGCGCTGGCCGAGCCCGAGCTGTCGGTGCCCGAATACAGGCACCCGCGCAAGAACTGGCGGCTGAAGCAGGGCGCCACGCCGCAGTGGTATAAGGCCCGCAATGGCATGCGCACCAAGGCGCTGTCCGGGGCGGCGCGCGTGGCGCGCTACCGTCCCCGCAAGATCAACTAGCGAATCCGCAGCGTTCCTCGTGCGCCGAACGCCGGCCGGAGCCACGTTTTCCCCGCTCTTTCTTCCTCCCCCATGGCCGATTCCGACAACAAGAACAAAGACGCAGAAGACGAGCTGGCGGGCACCGAACAGCCGTTCGTGCAGCACCTGGTCGAGCTGCGCGACCGGCTGCTTTACTGCGTCTACGGCCTGGCGATCGCGGGCGCGCTGCTCGCCATCTGGCCGGGCCCAGGCGGGCTGATCGACCTGATCGCCATGCCCATCCGCGCGCACATGCCGCCGGATGCCAAGCTCATCGCGATCGGCGTGTTCTCGCCCTTCTTCGTGCCGCTCAAGGTGCTGATGATGACGGCGGTGCTGCTCACGCTGCCCTGGCTCATGTACCAGGCCTGGATGTTCATCGCGCCGGGGCTCTATAGCCACGAAAAGCGCTTCGCGCTGCCGCTGATCTTCTTCGGCAGCCTGCTGGCCTATGGAGGCATCGCGTTCGTGCAGTTCTTCGTGCTCGACAAGATGTTCGGCTTCATCCAGAACTTCACCCCCGACGCGGTGGCGGCCACGCCCGACATCTCTTCGTACGTGGAGGCCATCCTCTCGCTCTACATCGCCTTCGGCGTGGCCTTCCAGGTGCCGATCGTGGTGATGCTGCTGGTGCGCTTCAACATGGTCACGATCGAGAAGCTGCGCTCGTTCCGTGGCTACTTCATCGTCATGGCTTTCGTGATTGCCGCGGTGCTCACGCCGCCCGACGTGATCTCGCAGCTCGCGCTGGCGGTGCCGATGTGCCTGCTGTACGAGGTGGGCATCATCGGTGCGCGCTATTTCGCACAGGGCACCAAGAAGCCCGACGAGGAAAGCGTCGACTCCTCGGTTTGACCGGCGCCCTGCGGGCCGGTCTTTTCAGTGCGTCACTCTGGCTGGTTCGGCATCTGCCGGATCGGCGTTCTCGGGCGCAGGCCTGGCGTCACGTCGAGTTCCATCTTGTCGCTACCGCGTTGCAGCGCGAAGCGTGCCGAAGTGCCGGGCTTGAGCCCGGCCACTGCGGTCAGCAGGGACTGCACGCTGTCGGTGCGCTTTTCGCCCACCGAGGTGATCACGTCGCCCGGGCGGATGCCGGCCTTCGCTGCGGGGCCGTTCTGCAGCACGCCGGTGATGATCACGCCCGAGTCGGCCTTGACGCCGAAGGTTTCAGCCAGTTCGGGCGAGAGTTCGTTGGGCTCGACGCCGATCCATCCGCGGCGCACCTGGCCGTCCTTCACGATGCCTTCGAGGACGATCTTCGCCATCGACACCGGAATCGCGAAGCCGATGCCCATGCTGCCGCCCGATCGCGAATAGATGGCCGTGTTGACGCCCTGGAGGTTGCCGTTCACGTCGATCAGCGCACCGCCCGAATTGCCGGGGTTGATGGCCGCATCGGTCTGGATGAAGTTCTCGAAGTTGTTGATGCCGAGCTGGTTGCGCCCGAGCGCCGAGACGATGCCGCTGGTGACGGTCTGGCCCACACCGAACGGGTTGCCGATGGCGAGCACCTGGTCGCCTACCTGGAGTTCGTCGGAGTTGCCCAGCACGATCGCGGGCAGCTTGTCGAGTTCGATCTTGAGTACCGCGAGGTCGGTGTCCGGGTCGGTGCCGATGACCTTGCCGCGCGTGTGGCGGCTATCGTTGAGCGTGATCTCGATCTCGTCGGCGCCTTCGACCACATGGTTGTTGGTCAGGATGTAGCCGTCGGAGCTCACGATCACGCCGCTGCCCAGGCCGACCTGGGGCTGGTCCGCCTGGTCGCCGAAGAAGAAACGGAACCAGGGATCGTTGCTGCGGGGATGGCGCGGCGCGGCCTTGCTGGTGTTGATGCTCACCACGGCCGGCGAGGCCTTCTTGGCCGCCGCGCTGAGGCTGCCCGGCGCCGGCGCGGACGGGGCGCCGCCCGGCGCCTCGACGATCGACACCACGCCGCCCAGTGACGTCGTGCGCCGGTTGATCCACTCGGGCTTGAGCGTCGCGACGACGAAGTAGGCCGCGAGCAGGACGGTCACGGCTTGGGCAAAGAGCAGCCAGGTGCGTTTCATGAAAACTTGGAAGAGAAAGACAGACGGTGAATGCGCGCGCCACCCACTGGCGGCGCAAGGGTCGATTCTCCCTCAACGTCAACCCAGCTAGAAAACTGCGCAATGCCGGCCGGAATGCGACTTTTGCCGCGTGGGTCTTGATCCCTGCGGAATTGCACGGCGTATGCTCCCCAAGGCGAATCCTCAGCGAAGTGAAAATCGCGTCAAAACGCAACATTGTTTCCAAACTGCTGGTTAAGCCACCTATTTACATGAAACGCCATTTGCTTCTCGCGGCCGCTTCCCTCGCCCTGCTCGACCTCGCCGCCTGCAACACGCCATCGTCCTCCAACGCGCCGGCCCAGCCGGCAGCCGCGTCGGCGAACCCGGGCGCAGGCCGCGACGCCCAAGGTTGCATCCCCTCCGCCGGTTACGCCTGGTGCGCCAGCACGAACCGGTGCGAACGACCGTGGGAACTGGCGAGAAAGAACGGCCTGCCCAACACCATGCAGGCGTTCGAGGCGTTCGAGGCGTTCTGCCGCGGGTCTGCGAGCGGCAGGTAGTTCGCTCGGCCTCCGATCGCCGGGCGATGCGCAGGCGCGGCGAGGGCGCGACAATGTCGCGATGAGCACCACACGCAACGAACTGCTGCACGCCTTCGATCTGCTGCTCGCGCCCTCGCGCTTCAAGGACTACGGACCCAACGGCCTGCAGGTCGAGGGCCGCACCGTGGTGCGCAAGATCGTCTCGGGCGTGACCGCGAGCCGCGCGCTCATCGAAGCCGCCATTCGGGCCGAGGCCGACGCCATCTTCGTGCACCACGGTCTGTTCTGGCGCGGCCAGGACGGCCGCGTGACCGGCTGGATGAAGCAGCGCCTGAGCCTGCTGCTGGGCGACGACGTCAACCTGTTCGCCTACCACCTGCCGCTCGATGCGCATCCGGAGCTCGGCAACAACGCGCAGCTCGGCCTGCAGCTCGGGCTGCTGGCCCATCCCGGGTCGGCAGGGCGCTTCGGCGAGCAGGAGCTCGGCTTCCTCGGCGCGCCCGAGAACGGGGAGCCCTTCGCGAGCGGCAAGGCGCTCGCGGCACATGCCGAGAAGGTGCTGGGGCGGCCCGTCACGCTGGTGGACACGGCCCAGCGCCCGATCCGGAACGTCGCCTGGTGCACGGGTGGCGCCCAGGGATATTTCGAGGCCGCCATCGCTGCCGGCGCGGACGCGTTCATCACGGGGGAAATCTCCGAGCCGCAGGCCCACTATGCGCGCGAGATGGGGGTAGCCTTCCTGGCCTGCGGCCACCATGCGACCGAGCGCTTCGGTGCGCCCGCGGTGGCGGGGCACGTGGCGGCGCAGCTCGGGCTCAAGCACGAGTTCATCGACATCGACAACCCCGCATGAGCGATCTGGCCACGCACGCACCGATCGCGATCACGCTCGGCGATCCGGCGGGCATCGGGCCCGAGATCATCGTCAAGGCGTTTCAGGCTGCGCCCGAGACCACGCGCGGCGCGTTCGTGGCCGGCGACGTCGCCACCGTGCGCAGCGCCGCACAGGCGCTTGCGCGGCCAGGCCTGCCGGCGTGGCCGGTGGCGCAGATCGAGCGCATCGCCGAGGCTGCCGCCGTGCCGCCCGGCTGCATCCCGGTGCTGCAGGTGGTGGCGCCGCCTGCGCAGCCGATCGTGCTCGGCCGCATCAGTGCCGAGGCCGGCCGCATTGCGGGCGAGTGCGTCGTCTGGGCCGCGCGCGCGGCGCTGCGCGCGGAGGTCGCCGCAATCGTCACGGCGCCGCTCCACAAGGAAGCCCTGGCGGCGGCCGGCCTTCCGTACCCGGGCCACACCGAACTGCTGCAGGCCGAGGCGGCGGCGCATGCGGGGCTCGCGGTCGAGGGCATGCCGGTGCGCATGATGCTCGCCAACGACGAACTGCGCACCGTGCTGGTGAGCATCCACGTGTCGCTGCGCGATGCCATCACGGCCGTGAGCTTCGGCGGCGTCCTCGAGACGCTGCGCATCACGCACCGCGCGCTGCAGCGCATCCTCGGGCGGGCGCCGCGCATCGGCGTGGCCGGTCTCAATCCGCATGCGGGAGAGGGCGGGCTGTTCGGTTCTGAAGAGCGCGATGTGATCGCGCCCGCCATTGCCGCCGCGCGCGCCGAAGGCATCGATGCCGACGGCCCGCACGCGCCCGATACCGTCTTCATGCGCGCGCGCGCCAAGGGCGGCGTGCCCGACAGCGGCGAGTTCGACGTGGTGGTGGCGATGTACCACGACCAGGGGTTGATCCCGGTCAAGTACCTCGGCGTGGAGAAAGGCGTGAACGTGACGCTCGGCCTGCCGCTGGTGCGCACCAGCCCCGACCACGGCACCGCCTTCGACATTGCCGGCACGGGGCGGGCCGATGCGTCGAGCCTCGTCGAGGCCCTGCGCATGGCGCGCCGGCTGGCCGCAGCGCGTTGATTGCGCCGCTCAGGGCCGCTTGAGGCTGTCGCGAATCTCGCGCAGCAGCGCGATGTCTTCGGGCGGGGCGACCGGTGCCGCTGGCGTCTCGGCCTGTTTTTTGCGCAGCTTGTTGATCTGCTTGACCATCATGAAGATGATGAATGCGAGGATCAGGAAGTTGACCGCGATGGTGATGAAGTTGCCATAGGCCAGCACCGGAACGCCTGCCTTCTTGAGGTCCGCGAGGTTGTTTGCCACGCCGGCCGGCGCCGTGCCCAGCACCACGAAGAGGTTCGAGAAATCGAGCTTGCCGAACACCAGCCCGACGAGCGGCATGATGATGTCGTTCACCAGCGAGTCGACGATCTTCCCGAACGCCGCGCCGATGATCACGCCCACGGCGAGATCCACTACGTTGCCCTTGACGGCAAACTCCTTGAACTCACTGACGATGCTCATGATGTCGTTACCCTCTGCGTTCTTTGGTGTGGAATGGGCCGCCAGTATGCCGTCACGCGTTCGGGATTCGCCAATCAGAGGCTTCCGGGCAGCGCCCGAGTGTAGTTCGAAAGCGTTGCATGCCAATGGCGTCCGGTTGTTTTGCCACAGGCGGCGTCGCCGGCATCAATAATAAGAAGAATATCTTCCTCAATTCGATGAATAATTTCTGGTTAGTTGTCACGGCATTCGGTGACAGTGGTTTTCTGCTGCCCGCGGCATTCTGGATTGCAATCTGGCTCGCGAGCAATCCGGAGACGCGACGTGCAGCGGTGCATTGGGTATTCCTATTCGGCGGCTGCGGATTGCTGGTGATGATCTCGAAACTGGCTTTCCTGGGCTGGGGAATTGGCAGTGCCCGTTTCGATTTCACCGGATTCAGCGGGCACACCGCGTTGGCAACGGGGCTCTGGCCGGTCATCTTCTGGCTCGCGGCCCAGCGCGCTTCGCCTGCCGTGCGCTTCGCTGCCGTGGCAGCCGGGTGCGGCTGGGCGGTCGTGGTGGGCACCTCGCGGTTGGCCCTCGAGGCGCATTCCACGACGGAAGTCGTAACCGGAACGTTCCTCGGTCTGATGGCGAGCATCGGCTTTCTCTGGTTGCATGGTGCGCGGCGGATTCCGTCGCCGGCGCCGCGCTGGCTGGCCGCCGGCCTGGTCGTGCCGCTCGTGTTCTTTCTCGTGGGGCGCCCTGCACCGACACAGGGCGCACTGGAAGCGCTGGCCAAGTGGATGGCGGGCATCGAACGCCCGTACACGCGCCTCGATCTGCGGCAGCTGCGCGAGCCTCCGCGCAAGCGGGCGTAGCAAAAAACCTCTGCTTACAAAAGAGCAAACCTTTTCAACGCATTGCCGGGGCCTCTGGTTCGTGGCACGGATGCCACAAAGGGCAATGTCAAGCCGGTAATTGATAGTTCACATTTACGGGTGAGCGGTCGGCTCGTCGGGCAGGGGATTCCAGCCCCTTCTCCCAATGGAAGAGGGGCCTCTTTTATTGAGGTGCTAGATAACCACAGGCCGGATCAGGGTATTCCGCAGATGGAAACAAGTTTTTCATCTATTCAACGGAAAACCACTGTTGAGCGGACAGCGACAATTCGACGCGGCCTGCCTGCCGATGCAGCGCAGGCTTGCTTTGACGAACCGCGGACATAAAGACAAGGCGTAATTGCCGGTTTGGCTCGGGCCTTGCATGGGCATCGCGGTTGTTAAAACCAATTAGTGCAATGGGGATCAATTTGACACGCTTCGTGTACCCGAAGGGGTGGGGTTTTGCCCTAATGGGCGCGTTATTGCTGCAGGGCTGTGCACCGGGGTTCGGGTCGTTGGGCGCCTACGAGGCCGACCAGAGCCTGCCTCCCGAATTCCAGTACCTGCCGGCCGACGGTGCGCCGGACGGGGTGATCACGTCCATTTCGCCTGCGCTCATCCGCACGATGGCCGAGGCGGAGCCGACTTCCGTTGCGCCGGACGTGAAGGCACTGTTCGGGGAAGCTCCGGCGTACACCATCGGACCCGGCGACGTGGTCGGGGTGATCGTCTACGACCACCCGGAACTGCTGCCGAACGCGGGTGCAGTGATCACGCAGCAGGCCGACCCCACGGGCATCAGCGTGGCCCCCGGCTTCATCGTTGGCGCCACGGGCCAGATCAGCTTTCCGTACATCGGCCGCGTAAAGCTCGAGGGGCTCACCGAGATCGAAGCCTCCGACCTCATCGCTAGCCGGATCTCCGAGTACATCAAGTCGCCGCAGGTGACGGTGCGGATCCAGTCGTTCCGAAGCCGCCGCGCATTCGTGGAAGGCGAGGTGCGCAACCCCGGGCTGCAGATCTTCACCGACGTGCCGATGACGCTGGCCGAAGCCCTGAGCCGGGCCGGCGGCGTCACCGCGAATGGCGACCGGTCGTTCGTGACGCTCACGCGCGGCGACAGGACCACGCAGATCGACCTGGAGCGCCTGCAGGCGCGCGGTGCCGATGCCAGCAGGATCCCGCTGCGCAACGGTGACGTGGTGCAGGTGCGCAACCGCGACGAGAGCAAGGTGTTCGTGATGGGCGAGATCGCGCGGCCCTCGGCGCTGCGCATGTACAACGGGCGGCTCAGCCTCAACGAAGCGCTCGGCGAAGCCGGCGGTCCGAACCTGGCGTCCGCCAACACGGGCCAGATCTACGTCATCCGAAACAACGCGCGCGGCCTGCCGGCGATCTTCCATCTGAATGCACGCAACCCTGCGGCGTTGGCGCTCGCCGAGCGCTTCCCGCTGCAGCCCAAGGACGTGGTCTACATCGATTCCGTGCCGCTCGTGACCTGGAACCGCCTTGCAAGCCTGATCTTGCCGGCCGCGCAGGTCATCAACGCGGGCGACGAAGTCTGGAGCCGCCACCGATGAAATCCGTACTGACGGTCTGCATCGGCAACATCTGCCGCAGCCCCATGGCCGAAGGCCTGCTGGCGGCAGGACTGCCGCACCTGCGTGTCATGTCCGCGGGCACCGGCGCGCTCGTCGGGCGCGCCGCCGATCCGATGGCGCAGCAGCTCATGCAGGCGCGCGGCATCGACATCTCGGGCCACGTGGCGCAGCAGGCGAACCAGCTGCTGTGCCGGCAGGCCGACCTGATCCTCGTGATGGACATGGACCAGCGCCGCCACCTCGAGACGACCTACCCGTTCGTGCGCGGCAAGGTGTTCCGCATCGCCGAGGCCGCCAAGCAGGACGTCCCCGACCCCTACCGGCAGGACGAGGCGGCGTTCGCGCACGCGCTCTCGCTCATTGACGTGGGGGCCAGGACCTGGATCGACCGCATTCTGAAAATTACAACACCCGAGCAGCAACCGACATGAATGCAGCACCGCAGCAAGCCGCCCTGCCGATGCCACCGCTGGAAGAGGAGAGCGAAGGCATCAACCTGGTCGAGTACCTGGACATCCTGATCGACAACCGCTGGCTCATTGCCGGCGTCGTTGCGGTCGCGCTGTGCCTCGGTGCCGCCTATGCGCTCTTCGGCAAGCCTGTGTACGAGGCCAACCTCGCCGTGCAGGTGGAAGACTCGGGCAATTCCGCCGGTAGTTTCCTCGGCGATGCCGCCTCGTCGCTGCTGAGCGTCAAGACCCCGGCCGCCGGCGAGATCGAGATCATCCGTTCGCGCGCGATCCTCGGCCAGGCGGTGGAGAACACCAAGCTCTACATCAGCGCTCGGCCGCGCTATGCGCCGGTCGTGGGCAGCTGGCTTTCGCGGCGCGCGAGCGAGCTCTCGGACCCCGGCTTCATGGGGCTTTCGGGCTACGTGAGCGGCACCGAGCAGATCGTGGTTCCGCAGTTCGACGTGCCGGCGAGCCTGGAGGAGAAGCCCTTCCGGCTGACCGTGAAGGCGAACAACCAGTACGAACTGAGCCATCCCGACATGGCCGCGCCGCTTGCGGGTGCGATCGGCACGCCGCTTCTGGCCGAACTCGGCGGCGCACGGCTCCGGCTGCTGGTGAGCACTGTGAACGCGAAGCCGGGTGCGCAGTTCGAGCTGGTGAGGTTCTCGAAGCAGAAGACGCTGCTGGCGCTGCAGGACAGCCTCAAGGTGGCCGAGAAGGGCAAGCAGTCGGGCGTGCTCGACGTCAGCTGGAAGAACCCCGATCCCGAGCGGCTCACGCAGGTTCTCAACGAGGTCGGCCGGCTCTACGTTCGCCAGAACATCGAGCGCAAGGCGGCCGAGGCCGAGAAGACGCTGGGTTTCCTCGACACCGCGTTGCCCCAGTTCAAGAAGCAGCTCGAGCAATCCGAAGATCTCTACAACCGCTACCGCAACGAGAATGGCACCGTGAGCCTCGACGACGAGGCGAAGAACGCGTTGTCGCAGACCGTCGAGTTGCAGGCCAAGCTGCTCGAGGCGCAGCAGAAGCGGCGCGAACTCTCGGCGCGCTTCACCGACAAGCACCCGACGCTGCAGACGCTGGACAACCAGATCGCCGCGTGGAAGGGCGAGATCGCAGGTGTCGACGTCCGTATCCGCAAGATGCCGCTGCTGCAGCAAAACACCGTGCAGATGCAGCGCGACATCAAGGTCAACACCGATCTCTACGTATCGCTGCTCAACAGCTCGCTGCAGATGCGCCTCGCCAAGGAAGGCAAGGTCGGCAATGTGCGGCTTCTGGACGAAGCCATCGTTCCCGAGGAGCCCGTCTGGCCCAAGCGCTCGCTGATCTTCGCCGTGGCCCTGCTGTTGGGGCTCGGCGCCGGCGTAGCCGCGGCCATTGGGCGCAACGCGCTGTTCGGCGGCATCCGCAACCCAAGCGAGATCGAGTTGCAAACCGGGCTCAGCGTCTACAGCAGCATTCCGCTGAGCGGCGCCCAGCGGCTGATCGACAAGAGCATCGAGAACAGGGCGCCCGGCCTGCACGTGCTGGCGCTGCAGCAACCGGAAGACCCCGCGATCGAAAGCCTGCGCAGCCTGCGCACCGCGCTGCAGTTCACCATGCTCGAAGCTGCCAACAACCGACTGCTCATTTCGGGTGCGACCCCGGGCGTCGGGAAGACCTTCGTGTCGGTCAACTTCGCGGCCATCACCGCGGCCTCGGGCAAGAAGGTGCTGCTCATCGATGCCGACCTGCGCAAGGGCCGGGTGAACCAGTTCTTCTCGATGCCGCGGTCACCGGGCCTGTCCGAATTGATCGCCGGCACCATCACGCAGGACAAGGCGCTTCGCTCATCGGTCCAGCCGAACCTCGACGTGATCACGACCGGTGTGCTGCCGCCCAACCCGGCGGAATTGCTACTGAGCGAATCTTTTTCGCAGATTCTGCAAAAGCTCTCCCCTGATTACGACCTGGTGATCGTCGACACGGCGCCCGTGCTGGTGGCTGCGGACACCGCGTCGGTGGCGCCGCTCGCCGGCTCGCTGCTGCTCGTGGCGCGTGCTGAAAAGACCCAATTGGGCGAATTGAACGAAAGCATCCGCAGGCTGGCCCATGCCGGCTGCGCCGCCAATGGCGTCATATTGAATGCTATGGACTTATCTCGACGGCATGCCGGTAGCAGCAGCTATAAGTACGGCGGTTACCGATACACACACTATAAATACAAAAACAACAGGGATATCACCTAGTCTTAAGCTCCGTTTCTGGGAAAATTTGCCAAGAATGTGAGATTTATCACTGGACGCACTAAATAGGTGCGATGGGTTATTTGCTAATTAAAAAGCACTCGGGCGAATAGCGTATTCATTTGGTATTACTCGTCCAGATCGCTTGCCCGCGCACGGATTTTTGCGCCGCAACCTTCAGGGCTTCCGCGGTCCGGGTCGAAAAGGCTCGGGCGCCGGGCCTTCATATGCCACAGGACCCGCAAGGGGCAAGCACGCGCTTGTAAGACGAAAGGTGCTCTGCAATGAGACTTCTTCAGCTGGAAATTCGTTCGATCCTTGAATGTGAAATAGGAGCATTCCGATGACCAATTTCCGTTCGGAGGAATCGATGGTGCCCCCCGGCGACGAGGCCTTCGGGGGCATTGCGGGCGATGCGGGATGGACGAGGGTGCGTCATTCGCCCATGCTGCGCGCAGGCAAACGGACAGTGGACATTTCCGCGGCACTGTTCTTCTTCTGCGCCTTCGGCTGGCTATTTGCCATTTTGGCGGTCGGCGTGCTGATCACATCGGGCGCGCCGGTACTTTATTCGCAACCCCGCTACGGACGCGGCGGGCGGATCTTCAAGTTCTACAAATTCCGCTCGATGCTGCCGAACTCCGCGCAGATCCTGGAAGAGCATCTGAAGAACGACCCGGTGGCGCGCCAGCAATGGGCCGAATACCAGAAGCTGGAGAACGACCCGCGCATCACCCCGTTCGGCAAATTCATCCGCAAGACCAGCCTGGACGAATTGCCGCAGTTCTGGAACGTGCTGGTGGGCGACATGAGCCTTGTCGGCCCGCGCCCCTGCATGCTCGACCAGAAGAGCCTGTACGGCTCGGACTGGTCGTTCTATTGCGCCGTTCGCCCGGGCATCACCGGACTCTGGCAGGTCAGCGGCCGCAATCAGCTGAGCTACAAGGCGCGCGTCGCGCTCGACGTTGCCTACGTCGAGACGCTGTCGGTCAGCCGGGACATCGGCATCTTCATCCGGACCATCTGGGTCGTCGCCGTGGGACATGGCTCGCGCTGAGCGCTTCGCCTGATTGATGATATGAAGAAGATCCTGATCTGCGCTGTGCCCTTCAGCGACAACCTCGGCGACGGCGTGATCGCTGCCTCGCTCGCGCACATCGTCGGCCTCAAATACCCACAGGCGCGGGTGGAATTCCTGGACATTGCCGGTCGGCAGGGATTTGCGGAAGAGAACCTGCGTGGCGGCGGCGCCTTTCGCGTGTTCGCGAAATTGCCGTTGCTGCTGCGGTCGCTGATCGTGTTCCTGTATTGCCTCAAGGGCTACGTTTCCTCATGGCGCAGGAATTGGGAGGCGGCCGTCGACGATGCCGACCTCGTGGTGATTGGCGGCGGCCAGCTTTTCTGCGACGTGGCGCTCAACTTTCCGGCCAAGCTGTTTTTCCTGAGCCGGCTGCTGCGCGGGAAGAGGGTGGTGGTCGCGAGCGTGGGCGTGACCGCCAGATGGACGTTCTGGGGGCAATTCCTGGTCAAGCGCTTCCTCGACAACGCAAGGCCGGTGTTCTACGCCACGCGCGACCAGGAGTCGGCCGACAACCTGCACACGTATTTCAAGGTGCCGCGGCCGCAGATCCGGGTCGTGCCCGATCCGGCATTGATCTGTGCCGACGCGTTCCCCGACGAGCTGTCGCCCGAGAAGACCTGGGACGTCGGCATCTGCGTCAGCAGCCTCGATGCGCTGGTGATGAATTCGGAATACGGCAGCGCCAATTCGACGCCGTCGGCTCGGTTCTTCTCGAGCCTGGCCGACACATTGCGCGCGCAGGGGCTGCGGGTGCTCTATTTCACCAACGGCGCGGCCGAGGACAACCGGGTGCTGGACGAAATCGTCTTGGCAGCCGGCGAGGCGAAACCAGCCTTCGTGGTGCCTCGCCATCCCGACGAACTGGTGTCGCTGATCAGCGCGTGCGCCTGCATCGTGGCCCATCGGCTGCACGCCAACATCGTGGCCTATGGCCTGCACATTCCTTCGGTCGGAATGAACTGGGACAAGAAGGTCGCGTCGTTCTTCGAACTGACGGGACGCGAGCGTCACCTCTTCGACCTGTCGCCCGAGGTGGAAAAGCTCGGGTCCTCGGTGCGGGACCTGCTGGGTGAGCGGAACCCGGCCCGGCAACGCCTCGATGCGCTCCGAAGCCAGGTCGTGGCCGGCATCCATGCACTGATCTGAATGGATGGGCCGACATGAAGATATTGCACGTCGCGGAGACGCTCAAGGGCGGCCTCGAAACCTACCTGCGGATGGTGTCGGGCTTCCAGCAGAATTCGCCCGCGATCTCCCAGGCCAAGTTCGTGCTGCCAGCGCCGGTCGACTGGCTGAGCCCGAAAGATACGCACGTCGTGCCGGCGGCGCGCAGTCCGCTGGTGCTTGCCGGCTATGCGGCCGAGATCCGCAGGATCATCCGCACGGAACGCCCGACGGTGCTGCATCTCCACAGCTCGATCGCAGGGGGCGTCGTGCGCGCCATGGCGCTCGTCGGCCAGGTGCCGGCCGAGACCCGCATCGTCTACTGCTCGCATGGCTGGGCCTTCGACCAGATCGGGCCGTCGTACAAGAAGGCGATCTACCGCTGGATCGAATGGCTGCTCTCGCACCGGAGCGACGCGATCATCTGCATCAGCGACCATGAACTGCGGCTGGCCGAAAAATTCGGCATCAAGCGCTGCACCTGCATTCCGAACGGCATCGCCGCCTCGCCGGCACCGGCTGCCATCGAGGCCGCGCCCCGCCAGGTTCCGTCCGAAAGGAAGATCCTGTTCGTCGGGCGGCTCGACCAGCAGAAGGGCGTCGACGCGCTGCTCGATGCCTACGTCCGTGTGCGGCCGAACTTCAAGCTGGTCGTGGTCGGCGAAGCGGTCCGCAACGACCTTCCGCTTGCCAAGCCCAACGAGGTCGAGTTCAAGGGCTGGCTCGAAAAGGAAGCGCTCGACGAGGCCTACCGTTCGTGCGAGGCGATCATCGTTCCCTCGCGCTGGGAGGGCTTCGGCCTGGTGGCCGTCGAGGCGATGGCGCGCGGCAAGCCGGTGTTTGCTTCGGCCGTGGGCGGGCTGGTCGACATCGTCGAGGACCATCGCAGCGGACGGCTGTTCGCGCT
This sequence comes from Variovorax sp. Soil_C_26, assembly GCF_057657075.1. Taxonomy (NCBI): domain Bacteria; kingdom Pseudomonadati; phylum Pseudomonadota; class Betaproteobacteria; order Burkholderiales; family Comamonadaceae; genus Variovorax; species Variovorax sp. Soil_C_26. Next base: position 196,083 of record NZ_JBDGJC010000002.1, read on the forward strand.
CGAGCGCATCGACGACATGCTGCGCGAGATCGACCGCCTTGCCTCGGACGATCTGGCGCGCATGGGCCGTGCCGGCCGCGCGCTGTTCGAGCAGAAATACACCGCCGACCGCATGAATGCCGCAATCGTCGACCTCTACAAGGAGTCGGTGCTTTGAAGAAGATACTTGCTTTCCTGCTGGCAACGGCGGCACTGGCCGGCCTCGGCAGCGGGGCCCAGGCGCGCGGCATCGCCGAACTGGCATCGGCATACCCCGTGGCGCTGAGCGTGCAGATCGATCCCGCGGACATCTCGGACGACGACCTGCGGGAGATCAAGGCTTCGGGCTTCGAGTTCGTGCGCTTCGGCGCGCGGCCGCCGCTCAAGAGCGTGAACCCGGCGTCGATCGACTATTCGAGCCTGATCCGCCGCGTCAAGAACGCGCGGCTCGAAGCGATCGTCACGCTGTTCGGCGGGCGCGAAATCTGGGGCCAGCGGCCGGCGGACCTGCGCGGCGGCCAGCGCGAGAAGCTGTTCGCGGAGTTCGCGCGCGGCTTCATGGAGGCGCATGCGGATGACGTGGCTGTGTGGGAACTCTGGAACGAGCCCGACCACAAGACTTTTCTCAATCCGTCGCTGCATGCGGACTTCGGCGTCGCGACCGCGGCCTTCTGCAGCAGCATCTCGCAGCTGAAGACGCCGCCGAAGATCGTCATGGGCTTCGGCTTCGCCAAGCTGCCGTTCCACGCTGGCCAGGTGCCGGCGCCGATCGAGAATGCCTTCGTCTCGGCCGCCAAGTCGAACTGCCTGACGGACATCTCGATCCATCCGTACCGCTCGGTGCCCGAAACGGCCATCGCCGACTACGCCAGGCTGCGCGCCGAGCTCGACCAGCGGCAGTTGAACAAGGTGGGCATCGTGGCCTCGGAATGGGGCTATGCCTCGTACCTGCCGGTGCGCGACCGCAACGGCCAGGCCTCGCTGATCTTCCGCGAATACCTCACCAACGTGGCGGCCGGCATCAAGCTGCTGAACCTCTATGCCTGGAAGGACCGCGGCACCTCGGTCGTCGCGCGGGAAGACAACTTCGGGCTCAAGTCGAAGAGCGGCGAGAAGAAGGAGGCGTTCGGGAGCCTCACCGAGTTCCTGCGGATCGTGCGCGACGCGAGGAAGGTCTCCTACGAGGAGGCCGGAGGCGTGCACAAGCTGGTGCTGAGCCGTGGAAGCGCGCTGCTGCACGTGGTGTGGACCGAGCGCGGCGAACAGAACGTGGTCGTGCCGGCCGAGAAGGGCAGGAAATGCACGCGCGTCGAGTTCTTCCCGCAGGTGCGCCGCGGCGGCTGCGGTGCGCCGGACGAGGGCGGCTTCGCAGCCAGGGCCAGCGCCCAGCCGGTCCTGCTGTCGTTCTCGGAATGAACATCGCGGGCATTCGAAAGCGCCTGGGCCCGGTCTACGCGATTGCCGATCAGTGCATCTACAGCGCGAGCCAGCTGCTGCTGAGCTTCGCGCTCGCGCGCGCCCTGTCGCCCGCCGACTTCGGCATCGCCTCGGCTTTTCTCGCGATCGTCAGCTTCCAGTACATCCTGCACACGGCCGTGGTGCACGAGCCGATCCTGATCAAGCGCTACTACGCGAGCCGGTCGGCGGCATGGTGGAGCTGGGCGCTCGTGCTGGGCGTCTCGGTGGCGGGCTTCCTCGCGTGGCAGTTCGCGAGTTTTCCCGGTCCGCTGGCCTGGGCCGGCATCGCGCTGATCGTGGGCTACGAGCTGTTCTGGACCGCGCGCAGCATGCTGCTCGTGGGACGGCGCTTTCTCGCGCTCTGCGCGTCGGGCCTCCTGGTGTGCGTCGGCTACGTGGCGGTGCTGATCGGGCTGAAGCCCACTACCTGGGCCGAGGCGCTGCTGTGGATCGCGATCGTCCAGTTGCCGTTCGCCCTGCTGATCGCCGGCAACCTCGGGCGCGTGATCGCGCCGCTGCCGGCGCCTGCCGATGCACAGGCCCTGACCATCGGCGAGGCCGCCAGCTATGGCTGGAAGGCCGGCCTCTCGCAGTGGATGAGCTGGATCATGACGGGCGGCGCAATCCTGCTGCTCGGCTCCTCGGCGGATGCCGCGCAGGGCGGGCTGCTGAAGATCTACATCACTTTCCTGCTGCCGATGCAGTACGTGCTGCTGGCGCTGGGTTACTACATCCTGCCGCGGCTCGCGGCCGGCTGGAAGACGGAGGCGCGCAAGGAGGCGCACCGCCTCTTCGTCAAGTTCGTGCTGTTCGGCTTTCTCGTGGCGGCCGTCGGCGGCGTCGTGCTCGGCCTGCTCGGGCCGCACCTGGTGGTGCTGGCCTTCGGGCGCAACTACGCCGGCATGGATTTCTCGCCGTTCTTCTATGCCCCGGCCGTGTTCGGCCTCACGATGTGCCTGCGCACCGGGTTCAGGGCGGCCGGACGGCCCGGCGCGCTGCTGTGGTGCTCGATCTTCGGTGCGCTGGTTTTCGCGGCGTGCATGTTCGCAGCCGAGCCGCCGATCTCCTACATCCAGACCATCCACGCCATGACCGTCGGCTTTGCCTGCATGGCGGCGGCCATGATCGGCTGGCTGTTCTTCATCATGCGCGCGGGCGCCGCAGCGCCGGCGCGCTGACGCCGTCAGCTACCGCCGCTCGAAGTTCAGGATGTTGTCGCCCGCGCGCGGCTCGCCCGTGCCGGGCGCGCGGAACTTGTAGGCGCTCGGGTCGCGTGCGGAAGTCATTTCGTAGAGCGGATGGATTCGGCCCAGCCGCGCACCCCCGTCGCGCACCAACGGCGCCCAGGCGAAGTTGGCGGTGAACTTGCTCGTGCGCGGCAGCAGCGCGTCGAACGGGATCGACAGGTAGATGCCCTTGTCGAAGCTGCCTTCGCCGAACTGCCGCGCCGAGACGTTGGTCTTGGTCGCATAGGCACCGAGCACCACGCCGTTGTCGAAGCGGCGGCTGATGTCGATCGTCACGCCGCGGTCGCCCGCAAGGTACTGGCCCGCGCTGACCTTCGCGAGCACGCCGTTCCAGCCCGTGTCCCAATAGACAGTCGCATGGCCGGTGTTGACCTTGTAGTCGCGCAGTCCGAAGTCCTGCTCGAAGTCGCGCTGCCGCACATGGTTGAAGTCGACGCCGAATGCGAGCTTGCTGCGCCACGGGCGGTAGAGCCACTCGCCGCCGACGCCCGCAAACATCGTCTCGAGCGCGCCGCCGTATACGCTGTAGTACTGGTTGTCGGTGAGCCGGCCCACGTGCGTGAGCTGGAATACCGGAATGGTCAGCCGCCGCGAGGTCACGTACTCGCGCTGGAAGGTCCTCACGCGCGGCAGGTTGCTCGGCGCCGTGTAGGTGAACTTGTCGAAGTTGTCGACCAGGCGCAGGTTCAGCGCGCCGTTGACCCAGGTGCTCGGCGTGAAGCGGTACTCGGCCACGGCCTGCACCCCGACTTGGTAGAGCACGAAGGCGTTCGGTCCGCCGAGGATCTGGCCCAGGCTGGGCGTGAGCCCGATCGTGAACTTTGGGGTGTCGCGCTCCCATGCGGGCAGGCGCTTGCTGCTGTCGCTGTCGCCGCTATTGATTACGGCGGCCGCGGCGGTGCGGCCCGCCACCACCGGCACGATCACGCCGGGGTCGGCATCGAGCGGCGCGGGTGCGTAGTCGCGCTGGCTCGCGGCGCGTTGCTGGGCCGGGGTCTGCGCCTGGTAGTGCGCATTCACCCATTCGTCGCGGTCGACCACCTGCGCATGCATCGGCAGTCCGCGTTCCGAATAGTGCAGTACGAAATTCCGGACCGAGCCGGGCGCGTCGCGGTGCAGCACCGCGATGATCTGCTCGACGCGCGCACTGCGGTAGACGGTGGCGCTCTCGGTGATCCAGACGTGCAGCATCGCGCCCTGCGGCGCAATGCGCTGGACGGTCCAGTCGGTGCGGCGCTCGATGTCCGCGGCCGTGGCGGCCCAGCCCTGGAAAGCCGTGGGTGCGGTCGGCGAGAACTTCGGCGCGGGCGGGTCCGCCGTCTTGGGCATCTGCATCTTCGCGAGGTTGGTCTGCAGCGTGAGCCCGACCATCACCTTGTCGCCGCGCTCGAAGCCGGCCGAGAAGGTCACGCCCGGCGCGTAGCGGTACTCGAGCCCGATGTTGACCGGCGAGCGCTGCCGCTGGTTGTTGTTGAGCGGCTCGTTCTGGTAGTCATTGCCTTCGTATTCGAGCTTCAGCGTCAGCGGCTCCCAGGGCGTGCGCCACTGCACGCCGCCGAACAGCGCCGCAGGTCCGCGGAAGAGCCGGCTGAAGTTGGCGCCGCCCCACGTCGTCTGGCTCACCCGGGTCTTGAAGCGGCTGTCGAGCAGGCCGAAGGGGTTGCTGATGGTGCCGGCGTTCCCCATGTAGCCCCAACCGATGCCGAGGCTGAAGTCGAACTCGCCATAGCGCTTGTTCGCCACCAGGTACTCGGACGAGAACAGGCCGGTGCCGCCGATGTCGCGAAAGCCGAGCGCCACTTCGGGCAGGTAGGCCGATTCCTTCCAGAGGCGCGCCTTCAGGTCGATGCTCTTGTCCTTGTAGCCCTGGTTGCTGAGCCCGATGCCGTAGATCCGGTTGCTGATCGAGCTGTAGCGGAAGCCCGCCTCGAGCCAGTCCAGCGGCTGGAACATCACGTTGAGCCGGGTGTACGGGGACACATGCGAGATCGACGTCCGCATGTCGCCTGCCTGGCCCATGCGTGCGGTCGGCGTCTGGAGCAGGCCGGTTTCGCCCCAGTCGTTGCCGCTGGTCTGAAGCGCACGGTACTCGGGGGCCGGCTCGGTGAGGACGGAGATCACCGTCGAGGGCGGCGCGGCCGGAGAGTCCGGTGCGGAGGCTGCGGCCTCGGTGAGGGGCGCCTGCGCAGTGGCTTCTTCCTGCGGCGACGGCCCTTGCGTGGCCAGCAGCTTGATGATGCCCTCGGAGATGCGCTCCAGGTCGTCCATGCCGCGTGGCGCGGACCAGATCCAGGCGCCCGGCGCGGGCTCGTCCGACGGATGCGCGTTCCATGGCGACACGCCCACGCGCGCCGTCCGGCCGTCGGGCTGGGCCACCCAGGCCCAGTCGTAGTCGCCCTCGACATCGCAGGCCGCAACGTAGTCCCACGCCTTGCGGCCAGCCTCGTGCGCCACCTGGCACAGGCGGCCGTCGGCCTGCAGCACCGTCACGGTCCGCAGCGCGGGTGGCGGCGCCATCAGCTGCTGGCCGGCCGCGAGCACCGGGTCCTGGTCGGGATGTGCCTCGAGCCAGCGCGGGTCGACGATGCCGAGGGCCACGCGGCCGGTGACCGGCAGGCCCTGCAGCCGCGCGATCAGTTGCTGGTGCTGCGCCTGTTCGGCCTTCGGTGCGCGGCGGCGCGACGCTTCGAGCCGCACCAGCAGCGTGTTCTTCAGAAACTGCTGGGCCAGCCGCTCCTGCGGAACACGCCAGGCGAGTCCGGGCGATGCCGCGGTGGGCGGCTGCCGCAGCAGCCAGGCGCTCAGGCGTTCGCCGGGCCGGATGTCCGTGTCGCTCGCGGGCGAGGCATTGTCGGCCGGCGCATTGGCCGGCACCTGGGCGCTCGCCGCGCAGCTTGCCGCCAATGCACAGGCGGCCATCGCAGCGCGAAGGGGCCGGGGATCCCTGGCAAGGCCACGCAGCAGAAGCGGACGGCTCATGAACCAGCGCTCGCCGCTGCGACGGGTGCTGGAGAAGAAGGCGTCCACTGCTCGAAGCTCATACACAGGTTATTGGAAATACATTGCTCGGAATAGACGACGCGCGGCGCGCCTCCCGCTTGCAAAACACCGAAGCGGGCGGCCGGGAGCGATGCGCTTGCCGGTCGCGTCGTGCTGCGCTCCTCGTACCAGCGCAGCGATGCGGCGGGCCTGCCGGCCAGCGCCGACTGGCTGGGAGCAGCGATCGGCGCCAGCGCCACCTCGTCGCGGATGCCGAAGCGGTAGCCGGGCATCATGTCGCGCTCACGCACGTAGGTTTTCGCGGCCGCGTCGCCGGACCAGGCGGGCAGCTTCGAGAAGCGCACCTCGCGCCAGTCGGTCGACAGCCCGCTCGTCCCCACCAGCCGCCCGTCGAGCAGCCGCAGCACTTCGCCGCTGCCGCTGTACCAGACCTCGACCGCGCCCTCGGGGCGCTGGTCGATATAGCCCAGCACCATGAAGACCGTCTGCGCGCCGGTCGTCACGCGCAAATAGCGGTAATTCGGATTGAAGGTGGGTTGGGAAGCAGCAGCGGACGGGCCGCCATAGAGATGCCGCGCCGTGGCCAGCATGGCCGAGGAACCGGAAGAGCAGCCGCCAATGCCCAAAAGAAATGCTGCCAGAAGACAGCATTCGACCCATCGCACGGCGAAGCCGGCGGACGGGACCTTTGGCGAGCGCCCTCCCGCAGGGAGGGCCGGCACGTTCAGTTGGTGCCGGTCGTGCCCGTGCCGGTGCCGCCGGTACCACCCGTACCGCTGCCGCCACCGCTGTTGCCGCCATTGCCGCTGGCAACGGCCGCTGCGAGTCCGACGCCGGCGGCCACGCCGCCGGCCTGCGCCGCGGTGAGCTGGCCGAATGCGGAGTTGGTGGCGCCCGAGGCGTTGGCCGGCTGGGGTGCCGGCGTCGCGACCGAAGCGGGTGCAGGCGGCGGTGTCTGCGTCTGGGCAAACGCCGAGGAGAGGCCCAGAACGGCGACAGCGGCCGCGGAAACCAATGGCTTAATTCTCATGGCGATTTATCCTCTCTATAGCAATTAACAGTTGAGAGAAGACTATCAGTTGGCGAAGTGTGCCGCAACTAATTTACCTTTTATGGCGTTTGCGGGTGCAAATGGCTGTGTCGAAATGTCTTTGAAATAAATGGCTAATTCATTGTTCTTAATTGAGCCTTCTGCATGACCTGCATGCATGGGTTGGGGCTTGCGCGCCCGTGACCGTTGAATATGCGCTCCACAGCCCGCTACAATCGCGGGTTGACCCTGCTCCAGCGAAGAAGACTTAGAGGATCCCCATGAGTGACATGACCTCCGGCTCCCCCCGGATCGACACAAGCAAGCGGACGTGGTTGATCGCATCCAGCTGTGCCGGCGTAGCGGGAGGCGTGGCGACCGCGATTCCCTTTGTAAGCACATTCCAGCCCTCCGAGAAGGCCAAGGCCGCGGGCGCCGCCATCGAGGTCGACATCGGCGGCCTCCAGGTCGGCGAGAAGATCACCGTCGAGTGGCGCGGCAAGCCCGTCTGGATCCTCAAGCGTTCGCCTGAGCAATTGGCCGAGCTGCCCAAGCTCGATGGCCAGCTGGCGGACCCGCAGTCCCAGCGCTACCCCGACGAGTTCACCCCGGCTTACGCGCAGAACGAACACCGTTCGATCAAGCCCGATGTGCTGGTGGTGGTGGGCATCTGCACCCACCTCGGATGCTCGCCCGTCGACCGCCTTCAGGCCGGTCCGCAGCCATCGCTGCCGAACGATTGGGAGGGTGGCTTCCTGTGCCCCTGCCATGGTTCGACCTTCGATCTCGCCGGCCGTGTCTTCAAGAACAAGCCCGCACCCGACAACCTGCCTGTGCCGCCGCACATGTACCTGTCGGACACCAAGCTCCTGATCGGTGAAGACTCCAAGAAGGCCTGAGGCAGAAGAAGAACATGGCTGAATTCCGCGAAATCTCCCCCAACGCGCCCGCGGGCGAGAAGCTCCTCAACTGGGTCGACAACCGGTTCCCGCTGACCAAGCTCTGGAACGACCAGTGGGGCAAGTACTACGCACCGAAGAACTTCAACTTCTGGTACATCTTCGGCTCGCTCGCGATGCTGGTGCTCGTCATTCAGATCGTGACCGGCATCTTCCTCGTGATGCACTACAAGCCCGACGCGAACCTCGCCTTCGCCTCGGTCGAGTACATCATGCGCGACGTCCCCTGGGGCTGGCTGATCCGCTACATCCACTCCACGGGCGCCTCGGCGTTCTTCGTCGTGGTGTACCTGCACATGTTCCGCGGCCTCATGTACGGCAGCTACCGCAAGCCGCGCGAGCTGATCTGGGTGTTCGGCTGTGCGATCTTCCTGTGCCTCATGGCCGAAGCCTTCATGGGCTACCTGTTGCCCTGGGGCCAGATGTCGTACTGGGGCGCCCAGGTGATCGTGAACCTGTTCGCGGCCATTCCGTTCATCGGCCCTGACCTGGCGCTCCTGATCCGCGGCGACTACGTGGTGAGCGATGCCACGCTGAACCGCTTCTTCAGCTTCCACGTGATCGCGGTGCCGCTGGTGCTGCTCGGCCTCGTTGTGGCCCACCTGATCGCGCTGCACGAAGTGGGTTCCAACAACCCCGACGGCATCGAGATCAAGGCCACGCGCGGACCTGATGGTCATCCGCTCGACGGCATCCCGTCGCACCCGTATTACACGGTGCACGACATCTTCGGCGTGGTGGTGTTCCTCACGATCTTCTCGGCCGTGGTTTTCTTCGCGCCGGAAGCCGGTGGGTACTTCCTCGAGTACAACAACTTCATCCCGGCCGATTCGCTCAAGACGCCGAACCACATCGCGCCGGTCTGGTACTTCACGCCGTTCTATTCGATGCTGCGTGCGACCACCGACGACATGGTCAACGTGTTCGCGCTGATCATCGGCGCGGCCGCGATCCTGAATTTCGTCAAGGGCAGGTCGGGCATGGCCCTGAAGATCGCGGTTGCCGTCGTGGCAGCCGTGGTGATCTTCCTGCTCAAGGCCTTCGACGCCAAGTTCTGGGGCGTGGTCGTGATGGGCGGCTCGGTCATCATCCTGTTCTTCCTGCCCTGGCTCGACAAGAGCGAGGTCAAGTCGATCCGCTACCGTCCGAGCTGGCACAAGTACGTGTACGCCGTCTTCGTGTTCTTCTTCCTGATCCTGGGCTACCTGGGCATCCAGGCACCAGGCGTCTGGGGCAACCTGGTCATCGGTTCGTTCGCGCTCGATATCGCGCAGACCATCTCGCAGATCGGCACGCTGTTCTACTTCGGTTTCTTCCTGCTCATGCCCTGGTGGAGCAGCAAGGGCGAGTTCAAGCCCGTGCCCGACCGCGTGACCTTCGCCGCCCATTGAGAAGCCCAAGAGAGCTCGAGAGAAACACGATGAAGAAATGCATTTCTGGCTGGATCGCGGTTATGGGTCTGGCATTGGGCCTGACCTTTTCCGCGACCGCGTCGGCTGCCGAAGGCGGCATCGCCTGGGACAAGGCGCCCAACAAGACCACCGACGTCGCTTCGCTGCAGAACGGCGCCAAGCTGTTCGTCAACTACTGCCTCAATTGCCACTCGGCCGCCTTCATGCGCTACAACCGCCTGCAGGACATCGGCATCAGCGAGCAGCAGATCAAGGACAACCTTCTGTTCACGACCGAGAAGGTCGGCGAGACGATGAAGGCCAACTTCGATCCGCGCCAGGCCAAGGATTGGTTCGGCACCACGCCGCCCGACCTGACGCTCGTGGCCCGCTCGCGGGCCGGCCATGGCGGCACCGGCGCCGACTACCTGTACACCTACCTGCGCACCTACTACCGCGACGACACCAAGGCCACGGGCTGGAACAACCTGGCGTTCCCGAGCGTCGCAATGCCCAACCCGCTGTGGGAACTGCAGGGCGAGCGCCGTCCGGTCTACACCAAGGTGGTGTCGCACGGCCACGAGACCGAAGTCTTCAAGGGCTGGGAGCAGGTCACGCCCGGCACCATGACCCCGCTGCAGTTCGACAATGCGGTGGGCGACCTCGTGGGCTACCTCCAATGGATGGCCGAGCCGGCGCAGAACACCCGCATCCGCATCGGCGTGTGGGTCCTGCTGTTCCTCGTCATGTCGTTGGTCTTCGTGTGGCGACTGAACGCCTCGTACTGGAAAGACGTCAAGTAGTTCCGTCCACGCCGACCGGGCGCCGCGCGCGTCCGGTCCCACAGAGTGGGTTGCGAACGCGACCCACTCTTTTTGATTTTTAGGAGTCTCTCGCCATGATGGTCTTGTATTCAGGAACGACCTGCCCCTTTTCCCACCGCTGCCGGTTCGTGTTGTTCGAAAAGGGCATGGACTTCGAGATCCGCGACGTCGACCTCTACAACAAGCCCGAAGACATCGGCGTGATGAACCCGTACGGCCAGGTGCCGATCCTGGTCGAGCGCGACCTGATCCTGTATGAGTCGAACATCATCAACGAGTACATCGACGAGCGCTTCCCGCATCCGCAGCTGATGCCCGGCGACCCGGTGGACCGCGCCCGCGTGCGGCTGTTTCTGCTCAATTTCGAGAAGGAACTGTTCGTGCATGTGGCCGCGCTCGAGAACCGCACCGCCAAGGGCAACGAGAAAGCCCTCGAGAAGGCGCGCGCGCACATCCGCGACCGCCTCACGCAGCTCGCGCCCGTGTTCCTCAAGAACAAGTACATGCTGGGCGACAACTTCTCGATGCTCGACGTCGCGATCGCGCCGCTGCTCTGGCGCCTCGACTACTACGGCATCGACCTGAGCAAGAATGCGGCGCCGCTCTTGAAGTATGCCGAGCGGATCTTCTCGCGTCCGGCCTACATCGAGGCGCTCACGCCGTCCGAAAAGGTCATGCGGAAGTAAGGTTCTCCCACGGGGCACGGTAGTAGAAATTTCATGATCAACGCGCTCGAGTCGTCCTCCACCCGCCCGTACCTGATTCGGGCGCTCTATGAATGGTGCACCGACAACGGGTTCACGCCCTATGTCGCTGTGCAGGTGGATGACACCGTGCAGGTGCCGCGCGAGTACGTGAAGAACGGCGAGATCGTGCTCAATGTGAGCTTCGACGCGACCAGCTCTCTCAAGCTGGGCAACGAGTTCATCGAGTTCAAGGCGCGTTTCGCGGGCTCGGCACGCGAGATCGTCGTGCCGGTGGGCCGCGTGATCGCCATCTATGCACGCGAGAACGGGCAGGGCATGGCTTTCCCGCCCGCCGTGCCCCTCGGCACGCAAGACGGCCAAGCGGGCGCAGAGCCGGTATTGCCAACGGCCTCGGCGCCAGCGCGCATGCCGCTGCGAGATGCGTCCCGGGGCACCGAGGGCGATGCCAACAATATCGTCCACTTGGTGTCCGGCGAAGACTCGAGTGACGCATCGGGCGTCGACGAGAACGCCCCCGACGAGCCGCCGCGCCCTCCGACCGGCGGCGGCAACCGCCCTTCGCTCAAGCGAATCAAATAGAAAAGAAGCCAGGCCGGGGGCGAATGCAACGCTCCGCAAGCCTTCGGTAGAATTCAGCCACTCAGCAATCATGCCGCTTTAGCTCAATTGGTAGAGCACCCGCCTTGTAAGCGGAAGGTCGTCAGTTCGATTCCGACAAGCGGCACCATCTTCAAAGCCCGGTAGCGCCCCACAAGGCGCCTCGGGCTTTTTCTTGTTGCGCTGATGCCCATCCACAAAAACAGGCCATCCGCTCGCTGCCGTTTCGCATCTGAAAAAGCTGCCCGTTGCCGCCGCGTCGCGTTGCCCGATGCGGCGCAAGGCATGACCGCCAGGTAACGATCATGAGGCATCGCGGCCGTAGCCCGTGGCTCTGCGTGGTTTAGGTCACGAATTCGGAAAGAAACGGCGGTCGCGTCCTGCGCGTGTGCAGAACCATCATGCGGCCTAGTGACGGCAAATGGGAATCGTCACCCGCTTTGCCGCTATTTGAGAGCGTGGAAATAGCGACCGTCCGGAAGAGCAAATGGCGGATCAGTCCATCGATATGGCATTGGATGAATAAAGAACATCCAAGCCTTTGCGCAATTGCAGTCCGGAGCGTTCACCCTCAACAACAAGAAGGTCCAATGAAAGATCGGTGGGCGGCCGATCCGCAGCGCGTCGATTACCGGGATCAAGGTGCCGATGGTCGACGCTCTGGTCACGGCGTTGAGCGTGCTCGACGCCATGACGTCGCACACTCTGCGCCGGCCGCCGCGACCGCCGGCTCACACCGCGCCGACGCTGCCCGTCACCGGCAGCACGATGCCGGTGATGTAGCCCGCGCAGCTCGGCGCGGCCAGGAACACGTAGGCCGGCGAGAGTTCCTCGGGCTGCGCCGGGCGTTGCATGTCGGTGGCCTTGCCGAAGTCCTTGATCTTCTCGGGCGGGCTGTCGGCCGGGTTCAGCGGTGTCCACACCGGCCCCGGCGCCACCGCGTTCACGCGGATGCCCTTGGGCAGCAGGTTGCTCGCGAGCGACTTGGTGAACGCATGGATCGCGCCCTTGGTGGTCGAATAGTCGAGCAGGTGGGCGCTGCCCTCGAGGCCCGTGACCGAGCCGGTGTTGATGATCGATGCGCCCTGGCCGAGGTGCGGCACTGCGGCGCGCGCCATCTGGAAGTAGCCGAAGACGTTGGTGCGCAGCGTCATCTCGAAGCGCTCGTCGGTGATGTCCTCGATCGACTCGGCATGCAGCTGGAAGGCCGCGTTGTTCACCAGGATGTCGAGCTTGCCGAAGGCATCGACCGTCTGCGCCACCGCCTCGCGGCAGAACGCCGGGTCGCAGACATCGCCCCGGATGAGGATGCAGCGCGTGCCTTCGGCTTCGACATGGCGCCGCGTTTCCTCGGCGTCCTCGTCCTCGTCGAGGTAGGCGATCGCCACGTCGGCGCCCTCGCGGGCGTAGAGCACGGCCACCGCCCGCCCGATGCCCGAGTCGCCGCCGGTGATCAGCGCGGCCATGCCCTCGAGCTTGCCGCTGCCCTTGTAGTCGGGCGCCTCGAAGCGCGGCTGCAGCGCAAGGTCCGCCTCGTTGCCGGGCTTCTTCAGGTGCTGCGCCGGCATCGGGTTGGCCGGCTGGGCGCGTTCGCCCATCTGGGCCGGCCGGATCGGCTTCTTGGCCGTGGGCTTGGCCTTGTCCTTGGCGTCTTGTGCCTGCTGGACCGCACGTTGCCGGGCGGCGGTGGTGCCGGCAGATTTCGCGGCGGATTTCCTGGCGGGGGCGGTGGTCGTCTTCATGGTGCGGGAACTCCTGCTTCGGAGATGCCACGCTAGTGCCGCGGCGGGGCGCCCGCGTAGGAATGCGTCTCGAATGCGCGCCCGTCGTGTCGCGCGACTGCACTTCGCCTGCATCGAACGACGACGCGCGCCTACGCCGGTGGACGCGCGGTTTGCGCATCTTGCAAGCTCTCGACTCTGGAGCACGGGCGATGGCGCCTGACAAGAACGACACGAACCCGCACACCACCGCACCCCGTAAGAACGGCCGCCACGGGCATCCATCGATCCAGGATCTGACGCATCGCAACATCGAGGCGATCCTGGCGCTCGAAGAAGACAGCCGCCGGTCCAAGCCGCCGCTCTACCGGCTGGTCTCCCGCGTGGCGCGCTTCTGCGGCACGGTGGCCTTCCTGTGGTGGAACCTGGCGTTCTTCGCCGTCTGGATCGCGCTCAACCAATGGGTCTGGCCTGTCGACCCGTATCCGTTCACCTTCCTGCTTTTCATGGTTTCGATCGAGGCGATCGTGCTTGCGATCCTGATCCTCATCAGCCAGAACATGTCGGCAGAAGAAAGCGAGCGGCGGCACCACCTCGACCTGCAGATCGACCTGCTGAACGAGCGCGAGATGACGGCGCTGCTGCGCCTCGTCACCCGCATGGCCGAAAAGATGGAGCTGCCGCCCGAAAGCCACGGCGAGGTCCGAGCGCTGACGGAGCGCATCGACCCCGGCAAGGTGCTGCACCAGATCGTCGAGGCCGAATCGATCCACCGCAACCGCGGCTGAGCGCGACTCAAGGGAGTTCGGCGGCCTCGACGAGAAAGCGCACGCGGCGCACCCCTTGCCACTCGTCGGCATCGAGCCGGAACGCGAGCGTCACGCGCGGCGGCAGCGGCTCGGTGCGGCCGAACCAGATGCCGTCGACGGGCTGGCCCTGGTGGCGCAGCTTGAGCGCGAGGTGCTTCTCGCCGACGAGCCGCTGCGACACCACCTCGACCTCTTCGCTGAACGTGGGCGGCGCAAAGCCCTGGCCCCACACCTCGCGGTGCAGCGTGTCGACGAGGTCGATGCGCATGTACTCGCGCGCCAGCGGGCCGTCGGTGTCGATGCGGCGGGTCAGCGTGGCGGCATCGAGCCATTCGTGCGCCACTTCGGCCAGCGCGCGCTCGAACACCTCGAACCGGTCGCGCGCCACCGTGCAGCCGGCCGCCATCGCATGCCCGCCGAACCGCAGCAGCACGCCCGGGTGGCGCTTGGCCACGAGGTCGAGCGCATCGCGCAGGTGAAAGCCCGGGATCGAGCGCCCCGAGCCCTTGAGCTCGTGTTCCTTGCCGGGCGCGCCGCTCGCCGCGAAGACGAAGGTCGGCCGGTGGAAGCGGTCCTTGATGCGTGAAGCCACGATGCCGACCACGCCCTCGTGGAAGTCGGCGCCGAACACGCTGATCGCGGCGGGCGTGGTCTCGGCGCCGTCGACGTCGGCACCGAACAGCGATTCGGCGAGCAGCAGCGCCTGCTCGCGCATGCCGCCCTCGATGTCGCGGCGCTCGCGGTTGATGCCGTCGAGCAGCCGCGCGAGCTCGTCGGCGCGGGCTGCATCGTCGGTCAGCAGGCATTCGATGCCGAGCGTCATGTCCGCGAGCCGTCCGGCCGCGTTGATGCGCGGGCCCAGCGCGAAGCCGAAGTCGAAGGTGGTGGCCGCCGGCGCGTTGCGCCCCGCCGCCCTGAACAGCGCCGCGATGCCCGCGGGCATCGCGCCGGCCCGGATGCGCCGCAGCCCCTGCGCCACCAGGCGCCGGTTGTTGGCATCGAGCTTGACCACGTCGGCCACGGTGCCGAGCGCGACCAGCGGCAGCAGCACGTCGAGCTTGGGCTGCGTGGCCGCCGTGAAGATGCCGCGCGCGCGCAGCTCGGAGCGCAGCGCGAGCAGCACGTAGAACATCACGCCGACACCGGCGATGCTCTTGCTCTCGAAGGCGCAGGCGGGTTGGTTCGGGTTCACCAGCACGTCGGCCGCCGGCAGTTCGGGGCCGGGCAGGTGGTGGTCGGTCACCAGCACCTGCAGGCCGCGCGCCTTGGCCGCGGCCACGCCTTCGACGCTCGCGATGCCGTTGTCGACCGTGATGAGCACGTCGGCGCCGCTCGCGGCCACGCGTTCGGCGATGGGAGGCGTGAGGCCGTAGCCGTCGACCACGCGGTCGGGAACGAGGTAGCCCACATGCTGCGCGCCGAGCAGCCGCAGGCCGCGCACCGCCACGGCGCAGGCGGTGGCGCCGTCGCAGTCGTAATCGGCCACGATGCACAGGCGCTTGCCCTGGTTCATCGCATCGGCGAGCAGCACCGCCGCCTCTCGCGTGCCGTGCAGCGTGTCGGGCGGCAGCAGGCGCGCCAGGCCGTCGTCGAGCTCGTCGCCCGCCAGCACGCCGCGCGCGGCAAAGAGGCGCGCCAGCAGCGGATGCACGCCGGCCTGTTCGAGCGCCCAGGCGCTGCGCGGTGGAATGTCCCTGGCGATGATCTTCATAGGGCCTCGAGCACCGTGGCGGCCTGGGCACGTTCGAACAGGCGCCGGGCCCAGCCGAGCAGGCCGCGCTGCTGCTGCACGCCGTAGCGCTGCGCTGCGCGGTCGCCGCACAGCGTGAGCGTGACGTTCGTGCCCGCGGTGTACGCCGCCAGCAGGTCGGCCACGGCGCCGGCGTCGAGCGCCTGCCAGGCCTCGGCCCAGCCGGGCCCGTCGTCGCGCAACGCGGGCACGCGCAGCGCCTCGCTGACCTCGGGCGGCGGCGAGGCGACCGTGGTGTCCGGCGGCAGCGCACCGGTGCCGCTGAGCCAGAAGGAGTTGATCGCGGGCACGCCGCGCGCGGCGCGCTCGTCGTTCACGCGTTGGGTGTAGAGAAGCATCTGCATTTCGTTCTGCAGCCGGCGCAGCGGCCGGGCCGCGTCGGCGAGCGGCGACCATTGAGAGATCGGATGGCCCACCGCGCGGTCGATCGAGGCCGTGGGCAGCCCGTCGAAGATGCGCCCGCGCGCCAGCCAGCGGCCCGGCGTGTGCGACGCATGCAGCGCAATGCCGTCCTCCTCGAAGAAGGGGCGGGCGGCCTCGAGCAGCGCCGCCGATTCGGCCGCGTCGATCTCGATGGCGGCCGGGTCGCCGAGCACCACGTCGTCGATGCCGACTTGCCAATGGCACAGCGACAGCCGCGCCCAGGCTTCGCGGTCGTGCGGCTCGGCGATGCCGGCCTGCCGCGCTTCGAGCGCCGCCCAGGGAATGCAGCCGTCGTCGGACGCGATGCCCAGCGCCCGCGCCAGCGCCCTTTCGTGGGGCGGGGAGCGCGTGCTTTCGTCCTGCGGGTCGGTGTCGACCAGCGTGAGGCGTGACAGCAGCGATTCGAGGTTCGGCAGCCTCAGCGCGGGCAGGGCCGCGCGGCATGCGGGGGAACCGCGGCCGGCGAAGGGGATCAACAGGTGTCGTGGGGGGGCTTCGGCCATCCGGCTATTGTCCGGGATGCCACAATCTCGGCGCGCGCAACGCGCCTTGGACCACTGAACTTATGCGACTTCCCTATGAACTGCAGCTCGGCTGGCGCTACACGCGCGCAGGCCGGGCCACGCGGCGCAACGGCTTCATCTCCTTCATCTCGGGCGTGTCGATGCTCGGCATTGCGCTCGGCGTGGCGGCGCTGATCATCGTGCTCAGCGTGATGAACGGCTTCCAGAAAGAGGTGCGCGACCGCATGCTCGGCGTGGTCTCGCACATCGAGATCCTGTCGCGCGACGGCCAGGCCCTGCCCGACCTCGACGCGATCATGGCCGCGGCGCGCCAGAACCCCGAGGTGATCGGTGCCGCGCCCTTCATCGCCACGCAGGCGCTCATCGCGCGCGGCGAGGACATGAAGGGCACGCTGGTGCGCGGCATCGTGCCGGCGCTCGAGCCCGAGGTGACCGACATCGCCACCACCGCGCAGAAGGGCACGCTCGACAAACTGGTGCCGGGCGAGTTCGGCATCGTGCTCGGCGGCGAGCTCGCACGCGCGCTGTTCGTGCAGCCCGGCGACCAGGTCACGCTGGTGGCACCGGGCGGGCAGGTCACGCCGGCCGGCGTGGTGCCGCGGCTCAAGCAGTTCACCGTGGTCGGTACCTTCGATTCGGGTCACTACGAATACGACTCGGCGCTCGCCATGATCCACGCGGAGGACGCGCAGCGCGTGTTCCGGCTCGAGGGCCCGAGCGGCATCCGCATCAAGCTCAAGGACCTGAACGAAGCGCGCGACGTGGCCGACCAGATGGCCGTCACGCTGCCGGGCCAGTTCCTCATCCGCGACTGGACGCGGCAGAACAAGACCTGGTTCGCGGCCGTGCAGGTCGAGAAACGCATGATGTTCATCATCCTCACGCTGATCGTGGCAGTGGCCGCGTTCAACCTGGTCTCCACGCTGGTGATGACGGTGACCGACAAGCGCGCCGACATCGCGATCCTGCGCACGCTCGGCAGCTCGCCGCGCAGCATCATGGGCATCTTCGTGGTGCAGGGGGCCATGGTCGGCGTGATCGGCACCGTGGCCGGGCTCGCGCTCGGCCTCGGCATTGCCTACAACATCGACGTGATCGTGCCCTTTCTCGAACAGTTGTTCCAGGCCAGCTTCCTGCCGAAGGACATCTACCTGATCAGCAAGATGCCGAGCGATCCGCAGCGCAGCGACATCATGCCGATCGCCATCATCTCGCTGGTGCTGGCGTTTCTTGCCACGCTGTACCCCAGCTACCGCGCGAGCCGCGTGAATCCCGCCGAGGCCCTGCGCTATGAGTGAACTCGCCCCTACCGCCGCCGGCAATGACGTGGTGCTCAAGGCCCGCGGCCTCACCAAGCGCTTCCACGAAGGCCGCATCGACCTGACCGTGCTGCACGGCGTCGACCTCGACGTGCGTGCCGGCGAAACGCTGGCGATCGTCGGGGCTTCCGGATCGGGCAAGAGCACGCTGCTGCACCTGATGGGCGGCCTGGACGAACCCACCAGCGGCAAGGTCGAGCTGCTCGGCAAGGACATCGCCCATGCCGATGCGGCCGAGCAGGGGCGCCTGCGCAACCGGCACCTGGGCTTCGTCTATCAGTTCCATCATCTGCTGCCCGAGTTCAGCGCGCTCGACAACGTGGCGATGCCGCTCAAGATCCGGCGCGCCGAATCGTCGGAGGCCGCCGCTGCGGCCGCGAAGATCCTCGACAGCGTGGGCCTGGGCCAGCGCCTGCACCACCGTCCGGCCGAGCTGTCGGGCGGGGAGCGCCAGCGCGTCGCGATCGCGCGCGCACTGGTCACGCAGCCCGCCTGCGTGCTGGCCGACGAGCCCACCGGCAACCTCGACCGCAGCACCGCCGACACGGTGTTCGCGCTGATGCTCGAGCTCGCGCACAAGCACCGGACCGCCTTCGTCATGGTCACGCACGACCAGGATCTCGCGCGCCGCTGCGACCGCGTGCTGCAACTCGTGGCGGGGCGCCTGGCCGGCTGATTCTTTCGTGCGGGGACATCGGCGGCGCTGATGCACGTCATCAATGCGCCGCGCACCAGGATGGGCTCATCGATCCGGCAAAATGCACGGTCCGCACAGGGTTGTGCACCGTTTTGGAATTGGATTGATTGGAATGAAGCACGCATCCGTCGAGGACTTTCTCGCCCACGTCGCCCAGCGCAACCCCGGGGAGCCCGAGTACCTGCAGGCCGTGACCGAGGTCATGGAGAGCCTCTGGCCCTACATCGCGCAGCACCCGAAGTACACGGCGCACGGCCTGCTCGAGCGGCTGGTCGAGCCCGAGCGCGTGATCGTGTTCCGCGTGTGCTGGGTCGATGACCATGGCGAGGTCCGCGTGAACCGGGGCTTTCGCATCCAGCACAGCCTCGCGATCGGCCCCTACAAGGGGGGCTTGCGCTTCCATCCGTCGGTCAACCTGTCGATCCTCAAGTTTCTCGCTTTCGAGCAGACCTTGAAGAACGCGCTCACGACGCTGCCCATGGGCGGCGGCAAGGGTGGCGCCGACTTCGACCCCAAGGGCAAGAGCCAGGGCGAGGTGATGCGCTTCTGCCAGGCCTTTGCCGCCGAACTGTTCCGCCACGTCGGCGCCGACACCGACGTGCCGGCCGGCGACGTGGGCGTGGGCGGCCGCGAGATCGGCTTCATGGCCGGCATGGTCAAGAAGCTGACCAACCGCGCCGACTGCGTCTTCACCGGCAAGGGCCTGAGCTACGGCGGATCGCTGGTCCGGCCCGAAGCCACCGGCTACGGCAACGTCTACTTCGCCCAGGAGATGCTCAAGCGCAAGGGCCGTTCGTTCGACGGCCTGCGCGTCAGCGTCTCGGGCGCGGGCAACGTGGCCCAGTACACCATCGAGAAGGCCATGGCGCTCGGCGCCAAGGTCGTCACCGTGTCCGACTCGAGCGGCACCGTGGTCGACGAGGACGGCTTCACACCCGAGAAGCTCGCCGTGCTGATGGACGTGAAGAACCACCTCTACGGCCGCGTCAGCGACTACGCCGAACGCACCGGCACCCGCTTCATCGCTGGTGCGACGCCGTGGCATGTGCCGGTCGACGTGGCGCTGCCGAGCGCGACCCAGAACGAGCTCAACGCCGACGATGCGGCGCTGCTGGTGAAGAACGGAGTGGTCTGCGTGGCCGAGGGCGCCAACATGCCCTCGACCATGGCGGCGGTGAAGGTGTTCGAGGCCAACGACGTGCTCTATGCACCCGGCAAGGCGAGCAATGCGGGCGGCGTGGCCACCTCGGGCCTGGAGATGAGCCAGAACGCCTCGCGCCTGGCGTGGACGCGCGACGAGGTCGATGCACGCCTGCTGCAGATCATGCAGGGCATCCATGCGTCGTGCCTGCAGTACGGCGAGCGCGCCGACGGCCGCGTGAGCTATGTCGACGGCGCCAATGTTGCGGGCTTTGTGCGCGTGGCCGACGCGATGCTGGCGCAGGGCGTAATCTAAGGCCGACGCCATTCATCTCACCGGAGCGAAAGCCATGTTTTCACTGGACACCGACGACGACACCACGCCTGCGGCCACGGCCGAGCCGCGCAATTCCTACCTCGAGGAAAAAGCCTTCAAATCGCGCACGCTGCTGATCTTCGGCGGCATCACCGATTCGGTGGCCGCCGACGTCACGCGCAGGCTCATCGCGCTCGATGCCGACAGCACCGACAAGCCCATCGACATCCTCGTGAGCTCGCCCGGCGGGCACCTCGAATCGGGCGATGCGATCCACGACATCGTGCGCTTCATCAGTGCGCCGGTGAACATGATCGGCACCGGCTGGGTCGGCAGCGCCGCCACGCACCTGTTCCTTGCCGCCCCACGCGAGCGCCGCGTGTGCCTGCCCAACACCCGCTTCCTGATCCACCAGCCGAGCGGCGGCGCGGGCGGGCAGGCGACCGACATCGCGATCCAGGCGCAGGAGATCATCAAGGCCCGGCATCGCATCGCGCACGAGATCGCGCGCGAGACCGGCAAGCCGATCGAGGTCGTGATGACCGACATCGAACGCGACCGCTGGCTGTCGGCCGAGGAAGCGGTCGAGTACGGGCTGGTGTCGCGCATCATCCAGCGCAAGACCGAGCTGCACGGCTGAGAAAGCCGGTCGCGGTTTTCTTCAGCCCTTCGGCTTGTACGCCACCACGTCGATCTCGACCTTCGCATCGACCATCAGCCGCGCCTCGGTGGTCGAGCGCGCGGGCTTGTTCTCGCCGAAGTAGCTCATGTAGACGCGGTTGAAGGCACCGAAGTCGCGCGCGTCGTGCAGCCAGACGGTGCTCTTGCACACGTCGTCGAGCGTGGCGCCGGCCAGCGCCAGCACCTTCTTGAGGTTCTCCATCACCTGGCGCGTCTGCGCCTCGATGCCGCCCGCGACGATCTCGCCGTCGGCGTTGGCGGGCACCTGGCCCGAGACATAGATGAAGTCGCCGGCGCGCACGGCCGGGGAAAAAGGGCGGGCCTGGCGGTCGGAGGCGACGGGCGGGGCGCCGAGGTATTCGAGGGGCATGCGTGAACTCCTGCAGGGGTCGGTGGAAATAAGAATCGCAGGCCGCAGTATCCAACCAATCTGAAAATCTATTTCATCAAACGTGAAAAGCAAGGGTTTTCACGGATGAATAGGCATAAATGCTGCTTCAAAGTGCGGGCAAGAAAGAAAATTTCTTTCAAAACCTGTCCGTCCACGAAGGAGTTCCCATGCCCCACGCCGGTCTTTCCGCAGCCCGCCTGCCGCGCCCGATGCCGTCCCGGCGCAGCCTGCTCGGCGCTTCGCTGCTGCTTGCGCTGCTTTGTGCGCTGCCTCACACGCCGGCCAACGCGCAAGGGCCGCGCAACCACGCCACGCTGGCGATGGTGGCCGAGCCGCAGACGCTCGATCCGATGGCCTCGACCGCGGACCTGGTCGGAACCATCATGCAGCACGTCTACGAGACGCTCTACACCTTCGACGGCAAGTGGAACGTGGTGCCGATGCTCGCCGAGGCCATGCCGAAGATCTCGGCCGACGGCAAGACCTACGCCATCGCCTTGCGCAAAGGCGTGATGCTGCACAGCGGCCGCGAGCTCAACGCCGACGACGTGGTGGCGAGCCTGCAGCGCTGGATGGAGCAGTCGCCGCGCGGCAAGGCCGTGGGCAAGGAGATCGAGAGCCTCAAGGCCAAGGGCCCGCTCAACGTGGAGATCGTGCTCAAGGCGCCGTACGCGCCGCTGCTGTCGCAGCTCGCGCTGCCGAGCGGCATGGCGGCGATCATGGCCAAGGACTCGATCGCCTCGCCGCTCAAGGACTTCGTCGGCACCGGCCCCTACCGGTTCAAGGAGCGCCGGCCCGACCAGTTCGTGCTGCTCACGCGCTTCGACAAGTACAGCGCGCGCAAGGAGCCCGCGAGCGGCTACGGTGGCAAGCGCGAGGCCGCGATCGAGGAGCTGCGCTTCGTGCCCGTGCCCAATGCCAGCACGCGCGTCGAGGGTGCGCTGGCGGGCCAGTACGACTATGCCGACCTGCTGCCGGTCGAGGCGCTGCCGCGGCTCGAGAAGTCGGGCGGCAAGACCGTGCCGATCATGACGCCCGCGTTCGGCTTTCCGTACCTGGTGCTCAACACCAAGGAGGGCGTGGCCGCCAAGCAGGCGGTGCGCCAGGCGATCCAGTCGGCGCTCGGCGAAGGCGAGATGCTCGCGGCCGGCTTCGGCGACACGCGCTTCTTCGTGGCGGAAGGCAATCACTTCCCGAAGGGCTCGCCGTTCTATTCGACGGAAGGCACCGCACGCTACAACGAGCGCAACGCACCCAAGGCCAAGGAGGCCGCGGCCAAGGCCGGCTACAAGGGCGAGCCGATCCGCGTGCTCACGAGCCGCCAGTACGACTTCCACTACAACATGTCGCTCCTGATGGCCGAGCAGCTCAAGCGCGCGGGCTTCAAGGTCGACCTCAACGTGGTCGACTGGGCCACGCTGGTGCAGCGCCGCAACGACCCCAAGCTCTGGGACATCTACGTCACGCATTCGGGCCAGTTCCCCGAGCCAATGCTCTCGCCCCCGCAGCTCGGCGACGGCGCACCCGGCTGGTGGGACACGCCCGCCAAGAAGGCCGCGCTCACCGCCTTCAACACCGAGAGCGACCCGGCCAAGCGTGCCGCGCTGTGGGGCAAGGTGCAGCAGGTGGTCTACGAAGAAGTGCCGTACATCAACGTCGGCAAGTTCAACGGCCTCTCCGCGAAGAGCCCGGCGCTCGACAACTACCAGCCCGCGACCTGGCCGTTCTTCTGGAACGCCCGGATCAAGTAGGCGCCCTCGGCATCCGACGCGACCCTCCCTCCACATGATCCGCTACATCGCCTCCCGCGCCGCCGGCATGCTGGTCGTGCTTGCCATCGTCGCGGTGCTCGTCTTCGTGCTCACGCGCGCCGCCTCGGGCGACCCTGTCTCGGTGCTGCTGGGCGACCAGGCCACCGCGGCCGACATCGCGCGCGTGCAGAAGGACTACGGCCTCGACAAGCCTCTGCCGGTGCAGTTCGGCTACTGGCTGCGCGAAGTGCTGCAGGGCAACCTCGGCACCTCGATCTTCCTGCAACGCCCGGTGGCACAGGCGCTCTGGGAGCGGGCCGAGCCGACCACGCTGCTCGCGCTGATGGCGGTGGCGATCGCGGCGTCGATCGGCGTGCCCTGCGGCATCGTCTCGGCGGTGTTCCGCGGCCGCATGGTCGACCAGCTCTTCACCGGCATCGCGATGCTCGGCGCGAGCATCCCGAGCTTCTGGCTCGGTATCGTGATGATCCAGGTGTTCGCGGTCTCGTTCGGCTGGTTCCCGGTCTCGGGCTACGGCGCGCCCGATGCGCCGCTCGCCGAACGCCTGCATGCGCTGGTGCTGCCGGCAGCGGTGCTGGGCCTGCTGAACTCCGCGCTCATCATCCGCTTCACGCGCGCCTCGATGCTCGACGTGCTCGGCGAGGACTACGTGCGCACCGCGCGCTCCAAGGGGCTCAGCGAAAGCGTGGTCGTGCTCAAGCATGCGCTGCACAACGCGCTGGTGCCGATCGTCACGGTGATCGGCCTCACGGTCGCGCTGATGATCGGCGGCGCCGTCGTCACCGAAACCGTGTTCGGCCTGCCGGGCGTGGGCAACCTGGTGGTGAACGCCGTGCTGCGGCGCGACTACCCGGTGATCCAGGGTGCGCTGCTCGTGATTGCCGCGATCTACGTGCTCATCAATTTCTCGATCGACCTGCTGTATGCAGTGGTCGATCCGCGCGTGAAGGTCTGAACGATGCGCATGCCCCGAATGCTCCGCCAGCTGATGCACCGCCGCATCGTGATGCTGTCCGCGCTCGTGCTGCTGGCGATCGCGGTGCTCGCGGTCGGCGCGCCGCTGTTCGCTTCCATCGATCCCAACGACACCGCCGTGCTGCAGCGGCTGAAGGCTCCGGGCGCCGAACACCTGCTCGGCACCGACGAGCTCGGCCGCGACATGTATTCGCGCATCCTCCACGGCGCGCGCTATTCGCTCGCCATCGCGGCGCTCACGGCGATCGGCGCGGTGGTCGCGGGCACGGCGCTGGGCCTCGCGGCCGGCTTCTTCCGCCGGCTCGACGCGCCGCTGATGCGCGTGGTCGACGCGATGATGTCCTTCCCCGACATCCTGCTGGCGATCGCGCTGGTGGCGATCCTCGGGCCCTCGCTGCTCAACACCGTGCTCGCGCTGGTGCTGGTCTACACGCCGCGCGTGGCCCGCGTGGTGCGCGCCTCGACGCTGGTGGTGCGCGAGCTGCTGTTCGTCGAGGCGGTGCGCGCGCTCGGCGTGCGCACCTCGCGCATCCTGTGGCGCCACATCCTGCCCAACCTGATGTCGCCGATCCTGGTGCAGGTCTCGTTCATCTTCGCCTACGCCATCCTGGCCGAGGCGGGGCTGTCGTTCCTCGGCGTCGGCGTGCCGCCCGAGATACCGACCTGGGGCACCATGGTGGCGGGCAGCCAGCAGTACGCGCACCAGGCCTTCTGGGTGGTGCTGTTCCCGGGGCTGGCGATCATCCTCACGGCGCTCTCGCTGCAGTTGCTCGGCGACGGCGTGCGCGACCTGCTCGACCCCAAGCTCAAGAAAACCTCGTGATGACGAACGCGAACGACATCCCCCGTCTCACGGTCAGCAACCTGAGCACCAGCTTTCCCACCGAGGACGGCCTGGTGCGCTCGGTGGCCGAGGTGAGCTTCTCGATCCGGCCGGGCCGGACCACCGCGCTGGTCGGCGAGTCGGGCTCGGGCAAGTCGGTCACCAGCCTCACGCTGATGCGCCTGCTGCCGAAGACCGCGAACGCGCAGGTCAGCGGCAGCGCATCGTTCGTGACGCGCGAAGGCCAGACGCGCGACCTGCTGCAGATCGGCGAGCGCGAGATGCGCTCGCTGCGTGGCAACCAGCTGGCGATGATCTTCCAGGAGCCGATGACCAGCCTCAACCCGGTGTTCACCATCGGCGAGCAGATCGCCGAGAGCGTGCGGCTGCACAAAGGGCTCGACCGCAAGGCCGCGCTCGCGCATGCGCTGCGCATGCTCGAACTGGTGGAGATCCCGGCCGCGGCGCAGCGACTGCACGAGTACCCGCACCAGCTCTCGGGCGGCATGCGCCAGCGCGTGATGATCGCGCTCGCGATGGCCTGCGACCCGACGCTGCTGATCGCCGACGAACCCACCACCGCGCTCGACGTGACGATCCAGGCGCAGATCCTCGCGCTCATGCGCCGGCTCCAGGCCGAGACCGGCATGAGCATCCTGTTCATCACGCACAACCTCGGCGTGGTTGCGCACCATGCCGACGACGTGGCCGTGATGTACGCGGGCCGCGTGGTCGAGAGCGCGCCCGTGCGGCCGCTGTTCGCGCAGCCGGGCCATCCCTACACGCAGGGGCTCCTTGCCTGCCTGCCGGGCAAGGCGCGCGCGGCGGGCCAGCCCCGGCCGAAGCGGCTGTACGCGATACGCGGGCAGGTGTCGAGCCCACTCGCGCCGCCGCCCGGCTGCGCCTTCGAGCCGCGCTGCGACCATGCGGAGGCGGCCTGCCGGGCGGCCGTGCCGCCGCTGATCGACATCCGGCCGGCGCGCCAGGCACGCTGCATTCGCGTGCAGCCCGACGTACCGCTCGCGAGGCTCGCATGACCACCGCACTCTCCGCTTCCCCCCTGATCGAAGTCCGCGGCCTCAAGAAGTACTTCGGCAGCGGCGATCGCCCCGTGCGCGCAGTCGACGACGTGTCGTTCGCGATCCAGCCCGGTGAGACGCTGGGCCTGGTCGGCGAATCGGGATCGGGCAAGAGCACCATCGGCCGCACCGTGCTGCGGCTGGTCGAGCGCACCGCGGGCCAGGTGCTCTACCGCGGCGACGACATCGGCACGCTCTCGGGCGAGCGCATGCGCCGGCTGCGCAGCAAGCTGCAGATCATTTTTCAAGACCCGTACGCGAGCCTCAACCCGAAGATGCGCATCGGCGCCATCCTCGGCGAGGCGCTCGCCACGCACGGCCTGCACAAGGGCAAAGAGGCCCGCGAGCGGCGCATTGCCGAACTGCTCGAGACCGTGGGCCTGCGCGCCGAGCATGCGAGCCGCTTTCCGCACGAGTTCTCGGGCGGGCAGCGCCAGCGCATCGGCGTGGCGCGCGCGCTCGCGGTCGAGCCCGAGTTCATCGTGGCCGACGAGCCGCTGTCGGCGCTCGACGTGTCGATCCAGTCGCAGGTGATCAACCTGCTGGCCGACCTGCGCGAACGGCTCGGCCTCACGATGCTCTTCATCTCGCACGACCTCGACGTGGTCGAGTACCTCTGCGACCGCGTGGTGGTGCTGTACCTTGGCAAGGTGATGGAAGTGGCCACCACCGACGAGCTCTTCGCACGCCCCGCACATCCCTACACGCAGGCGCTGCTGGCCGCGAGCCCGCGGCCCGATCCCGACACGCCGACCCTGCACGTCGCGCTCAAGGGCGACATCCCGAGCCCGATCGCGCCGCCGTCGGGCTGCGTGTTCCGCACCCGCTGCCCGCACGCGATCGACGCCTGCGCCCGCACCGTGCCGCCGCTCGAAGAGGTTTCCAACGGACACTACAGCGCCTGCATTCGCCGGGAACTGCTTTCCAACATCGCCGCATGACCATGACCTCCGCCGACACCGCCCCTGTCAACGATTTCGACGATCCGCTGCTCGGCAGCGGCTTCAAGGGCTACCCGCGCACCCAGCCGCCGCGCCGCCGCAGCGAGGTCGGCGCGGCCGGATGGAACGTGCTCGCGGGCGACCTGCCGCTGCCGCTGGCCGTGCTGCGGCGCGAAGCGCTCGAACACAACCTGGCATGGATGCAGGCCCGCGTGCGCGAATGGGGCATCGACCTCGCGCCGCACGGCAAGACCACCATGTCGCCGCAGCTGTTCAGGCGCCAGCTCGATGCCGGCGCCTGGGGCCTGACCTTCGCCACCGTCACGCAGCTTGCCGTGGGCGTGGCCGCGGGCGCGCGCCGCACGCTGATCGCGAACCAGGTGGTCGGCGACGAAGACCTCGCCGGCATCCAGCTGCTGCTTGCCGCGCACGCCGACCTGCGCGTGGTGTTCCTGGTCGATTCGCTCGCGCAGCTGGCGCTGATCGAAGACTGGTCGACGCGCCACGCCGAGAGCGTGCCGTTCGAGGTGATGCTCGAGATCGGCGTCGAGGGTGCGCGCACCGGCTGCCGCACGCACGACGAAGCGGTCGCGCTCGCCACGCGGCTGCGCGCCAGCGATGCCGTCAAGCTCGTGGGCATCGAGACCTACGAAGGGCAGGGCGCCACCGGTGCCAGCGAACCCGATGCCGCCTACGCCAACGCGCTGATGGACCGCGTTGAAGCCATTGCGCGCCACTGCGACACGCAGGGCCTGTTCGAGGCCGACGAGGTGCTGGTGTCGGCCGGCGGCTCGGCCATCTTCGATCTCGTGGCGGGGCGGCTCAAGCCGGCGCTCGGCGCACCGGTGCGCGGCCTGCTGCGCTCGGGCTGCTACGTGACGCACGACCATGGCTTCTACAAGCGCATGGTGAGCGCGGTCGACGAGCGCCTGGGCTGCGGCTGCGACGAGAGCCTGGTGCCCGCGATGGAAGTCTGGGCCACGGTGCAGTCGCGGCCCGAGGCGGGCCTCGCGATTCTTGCCGTCGGCAAGCGCGACATTTCCTTCGACCTCTCGATGCCGGTGCCGATCGCGCGCGCGGCGCGCGGCGCGCGGGTCGCCGAGCCGGTGCCCACCGGATGGAAGATCACCGCCCTGAACGACCAGCACGCCTACCTGCGCTGGGACGCCGCCGAGGAGGCGCTGGCGCCGGCCGTCGGCGACCGCGTCGGCCTCGGCATCTCGCACCCGTGCACCACCTTCGATAAATGGCACTGGATGCCCATCGTCGAGAACGACTACCGCGTCAGCGACGCGGTGGCGATGCACTTTTGAAGCGCGCACCGATGACGCCCTCGCTGCTCCAGAAGATCGCGCAGACCCGCACCGGCGCGCCGGCCACGCGCCGCGCGATCCTCGACCTGATCCTCGAGGACCCCGATCGGGTGCTCGAGGAAAGCTTCGAATCGCTGGCCGCGCGCTCGGGCAGCTCGGTGCCGACCATCATGCGCACCTGCCGCGACCTCGGCTTTGCCGGCCTGCGCGAATTCAAGCTCGCGCTGGCGCAGGACCTCGCGCTCGGCGGTTCGCCGCTGCATCGGCGCGTGAACATCGAGGACGCGGCCGACGAGGTGGTCTCCAAGATCGCGCGCAGCGCCGCGGCCTCGGTCTCGGGCGTGCGCAGCCAGCTCGACATGCAGGTGCTCGACGGCGCCGTGGCCGCCATCGCCGCCGCACCGCACGTCGACCTGTATGGCGCGGGCGCCACCTCGTGGTTCATGGCCAACGACCTGCAGGCGCGGCTGTTCCGCCTCGGCCTCTCGGCCAACGCCTGGGCCGACTACCACCTGCAGCAGGTGGCCGGCGCGGCGCAGCGTCCCGGCGGCGTGGTGATCGCGATCTCGCACGTGGGCGGCATGCCCTCGCTGCTCGACGCGGTCGACATCGCACGCGGGCAGGGCGCCAAAGTGGTCGCGCTCACGCGGCCGGGCACCGCGCTCGCCGCCAGGGCCGACTTCCTGCTCGGCCTCTCGGTGCCCGACGACGCGGTGATGCACGTCGGCATCGACGCCTACCTGGCGCACCTCACCGCGATCGAGATCCTCACGGTGCTGGTGGCGCAGCGCCGCGGCGAGCCGGCCGTGCAGCGGCTGCAGCGCGCGCGCGAGGCCTTCCAGCGCCACGGCATCGATGCCAGCACCCATCCGCTGCAGAGCTGGGACGGCGGCGGCATCCATCCGAAGGACGCCGCGGCATGACGACGGGCACCGCGCAGAGGCCCGTGCTGCTCGAGGCCGGCCTGGTGGTCGACGGCGCGGGCGGCCCCGCATGGACCGGCGACGTGCTGCTCTCGGCCGACCGCATCGTCGCACTCGGCGAAGGCCTGCGCGAGCGGCTCCCGATGGGCCTTTCGCTCTGCGACCTCGACGTGGTCGACTGCCGCGCCAGGGTGATCGCGCCGGGCTTCATCGATGCGCACACGCACGACGATGCGATCGTGCTGCGCGATCCGCTGTGCCTGCCCAAGCTCTCGCAGGGCATCACTACGGTGGTCACCGGCAATTGCGGCATCTCGCTCGCGCCCTACCGCACGCCGCAGTCGTTGCCGCCCCTCACGCTGCTCGGCGCCGACTCGTTCCGGCATGCGAGCATGGCCGCCTACCGCGCTGCGGTCGATGCGGCGCAACCCGCGCTCAACGTGGCGGCGCTCGTGGGTCACACGACCTTGCGCTTCGCGGCCATGGCCGCGCTCGACCGGGCCGCGACGGACGACGAACTCGCGCGCATGGCGGCGCTGCTCGACGACTGCATGGCCGAAGGGGCGCACGGGATGTCGTCGGGGCTCTTCTACGAAGAGGCCTTTGCCGCACCGGCCGAGGAAGTGACCGCGCTCGCACGTGTCGTCGCACGCCACGGCGGCGTGTACGCCACGCACCTGCGCAGCGAGATGCAGCAGATCATCGAGGCGTTGCACGAAGCTGGCGACACGGCCTTCGACGCCGGCGTGCCGCTGGTCATCTCGCACCACAAGTGCGCCGGTCCCGCCAACTGGGGCCGCACCAAGGAAACGCTGCCGCTGATCGAAGCGCTGGCCCAGCGGCAGCAGATCGCGATGGACGCCTATCCCTACGTTGCGGGCTCCACCGTGCTGCGCGAGGACCTCGTCGACGGCGTCATCGACGTGCTGCTCACCTGGTCCGACCCGCACCCCGAGATGACCGGCCGGCTCGTGGCCGACATCGCGCGCGAGTGGGGCGTGAGCGAGCAGAAAGCCGCCGTGCGCCTGAAGCCCGGTGGCGCCTGCTATTTCCAGATGCAGGAAGAAGACGTGGAGCGCGTGATCGCGCATCCGCTCACCATGATCGGCAGCGACGGCCTGCCGCACGACCGCCATCCGCATCCGCGGTTGTGGGGCGCGTTCCCGCGCGTGTTCGCGCGCTACTGGCGCGAGCGGCGCCTCTTCACGCTCGAGCAGGCGGTGCACAAGATGACCGGCATGACCGCGCGCAACCTGCGCATCGCCGACCGCGGCCTGCTGCGGGCGGGCGCGATGGCCGACGTGGTGGTGTTCGACCCCGAGACCATCGCCGACACCGCGACCTACGACAAGCCGCACGGCGTGAGCCTGGGGATCGAGCGGGTGTATGTGAACGGCGTTCTTGCCTACCGCGGCGATGCGGGCGAGGCGCGCGTGATCGCGCGCGCGGGGCGCATGCTGACGCGCGCCGCTAAACCACGAACGGAATGAACCGCCGCGTGCGCCCCATGTAGTCGCGGTACGCCTCGCCGAAATGCGCGAGGCATTCCTTCTCGTCGCTGAGCGCCGTCAGTACCAGCAGCACCGTGGCGGCCAGCACCAGCGCGAGCGTGAGCCAGGTGAACTGCTTGAGGAACGCGCCCCAGGCCAGCAGCATCAGCGCGGTGTACATCGGGTGGCGGATGTAGCGGAAGGCGCCGGTGCTGACGATCGACGAGGTCTTCTCGAAGGCGTACAAGGCGGGGTCGTCGCCGCGCGCCTCGGTCGGCTTGCCATCGGCCTTGAGCCGCCGGACGGCGTGGATCGGCAGCCAGATCGACACGACGAACATCAGGCTCGACACGATCTGCACTGGCGATGACGGGTTGGCATGCCAGACCGGCAGGTTCACGATGATGAGAACCAGCATGCATTCCCACGCGAAGAAGCGGTAGAACCCGTGCGAGCCCGGCTGGCGCAGCGGCCCGCGCGAGACGTACACCAGCGCGGCGGAGCCGGCGACGAAGAGAAGGATCTGGAACCAGAAGAGCATGGCGGCCGAATCTACACGGACCGCCGCCCTTCAGCCAGATATGGAGAACCCGCCGTCGACCGGAATGGCCGTGCCCGTGACGTAGTTGGAGGCTTGGCTCGCGAGGAACACGGCGGTGCCGGCGATGTCGGCCGGCTGGCCCCAGCGGCCGGCGGCGGTGCGGGCCACCACGCGGTCGTAGAGCGTGGGGATCAGCGTTCGCGCACCGTCGGTCAGTTCGGTCTCGAACCAGCCCGGCAGGATGGCGTTGACCTGGATGTTGTCGGCTGCCCACGAGAGCGCGGTCGACTTGGTGAGCTGCACGATGCCGGCCTTGCTGGCCGCATAGGCCGGCGCGTAGGGTGCGCCGAAGATCGACATCATCGAGCCGATGTTGATGACCTTGCCGCCGCCGGCGCGCTGAAGGTGCGGGTGCGCGGCGCGGCTGCAGAGGAACGCGCTCGTGAGGTTGGTGTCGAGCACCTGGTTCCATTCGGCCAGCGAGAGCTGGTCGACGGGCTTGCGCACCGTGGTGCCCGCGTTGTTGAGCAGGATGTCGAGCCGCCCGCAGCGTGCCGCGGCTTCGTCGATGGCCTGCTGCACCGAGGCCTCGTCGCGCACGTCGACTTCGAGGGCGAAGCTGTCGCTGCCGAGCGCCTGCAGCCTTTCGACCGCGGCGGCCGACTTGGCGGCATTGCGCGCCGCGACGACGACGCGCGCGCCGGCCTTGGCCAGGCCTTCGGCCATGCCGAGGCCGATGCCGCCGTTGCCGCCGGTGACGAGCGCTGTTTTTCCGGTGAGATCGAACATCAGGGGGCTTCCGCTTTCTTGGAGACGAGGGTCAGGATATCGTAGCTCGCGACCAGCTCGCCGTCCTGGTTGGTCACCTCCACGTCCCACGCCACCACGCCCTGGCCCTGGCCGCTGGCGTCTTTCTTCCGGCGGTCGATCTTGCGCTTGCAGGTCAGGCGCGCCTGGATGGTGTCGCCGATGCCCACCGGCTTGACGAAGCGCAGCGTGTCGAGGCCGTAGTTGGCGAGCACCGGGCCCGGCGACGGAGAGACGAACAGCCCGGCCGCGGCCGACAGCACGAAGTAGCCATGCGCGATGCGCTTGCCGAACGGCGACTGCCGCGCCGCGACCTCGTCAAAGTGCATGTAGAAGTAGTCGCCCGAGATGCCGCCGAACGCCACGATGTCGGCTTCGCCCACGGTGCGGCGGTGGGTGAGCAGCGAGTCGCCGATCTGCAGTTCCTCGAAGTGGCGCCGGAACGGATGCACCTCGCTCTCGCGCACGGCGGCGCCGCGCACATGCTCGCCGGTCACGGCCGAGAGCATGGTGGGCGAGCCCTGCACCGCGGCGCGCTGCAGGTAGTGCTTGACGGCGCGCAGGCCGCCGAGCTCCTCGCCGCCGCCCGCGCGGCCCGGTCCGCCATGCTTGAGCTGGGGCAGCGGCGAGCCGTGACCGGTCGATTCTGCCGCGGCTTCGCGGTCGAGCACGAGCAGCCGGCCGTGCCATGCGGCGGCCACCGGAATCGCGCGGGCGGCCATGGCGGGGTCGCGCGTGACCAGCGTGCCCACGAGGCTGCCGCGTCCGCGCGCGGCCAGCGCCAGTGCCTCGTCGATGCCGTCATAGGGCATCAGTGTGCTGACCGGGCCGAAGGCCTCGACCTCGTGCGCCGCGTCGTGTTCGAGCGGCTTGCGGCTCAGCAGCAGGGTGGGCGCGAAGAAGGCGCCTTCGGCCACGCCGTCGCCGAGCGGCCCGAAGCCGTCGCGCTCGCCGTAGACCAGCTCGGCGCCTTCCAGCAGCGTGGCCACGCGCGCGGCCACGTCGGCCTGCTGCGCATGCGAGGCCAGCGCGCCCATGCGCACCTCTTCACGCGCGGGGTCGCCGATGACCGTCTTGGCGAGCCGCGCGCGCAGGCGCTCGGCCACCGCGTCGAGGTGTTGGCGCGGCACGATCGCGCGGCGGATCGCGGTGCACTTCTGGCCGGCCTTGATGGTCATCTCGCGCGCCACTTCCTTCACGAAGAGATCGAACTCCTCGTCGTCGGGCGTCACGTCGGGCGCGAGGATCGCGCAGTTGAGCGAATCGGCCTCGGCGGTGAAGGGGATCGAACGGGCGACGAGGTTCGGATGCACGCGCAGCTTGGCGGCCGTGTCGGCCGAGCCGGTGAAGGTGACCACGTCGGGCTCCAGCAGCCGGTCGAGCAGGTCGCCGGTGCTGCCGACCACGAGCTGCAGGCTGCCCTCGGGCAGGATGCCCGACTGCACGATCAGCCGCATCAGCGCCTCGGTGACGAAGCTGGTGGCGGTGGCCGGCTTGCCGATGCAGGGCATGCCCGCGAGGAAGCTCGGCGCGAACTTCTCGAGCAGGCCCCACACGGGAAAGTTGAAGGCGTTGATGTGCACCGCGACGCCGCCGCGCGGCACCAGGATGTGCGTGCCCGCGAAGCCACCCTTCTTGCCGAGCGGGAACGCCGGGCCCTCGTGCATGAGGTTGCCCGAGGGCAGCTCGTTGGTGCCGATGCCGGCGTACGCGCTCAGCGTGCCGGCACCGCCTTCGATGTCGATCCAGCTGTCGGTGCGCGTGGCACCCGTGTGGGCCGAGATCGCGTAGAGCGTTTCCTTGTTCGCGGCGAGGTACTTGGCCAGGGCCTTGAGGCGCTCGGCGCGCTGTTGGAAGTCGAGCTTCATGAGCGCGGGGAGGCCGGTGCGCCGCGCGTGCTGCAGCGCCTCGGCGAAGTCGATCGCCTCGGCGTGCGTGCTCGCCACGGGGCGGCCGTTGACGGCGCTGCGCAGCGACTGTGCGCTCTGGTTGCCGACCCAGCGGCCGGCGATGTAGCTTTGGAGTGTGGTCATTGCGTGTGTCCTTGTATTGGCTCCTTCCCCCTCCGGGGGAAGGTTGGGATGGGGGCATGCGGCGCTTGATTCGAACCCAGCGCTTCCTCGAACGCCGTCGTGCCCCCACCCCAACCCTCCCCCGAAAGGGGAGGGAGAAAAACGAATCAGGCGGCTTCCTTCCTGCCGATGCCCAGGTACGTCTCGATGATCCGCGGGTCGTGCAGCAGCTCGCGGGCATCGCCTTCGAGCGCCACGGCGCCCATCTCGAGCACATAGGCGCGGTCGGCCACCTGCAGCGCGGCACGTGCGTTCTGTTCCACCAGCAGCACCGAGACGCCGTGGCTGCGCAGTTGCGACACCACGCGCAGCACCTCGCGCACCACCAGCGGCGCGAGGCCGAGCGAGGGCTCGTCGAGCATCAGGAGCCGCGGCCGCGCCATCAGCGCGCGGCCGATGGCGAGCATCTGGCGCTCGCCGCCCGACAGCGTCGAGGCCATCTGCGGGCGCCGCTCGCGCAGGCGCGGGAAGATCTCGAACACTTCCTCCATGCGCGCGCGCTGGTCGCGCTGGCCCTTGCGCCAGCGGTAGAAGCCCCCGAGCAGCAGGTTGTCCTCGACCGACATCTCGCCGAACAGCTCGCGCCGCTCGGGCACCAGCGCGACGCCGCGCGCCACCATCGCCTCGACGCTCGGGCGTGCGATGGTTTCGGCGCCCAGGCGCAGCGTGCCGGTGGAAGGCAGCAGGCCCATGGCCGCGCACAACAGCGTGGTCTTGCCGGCGCCGTTGGGCCCGATCACGGTGACGATCTCGCCTTCGTTCACCTGCAGCCGCACGCCGTGCACCGCCTCGACGGTGCGGTAGGCGACACAGAAGCCGTCGAGTTGGAGAATCGGGGCGCTCATCGCACGGCCTCCTGCAGGTCGTCGTCGGCACTGCCGAGGTAGGCCTCGAGCACGCGCGGATCGGCCTGCACCTCGGCGGGCGTGCCGGTTGCGATCACGGTGCCGAATTCGAGCACCGTCACGCGGTCGGCCAGGTTCATGACGAATTCCATGTCGTGTTCCACCACCAGGATGCCGAGGCCTTCAGTGCGCAATTGGCCGAGCAGGTCGGAGAGCGCGCGCTTCTCGAGATGGCGCAGGCCCGCGGCTGGCTCGTCGAGCAGCAGCACCGAGGGCTGGCCCGCGAGCGCTCGCGCGATCTCGACCACGCGCTGCTGCCCCAGCGAGAGCGAGGCGGCCGGCGCATCTGCATGGCCGCCGAGGCCGCAGCGTTCGATCTGGCGGCGGGCCTCGGCGAGCAGCGCAGCTTCTTCGGTGCGGTCCAGCCGCAGCATGGCGGAGAGCCAGCCGCGGCGGGCGCGCAAGTGGGCGCCGAGCGCCACGTTCTCCACCACGCTGCGCTGCCCCAGCAGCCGCACATGCTGGAAGGTGCGGCCCAGGCCCAGCGCGGCAAAGGCGCGCGAAGGCTTCCCGGTCATCGGCTGGCCCGCGAGCCGCACGCCGCCCGCGCTCGGGTCGTCGACGCCGGAGACCATGTTGAAGAACGTGCTCTTGCCGGCGCCGTTCGGGCCGATGAGCGCATGGATCTCGCCGGCCTTCAGCGTCATGGAGATCGCGTCGTTCGCCACCAGGCCGCCGAAGCGCTTGCTGACCTCGTTGGCCTCCAGCAGCACGGTACCGGCGGCGGGCAGCGTGCGTTGCGCGAGCTGCTGCGCGGCAACCACCGTCGGCTGCGCGCCGCCCGTGCGGGGCTTCTCGCGCACCCAGCGGTGCGACAGGCGCGCCAGCGTGGGCCAGAGCCCGTCGGCGAAGCGCTGCAGCACGAACAGCATCAGCAGGCCGAACACGATCACCTCGAAGTTGCCGCTGGTGCCGAGCAGCGAAGGCAGAACGTCCTGCAGCTTCTCCTTCAGCAGCGTGATGAGCGCGGCGCCGAGCACCGCGCCCCACAGGTGGCCTGCGCCGCCCACCACCGCCATGAACAGCAGCTCGATGCCGATGTTGAGGTTGAACGGCGTCGGGTTGACGAAGCGCTGCAGGTGCGCATAGAGCCAGCCCGACACGGCGGCAAGCAGCGCCGCGAGCACGAAGAGCTTGATGCGGTGCCGCGCGGTGTCGACGCCCATCGACTCGGCCATCAGCCGCCCGCCCTTGAGCGCGCGGATGGCGCGCCCTTCGCGCGAATCGAGCAGGTTGTGCATGGCCCAGAGCGCGAGCAGCAGCACGGCCCAGATCACCACGCCGAGCGCGCGCGGCGAGGCGAACGAGAAGCCCGCGACGACCAGCGGCGGCACGCCCGTGATGCCGGTCTGGCCACCGAGGAACCCCATGTTGCCGAACAGGTAATAGAGGCTCAGGCCCCAGGCGATGGTGCCGAGCGGCAGGTAGTGGCCCTGCAGCTTGAGCGTGACCGCGCCGAGCGCCCAGGCGAGCGCGAAGGTCAGCACCAGGCCCAGCAGCAGCCCGGCCCAGGGCAGCAGCGCGGAGTCGGCGAAGCCGCCCAGCCATGCGGCGACCATCGGCGAGGTGCAGATCCAGGCGGTGGCATACGCGCCCATGCCGACGAAGGCGGCCTGCCCGAACGAGGTCATGCCGCCCACGCCGGTCAGCAGCACCAGGCCGGTCGCGACCAGCGCATAGAGCCCTATGTTGCTGAGCACCGAGACCGTGAAGTCCGGCAGGAAGCCCCAGGCCAGCGCGAGCGCCCCCACGAAGGCCAGCGTGAGCTGGCGCGGCGTGACCAGCGGCGGGCGCACGGGTGCCGCCGCGGCGTCGGCAGTGGCGTTGGAAGATGCGGTGCGGTTCATTCCTCGTCCTCCACATGGTGGCTGTGCAGTGAGCGCCACCACAGCACGGGGATGATCAGCGTGAAGACGAGCACCTCCTTGTACGGGCTGGCCCAGAACGAGGCGAAGGCTTCGAGCTGGCCGACCAGCAGTGCGCCCGCAAGCGCCAGCGGATAGCTCGCAAGCCCGCCCACGATGGCCGCGACGAAGCCCTTCAGGCCGATCAGGAAGCCGGTGTCGTAATACACCGTGGTGAGCGGCGCGATCAGGAGGCCCGACACCGCGCCGATGAGCGCTGCGAGCGCGAAGCTCAGGTCACCCGAGAGCCCCGTGGGAATGCCCGACAGGCGCGCGCCGACGCGGTTGATCGCGGTCGCGCGCAGTGCCTTGCCGACCATCGAGCGGCCGAAGAAGAGGAACATGGCGATCACCAGCAGCAGCGTGATGCCGACCACGACCAGCGACTGCCCGCTGACCGGAATGCCGCCGATGTCGAAGCGCGCGTCGGAGAAGGCGGTGGTGCGGTAGCCCTCGGCGCCGAAGAACAGCAGGCCCAGGCCCACCAGCACCCCGTGCAGCGCGACCGAGACGATCAGCAGCATCAGCACGCTGGCGTCGGCCAGCGGCCGGTAGGCCAGCCGGTAGAGCAGCGGTCCGAGCGGCGCGATCAGCACCAGCGTGGTCAGAGCCTGTGCGGCCATCGAGGTCGGGCGCAGCCCGAGCACGAGCGCGCAGGCCGCGGCCGGCAGCACCACGCACCAGGCCAGCGTGGAGCCCCACTCGACCAGCGCGCCGCGCTTCCAGCGCCAGGCTTCCACCACCAGCACCATGGCCGCGAGCGCGACCAGCAGCCACAGCGTGGCCGGCACACTGCCCGCCTGCAGCATCGCCATCGACAAGGCGCCGAAGGCGACGAACTCGCCCTGCGGGATGAAGATCACGCGCGTGACCGAGAACACCAGCACCAGCGCGAGCGCCATCAATCCGTAGACGGCGCCGTTCACGATGCCGTCCTGCCCGAGCAGCAGGGCGATCTGAAAATCCATGGAAGAAAACCTTCGGAAATCGGTGTGTTGCTCCTTCCCCCTTTGGGGGAAGGCGGGGATGGGGGCAGGCGCGGCACTTGCGGTTGCGCGGCGTTCAATGCCGCCGTGCCCCCACCCCAGCCCTCCCCCAGCGGGGGAGGGAGCAAGTCATCAGGGCTGGAATTTCCAGGCGCCGTTCTCGATCTTGACCATCACGCGCGCGCGCTGGTCGAGGCCCAGGTGGTCCTTCTCGGTCATGCTGAACACGCCATGCGCGCCCGACACTTCCTTGACCTGCTCGAGCGCATCGCGCAGCGCCGCGCGGAACTCCGGCGTGCCGGGTTGCGCCTTCTTGAGCGCGACCGGCACGGCTGCCGTCATCAGGAGGCCCGCGTCCCAGGCATGCGCGCCGAAGGTCGAGACCGAGTTCTTGCCGTTCGCGGCCTCGTAGGCGCTCACATAGGCGAGCGCCGACTTCTTCACCGGGTGGCTGGCCGGCAGCTGCTCGGCCACGAGCACCGGGCCCGCGGGCAGGAAGGTGCCTTCGACGTCCTTGCCGCCCACGCGCAGGAAGTCGGCGTTGGCCACGCCGTGCGTCTGGTACATCTTGCCGGTGTAGCCACGCTCCTTGAGCGTCTTCTGCGGCAGCGCGGCCGGCGTGCCCGAGCCGGCGACGAGCACCGCATCGGCCTTCGTCGCCATGATCTTCAGCGCCTGGCCGGTGACCGAGGTGTCGGTGCGCGCGTAGCGCTCGTTGGCGACGACCTTGAGCTTCTTCAGCTCGGCGGCCTTCGCGAACTCCTGTGACCAGCCTTCGCCGTAGGCGTCGGAGAAGCCGATGAAGGCCACGGTCTTCACGCCGCTGGCCGCCATGTGCTCGGCGATCGCAAGCGACATCATGATGTCGTTCTGCGGCGTCTTGAAGACCCACTTCTTCTTGTCGTCCATCGGCTCGACGATGCGCGCCGAGGCGGCGATGGAGATCATCGGCGTCTTCGCCTCGGCGACCACGTCGATCATCGCGAGCGAGTTGGGCGTGGTGGTCGAACCCAGCACGATGTCGACCTTGTTCTCGGCGATGAGCTTGCGGGTGTTGGCCACGGCCGCCGTGGTGTCGGAGGCATCGTCGAGCACGATGTAGTTGATCTTCTGGCCTCCGATGGTCTTGGGCATCAGCGCGATGGTGTTCTTCTCGGGAATGCCGAGCGACGCGGCCGGGCCGGTGGCCGAGAGCGTGACGCCGACGTTGACGTCGGCCCAGGCGGCAGCGGCGGTGGCGCAGAGCGCGGCGATCAGCAGGGGCTTGAAGAAGAATTTCATGGGTGGTTGTCTCCGGTGTTGTCGATGGGTGAGGGGTGATGGTTGTTCTTATCGTTCGTCGAACGACAGCGTGACGCGCTCGGTCAGCGGATGGGCCTGGCAGGTCAGCACGAAGCCTGCGGCGACTTCATTCTTGTCGAGCGCGAAGTTCCTTTCCATGCGGACTTCCCCCTCCACGCACTTGGCGCGGCAGGTTCCGCACACGCCCGAGGTGCACGAGAAAGGCACCTCGAGCCCGGCGGCCGATGCCGCATCGAGGATGCTGGGCTGTCCTTCGGTGAAGGTGATCTCGCGTTGCAGGCCGTCGCGCACGATCGTCACGCGCGCCTGCCTCGCGTCGCCCGGCAGCGCTTCGTGCACCACGGCACCGACCTGTGCGCCCGCGCCCGCCGAGGGCAGCGCGACGCCGAATCGCTCGATGTGGATGCGGTCCTCGGGCACGCCGGCCGCCAGCAGCGCCGCCTCGGCCTCGTCGTTCATCTGGAACGGGCCGCAGACATAGGCATGGTCGATGCCGTGCGCCGGCACCACGGTGCGCAGGAAGTCGCCGATCTTCGCGCGGTCCATCACCCCGCTGCCGAGCGGCGAATCGGTCTGCTCGTCGGAAAACACATGGTGCAGCACGAGCCGCGTCATCCATCGGTTCTTCAGGTCCTCGATCTCTTCCTTGAACATCGTGGACTGCAGCTGCCGGTTGCCGTAGACCAGCGTGAAGCGGCTTCGGGGCTCGCGCGCCAGCACGGTCTTCATGATCGACAGGATCGGCGTGATGCCGCTGCCGCCCGCGATGCCGACGTGGTGCCGTGCGGCGCCGGGTTCGATCGGCACGAAGAAGCGGCCCTGCGGCGCCATCACCTGCACCGTGTCGCCGGGCTGCAGGTGCGCGTTGATCCAGTTCGAGAACACGCCGCCGCGCACCTTGCGCACGCCCACGCGAAGTTCGCCGTCGTCGAGGCCGGCACAGATCGAGTACGAGCGACGCAGGTCCTGGCCGTCGATCTCGCGGCGCAGCGTGAGGTACTGCCCCTGCGTGAAGCCGAAGACCTCGCGCAGCGCGGGCGGCACGTCGAACGAGACGATCACGGCCTCGGCGGTGTCGGGTTCGACCGCCTTCACGCGCAAGGGGTGGAAAAGGGTGCTCATCTAGATCGGCTTGAAGTGTTCGAAGGGTTCTTGGCAGGCGAGGCAGCGGTACAGCGCCTTGCAGGCGGTCGAGCCGAAGGCCGAGAGACGTTCGGTACGCTCGCTCTCGCAGCGTGGGCAGGCGATGCGTTCGCCCGCGATGCGGCCGAAGAGGCGGATCGGTACCGCGGTGCCGGCGGCGGCTTCGGCCGAGAGGTGCGCAGGCGGTGCGATGCCGTAGGCCTTGAGCTTCGTTCGCCCTTCGTCGCTGATCCAGTCGCTCGACCATGCGGGTGCGCGGCGCAATGTGGCGCGCGCCGGGCCGAGCCCGGCCCCGGCGATGGCGGCCAGCACGTCGTGTTCGATGGCCTCGGTGGCGGGGCAGCCGGAGTAGGTCGGCGTCAGCACGATCTCGAGGCCGTCGTCATGCTCGATGACCTCGCGCACGATGCCGAGGTCGCAGACCGAGACCGCCGGCACCTCCGGATCGGGCACGCCGTGCAGCACGGCCCAGGCCGCGTCCACGCGCGAGGCGGCCAGTGCGTTCGCCGTCACCACACGCCTCCGGGATAGGCGCGCTGCAGGTGCTGCATCTCGGCCAGAAGGTAGCCCATGTGCTCGCTGTGCACCCCCCGCTTGCCGGTGCTGCGAAAGGCGGCTTCGGCCGGCATCGCGAGGCCTGCGCCGTCGAGCACCTGCTGCATCTCCGCGAGCCAGGGCGCGCGCAGTTCGCTCCATGCGGGGCCGAGGCCGCTCGCGCTGGCTGCGGCATCGACCTCGTCGCTTTCGAACAGTTCGGGCATGTAGAGCCAGAGCTGCTTCAAGGCCTTTTCGGTGCGGCGGCGCGATTCGTCGGTGCCGTCGCCGAGGCGGACCACCCAGTCGGCCGAGTGCTGCTGGTGGTAGCGCGCCTCTTTCAGCGCCTTGCCGGCGATGCCCGCCACCTCGGCATCGTTCGATGTTGCGAGGCGCTGCCACAGCAGCTTGAGCAAGGTGGCGACCATGGTGTTGCGCACCACGGCGAAGGCGAAGTCGCCGCGCGGCAGCTCGACGAGCGTGAGGTTGAAGTAGTCGCGCTCGTCGCGAAGGTAGGCGAGCTGGTCCTCGTCATGCGCGCGGCCCTCTTCTCCACCGGAAGCCTCGAGCGTGCCCGCGTGCGTGAGCAGCGCGCGCGCCTGGCCCACGAGGTCGAGCGCGATGTTGGCCATCGCGATGTCTTCCTCCAGCACGGGCGCGTGGCCGCACCATTCGCCGAGCCGCTGCGCGAGCACGAGGCAGGTGTCGCCGATGCGCAGCAGGTACTGCACGGCGGGTGTCCGGTTCAGTTCGATCGATGCTTGCATGGCGGCGCTCACATGTGGTCGACCGACTTGGGCAGCGCGTAGAAGGTCGGATGCCGGTACACCTTGTCTTCGGCGGGGTCGAAGTACATGTCCTTCTCGCCCGGATCGCTCGCCACGATCTGGTCGGAGCGCACCACCCAGATGCTGCTGCCTTCCTGGCGGCGCGTGTAGACATCGCGCGCCATCTGGATCGCCATCTTCGGGTCGGCGGCATGCAGGCTGCCGCAGTGCTTGTGGTCGAGGCCGGCCTTGCTGCGCACGAAGACTTCCCACAGCGGCCACTCTTGCTTGGCGTCGGCGTTCATGCGGCTTCCTTCATCGGTTGCTTGGCGGCGTGGGCCAGCGCGGCTTCGCGCACCCATGCGCCGTCTTCCCAGGCGTCGACGCGGGCCTGCAGGCGCTCG
Source organism: Variovorax sp. Soil_C_26 (assembly GCF_057657075.1). Classification (NCBI taxonomy): domain Bacteria; kingdom Pseudomonadati; phylum Pseudomonadota; class Betaproteobacteria; order Burkholderiales; family Comamonadaceae; genus Variovorax; species Variovorax sp. Soil_C_26. The sequence continues at coordinate 237,727 of NZ_JBDGJC010000002.1, forward strand.
CGGTTGCACGGGCCATCGCCGCCCACCACGCGCCAGAACTCGCTCCAGTCGATGGTGCCGAAGTCGTGCGCCTGGCGTTCTTCGTTCCACTTCAGGTCGGGGTCGGGCAGCGTCACGCCGAGGATGCGCGCTTGCTCGACCGCGGCGTCGATGAACTTCTGGCGCAGCTCGTCGTTGCTGACGCGCTTGATGCCCCAGCGCATCGACTGCGCGCTGTTGGGCGACTGGTCGTCGGGCGGACCGAACATCATGATCGAGGGCCACCACCAGCGGTTGACGGCGTCCTGCACCATCGCCTTCTGCGCGTCGGTGCCGTGCGTCATCATCGTCAGCAGCGACTCGAAGCCCTGGCGCTGGTGGAAGCTCTCCTCTCGGCAGATGCGGACCATGGCGCGCGCATAGGGCGCATAGGAGCAGCGGCAGATCGGCACCTGGTTCATGATGGCCGCGCCATCGACCAGCCAGCCGATGGTGCCCATGTCGGCCCAGCTCAGCGTGGGGTAGTTGAAGATCGAGCTGTACTTGGCGCGGCCGCTGTGCAGCGCGTCGAACATCTGGTCGCGCGAGGTGCCGAGCGTCTCGGCCGCGGCATACAGGTAAAGGCCATGACCGCCTTCGTCCTGCACCTTGGCGAGCAGGATGGCCTTGCGCTTGAGCGTGGGCGCGCGGCTGATCCAGTTGCCTTCGGGCAGCATGCCGACGATCTCGGAGTGGGCATGCTGGCTGATCTGGCGCACCAGCGTCTTGCGGTAATGCTCGGGCATCCAGTCTTTCGCCTCGATGAATTCGCCGGCATCGATGCGCGCCTCGAAGCCTTCCTCGCGCTGCATCTCCTGGGCGGAACGCACGGCTTTCTTCTTGCCGTCTGCCGCGTCCTTGCCCATGGTGTCCATGGCCTGGGTGTACATGTGCGTGTCCTTTGAAACGGTGTGGTGGAAATCAGCCCCGGGGACGGGTGTCGACCACCCGCCGGGCCTTGCCGGTCTGCGTGCGTTCGATCGAATCGGGGTCGAAGACGCGCACCGTCGTCGAGATGCCGACCAGCGTCTTCACGCGGTCCTGCACCCAGCTGGCGATGGCGTCGCGTTCGGCTTGCGCCACGCTCGCGTTGCGGTGCTCGAGCTCGCAGTGCACCTCGACCTCGTCGAGCAGCCCCTCGCGGCGCACGTGCACCTGGTAGAGGCCGGAGAGCCGGCCTTGCGCCAGCACGATCTCCTCCACCTGCGTGGGAAAGACGTTGACGCCGCGGATGATCATCATGTCGTCGCTGCGCCCGACGATCTTGCCCATGCGGCGGAAGGCACGCGAGGTGGGCGGCAACAGGCGCGTGAGGTCGCGCGTGCGGTAGCGCACGATCGGCATCGCCTCCTTGCTGAGCGAGGTGAAGACCAGTTCGCCTTCCTCGCCGTCGGCCTTGAGCTCGCCGGTGTCGGGGTCGATGATCTCGGGGTAGAAGTGGTCTTCCCAGATCACCGGGCCGTCCTTGCTCTCGACGCATTCGCTCGCCACGCCGGGGCCCATCACCTCCGAGAGCCCGTAGATGTCGACCGCGTCGATGCCGGCCTTGGCCTCGATGTCGCGGCGCATCGCCTCGGTCCAGGGCTCGGCACCGAAGATGCCGATGCGCAGCGAGCTGTCCTTCGCGTCCAGCCCCTGGCGCTCGAACTGCTCGATGATCACCTGCATGTAGCTCGGCGTGACCATGATGATGTCGGGCCTGAAGTCTTGGATCAGCTGCACCTGCTTCTCGGTCTGGCCGCCCGATACCGGAATGACGGTGCAGCCTGCGCGCTCGGCGCCGTAGTGCGCGCCGAGGCCGCCCGTGAAGAGCCCGTAGCCGTAGGCCACGTGGACCATGTCGCCCGCGCGCCCGCCCGCGGCGCGGATCGAGCGCGCCACCAGGTCGGCCCAGGTCTCGATGTCGTTCTTCGTGTAGCCGACCACGGTCGGCTTGCCGGTGGTGCCCGACGAGGCATGGATGCGCGCGACCTGCTCGCGCGGCACCGCGAACATGCCGAAGGGGTAGTTGTCGCGCAGGTCGCTCTTGACCGTGAACGGAAACTTCGACAGGTCGGCGAGCGTTTTCAGGTCATCGGGGTGCACGCCCTTGGCATCGAAAGCGCGGCGGTAGTGCGGCACGTGGTCGTAGGCGCGCTGCAGCGTGGCGCGCAGGCGCTGCACCTGCAGCGCGGTGATCTCGTCGCGGCTCGCGGTCTCGATCGGTTCGAGTTCGCCGGGGGCGGGGTGTCTTGCGGTCATGGCGGCGTGTCTCCTCAGGCTTCGGCGGGCACGGCAGGGCGGCCCTTGGCCGTGTACGAACGGCCGCGGAACATCGCGATGCGCTCGCCGCGCTGGTTGGTGATCTCGGTGTCGTAGACGCCGGTGCGGCCGGCCTTCGAGACTTCGAAGCAGCGCGCGGTCAACAGGTCGCCTTCGCGTGCCGGTGCGATGAAGTCGATCGAGAAGCCCGAGGCGACGGTCAGTTCGTTGTACGAGTTGCAGGCGAAGGCAAAGGTCGAATCGGCCAGCGTGGCCATGAAGCCGCCGTGGCAGATGGCGTGGCCGTTGAGCATGTCGGCGCGCACGCGCATCTCGATCGTGGCCTGGCCGGGGCCGACCTCGACGATGCGCATGCCCAGGCCCTTGCTCGCGTTGTCGTTGGCGAACATGCCGTCGCGCACGTGCTCGGCGGTCTGCTGCGGGGTGCGTGTGGGTTCACTCATGGCTCAGCGGTCCTTGAAGACGGGGAGGCGCTTGGCACGGAAGGCCTCGACGCCTTCGCGGTAGTCGCCGGCATGGCCGAGGTCGCGCTGGGTGCGGGCTTCCTCGGCGAGCGCTTCGTCGAGGCGCAGGCCGTCGGCGGCGGCCATGGCCTCGCGCGTGGCGACGAGCGCGCGCGTCGGCATGGCCGCGAGCCGGGCGGCGAGGGCGGCGGCCGTCTCGGCGAGCACCGCGTCGTCCACGCATTGCCAGATCAGCCCGATGCGCGCCGCTTCTTCCGCGGGGAGCTTGTCGCCGAGCATCGCGAGGCCCAGCGCGCGCGCCGGACCGACGAGCCGCGGCAACAGCCAGGTGCCGCCCGTGTCGGGCACGAGGCCGATCTTCGCGAAGGCCTGGATGAAGCTCGCCGAACGGCCGGCCACCACGAGGTCGCAGCACAGCGCGAGGTTCGCGCCCGCGCCCGCGGCCACGCCGTTGACCGCGGCGACCACCGGCACCGGCATCGAGCGGAGGCGCGAGACCAGCGGGGCATAGAAGGTGGCGATGACATGGCCCAGGTCCTTGGGCGCGGCACCGGGGGCGGGGTCGGGCGCCACCGAGGGATCGGCGAGGTCCTGGCCGGCGCAGAAAGCGCGGCCCGCGCCCGTAAGCACAAGGCAGCGCACCGCCGTGTCCTCGGCCGCCTCTTCGAGTGCGGCCATCAGCGCGGCATGCAGTTCGGTCGTGAAGCTGTTGAGCGCCGCGGGCCGGTTGAGGCGCAGCGTGCGGACGGCGCCGGCATCGTCGATGAGAACCAAAGGTTCTGCCATGGGCTTTGTCTCCCGTTGTTCAAGAAGGGCGGCCAGCAGCGCAAACACTATTGACCGACCGTTCGGTTGATTTTAGGATCGTCCCCGGTATCCGCACAAGCGCCGGGGCCTCGGGCAAACCCTGAGCCGGCCGTTCCACCCCGAGGAGACGTTCCGAATGCCCAGCTATTCCATCGACGGCGTGATTCCCGTGGTCGACCCCACCGCCTACGTGCATCCGAGCGCCGTGTTGATCGGCGACGTGATCGTCGGCCCGCGCTGCTACGTGGGCCCGTGCGCGAGCCTGCGCGGTGACTTCGGCCGCATCGTGCTCGAGGAGGGCTCGAACGTGCAGGACCACTGCTGCGTGCACGGCTTTCCCGACCAGGACACGGTGGTGGAGGTCAACGGCCACATCGGCCACGGCGCGATCCTGCACAGCTGCGTGGTGCGCCGCGATGCGCTGGTCGGCATGAACGCGGTGGTGATGGACGAGGCCGAGATCGGCGAGCAGGCGATCGTGGCCGCCTGCGCCTTCGTGCCGGCCGGCATGAAGGTGCCCCCGCGCACACTGGTGGCGGGCATTCCGGCCAAGGTGAAGAAGGTGCTCAGCGACGAGGAGATCGCCTGGAAGCTGGAAGGCACGCACACCTACCACGCGCTGACCGATCGCAGCCTCGCGAGCCTGCGCGAAGTGGCACCGCTCGCGCGCCCCGAGGCTGACCGGCCGCGGCTGCCCGACTTCGACGTGCAATCGCTGATCGCGATGCGGCGCGGCTAGGGCGCCGAGTTCGATCGTGCAAGATCGCGGGTTGTCCGCAGCCACTTGCCTTAAGGAAGAAAGAAGACCCGATGCCGCGTGGAAGATCCGCCACCTACGACGACCAGCGCGAACTCATCCTCGCGCGCGCGGCCGAGCTGTTCGCGCGCCGCGGCTATCCCGCGACCTCGATGAACCAGGTGGCAGAAGCCTGCAAGCTCTCGAAGGCCACGCTCTATCACTACTACAAGGACAAGAGCAGCCTGCTGATCAGCATCGCCGAGACGCATGTCTCGCGCCTGGCCGCGCTGGTGGCCGAGGAAGAGGCCTCCACGCACACCGACGAGGAGCGGCTGCGCCGCTTCATCTACCGCATCGTCGAGGAATATGCGGGCGCGCAGAACGCGCACCGCGTGCTGACCGACGACGTGCGCTTTCTCGAGCAAGAAGACCGCGAGCGCGTGCTCGACCAGGAGCGCGAGGTGGTGGCCGCCTTCGCGCGGGCAGTGTCGGCGCTGCGCCCGGGCGCGCCGAGCGACGACCTTGCCAAGCCGCTCACGATGCTGCTGTTCGGCATGATCAACTGGATGTTCACCTGGATGAAGCCCGATGGCCGGCTCGACCACGCATCGATCGCGCCGATCGTGGCCGACCTGTTCCTCGGCGGCATCGGCGCGGTGAAGGCGCCGCCGCCGCGCGCGCTGGCGGCGGCTGAAGCTAAAGAATCCGGTTGAACCAGAGCAGCGACAGCCCGGCCGACAGCAGCGTGAGGATCGCCGCGCCGAGCGCGAAGAGCGCCGAGATCTCGGTCTCCTTCTTCTCGACCGTGAGCCGCGAGCTCAGGGTCTCGTAGACCTTCTTGAGGTCGGTGGCCGTGCCGGCGTAGAAGTAGTCGGCCTGGGTCTTGTTGGCCACGGCCTTGAGCGTTTCCTCGTCGAGCCGCACCCGCATCGACCAGCCCTCGAAACCGATGGTCTCGCCGTCGACCGTGCCCACGCCCACGGTGTAGATGCGAACGCCGCGGTCGGCCGCCGCCTTGGCGGCATCGAGCGGGTCGACGCCGGTGGTGCGCTGGCCGTCGGTGAGCATGATGATCGCGGCCGAGGTGTACGAGCCCGGCGCCACCGGCGTGAACTCCTTGGCCTGCTTCTCGGGCTGGTCGATCGGCGTGCCGCGCTGCCGGCTCGGTGTGCTGAACTGCGACACGTCGATGCCCGCGTCGGGGAACAGCGTGGCGAGCGAGACCACGATGGCATTGCCGGTGGCCGTGGCGCGCTGCAGCTGGAAACTGTCGATCGCGGTCATTAGGTCGTCGTGGCTCGTGGTGGGCAGCTGCGCCACCTGCGCGCTGCCCGCGAAGGCCACGATGCCGACCTTCACATGGCGCGGCAGGTCCTTGATGAAGCTCTTGGCGGCCTCCTGCGCCGCCACGAGCCGGTTGGGTTGCACGTCGGCGGCGCGCATGCTGCCCGACACGTCCATCGCGAGGATGATCGTCTGCTGGTTCGACGGCAGCATCACCACGGCCATGGGCCGTGCCGCCGCCACGAGCATGGCGGCCATGGCGAGCAGGAAGAGCACGGGCGGGATGTGCCGCCGCAGGCTCTGGCCCGTGCCCATGGCCTCGCGCACGATCGACAGGCTCGCATAGCGCACCGCCATCTTCTTCTTGCGCCGGATCAGCCAGATGTAGAGCAGCACCAAGAGCGGCAGCGCCGCCAGCAACCAGAGGAATTGAGGCCAGAGAAACGTCATGCTGCCACCGCCTTCATGCTGCCCGGGCCGATGCGCGTGCGGCGCTTGCGCAGGTCGGCGAAACGAACGATGGCTTCCACCAGGTCGTCGCTGGTCGAAAGCTCGAGCGCGTCGACGCCCGCCTTGGCGAGCGCCGCGCGCAGTGCGTTCTCGCGCTCGGCGGCGAGCCGCGCGAAGCGCTTGCGGAAACCGGCGTCGTGCGTGTCGACCCAGAGCTGCTCGCCGGTCTCGGCGTCGCGCAGCGGCACCAGTCCGAGGTCGGGCAGCTCGAGTTCGAGCGGGTCGAACAGTCGCACCGCCACCACCTCGTGCCGCTGCACCAGTTGGCCGAGCGGGCGCTCCCAGCCCGGTTCGCTGAGGAAGTCGGACACCACGAACACCATGGAGCGGCGCGGCATCAGCATGGCGGCCGACTTGAGCAGCTCGTCCAGCCGTGTCATGCCTTTCTGGGTTGGCGCGGCCTCGGCCTTGTCGGCGCGGCGCTCCATGGCGTGCAGCAAGTGCAGCACATGGCGGCGGCCGCTGCGCGGCGGGATCACTGCCTCCAGGTCGCTGCCGTAGACCAGCGCGCCGACACGGTTGCCGTGGCGCGTGAGCAGGCGCGCGAGCACGCTGACGAAGCCGGCCGAGATCTCGCGCTTGGCCTTCAGGCCCGAACCGAAATCGACCGAGCGGCTCAGGTCGAGCACGAACCAGGCCGCCATCTCGCGGTCTTCGGTGAACACGCGCACGTAGGGCGTCTGCAGGCGCGCCGTGACGTTCCAGTCGATATGGCGCACGTCGTCGTGGTGCTGGTATTCGCGCAGGTCGGCCAGGTCGAGGCCGGCGCCGCGCATCAGCGTGCGGTAGTCGCCCTGCAGCAGCCCGTCGAGCCGGCGGATCACCGTCCATTCGAGCCGGCGCAGCACCCGCTCCGCCCCGCCAGCCTGCGCGATGAGGCGTTCGTCGTTGGCGGCCGCGGGGGCCTTACGCCACCAGCTTTTCATGTTCGAGGGGCTTTGGGGGAGCAGGGACGGCCTTCATGATCTTCTCGATCAGGCTGTCGGGTGTGAGGCCTTCCGACAATCCTTCGTAGGAAAGCGTCACGCGGTGGCGCAGTACGTCGGGCACCAGCGCGGTCATGTCCTCGGGCAGCGCATAGCTTCGGCCGCGCAGCAGCGCGAGCGCGCGGGCGCCTTCGGTGAGGCTGATGCTCGCGCGCGGGCTGGCGCCGAAGGTGATGAAGCGGCGCATGTCCTTGAGGCCGTGCTTGTCGGGCGTGCGCGTGGCCGAGACCAGCTTCACCGCGTACTGGATGAGCGAAGGGTCGACGTAGACCCGCCGCGCCTCGGCCTGCAGCGCCGCGAGCTGCTCGGTGGTGGCGACCGGGTTGGCCTCGAGCGGTGCGCCGATCACGCGCTGGACGATGACGAACTCTTCCTCGTCGGTGGGGTAGTCGACCAGCACCTTCATCATGAAGCGGTCGACCTGCGCTTCGGGCAGCGGATAGGTGCCTTCGGTCTCGATCGGATTCTGCGTGGCCATGACCAGGAACGGGCGCGGCACGCGGTGCGTCTCGCCCGCGATCGTGACCTGGCGCTCCTGCATCACCTCGAGCAGCGCGCTCTGCACCTTGGCGGGCGCGCGGTTGATCTCGTCGGCCAGCAGCAGGTTGGCGAACACCGGGCCGAGCGAGGTGCTGAACTCGCCGGTCTTCTGGTTGTAGATGCGGGTGCCGACGAGGTCGGCCGGCACGAGGTCGGGCGTGAACTGGATGCGCTTGAACTGGCCGCGCACCGTGTCGGACAGCGTCTTGATGGTGAGTGTCTTCGCGAGGCCCGGAACGCCCTCGACCAGCAGGTGCCCGCCCGCAAGCATCGCGACCATCACGCGCTCGAGAAAGCGGTCCTGGCCCACCACCACGCGCTTGACCTCGTAGAGGATCTGCTCCATCAGCTCGGCCGTGCCGGTGGACGTGGAATAAGGGGTCTCGGTGCTCATGCGGTGGCCTCTTGCTGGATGGACGGTCGAAAGTTCGAAGGGGCGGATGGGCTTCGGGCCGGCTAGAACGGCGGCGAGCCCGCGGCCGAAGCGGCGTTCTCGATCGGCACGGCAAAACCGATGCCGATGAAGGTGCGCTGCTGTGTCGGGTTGAGGATGGCGGTGACGATGCCGAGCACCTCGCCTTCCATGTTGACGAGCGGGCCGCCCGAGTTGCCGGGGTTGGCGGCGGCATCGAACTGGATCAGGTTGCCGAGTTCCTGCTTGCCCTCGGGCGAGCGGAACGAGCGCTTCAGGCCCGAGACCACGCCGGCCGATACCGAGGGGCCGATGCCGAACGGAAAGCCCACCGCGGCCACCTGATCGCCGGGCTGCAGGTCGGCGGTCGAGCGCATCACGGCGGGAATCAGGTCGTCGGGAATCTTCTGCGCCTGCAGCACAGCGAGGTCGTTCTCGGGCTGCACGCCGGTGATGGTGGCCGTGGCTTCGAAGCCATCGGCGAAGGTGACCTTGATCGTCTCGGAGCCTGCGACCACATGCAGGTTGGTGAGGATCACGCCCTTGTCGACGATCACCACGCCGGTGCCCACACCGCGCTCGACCTCGCCCGGAGGCGGGTCGGCCTCGGGCGGCTTGCCCTTGGCGAGATTGCGGCCGCGCTTCTGCGTCTTGGCTTCGGGCGTAGCTTTTTCGGGGCCGTAGCCGACCACGCGCACCACCGAAGGCCGCACGATCTCGGCGGCTTTGGCGGCGGGAGACGGAAGGGGCTGGGTCTGCAGCGTGCGCAGCACGGCCGAATCGATGTCTTTCTGCGTGAGCGCCCTGGCGCCCTGGCGCGGCCACCAGGCGGTGCCGGCAACAAGCGCGGCGCTCAGCAGCACGACCAGTGCGAAGCTGCGTCGGCCGGGCTGCCAACCGGCCTTGCCCGGAGGGACGGCCGGGGAAGGGGTGCCGCCGGCGGCTTCTGGCAAAGGCGAGGCGGCCTCGTCGGCCGCACCAGGCAGCGTGCGGGGCGAACGGCTGTAGAAGGCGGGCCTGCGCATCGAAGCACCTCCGGCAAAGGAACGACGGGAGAGGGGTTCACAGTAGCACGCTTTCCGCGGCCTTGCATCCCTTCGGGCATCATCGGGCGATGGCTGTCTTGATCGATACCCACTGCCATCTCGACGCGCCCGAATTCGGTGCGGAAATGCCCGTCGTCCGGGCGCGCGCGGCCGAGCGCGGCGTCGCGCTGTGCGTCATTCCGGCCGTGGGCGTCTTCAACTTCGCCACCGTGCGTGAGCTCGCGCGGGTGCAGGGCGACGCTTATGCGCTCGGCATTCATCCGCTGTGCACCGGCAATGCCGAGGAGGCCGACCTCGAGACCCTCGACGCCGAGCTGTCGGCACGCCATGACGATCCGCGGCTCGTTGCCGTCGGCGAGATCGGCCTCGACTATTTCGTCGAGGGGCTCGACAGCGACAAGCAGCAGCACTTCTTTCACACTCAGTTGCAACTTGCGCGCAAACACGATCTGCCGGTGCTCATCCATGTGCGCCGCTCGGTCGACAAGGTGCTCAAGCACCTGCGGCAGACGGCGGGCGGGCGGCCGTGGCGCGGCATTGCCCACGCCTTCAACGGCAGCGAGCAGCAGGCCCGGGCCTGCATCGAACTCGGGCTCAAGCTGGGTTTCGGCGGCGCCGTAACCTTCGAGCGCGCGTTGCAGCTGCGGCGCCTGGCGGCATCGTTGCCGCTCGAATCGATGGTGATGGAAACCGACGCGCCCGACATCCAGCCGCACTGGATCTACCGCACGCAGGCGCAGCGCGCGGCCGGCGAGGCGCAGGGCCGCAACGAGCCCGGCGAGCTGCCGCGCATCGCCGAAGTGGTGGCGCAGCTGCGCGGCATCGGGGTCGACGAACTGGCCGAAGCCACGACGCGAAATGCGCTCGACGCCATGCCGCGGCTCCATGGCCTACTCGCACTGTCGGAAGGCGGGCCGCCCAGCCCGTAGGCCGGTGCCCCGACTTGGGGCCACGCCGGTGAAAGGCATTTTTTTGCTGTCATCCTCCGGGTTCGAAGTGGCGTTGCCGATGAGTGGCAACTCCGCCACTCCAACACCTGATTCAAAAAAGGAGTCTTCACATGACCACATCTTCGATTCGCACCCTGCCCGCCGTGCTCGCACTGGCGCTCGCCTCGATCGGCATCTCGGCCGTGGCGCAGACCACCGCCCCGGCCACGACCACCGCCGAGCCCACCGTGACCGAAAGGGCGAAGGAGGCCGGCAGCGATGCGGTGGACGCCACCAAGCGCACCACCAAGAAGGCGGTGAATGCCACCGAGAACGGTGCCGAGAAGGCGTGGGACGCCACCAAGCGCACCTCCAAGAAGGCGGCCAACGCCACCGAGAACGGCGCCGAGAAGGCCTGGGACGCGACCAAGCGAACCACCAAGAAGGCCGTGAACGCCACCGAAAGCGGCACCGAAAAGGCGTGGGACGCCACCAAGAACACGACCAAGAAGGCCACCAGCGCAACGAAGAACGTCGCTGCGAAGACCGGCGATGCCGTCGAGAATGCTGGCCACAAGACGGCCGACGGCATGCGCAGCGCCGGCCATGCGATCGGGGAGAAGGTGCCCGGCACCGCCGAGCACGACGCGGCCAAGAAATAAGCGCCGGCCCGCCGCGTGACAAGACCCGCTTCGGCGGGTTTTTTCGTTGGCCCGGGCAATGCCAAGATCACGCCCATGACGCAATCCACCCGAACCGGCCGCGCCAGCGGCAAACCCGGCCCGGTGCTCACCGGCCTGGCCCCGGTGGTCTCGCCGGCCACCGTCGTGCTGATCCTCGGCAGCTTCCCCGGCGTGCGCTCGCTCGAGCTCCAGCAGTACTATGCGCATCCCCAAAACCAGTTCTGGAAGATCTTGCAAGCCATCTGGCCCGACCACCCGCTCCCGATGGGCGTGGACAGCTACCCGCAGAAGAAGGCCTGGCTGCTCGAACGCGGGCTGGGCGTGTGGGACGTCTATGGCGCCTGCGAGCGCGAGGGCAGCCTCGACACCGCGATCCGCGCGCCCGTGGTGAACGACATTGCGGCGCTGCACCTGCCGAAGCTCGCCGCCATCGCCCACAACGGCGGCGAGAGCTTCAAGCATGCACGCCACACGCGCACCCTGGGCGTGCCGGTCTACCAGTTGCCTTCCACCAGTCCCGCCAACGCGTCCTGGCGCTTCGAGCGCAAGCTCGCTGCCTGGCGCGAGGTCTTCGCCGCCCACCACCTTCTTTGATGGCCACCAGCAAGAAAAGCAAAACCCCCGTGCTTCCCGAAGTCAATTTCTCGGACTGGGGCGACATCCGCTACCTGCACCTGGGCACCGAATGGGTCCAGGGATCGATGAAGATCGACGCGCCGTTCGAGATCGAGCTCGAGTACGTGCAACGCATGATGGCCTGGCTGCTGTTCGCCGAGCCGAAAGAGGTGGCGAACCTGCACGCCATGCAGCTCGGCCTGGGTGCGGCCACGCTCACCAAGTTCAGCCGCAAGACGCTGCGCATGCGCACCACGGCCATCGAGCTGAACCCGCAGGTGGTGTCGGCCTGCCGCGGCTGGTTCAAGCTGCCGGCCGACGATGCGAAGCTGCGCGTGGTGGTGGCCGATGCCGCGGCCGAGATCCGCAAGGCCGAGTGGCAGGGCACGGTCGATGCGCTGCAGGTCGACCTGTACGACCACGAGGCGGCGGCGCCAGTGCTCGACAGCGAAGACTTTTATGCCGACTGCCGCGCGCTACTCACCGACACCGGCTGCATGACGGTGAACCTGTTCGGCCGGTCGTCGAGCTACGAGCGCAGCCTCGAGAAGATCGCGGCTGCCTTCGGCGCGGACGCGGTGTGGGCCTTCAAGCCGACGCGCGAAGGCAACACGGTGGTGCTGGCACAGCGCGCGCCCGCCCGGCCGAAGCGCGAGGCGCTTGCCGAGCGCGCACAAACGATCCAGACTCGCTGGGACCTGCCTGCGCCGAAGTGGCTGCGGGTGTTCAAGCCGCTCCATCCCACCCTCACGCGTTCTTCCGGTTCATGAGTGCTGTCCCTGCCGTTCCCGCTGCCGTTTCCGTGCGCCACGAAGGCCCGCTCGACCTGCGCCGCCTGATCGAGTGGCTGGCTGCCGATGGCGTGATCTCGGCCGTGGAGGCCAAGCGCACCATCGCGCGCTGCGCACAGGCCGAAAGCCGGCAAGCGCCGCTGGTGCGGCTCGCCAACGTGGCCATGACGCGCGAGAGCGACGGCAAGCCGCTCGACCTGGAAATGCTCACGCAGTGGCTCGCGGGCCGTGCGGGCCTGGCCTACCTGCGCATCGATCCGCTCAAGGTCGACGTGGGCAAGGTCGCCGACACCATGAGCGCCGCCTACGCCGAGCGCCACAAGGTGCTGCCGGTGCAGGTGCTGCCCAACGAGGTGGTCGTGGCCACGGCCGAGCCTTTCCTGACCGACTGGATCGCCGAGGTCGAGCGCCAGGCACGCCGTTCGGTGCGCCGCGTGGTGGCCAACCCGGCCGACATCCAGCGCTACACGGCCGAGTTCTTCGCGCTCGCCAAGTCGGTGCGCGCCGCGCAGAAGGCCGGCGGCAACACGGGCGGTGCGAGCTTCGAGCAGTTGGTGGAGCTTGGCAAGAGCACCCGGCAGCTCGACGCCAACGACCAGAGCGTGGTGCAGGTGGTCGACTGGCTCTGGCAGTACGCGTTCGACCAGCGCGCCAGCGACATCCACCTGGAGCCGCGCCGCGAGCAGGGCGTGATCCGCTTCCGCATCGACGGCATCCTGCATCCGGCCTACCAGATGCCGATGGGCGTGATGAACGCGATGGTGGCGCGCATCAAGCTGCTGGGCCGCATGGACGTGGTCGAGAAGCGCCGGCCGCTCGACGGCCGCATCAAGACGCGCAACATGCGCGGCGACGAGGTCGAGATGCGGCTGTCGACCCTGCCGACCGCCTTCGGCGAGAAGATGGTGATGCGGATCTTCGACCCCGACACGGCGGTCAAGGACCTCGACGCGCTCGGCTTCTCGCAGCATGACGCGCACCGCTGGGAGCAGCTCGTCACGCGGCCCAACGGCATCGTCCTCGTGACGGGGCCGACCGGCTCGGGCAAGACCACCACGCTCTACTCGACGCTCAAGCGGGTGGCGACCGAAGAGGTGAACGTGAGCACGGTCGAGGACCCGATCGAGATGATCGAGCCCGCGTTCAACCAGACGCAGGTGCAACCCCAGCTCGACTTCGGCTTTACCGAGGGCCTGCGCGCGCTGATGCGGCAGGACCCGGACATCATCATGGTGGGCGAGATCCGCGACCTTGCCACGGCCGAGATGGCGGTGCAGGCCGCGCTCACCGGGCACCTCGTCTTCAGCACGCTGCACACCAACGATGCGCCGAGCGCGATCACGCGGCTGATGGAGCTCGGCGTGCCCTCGTACCTCATCAATGCCGTGATGCTCGGCGTGCTGGCCCAGCGGCTCGTGCGCACGTTGTGTCCCCATTGCAAGCAGCCCGACGAAGGCATCACGCGCGAGAAGCTCGAAGCCATCGTGAAGCCGTGGCAGATCACCGGCTCGGTGCGCGCCTACAAGCCCGTGGGCTGCGTCGACTGCCGCATGACCGGCTACATGGGGCGCATGGGGCTGTACGAACTGCTGAGCGTCAGCGAAGAGTTCAAGGGCCTGGTCACCAAGGAGCCCAACCTCTCGGGCCTGCGCCGCCAGGCCGTCGTCGACGGCATGCGCCCGCTGCGCCTCGCGGGCGCGCTGCGCGTGGCCGAAGGCGTCACCACCATCGAGGAAGTGCTGAGCGCGACGCCACCGCTGGAGTAGGGCCCACCCCCGTCCCTCGCTCACTTCGTGTAGCTCGACTCCCCCCTCGCGGGGGCAACACCAGCGGCCCGGAAAAGCCGGTTCCGCGGTGTTTCCCGCGAGGGAGCCCGCATTGGTGATCTCGGGTTATCCCTAGCACTTTCGTTAGTGGAATCCACATCGAGCCGGTCTCCGGCGGACTCGACAATCCCGCATCGAAATCTGTTCGAGGAGACTGTTCGTGAAAATCAAGAGTCAGAAAGACTTTTTCTCGGGTGTGATGTTTACGGTCGTGGGTCTGGCGTTCGCATGGGGCGCCACCACCTACAGCGTAGGCACCGGCGCCCGCATGGGACCCGGCTACTTCCCGCTGATGCTGGGCATCCTGATGGCCGTCATCGGCCTGGGGATCATGTTCAGCGGCATGACCGTCGAAACCACCGACGGCGAGCCGATCGGCAAGTGGGCCTGGAAGCAGGTGGTGTTCATCCTGGGCGCCAACCTCGCCTTCGGCGTGCTGCTCGGCGGCCTGCCGACCTTCGGCGTTCCGGCCATGGGCATGATCATCGCGATCTACGCGCTCGTGCTCATCGCGAGCCTCGCGGGCCACGAGTACAAGCTGCCCACCGTGCTGATCCTGGCCACCGTGCTGGCCGTCGGCAGTTACGTGGCCTTCATCTGGGCGCTGAAGCTCCAGATCCAGGTCTGGCCGACCTTCATCACCGGTTGAGACGAAAGCTGCGCTCATGGAATTGTTTGACCACCTCTCGATGGGTTTTGGCGTTGCCTTTACCTTCACCAACCTGCTGTACTGCCTCGGCGGCTGTATTCTCGGCACGCTGATCGGCGTGCTGCCGGGCATCGGGCCCGTCGCGACCATCGCGATGCTGCTGCCCGCCACCTATGCGCTGCCGCCCGTGTCGGCGCTCATCATGCTGGCCGGCATCTACTACGGTGCACAGTACGGCGGCTCGACCACCGCGATTCTCGTGAACCTGCCGGGCGAATCGTCCTCGGTGGTGACCGTGATTGACGGCTACCAGATGGCGCGCAAGGGCCGCGCCGGTCCGGCGCTCGCCGCCGCCGGCCTGGGCTCGTTCTTCGCAGGCTGCGTGGGCACGCTGATCCTCGCGGCCTTCGCGCCGCCGCTGACCGAGCTGGCCTTCAAGTTCGGCCCGGCCGAGTACTTCTCGCTGATGGTGCTGGGCCTGATCGGTGCTGTGGTGCTGGCTTCGGGTTCGCTGCTCAAGGC
The DNA here is from genome assembly GCF_057657075.1 of Variovorax sp. Soil_C_26. Classification (NCBI taxonomy): domain Bacteria; kingdom Pseudomonadati; phylum Pseudomonadota; class Betaproteobacteria; order Burkholderiales; family Comamonadaceae; genus Variovorax; species Variovorax sp. Soil_C_26. The sequence continues at coordinate 252,810 of NZ_JBDGJC010000002.1, forward strand.
CATCGGCATGATCGTGCTGGGCCTGCTGCTCGGCCTCGTCGGCACCGACGTCAACTCGGGCGTCGCGCGCTTCAGCTTCGACATCCCCGAACTCACCGACGGCATCGGCTTCGTGGCGATCGCCATGGGCGTATTCGGCTATGGCGAAATCATCGCCAACCTCTCGCGCCCCGACGAGGACCGCGAGGTGTTCACCGCCAAGGTCTCGGGCCTGTTCCCGACCAAGGAAGACTTCAAGCGCATGGTTCCCGCAATCCTGCGTGGCACGGCGCTCGGTTCCTCGCTCGGCATCCTGCCGGGTGGCGGCGCGCTGCTGTCGGCCTTTGCGGCCTACACGATCGAGAAGAAGACCAAGCTGAAGCCGGGCGAAGTGCCTTTCGGCAAGGGCAACATCCGCGGCGTGGCAGCCCCCGAGGCAGCCAACAACGCCGGTGCGCAGACCTCCTTCATCCCGCTCTTGACGCTGGGCATTCCGCCCAACGCCGTGATGGCGCTGATGGTGGGCGCGATGACGATCCACAACATCCAGCCGGGCCCGCAGGTGATGACCAGCAACCCCGAGCTGTTCTGGGGCCTGATCGCCTCGATGTGGATCGGCAACGCGATGCTCGTGATCCTGAACCTGCCGCTGATCGGCCTGTGGATCAAGCTGCTCACGGTGCCGTACAAGTTCCTGTTCCCGGCGATCGTGCTGTTCTGCGCCATCGGCGTGTACTCCACGAACAACAACACCTGGGACATCTGGATGGTCGGCATCTTCGGCTTCGTGGGCTACACCTTCTTCAAGCTGGGTTGCGAACCTGCGCCGCTGCTGCTGGGCTTCATCCTGGGGCCGATGATGGAAGAGAACCTGCGCCGCTCGCTGCTGCTGTCGCGCGGCGACTGGAGCGTGTTCGTCACGCGCCCGATCTCGCTCGGCCTGCTGCTGGCTGCGCTGCTGCTGCTGGTGATCGTGCTGCTGCCGGCCGTGAAGGCGAAACGCGAAGAAGCTTTCGTCGAGGATTGACCCACCCCCGAAGCGGCGCACTTCGTGTCGCCGCCTCCCCCTCGAGGGGGCAACACCTGCGGCCCGGCAAAGCCGGTTCCGCGGTGTTCGCGAACATGCAACGGCGCCTTCGGGCGCCGTTGCCATTTCAGGGCTTGTTCGCCCTCGGGGGCTTCATGTGCTGCCTTGCCATCGCCAGGAAGGCCATCGCCGCAGGCGTGAGCGGATGCTTGGCGAGCCGGATCGCAACGACCGGGTATTCGAGCACCGGCCGTGTGACGGCGACGGCGCGCAGGTTGCCGGGCATCAGCACCTCGACATAGCGCGGCAGCAGGGCGACGCCTGCACCGGCCTGCACCAGGCCGAAGGCGGTCGAGAGCATCGAGACGTGGTGCACCACGCGCGGGTACACGTTGGCCATGCTCGAGAGCTGGCTGCTCACGGCGCGCCATACGTTGGCGTCGGGGTTCACGTGGATGAACGGCAGCGACTCCAGGTGCCGCGCATCGACCACCACGCGCTGCGCGAGCGGATGGTCGTCGCGCACGAAGAGCGCCATGCGCTCGGTGAACAGGGGCTCGGTTGCGAGCTCCGAGTGCTTCTGCCCAATGTCGGAGCCGAAGCCGAGGTCGGCCTCCTGCGAGAGGATGCGCGAGATCATTTGCTCTGCCGTGCTGTCGAGCAGCGTGGCCGCCAGCGTCGGGTGCGCGCGCGAGAAGCGCTCGAGCAGCGGCGGCAGCAACGCGCCCGCGGTCAGGTGGCCGACCGCCAGCACCACGCGGCCTTCGCGCAGTTGCGATTGCGAACGGCAGGCCTCGACCGATTCGTCGACCAGCCGCAGCGCGCGCACCGCGGTCTCGGCCATGAGCTGACCTGCGCCCGTGAGCTGCAGCCGCCGCCCGCGCACCACCAGCGGCTGCCCGAGTTCTTCCTCGATGCGCTTCACCAGGTGGCTGATCGCGGGCTGCGTGAGCTGCAGGCGCTCGGCCGCGCGCGTGAAGCTGCCCGATTCGGCCACGGCCGCGAGCGCCCGCAACTGCTGCAGCGAAACGGCTTCGGTGGCGGATCGTGTCATTAGTTCAGCTCATAGTCGAATAACCAGGATTATCTGGCTTGATGCGTGGCGGCTGCATAGCATGGGAGGTTTTCCTCAACGCGCCAGAATCCGCCCATGAAAAGAATCCAGTTCCTCCAAGCCCTTGCTGCAACTGCTGCGTTCTGCATGGCCGCTCCGACGGCGGCCCTGGCACAGGCTTACCCGGCCAAGCCGGTGCGGCTGATCGTGCCGTTCCCCGCGGCCGGTGCCACCGACCTCTTCGCGCGCACGCTCGGCCAGAAGCTGGGCGAAAAGCTCGGCACCACGCTGGTCGTCGACAACAAGCCCGGCGCCGGCGGCGCCATCGGCTCCGACCTGGCCGCGAAGGCGCCGGCCGACGGCTACACGCTGCTGCTGGCCACCACCAGCACGCACGCGATCGGCCCCGCCATCACCCGCAAGCTGCCCTACGACACGGTGCGCGACTTCACGCCCATTGCGCACGTGGGCGACGCGCCGAGCATCATGCTGGTGCCGGTCGACTCGCCCGCGAAGAACGTGCGCGAGTGGATCGACCATGCCAAGAAGAACCCCGGCCAGCTCAACTATGCATCGAGCGGCAACGGCACGATCGTCCAGCTGACCGCGGAACTCTTCAAGTCGCAGGCCGGCGTGTTCGTGACGCACATCCCCTACAAGGGCACGGCGCTCGCCATTCCCGACCTGATCACCGGCAGTGTCGACGTGCTCTTCGATTCGCTGCCCACGGGCATGCCGCACGTGCGCGACGGACGGCTCCGCGCGCTCGGCGTGACTTCGCTCCAGCGAAGCCCGCTCGCCCCCGAGCTGCCCCCCATCGCGGACACGCTGCCGGGCTTCGAGTCGAACACCTGGTTCGGCTTGTACGGGCCGAAGGGGCTGCCGGCCGACCTGGTGGCGCGCATCAACAAGGCGGCCAACGAGGCCCTCGCCGATCCCGAACTGAAAGAGAAGCTCTCGCGCCTGGGCATTTCGCCCGCCGCGCCCGGCACGCCCGAGCAGTTCTCGAAGCTGGTCGCGGGCGATGCGGCCAAGTGGAAGAAGATCGTCGTCGATCGCAAGATTTCCAACGACTGACAGCCTCGCTCCCCAACCGTTCGTCCCCCCAGAAGGCACATCATGCAATTCGATTACGCGAACCCCTACCTCACCACCCGCATCCCCGTCTTCGCGCGCAACGTGGTGTCGACCTCGCATCCGCTCGCGTCGCAGGCCGGCCTGCGCACGCTGCAGCAGGGCGGCAATGCGGTCGATGCCGCCATCGCCACCGCGGCGGTCATGACGCTGGTCGAGCCGGTGAGCAACGGCCTCGGCAGCGATGCCTTCTGCATCCTCTGGGACGGCAAGGAACTGCACGGCCTCAATGCATCGGGGCCCGCGCCCAAGGCCTGGACGCCCGAGTACTTCAAGGCCAAGTACGGCGCCGACGCCACCACGCCGCCGATGCGCGGCATCGACTCGGTCAGCGTGCCCGGCGCGGTGCGCGGCTGGGTGGCGCTCTCCGAGCGCTTCGGCAAGCTGCCGTTCGCCGACCTGCTGGCGCCAGCCATCGACATTGCCGAGCGGGGCTACCTCGTGCCGCCGGTGGTGCAGCAGAAGTGGGCGGCCGCCACGCCGGTGCTGGAAGGCCAGGCGGGTTTCGCGCAGGCCTTCATGCCGCGCGGCCGTGCGCCCGAGGTGGGCGAGCTGTTCCGCTTCGCGGCCGCGGCACGCGCGCTCAAGGCCATTGCACGCACCAAGGGCGAGGCCTACTACAACGGCGAGATCGCCGAGGCGCTCGCCAAGTTCTCGAAGGCGCAGGGCGGCGCGCTCACCGTGGCCGACCTTGCGGCCTACCAGCCCGAATGGGTCAAGCCGATCTCGCGCGACTATCGCGGCCACACGCTGCACGAGATCCCGCCGAACGGGCAGGGCATCGCGGCGCTGATCGCGCTCGGCATCCTCGAGAAGTTCGATATCGCCTCGCTACCCGTCGATTCGGTGGCCTCGCAGCATCTGCAGATCGAGGCCATGAAGCTGGCCTTCGCCGACGTGTACCGCTATGTCTCCGAGCCATCGTCGATGACGGTGACCCCCGAGCAAATGCTCGATGACGCGTACCTCGCCTCGCGTGCGAGACTCATCGACGTGAAGAAGGCACAGGATTTCAAGGCCGGCAACCCCGTGAAGGGCGGCACCATCTATCTCACGGCCGCCGATGAGCGCGGCATGATGGTGAGCTTCATCCAGAGCAACTTCATGGGCTTCGGCTCCGGCTGCGTCGAGCCCGAATTCGGCATCAGCCTGCAGAACCGCGGCCACGGCTTCAGCCTGAATGCCGAGAGCCCCAACGTGGTGGCGCCCGGCAAGCGGCCGTTCCACACCATCATCCCGGCCTTCCTCACGAAGGACGGCCAGCCCGTGATGAGCTTCGGCGTGATGGGCGGCAACATGCAGCCCCAAGGCCACATGCAGACGCTGGTGCGCATGCTCGACTACCGCCAGAGCCCCCAGGTGGCCTGCGACGCGCCGCGCTGGCGCTTCAACGCCGGGCTCGAGATCAACGTCGAGGCGGCAATGAATGCGGACACCGTGCAGGGCCTGCGCGGCCTCGGGCACCAGCTCGACGTGATCAACGACTCCTACCAGGACTTCGGCGCCGGCCAGTTCATCTGGCGTGCGGGTGACCCGTCCGTGGAAGGTTACGTGGCCGCGAGTGACGCGCGCCGCGACGGCGTGGCTGCCGGATACTGAGGCCGTTCCATCCGCGTGACCACTTGACCATCGAAAAGAAGAACCTCCTTCCCGGCCTCATCCTCGCGTCGCTCGGCGCGATCGCGTTCAGCGGCAAGGCCATCATCGTCAAGCTCGCGTACCGCTACGGCGTCGACGCGGTCACGCTGATCATGCTGCGCATGCTGTTCGCGCTGCCGCTCTTCGCGGTGATGGCGTGGTGGGCCGGACGCGGCAAGCCTGCGCTCACGCTGCGAGATTGGCTCGGCGTGATCGGGCTTGGCTTCTCGGGCTACTACCTCGCGAGTTTTCTCGACTTCGCGGGGCTTGCCTACATCTCCGCCAGCTTCGAGCGGTTGATCCTGTACCTCAACCCGACGCTCGTGCTGCTGTTCGGCTGGCTCTTGTACCGCCGGCGCGCGACGCGGCCGCAGGTGCTCGGCATGGTCGTGAGCTATGCGGGCGTGCTGCTGGTGTTCGGCCACGAACTCTGGAGCGGCGGCGACGGCAAGGGCGGCGGCGCGGCGGCATGGGGCGCGTTCCTGGTGTTCCTGAGCGCGGTGAGCTATGCGGGCTACCTCGTCTACAGCGGCGAATTCGTCAAGCGGCTCGGATCGCTGCGGCTCGTGGGCCTGGCCACCACCGTGGCGTGCGTGTTGTGCATCGTGCAGTTCGTGCTCATGCGGCCAGTCAGCGTGGCGATGCAACTGGCGCCCGAGGTCATCTGGCTGTCGGTGCTCAATGCCACGCTGTGCACCGCGGTGCCGGTGCTGATGGTGATGATGGCCATCGAGCGCATCGGCCCCGCCATGGCCGCGCAAACGGGCATGATCGGGCCCTTGTCCACCATCCTCATGGGCGTGGTCATACTCGACGAGCCGTTCACCGCGTGGATCGCGGCCGGCACGGTGCTCGTGATCGCGGGCATCTTCGTTTTCACACGCAAGGGGCGCTAGGTTCGGCGTCCCTGCAGTTCAGGAGCAACGACATGGATCTGGGTATTGCAGGCAAGACCGCACTGGTGTGCGGCGCGAGCAAGGGATTGGGCTACGGCTGCGCCGAGGCGCTGGTGCGCGAAGGCGTCAACGTGGTGATCGTGGCGCGCGGCGCCGAGGCGCTGGAAGCGGCCGCGAAGAAGCTCGATGCGGCCAAGGGCGCGGGTGGCGCGTTCGTCAAGCAGGTGGCGGCCGACATCACCACCGAGGCCGGCCGCGCCGCGGTGTTCGCGCTCGGCCACGACTTCGACATCGTGGTGACCAACGCCGGCGGACCGCCGCCCGGCGACTTCCGCAACTGGGACCGCGAGGCCTGGATCAAGGCGGTCGATGCCAACATGCTCACGCCGATCGAACTCATCAAGGCCACGGTGGACGGCATGGCCAGCCGCGGGTTCGGGCGCATCGTCAACATCACCTCGAGCTCGGTGAAGTCGCCGATCGACATCCTCGGCCTGTCGAACGGCGCACGCAGCGGCCTGACCGGCTTTGTGGCGGGCGTGGCGCGCACCGCCATCGCGGCCAAGGGCGTGACGATCAACAACCTGCTGCCGGGCTCGTTCGACACCGATCGCCTCAAGGGCACCATGGCCGGCACGGCGCAAAAGACCGGCCAGGACTTCGACACCGTCTGGGAAGCCCGCAAGAAGAACATTCCGGCGAAGCGCTTCGGCACACCCGCCGAGTTCGGCGCGATCTGCGCGTTCCTCTGCAGCATGCAGGCAGGCTACGTCACCGGACAGAACGTGCTCGCGGACGGCGGCGCGTACCCCGGAACCTACTGACGCGACGGCGTCGCGCTACTTGACCTGCTGCTTGCCGAGCTTGCGCGCGAGCGTGCGCCGGTGCATGCCGAGCCGCCGCGCGGTCTCGGAGATGTTGAAGCCGGTCTCGGCGAGCGTCTCGTGGATGCGTTCCCACTCGAGCGTCTTGATCGAGGTCGAGCGGTTCGTCAGCTCGACCTCCGTGGTGCCGGCGGCGCGACCGAACGCGGCCTCGATGTCGTCGGTGTTCGAGGGTTTGGCGAGGTAGTGGCAGGCGCCGAGCTTGATCGCCTCGACGGCGGTGGCGATGCTCGCGAAGCCCGTGAGCACGACGATGAGCATCTCGGGAGCGTGCCGATGCAGCCGCTCCACGCACGCCAGGCCCGAGGCTTCGCCGTTGAGCTTGAGGTCGACCACCGCATAGCCGTAGCCCGATGCATCGCCCTGCAGCAGCAGCTGTTCGACGTCTTCGAGACTGCTGGCCAGCGCCACCGAATAGCCGCGGCGCTCGAACGAACGGCCCAGTGTTCGGGCGAAGGCCGCGTCGTCCTCGACGATCAGCAGGCGGCGGCCGGCGTCGGCGGCGGTGTCTTCGTCGGTCATGGGGTCTTAGCGCCGCTGGCGGCGATGGCGTGTTCGAGCGTGGCGTCGTCCTCTTCGTCGAGCACCACGGCCGCGAGCGGCAGCGTGATGGTCACGACCGCGCCGCCTTCGGCCCGGTTGCGCGCCGCGACGCGGCCGCCCAGTGTGCGCGCGACGTTCGCGACCAGGAACAGCCCGAGCCCGCCGCCGGGCCGGTTCTTGCTCGACTGGTAGGGCTTGCCGAACTCCTTCAGGATCGCCGGCAGGAAACCCGGCCCCGTGTCGGTGACCGTGAGGATCAGCGCATCGGCATCGTGCGCCACTTCGAGGCGCAGCCAGTGCGGCGAGGCTTCGAGGGCATTGTCGAGCACGTTGCAGACCATCTGCTTGAGGGCCGAATCGGAGACCATGGGCAGGTCCTGGCCGAAGCGGTTGTCGTACTCGAAGGCTTCCACCGGGCGCGTGGTGCGCCATTCATCGACCAGCTCGTCGAGGAAGGTGCTCACCGTGGTTTCTTCGGACGATTCGCCGCGCGTCTCGCCAGCCGACAGCAGGATGCCGCTCACGATGCTCTTGCAGCGCTGGATCTGGAGTTCCATCTCGGCCACCTCGGTCAGGAGTTCGGGGTCTGAGCTGAAATGCGGCAGTCGCCGCCAGTCTCCGAGGATCACCGCGAGCGTGGCAAGCGGCGTGCCCAGCTCGTGCGCGGCGCCCGAGGCCAGGAGCCCCATGCGCACGATGTGCTCTTCTTCGGCGGCGCGCTGGCGCAGGTCGGCCAGCCGCTGGTCGCGGGCGCGCAGGTTGCGGCTGATGCGCGTGATGAACACCACCAGCAGCGCCGCATTGAGCGCAAAGCACACGAGCATGCCCTGGACATACGGGCTCCAGAGGCCGCGGTCGTGGTCGAGCGGCAGCGCGAGCGGGCGCGAGAACAGCGCCAGGCCCGCGAAGCAGGCACCGGTGACCACGACGATCGTCCAGGTGGACCAGGCCTTGAGCAGCACCGCGCCCAGGATGACCTGCAGCAGGTACAGGAAGACGAAGGGGTTGGTGGCGCCGCCGCTCAGGTAGAGCTGCGCGGTGAGCGTGGCGACGTCGACCAGCAGCGCGAGGAACAGCTCGCCGTTGGTCACGCGGCGGATCTGGCGCGATCGCAGCAGGCTCAGGCCGTTGAAGAGCGCCAGGCAGGTCAGCACCAGCAGCATCTGGTCGAGCGGCAGCCGGATGCCGAAGCCGTAGTGCACTACGAGGATCGTGACGACCTGTCCCACCACCGCGAACCAGCGCAGCTGGATCAGCTGCTGCATGTTCTGGTGGCCGGTGGCGTTGTCCAGGCTCGCGACGCCCGCGCGCAGCGGGTGCAGCTCGCCGGCCACCGCGCTGGTCGTCGCTTCAGTCGCGGGGGGCATCGGGGGCTCCGGGGCGGGCGCTGGGGTCGGCGGCATGGGCCGCATTTTCACCGTTCGCGGCCGGCAGGCCCCGGCCGCGCCGCCGGTCGTCGCGCCAGACGAACCACGCCGCGCCCGCCACCATCAGCGCCAGGCCGTACCAGGTGATCGCGTAGACCAGATGGCTGTTCGGAAAGGCGACGACCGTCAGGCCGCCGGCGGGCCAGCCGGCCGCAGCGCCGGGCGGGGCCTCTGCCGCCGCGGCATCGACGAAATAGGGCGCCACGTCGGAGAGACCGCGCGCCGCGGCGATGGCCTGCACGTCGCGCGAGAACCAGCGGTCGGCGGCGGGATCGTTGCGGCGCAGGAAGCCGCCGCCGGGCTCGGTGATGCGCAGCAGGCCGGTCACGCGGGTTTCGCCGCGCGGCTCGCTCGCGGCGCGGGCGGCGCGCGTGCGGGCCTCGGGCGGTACGAAGCCGCGGTTCACCAGCACCACGCCGTCGGCGGTCGCGAGCGGCGTCAGCACCCAGAAGCCGGCGCCGAGCCGGGTGCTGGCCTGCACCAGCGTCTCCTTGTCGTGGAGGAAGGTGCCGGCGATGCGCACATGCCGGTATTCGTCGTTGGCCGTATTCACTTGCGGCCACTGGCTGCGCGCAGGCGGCGGCGCGGCCGGGGCATGCACGCGCGCCTCGACGCGTGCGATGAGATCGAGCTTCCAGGCGCGGCGCTCGACTTGCCAGTTGCCGAGCGCCACGAAGCCCGCGAATGCCAGCGCCGCGAACACCATGGCGACGATCCGCGTGGCCGCAGGGCGCTGGCGGCCGGCCGGCATGGCGGCGGGGGTGGGGCGGTCTGGCGGCGTGGCGGTCACGGCATCGGCGTCAGGGCATGTTCTTCATGTCGTGCACCGACATCGGCATCATGTTGGCGTTCATGTGGTACATGACCCAGAGCGATCCGGCCAGCGTGATCACGACGAGCACGATCGTGAAGATCAGCGCCAGCATGTTCCAGCCGCTCTCGGACTTGGCGTCCATGTGCAGGAAGTAGACCATGTGGACCACGATCTGCACCGCGGCCAGGCCGAGGATCACGAACGAGGTGGTGCTGGGCTTGCCGAGTACGTTGCCCATGACGAGCCAGAACGGGATCGCGGTCAGGATCACGGCCAGCACGAAGCCGGTCATGTAGCCCTTGAAGGTGCTGTGGCTCGCCGGGCCGTCGTCGTCGTGGTGGTCGTCGTGTGCGGAGGCTGTCGTCATGCCATCGATCCCATCAGGTACACAAAGGTGAAGACGCCGATCCAGATGACGTCCAGGAAGTGCCAGAACATCGACAGGCAGATCACGCGGCGGCGGTTGGCGGCGCTGAAGCCGTGCTTCGGCAGCTGGAACAGCAGCACCACGAGCCAGATGAGGCCGAAGCTCACGTGCAGCCCATGGGTACCGACCAGCGCGAAGAAGGCCGACAGGAAGGCGCTGCGCTGCGGGCCCGCGCCTTCGTGGATCAGGTGCGCGAATTCGTAGAGCTCCAGGCCGATGAAGCCCGCGCCGAGCAGGCCGGTCACAGCGAGCCAGGCGAGCGTGCCGCGCATGCGCTTTTTCTGCATCTCGAGCACGGCGAACCCGTAGGTGATCGACGACAGCAGCAGCAGCGCGGTATTGACCGCCACCAGCTGAAGGTCGAACAGGTCGGCGCCCGAAGGCCCGGCCGCATAGCTGCGGCCCAGCACGCCGTACACCGCGAACAGGCAGGCGAAGATCAGGCAGTCGCTCATCAGGTAGATCCAGAACCCGAGCAGGGTTGCGTTCTCCGGATGGTGGTCGTTGCCGACGTGGAACAGCTCGAACACGGGCGGCTTGCCCGTCTGGTCGCTGTGGGCGTGGAGTGCGGTGGTGTCAGACATGGGCGGTGGCCAGCAGGCGCGTGCGTTCGGTCTCGGTGCGGACGACGTCTTCCGCGGGGATGTAGTAGTCGCGCTTGTAGTTGAAGGTATGGACGATCACGGCGGCCACCAGGGCGACGAACGCCACGCCGGCAAAGAGCCACATCTGCCAGATCAGCCCGAAACCGCAGGCCGCGGACAGGGCCGCGACGATGAAGCCGGCGCTGGTGTTCTTCGGCATGTGGATCGGCGTATAGCCTTCGAGCGGGCGCGCATAGCCGCGGCCCTTCATGTCGGTCCAGGCATCGTTGTCATGGATGCGCGGCGTGAACGCGAAGTTGTAGGCCGGCGGGGGCGACGAGGTCGACCACTCGAGCGTGCGGCCGTTCCACGGGTCGCCGGTGGTGTCGCGCAGCGACTCGCGGCGGATGAAGCTCACCACCAGTTGGATCAGGAAGCAGGCGATGCCCAGCGCGATCAGCACCGCGCCGAAGGCGGCGACCTGGAACCAGATCTGCAGCGAGGTGTCCTCGAAGTGGCTCATGCGGCGCGTGACGCCCATCAGGCCGAGCACGTACAGCGGCATGAACGCGACCCAGAAGCCCACCAGCCAGAACCAGAACGAGCACTTGCCCCAGAACGCATCGAGCTTGTAGCCGAAGGCCTTCGGGAACCAGTAGGTGATGCCGGCCAGCATGCCGAACAGCACGCCGCCGATGATCACGTTGTGGAAGTGGGCAATCAGGAACAGGCTGTTGTGCAGCACGAAGTCGGCCGGCGGCACCGCGAGCAGCACGCCCGTCATACCGCCCACCACGAAGGTGACCATGAAGCCGATGGTCCACATCATCGGCAGCTCGTAGCGGATGCGGCCGCGGTACATGGTGAACAGCCAGTTGAAGATCTTCGCGCCCGTCGGAATCGAGATGATCATCGTCGTGATGCCGAAGAACGAGTTCACGCTGGCGCCCGAGCCCATGGTGAAGAAATGGTGCAGCCAGACGAGGTACGACAGGATGGTGATCACCACCGTGGCGTACACCATCGAGGCATAGCCGAACAGGCGCTTGCCCGAAAAGGTGGAGACCACTTCCGAGAAGATGCCGAAGGCCGGCAGGATCAGGATGTACACCTCGGGGTGGCCCCAGATCCAGATCAGGTTCACGTACATCATGGCGTTGCCGCCGAGGTCGTTCGTGAAGAAGTTGGTGCCGACATAGCGGTCGAGCGAGAGCAGGGCCAGCACGGCGGTCAGCACCGGGAAGGCGGCCACGATGAGCACGTTGGTGCAGAGCGCCGTCCAGGTGAAGACCGGCATCTTCATCATCGTCATGCCGGGCGCGCGCATCTTCACGATGGTGACCAGCAGGTTCACCCCCGAGAGCAATGTGCCGACGCCGGCGATCTGCAATGACCAGATGTAGTAGTCGACCCCCACGTCGGGGCTGTAGAGGATGCCCGACAGCGGCGGGTAGGCGAGCCAGCCGGTCTTGGCGAACTCGCCGACGAACAGCGACGCCATCACGAGGCCGGCGCCGAAGGTGGTCATCCAGAAGCTGAAGTTGTTGAGGAACGGGAACGCCACGTCGCGCGCGCCGATCTGCAGCGGCACCACGAAGTTCATTAGGCCCGTCACCAGCGGCATCGCCACGAAGAAGATCATGATCACGCCGTGCGCGGTGAAGATCTGGTCGTAGTGGTGCGGCGGCAAATAGCCCATGTTGTCGCCGAAGGCCACGGCCTGCTGCGCCCGCATCATCAGGGCGTCGGCAAAGCCGCGCAGCAGCATCACCAGGCCCAGCACGATGTACATGATGCCGATCTTCTTGTGGTCGATGCTGGTGAACCAGTCGCGCCACAGGGTGCCCCAGAGCTTGAAGTAGGTGAGCGCCGCCACGATGGCGAGCCCGCCCAGCACCACGGCCGCGAAGGTCGCGAGCAGGATGGGCTCGTGCAGGGGAATCGCCTCCCAGCTGAGGCGGCCGAAGATCAGCTTCGTCAGGTCAAGGTTCTCGAACATCGTCATTCTTCGGTGGTGCACATCGCGGTGACGTACTTGCGTGTGGGCGCCGCGGTGAGGAGGTCATCGGCCTGCCAGGCCGCTTTGGTGGCGACGTTGAACGCGCCGGGCTTGCCGAGGCCGCCGCTCGCATCGATGGCCATCATTTCGTGCATGCACATCTTGTTGCGGTCGACGCACAGGTTGAGGATGGCGCCATACAGGTCGGGCGCGACGCTGCCGTAATGGCGCACCGGCTCGCGCTCGGTCGGGCGCTCGAGCGTCTGCTGGTATTTCTCGCGGGTGAGTTCGCCGTCCTTGCCGGCCTTGACCTTCTGCACCCACTGGTCGAAGCCTTCGTCGCTGAGTCCGTGGAACTTGAAGCGCATGCCCGAGAAGCCCGCGCCGCTGTAGTTGGCAGAGAAGCCCTCGAACTCGCCGGGCTTGTTGATGACCGCATGCAGCTTGGTCTCCATGCCCGGCATGGCGTAGATCTGGCCCGCCAGCGCCGGGATGAAGAACGAATTCATCACGGTGGAGGCGGTGAGCTTGAAGCTGATCGGCCGGTCGACCGGGGCCGCCATCTCGTTGACCGTGGCGATGCCCTGCTCGGGATAGATGAAGAGCCACTTCCAGTCGAGCGCCACCACCTGCACCTCGAGCGGCTTGACGTCGGCGGGCACCGGGCGCCCGGCCTCAATGCGGTCGAGCGGGCGGTAGGGGTCGAGCGTGTGGGTGCTGATCCAGGTGATCGCGCCGAGCGCGATGATGATCAGGAGCGGCGCGGCCCAGATCGCGAGCTCGAGCTGCGTCGAGTGGTCCCAGTCGGGCGCGTACTCGGCCTCGGCCTCCTTGCTCGACTGGCGATAGCGCCAGGCGAAGTAGAGCGTCAGCGCGATCACCGGGACGATGATGATCAGCATCAGCACGGTGGACACGACGATGAGTCGGCCCTGCTGGTTGGCGATGTCGCCGGACGGGTTCAGCAGCACCGTGTTGCAGCCCGCGAGCAGGGCCAGCGGGAGCAACAGGAGCCATCGGCGAAGGGATTTGGAGGTAGGCATGCCGAAAGAAGGTAGTGCGTGGGCTGCGCAAGGAACCCACAATCTACGACCAAAGGCGGCGGCCGGCCATTGGACGTTTTGTCCTATGGCGGGAATGTCCGTTCGGTGAGACGCTTGGCGCCTTGGTTCCATGGTCTATCCCTGTCACTGTCCGTGACACACCTGAATAAAGAACGCAATGACGACGACGTCCAGCATCCGTCCGCACGGGGCGCAGCCCGCGCCGAACACGTCTGTAAACGATGCCCCGCAGGGTGATGGGCATTCACATATCGCGCCTGGCGAGATCGCCGTGGGCGTGGTCATCGGCCGGGCGTCGGAGTACTTCGACTTCTTCGTCTACGGCATCGCCTCCGTGCTGGTGTTCCCGGCGGTGTTCTTCCCGTTCGAGGCGCGCCTCGAGGGAACTCTCTACGCCTTCGTGGTCTTTTCTTTCGCGTTCATCGCACGGCCGTTCGGCACCATCATCTCGATGGCGATCCAGCGGCGCTTCGGGCGCGAGGCCAAGCTGACCATCGCGCTGTTCATGCTCGGCACCTCCACGGCCGGCATCGCCTTCCTGCCGGGTTACGCGAGCATCGGCTTCACCGCGATCGTGCTGCTCTCGATCTTCCGCTTTGCCCAGGGCCTCGCGCTCGGCGGTTCCTGGGACGGGCTGCCGTCGCTGCTCGCGCTCAATGCACCGAAGAACCGCCGCGGCTGGTACGCGATGCTGGGCCAGCTCGGCGCGCCGCTCGGCTTCTTCGTGGCCAGCGCACTGTTCGCTTTTCTGTACGGCAACCTCTCGCACAAGGACTTCCTCGACTGGGGCTGGCGCTACACCTTCTACGTGGCCTTCGCGATCAACGTCGTGGCGCTGTTTGCGCGGCTGCGGCTGGTGGCCGCCGACGAGTATTCGCGCCAGCTCGAGGAGCGCGAGCTCGAGCCCACTGGGGTGATGGAACTGCTGCGCTCGTCGCAGGGTACCAACCTGCTGATCGGCGCCTTCGCGGCGCTCGCGAGCTACGCGCTGTTCCACCTGATCACGGTGTTCCCGCTGTCGTGGATCACGCTGTATTCCGACCAGTCGATCACCGAATTCCTCGTGGTGCAGATGATCGGCGCGGTGCTCGGCGCCGCCGGCATCGTGGCATCGGGCCTGATCGCCGACCGTGTGGGCCGGCGCTTCACGCTCGGCGGACTGGCCGCGCTGATCGCGGTGTTCAGCGGCTTCGCGCCCACCCTGCTCGACGGCGGCCGGATCGGGCAGGACATCTTCATCCTGCTGGGCTTCGTGCTGCTGGGCCTGTCGTACGGCCAGGCGGCCGGCGCCGTGAACTCGAACTTCGCGCCGAGGTACCGCTACACCGGCGCAGCGCTCACGGCCGACCTCGCATGGCTCATCGGTGCGGCCTTCGCGCCGCTCGTGGCGCTGGGCCTGTCGGCCAACTTCGGGCTCGCCTACGTCAGCGTCTACCTGCTGTCGGGCGCGGTCGGCACGCTGGCCGCGCTGGGGCTCGACCGGGCGCTGGCGCGCGACTGACGGCGGGCCGGCAGGGCCCTAAGATGCGGCCATGTTCGCCGCCGCCATCTTCGACATGGATGGGCTGCTGATCGATTCGGAGCGCCCCATCATGGCCGCCTGGATCGAGGCCGCCCGCACGCTCGACATCGAGCTTTCGCAGAGTCACTACCTCCAGTGCGTGGGACTGGCCACGGCAGAGTCGCAGCTGATCCTGCGCACGCTGCTCGGCGGCGACGAGGCCTACCTGCACGCCATCGACCATGTCCGCAAGTGCCTGCAGCTGGAGCGCGCGGACGGCGTTCCGCTTTTTCCCATCAAGCCCGGCGCGGCCGAATTCCTGGGCGCGCTGCGCGAGCAGGGCACGCGCTGCGCCGTGGCGTCGTCGTCGACCAGCGCGCAGATCCAGGCCTGCCTCGGCAGTCTCGGCGTGCTCGACCATTTCGACGCTTTCGCCGGCGGTGACGAGGTGGCGCGCGCCAAGCCCGATCCCGCGCTCTACCTGCTCGCGGCCGCACGCCTGGGCGTCGAACCGGGGCAGTGCGTGGCCTTCGAGGACAGCGAGAACGGCGCTCGGGCCGCCTTGGCCGCGGGCCTGCGCGTCGTGATCGTGCCCGACCTCAAGCATCCGCCGGCGGCCATTCTCGACCAGGCCCTGCATGTGCTCGACTCGCTGCATGGCGCGATGGCGCACCTGCCGCGTTGGTTTCCGCATCCCATGGCCCGGATGCCGGAATAGGCGAGGAGGGATACTCCCCGCCATGCAGATTCACGAAAAGCCCCCCTTCGACACCCCGTTCGAGTGGATCGGCGGCGAACCCAAGGTGCAGGCGCTGGTCGACCGCTTCTACGACCTCATGGAGCTCGAACCCGCATACGTCGAATTGCGCGCGGTGCATGGCACCCACCTCGACAACGCCCGCCAGCGCCTGTTCTGGTTCCTCTGCGGATGGCTCGGCGGGCCGCAGCACTACACCGACCGCTTCGGCCATCCGATGCTGCGCGCGCGGCACCTGCCGCAAAGCATCGGCGGCCACACCATCGGCATCAAGGAGCGCGACCAGTGGCTCGCCTGCATGGACCAGGCGATGGGCGAGACCGGCGTGCCCGAGGGCCTGCGCGCCAGGCTGCGCGACTCCTTCTTCCAGACCGCCGACTGGATGCGCAACCGCGGCGGCTGAAACGAGACAACCACTTCCGAAGAAAGACCTTCGTCCAATGAATTCCATCGTCATCATCGGCGGCGGCCATGCCGCGGCCCAGCTCTGCGCCGGACTCGCCGAAGCGGGGCAGGGCGCACGCGTGCACCTGGTCTGCGAAGAGGCTTGCGAGCCCTACCACCGCCCGCCGCTGTCCAAGGCCTTTCTCAAGAGCCACGAGGAAACCACCCAGCCGCACAAGGCGCTCGACTGGTACCGCGACGCCGGCATCACGCTGCACCTGGGCGACGCGGCCGTGGCCATCGACCGCGAGGCGCGCACCGTCGGGCTGCGCTCGGGCGCGGTGCTGCCCTGGGAACACCTGGTGCTGGCGACCGGCACGCGCGCGCGCCAGATGCCCGACCTGCAGCCGGGCCTCGAGAACGTGGTCAGCCTGCGCGCGGCCGACGAGGCGCATCGCCTGCGCGCGTGCCTGGCCGATGCCGAGCGGGTCACCGTCCTCGGCGGCGGCTTCATCGGGCTCGAGGTGGCCGCGACGGCCCGCGCGCTCGGCAAGCAGGTGCGGGTGATCGAAAGCGCGCCGCGGCTGCTCGGCCGCGCGGTGTCTCCCGAGCTCTCGGCCCACGTGCTCGCGACGCACCGCGCGGCCGGCATCGAGATCGTGCTCGGCGCGCGCACCGGGGCGTTCGAGGTCGAAGGCGACCGGCTGCTGTCGGTCCAGGTCAACGGCGAACGGCAACCGGTGGACCTGCTGCTGCTGGGCATCGGCGCGGTGCCCGAGACCGCACTGGCGCAGGCGGCCGGCATCGAATGCGCCGACGGCATCGTGGTCGACGGCCACATGCAGACCAGCGCGCCCGGCGTGCTCGCGGTGGGCGACTGCACGCGCTTTCCCGACCGCCGCGCGGGCCGCGCGCTGCGGCTCGAATCGGTGCAGAACGCCAACGACCAGGCGCGCACGGCGGTGACCACGCTCACCGGCGCGCCGCGCCCGCACGACGCGGTGGCGTGGTTCTGGTCCGACCAGGGCGCGCTGCGCCTGCAGATGGCCGGCCTGATGCCCGCCGAAGGCACGCCGGGGCTCGCGAGCGTGCGCCGCGCGGGGCCCAAGCCCGAGGCGTTCTCGCTGTTCCATTACGTCGACGGCCAGCTGGTGTGCGTCGAATCGGTCAACGCCCCGGTCGACCACATGATGAGCCGCAAGCTGCTCGAGGCCGGCCGCAGCCCGGCGCCCGACGCGGTGGCCGACGCGGCCGTGCCGCTCAAGAACCACCTGGCCTGAGGCTCAGCGGCGCGCGGGGGCCAGCAGCACCACCAGCGCGCCGGCGCCGCCTTCGGCCGGCTTGGCCTGCACGAAGGCCAGCACCTCGTTCTTCTGGATCAGCCAGCGCTGCGTCTTGGTCTTGAGCACCGGCTGCCGGCCCGGCGAGCCGAGCCCCTTGCCGTGCACCACGCGCACGCAGCGCAGCCCCTTCTTGTACGAACTGCGGATGAAGCCGCCGAGCGCCTCGCGCGCTTCGTCGCTGCGCAGGCCGTGCAGGTCGATCTGCGCCTGGATGCTCCAGTCGCCCTTGCGCAGTCGCGCCGTCACGTCGGTGCCGATGCCGGGGCGGCGAAAGCTCATCGCGTCGTCGACGTCGAGCAAGGTCGTCACGTCGAACTCGTCGGACAGCGATTCGCGCAGCACGCGCTGCTCGTCGAGCTGGTGCTGCACGGGGATCGGCGCGGGCGGCTCGGGCATGAGCGGCACCGCGGCCTTGCGCTTGAGCGGCTCGGTCGCGCCGATGGCGCGCGTGAACAGGTCTTTCTCGGCCGCGCGCCGGCGCTCCGCCGCGGCCTGCGCAGCCGCCTCGGCGGCCTCGCGCTCGCGGGTTTCCGCCAGCGCGCGCTGAACCTGCTTGAGGTCGGAGAGGTCCTTGATCGGCGCCTGGCCCGGCGGCTTGCGCGACGCCATCAGAGCACCCCCGCCTCGGCCATCGAGAAGCCCTGGCCGGTGCTGACGATCACATGGTCGAGCACGCGCACGTCGACCAGCGCGAGTGCGGCGCGCAGCGTCTGGGTGAGCGCCTCGTCGGCCCGCGATGGCTCGATGCTGCCGCTCGGGTGGTTGTGCGACAGCACCACGGCGGCCGCCTGGTGGTGCAGCGCGCGCACCACCACTTCGCGCGGATAGACGCTGGTCTGGGTCAGCGTGCCGCGGAACAGCTCCTCGAGCACGATCAGCCGGTGCTGCGCGTCGAGGAACAGCACGGCGAACACCTCGTAGGGCCGCGATCCGATGTGCATCTGCAGGTACTGCTTCACGCTGTCGGGTGAATCGAACACGGTGCGCTCCTTGAGGCGCTCGGCCATGGCGCGGCGCGCGAGTTCGAGCACCGCGATCAGCTCGGCGCGCTTGCTGTCGCCGCCCATGCCCTTCACGACCTTGAGGTCTGCGGCGCCGGTCTGGAGCAGCCCCGAGAGGCCGCCGAAGCGTTCGAGCAGTTCCTGGGCGAGCTGCAGCACGTTCTTTCCCGCGACGCCGGTGCGCAGCAGCAGCGCCAGCAGCTCGGCATCGGCCAGCGCCGCAGCACCGCGCGCGATGAGCTTCTCGCGCGGGCGGGCGTGGGCGGGGAGGTCCTTGAATGCCATCGGGAAAATCGGGTGAAACCTTGGGAAACCTTCGAAGAGCGGGTGGAAGCCCCGGCTCCTTAAAATGCGGTCCAGTTTATCGGGACACCCACCTTGTCTTTGCCCACCTCCGCCGCACCCATGTCCCATGTCGTGACTTCCGCCTCTTTCCTGACCCTGCACTACCGCCTCTCGGGTCCGGCAGGCGACATCATCAACACCTTCGCCGACAAGCCCGCCACGCTCTCGCTCGGCACCGGCGAGCTCTCGCCGGCCGTCGAGCAGCGGCTGATCGGCCTCGAGGAGGGCACGCACGCCACCTTCGAGCTGCCGGCCGGCGAAGCCTTCGGCGAGCGCAACCCCGAGATGCAGCAGTGGGTGGCGAGAAAGCTGCTCGCGCAGATGGGCGACCCCGATGAGCAGTACGCGGTCGGCGACGTGGTGCAGTTCCCCACGCCCGACGGCGTCGGCAGCTACGCGGGCGCGGTGGTCGAATCGAACGACACTGCGGTGCGCTTCGATTTCAACCATCCGCTGGCCGGCCAGCCCGTGACCTTCGAAGTGAAGCTGATCGGGGTGCTATGAGCGCAGTGCCAGCCATCTCGGAAGTCCTCCTCGCCGAGCCGCGCGGCTTCTGTGCCGGCGTCGACCGCGCGATCGAGATCGTCGAGCGCGCGATCGCCAAGTTCGGCGCGCCGATCTACGTGCGCCACGAGATCGTGCACAACACCTACGTCGTCAACGAGCTCAAGGCCAAGGGCGCGATCTTCATCGAAGACCTGGCCGAAGTGCCGCCGGGCGCCACGCTGGTGTTCAGCGCCCACGGCGTAAGCAAGGCGGTGCAGCAGGAGGCGCGCGACCGCGGCTTCGAGATCTTCGATGCCACGTGCCCCCTCGTGACCAAGGTGCACGTCGAAGTGGCCAAGCTCGCGAAGGAGGGTTACGAGTTCATCATGATCGGCCACAAGGGGCATCCCGAGGTCGAGGGCACGATGGGCCAGCTCTCGAGCGGCATCCACCTGGTCGAGGACGTGGCCGACGTGGCGCGCGTGTCGCCCGGCCAGGCCGAAAAGCTCGCGGTGGTGACGCAGACCACGCTCAGCGTGGACGACGCGGCCGAGATCGCGGCGGCCGTGCGCGCGCGCTTTCCGAACGTGCGCGAGCCCAAGCAGCAGGACATCTGCTACGCCACGCAGAACCGCCAGGACGCGGTCAAGATCATGAGCCCGCAGGTCGAGCTCGTGATCGTGGTCGGCAGCCCCACCAGCTCGAACAGCAACCGCCTGCGCGAACTCGCCCAGCGGCTCGGCACTGAGAGCTACATGGTCGACTCGGCCGACGAGCTGAAGCCCGAATGGTTCGAGGGCAAGACGCGCATCGGCCTCACGGCCGGCGCCTCGGCACCCGAGGTGCTGGTGCGCGACGTGATCGATCGCGTGCGCGCGTTCGGCGCGGTGTCGGTGCGCAAGATGGACGGCATCGAGGAAACCATCAAGTTCCCGCTCCCCAAGGGACTCAAGCTCGACGACATCCCGCCGCCGGGGCACATCTCCTGAACATGCAAGCAACAACGACAACCAACTGGCGCCTCGAAACCGAAGCCGCCGTCAACCGGCTGCGCGCCGGCCCCGCCGGCTTCCTGCGCGAAACCCCGCTGTGGAAGCTGCCGGCCTCGGCGCTGGGCATTGAAGCCCCCGGTGCCGAGGTCTGGCTCAAGCTCGAGCACCTGCAGGTGAGCGGCAGCTTCAAGGCGCGCGGCATGATGAACCGGCTGCTGGCCAACGACATTCCCGACAGCGGCGTGGTCGTGGCCTCGGGCGGCAATGCCGGCATCGCCACCGCCGCGGCAGCCAAAGCGCTCGGCGTGCGCTGCCAGGTGTTCTTGCCGGGCGTCTCGCCCGAAGCCAAGCGTGCCCGCCTGAGGGCGCTCGGCGCCGAAGTGGTCGTGGTCGGCGAACTCTATCCCGACGCGCTGGCGGCCTGCCTCGCGCGGCAGCAGGAGACCGGAGCGCTGCTGACCCACGCCTACGACCAGCCCGAGGTCGTGGCCGGCGCCGGCACCCTCGGCCACGAGATCGAGGCCCAGGGCGGCCTGCCCGATGCCGTGCTCGTGAGCGTGGGCGGCGGCGGCCTGATCGGCGGCCTCGCCGGCTGGTTCGAGAAGCGCGCCCGCGTGGTGGCACTCGAGCCCGAAAAGGCGCCCACGCTGTACCGCGCGCGGCAAGCTGGCGAGCCGGTCGATGTCGACGTGGGCGGCATTGCCGCCGATTCGCTCGGCGCGCGCCGCATCGGCGCCATTTCCTGGGACATCACCCAGCAATTCGTACAGGACGCGCTGCTCGTTTCCGACGATGCCATCCGTGCCGCACAGCGGTGGCTCTGGAAGGAAATGAAGCTCGCGGTGGAACCCGCCGCCGCACTGCCGCTCGCGGCGCTGCAGACCGGCGCGTACCTGCCGCGCGAAGGCGAGAAGGTCTGCCTGATCGTCTGCGGCGCGAACGTCGATCCCGCGTCGCTCGCCACCTAAAATCGCCCGATGCTCGACATCACCCTGCTCCGCAAAGACCTGGCCTCCGCCGTCGCCGGTCTCGAAAAACGCAAGAAGAACCAGCCCTACCTCGACGTGGCGGCTTTCACCGCGCTCGAGGCCGAGCGCAAGACCCTGCAGACCCGCACCGAGGAAATCCAGGCCCGGCGCAACGCGCTGAACAAGCAGATCGGCCCGCTGAAGGCCAAGGGCGAATCGGTCGATGCGCTGATGACCGAGGTCAACGCGCTCAAGGCCGAGCAGGAATCGCAGTCGAAGCGGCTCGACGAGATCCAGCCCGAACTGCAGGCGCTGTTGCTGGCGGTGCCGAACCTGCCGCATGCCAGCGTGCCGGTGGGCGAGGACGAGAGCGGCAACGTCGAGCAGCGCCGCTGGAGCCCGCAAGGCGGCGCCGGTGCATCGGCCACGCCGCTGCCGTTCGCGCCCAAGGACCACGTCGACCTGGGCGCGCCGCTCGGGCTCGACTTCGAAACCGGCGCCAAGCTCGCCGGCTCGCGCTTCACGGTCATGAAGGGCCCGATCGCCCGGCTGCACCGCGCGCTCGCGCAGTTCATGCTCGACACGCAAACCGAGAAGCACGGCTACACCGAGTGCTACGTGCCCTACATCGTCAACGCCGCCACGCTCAGCGGCACCGGCCAGCTGCCCAAGTTCGAGGGCGACCTGTTCGCCGCCAAGAAGGGCGGCCAGGAGGGCGAGCCCGCGCCCGACCATTCGGCGCTCTATCTCATTCCCACCAGCGAAGTGCCGCTGACCAACTTCGTGCGCGACGAGGTCGTGGCCGAGTCGCAACTGCCGATCAGGCTCACCGCCCATACGCCGTGCTTCCGCTCCGAGGCCGGCAGCGCGGGGCGCGACACCCGAGGCATGATCCGCCAGCACCAATTCGACAAGGTCGAGATGGTGCAGATCGTCCATCCCGAGAAGAGCTACGAGGCGCTCGAGCAGATGACGGGCCATGCCGAGGCCGTGCTGCAGGCGCTCGAGCTGCCGTACCGCGTGGTGCTGCTGTGCACCGGCGACATGGGCTTCGGCGCCACCAAGACCTATGACCTCGAGGTCTGGCTGCCCGCGCAGGACACCTACCGCGAGATCAGCTCGATCTCGAACTGCGAGGCCTTCCAGGCGCGGCGCCTGCAGGCCCGCTTCAAGAATGCGCAGGGCAAGAACGAACTCGTCCACACGCTCAACGGCTCGGGCCTCGCGGTCGGGCGGACGCTGGTCGCGGTGCTCGAGAACCACCAGAACGAGGACGGCTCGGTCCGCGTGCCCGCGGCGCTGCGGCCGTACCTGGGCGGGGGCGAGGTGCTGCGGGCCTGAACGGCCAGGGCTTGAAAAAGCCCGCGATTTCTCTGCTAGAATCGCTGGCTCGACAAAACACCGGAGAGGTGGCAGAGTGGTCGAATGTACCTGACTCGAAATCAGGCGTACTAGCGATAGTACCGAGGGTTCGAATCCCTCCCTCTCCTCCAGAAATGGCCCCGCAAGGGGCTATTTTTTTGGCCGCAGCATTTCGCTTCAGCCGAAAGTTCACGTTGCTCGACCTGGTGCGCCGGTGCGGGCGAACTATCGCGCCGACACCCCTCGAGCGGCCTTCCGGCCGCCGTTAAGATCGCCTCCTCCCTGCGCCTCAGCGGCGGCCGTGGGCGACCCCAGATTTCCAACAACGAGGAGGCTCAGCGCCACATGGCCAATGCGTCGATCACGAGCCTGACTCCGGTCCCGGGGTCGGCGGACGAAGCCGAGTCGTGGGTACGCGGCGAGTTGATCCGCAGTTTGATGCGCTCGGCGCGCGGCTCCTACCTGGTTTCGGCGGCGCTGATGCCGGCGATGGTCGGTCTGAGCTGGCTCTACGTACCGCGCTGGGAACTGCTGACCTGGCTTGCCGCGGGCATCGTGGCCACGGCCTGCCGTGCCTGGGGCGCGAGGGTCTATGCCGTGCGCTACGCGGGCCGCAGCGCTGCGGCGCAGCTCCAGTTCACCGAGCGCTATGGCTTCGTCTGGAGCGCAAGTGCGGTCGTCTGGGGCCTGTCGATCCTGCTGTTCTTCGAGCGCATCCCGCAGGTCAACCAGTTCATGAGCTGGCTCATCGTGGCGGGCGTCGGCACCTTTCCGCTCAACGGCCTCGCGCTGCATCCGCCGCTGCTCAAGCGCTATGTGAACACGCTGTTCATCACCATGCTCGGCGCGGTGCTGGTCCGGCTGGTCGGCATCACGCTGGAGAATCCGCATTTCCAGTACGGCTACCTGATGCCGATCCTGCCGATGCTGCACTGGTTTCTGCTGCTGCGCGCCGGCCGCCACATCCACGAGACCGCACGCAACAGCCTCGAGCTGCTGTTCCACAACCACATCCTGATCAAGTCGCTCACGCAGCAGCGGCAGGCCGCGGTGTCGGCGGTGGCGATGAAGAACCGCTTTCTCGCGAGCGCCGCGCACGACATGCGCCAACCGGTGCTAGCCCTGTCGCTGTATGCCGACTGGCTGCGCAACGAGCCCGAGCTGGTGCTCGAACTCGCGCCGAAGATCGTTCGTGCGACGCACGCGGTCAATGCGCTGTTCGACTCGATGTTCGACCTGGCGCGCATCGACTCGGGCCAGGTGCGGCTGCACATCGAGCGGGTGGACGTGGCCGAGCTGCTGCACGACCTCGAACTGCAATACCGCCCGGTGGCCGAGAGCCGCGGGCTCGACTTCCGCGTGCACGTGACCGAAGGCAGCTTCCTGACCGATCCGATCCGCGTGCGCCGGATGATCGGCAACCTGCTCGCGAACGCGATCAAGTACACCACCCACGGCGGCGTGCTGCTGGCCTCGCGACAGACGCGCGACGGCCTGCGCGTGGAGGTGTGGGACACCGGCATCGGGATTGCGCCCGAGCACCTGCGCGACGTGTTCCTGGAGTTCTACAAGGTGGCCGACCACGCCGGCACGTCGGACGGCTTCGGCCTTGGCCTGGCGATCGTCGCCCGGCTCTCGCATGTGCTGGGCCATCCGGTCAGCGTGCGCTCCCGGCTCGGCAGCGGCAGCGTGTTTCGCGTCGCGCTCCACGATGCCGACGAGGCCGTGGCCCAGGCGCGCGTCAGCGCCTCGGGCGGCGGCTGAGAGAAGAAGCGCGACAAGGCAGAAAAAAACCGCGCCGTGTGTGCGCGGTTCTTTTTAGGCCTGCCTGGCCCTTTCAGTTGGAAGAGGACAGCAGGCCGTTGGTGCGCGCGTAGTGCAGCGCCTGCGTGCGGCTCTTGACGCCCAGGCGCCGGAACAGGCGCCAGAGGTGCACCTTGACCGTGTGCTCGCTGATCTCGAGATCGGTGGCGATGTCGCGGTTGCTCATGCCCTTGTCGAGCATCGCGATCAGTTGCGTCTGGCGCTTGGAGAGTTTGCTGTTGTTGGCGAGCGCGGGCTCGTCGGCCTCTTCGGAGCCGGCCATCAGCAGGCCGCGCAGGGCGGCCGCCAGCTCGGCCGAGCTGGCCGACTTCTCGATGTAGGTGTCGGCGCCGGCTTCGATGCAGGCGTCTTCCATGTCCGCGGCCGGGGCCGCCGAATACACGGCGATCGGCACGTTCGGATAGACCTGCTTGACCGCGACCACGCCCGAGACGCCGTTGGTGTCCGGCAGCTTCAGGTCGAGGCAGAAGAGGGTCGGCGCACCGCGCTGCTGGACCGAGCCCGCGAGCTTGTCGAGCCGGTCGAGCTCGACGATGTTCTCGGCGGGCCGAAGGCGCCGCAACACCATCACGATCGCGTCGCGCATCAGGGGGTGGTCGTCGATGACATAAATGCTCATGTTTTCTTCCTTAATGATCGCCCGTCGTCTTCTCTAGCGGTCGCTCCTCGGCGGGTGAACCGATGGAGTGATCTCTTTCAACTTTCGCTGCTGCCAGCGGCCGTGGCCTCTGCCAGTGCGTCCAGCGCCTCGGTCGCTGCGCGCAATGCGTCGGCGTCGGCCGGCTCGAGCTGCTCGGCCAGCGCGGCCAGGGCCTCTGCGCGCTGCTGCTGCAGGGCGGCAATGGCGCGGCCGGCGTCTTGCGGCGACGCGAAGCCGCGGCTCTGGAGCAGGGCGACGCCCTGCGCGTCGAGCAGCTTGAAATAGAACAGGCCGTCGCGCTCGCGGTATTGCTTGAAGCTCGGCTTCGCGACCTTGGCCGCCTTGCGGGCACCGCCTTTGTCGCGGCCCGCCGCGAGATTGCGCAGCCCGACGGCATGGCGCAGCTCGGCCATGAACGGCCGCGAAAGCTGGCGCGCCTTCTCGGCGCCGGCGAGCAGCACGCGCTCGATCTCGGCCGGGTCGTTCATCAGCGCCTCGTAGCGCGCGCGCAGCGGCGCCACTTCGCGGTCGATGCGCTCGAACAGCATCTGCTTGGCATCGCCCCAGGCGATGCCTTCGGCGTAGGCCTGGCGCAGGGCCTCGGTCTCGTCGGCGCTTGCAAACGCCTGGTAGATCTGGAACAGCGCCGAGCCTTCGGTGTCCTTGGGCTCGCCGGGTGCGCGCGAGTCGGTCACGATGCTCGCGATCTGCTTTTGCAGCTGGGCGCGCGGCGCGAACATCGGGATGGTGTTGCCGTAGCTCTTGCTCATCTTGCGGCCGTCGAGGCCCGGCAGGGTGGCGACCGCATCGTCGATCTCGGCCTCGGGCAGCGTGAAGTGCTCGCCGTACTGGTGGTTGAAGCGCTGCGCCATGTCGCGCGCCATCTCGATGTGCTGCACCTGGTCGCGCCCCACGGGCACCTTGTGGGCGCTGAACATCAGGATGTCGGCGCCCATGAGCACCGGGTACATGAAGAGGCCGGCCGTGACGTCGGCATCGGGGTCTTCGCCCTTCGCGACGTTCTTGTCGAGCTGCGCCTTGTAGGCATGGGCGCGGTTGAGCACGCCCTTGCCGGTCACGCAGGTGAGAAACCAGGTCAGCTCGGTGATCTCGACGATGTCGGACTGGCGATAGAAGGTGACGCGCTCGGGGTCGAGCCCGCAGGCCAGCCAGCTCGCGGCGATCTCGAGCGTGGAGCGCTGGATCAGCGCGGGCTCCTGCACCTTGATGAGCGCGTGGTAGTCGGCCAGGAAGAAGAAGCTCTCCACGCCCGGCGCCACGCTCTGGCGCACCGAATGGCGGATCGAGCCGACGTAGTTGCCGAGATGCGGCGTGCCCGAGGGCGTGATGCCGGTGAGCACGCGCAGGGGACGAGCGGAGGAAGACGTGGCCATGGAGAAAAAAGAACGTAACTAGCGCAGCAAAGCCGTGAGCGGCGAAATCAGCAGGTTCAGCACGGCGTAGCCGACATCCATCAGCGGAAGCAGCCAGAAGGTGCTGACGATGCCCGCGAGCACCAGGCCCATCACGATGAAGAAGCCGAAGGGCTCGATGCGCGCGAGAAAGTTCTGTGCCGGCCCGTTGGGCAGCAGGCCCGCGAGCACGCGGCCGCCGTCGAGCGGAGGCAGCGGGAACAGATTGAAGGCCCACATCACGAGGTTGACCAGCACGCCGCCCTGCGCCATCTTGATGAAAAAGGTTTCATTGACGCCCGCGGCCAGCATCACCACCAAGAGCAGTGCCCAGAGGATGGCCTGCACGAAGTTCGATGCGGGGCCGGCGAGCGCGACCCAGATCATGTCGCGCTTCGGATGGCGCAGCCGCCCGAAGTTCACGGGCACCGGCTTGGCATAGCCAAACAGGAAGGCGCCCGAGGTCGCGAAATAGAGCATCAACGGCATCAGGATGGTCCCGATGGGATCGATGTGCTTGATCGGATTGAGTGTCACTCGGCCCATCACTTCGGCGGTGTTGTCGCCGAAATGGCGCGCTACATAGCCGTGTGCCGCCTCGTGCACCGTGATCGCGAAGACCACGGGCAGTGCGTAGATGAGAACGGTCTGAATCAGGTTGGAGATATCCACTGGGCGATTGTGTCAGACGGCGTGCGGGCTTCGGTGCCGCTCGTCAGAGGCCAAGCACCGCCAGCGCGCCGCGGCCCTGCCGCACGACGACCGGCTCGTCGCCCGCGCCCATGGGCGTGAGGTCGACCACGGTGGTCGGCTGCGAAGGGCAGGCGCCCGCGTCGATGACGGCGGCGATCTGCTTCTCGAAGCGCTCGCGGATGGCCTGGGCATCGTTCATCGCCTCGGTCTCGCCGGCCGGGATCAGCGTGGTCGCCAGCAGCGGTGCGCCGTGCAGCGCGAGCAGCTCGCCAAGCACTTTGTGGTCGGGCACGCGCAGCCCGATGGTCTTGCGCTGCGGATGGCTCACGCGCCGCGGCACTTCCTTGGTGGCTTCGAGCAGGAAGGTGTAGGGCCCCGGTGTGGCCGCCTTCAGCAGCCGGTACTGCTTGTTGTCCACGCGCGCGTAGTTGGCCAGCTCGCTCAGGTCGCGGCAGATCAGCGTGAGATGGTGCTTCTCGTCGACCTGGCGGATGCGGCGCAGCGCATCGACCGCGTCCTTGTCGTCGAGGTGGCAGGCCAGCGCATAGCTCGAATCGGTGGGCACGGCCACGATCTCGCCGCGCTGGAGCAGTGTGGCGGCCTGCTTGAGCAGGCGCTGTTGCGGGTTGTCGGGGTGGACTTCGAAATATTGGGCCATGGGGTAAACCTCCTGATCAGGATTCCGCCGGTTCGATGGGCACGCGGCGTTCGCGCACGGTAAGCCAGGCGCCCGCTGCGCCGCAGATGGCGATCATCGCCATGCCGATCAGCGAGAAGCGGTCGGGCACGTGCGAGAAGACGAGCCAGCCGCCCAGCATAGCGAAGGCGATCTGCGCATAGAGGTAGGGCGTGAGCGTGGAGGCGGGCGCGCGCTGGTACGCGAGGATGAGGATGAAATGCCCCACGGTGCCCATGAAGCCCATGAGGCACAGCAGCGCCCACCAGTGCCACGACGGCAGGGCGGTCCAGACGAAGGGCAGCGCCAGCGAGGCGATCAGCGCGCCGACCCAGCCGGTATAGAAATGCATCGTGAGCGGGTTCTCGGTCTGCGCCAGCTTGCTCGTGAGCACCTGGAACCAGGCGTTGGTCAGTACCAGCCCGATCGGCAGCAGCACGGCCCAGCTGAAAGCGCCGCCGCCCGGGCGCAGGATGACCAGCGTGCCGATGAAGCCGCCGGCCACCAGCGTCCAGCGCAGCACCGAGACGCGCTCCTTGAGCGTGGTCGCCGCCAGCAGCGTGATCACGAGCGGCGCGATCAGCACGATCGAGGTGAACTCGGCCAGCGGCATGTAGCGCAGGCTCAGGAAGGCCAGCGTGCTCGACACCAGCAGCAGCGCGCCGCGCAGCAGCTGGTAGCGCGGATGCCGCGTGCGCAGCAGCGCCGTGCCGTGCAGCGGCAGCAGCACCGCCGTGGTGGCGACGGCCTGGAAGGCATAGCGGAACCACACGCCCATGAGGATCGGCACGGCCGCGGTCGAGGTCTTGGTGGCGGTGTCGAGCGTGGCGAAGCAGGCCACCGCCACGATGACCATGCCGATGCCCGCGAGGATGCGCTCCGACTCGAGGTCGCGCGTCTCGCGCGCGGCGGCACGGGCGTCGTCCAGCGCCGCGTTCGCCGCGCCGTCGGTGCCGGGCCCGGGGCTCTGGCTCACTGCGCGGCGCTCACTGCTGGATGCGGTCGCCGAGCAGTTCCCACACCGGCGTGAGCGCACCGGGCAACGGTGGCAGCTTGCCGAGGTCGCAGTGGCTTTCGTCGGGGCTGTGGAAATCGCTGCCGCGCGAGGCGGCGAAATCGAACTCGAGCGCCTTGTCGGCGTACTCGACGTATTCGGCCGTCGTATGGCTGCCGGTGACGACCTCGATCGCCCGCCCGCCATGCGCCTTGAACTCGAGGAACAGCGCGTATTCCTCGTTCGCCGTGAACTTGTAGCGCCCCGGGTGCGCAATCACGGCCAGGCCCTTGGCCGCGGTGATCCAGTGCACCGCATCCTTCAGCGAGGCCCAGCGGTGCGGCACGTAGCCGGGCTTGCCTTCGGTCAGGAACTTGCGAAACACCTCGGGCGTGTCGCGGCAGTGGCCCTGCTCGACCAGGAAGCGCGCGAAGTGCGTGCGCGAGATCAGCTCGGGATTGCCGACGAACTTGAGCGCGCCTTCGTAGGCGCCATGGATGCCCACGCGCGCCAGGCCCTCGGCCATCTCCATCGCGCGCTTGCCGCGGCCGCCGCGCGTGTCGTAGAGGCCCTGCGTCATCGCGGCGTCGTCGGGGTCGAAACCCAGGCCCACGATGTGCACCGTCTCGTTGGCGAAGGTCACCGAGATCTCGGTGCCCGTGAGGTAGCGCATGCCGTTGGCGCGTGCCGCCGCAGCCGCGCGGTGCTGGCCGCCGACCTCGTCGTGGTCGGTGAGCGCCCACAACTCGACGCCGTTGGCAGCGGCGCGCGCGGCCAGCTCTTCGGGCGTCAGCGTGCCGTCCGAAACCACGGAATGGCAGTGCAGATCGGCGTTGAGAATGGAGGACACACCGGCATTCTAGAGGCTAAGGAATACCGACGCGGGCGCATGGATGCTGTCCTGATTGCTATTAAATAAATAGCATTACTGCCGCGCGAGGCGGGGCTCAGCGCTTCTTGCGGAAGGCCGCCCAGGCGGCCGCCGCGGTGAAGCTCGCAACGATCGCCACCACGATCCAGAACCCGTGCCGGTGCTCGGCCAATGGAATGCCGCCGACGTTCATGCCGAACAGGCCGGCAAGGATGTTGATCGGCAGCGCGAGCACCGTCACCACGGTCAGCACGAAGAGGCTGCGGTTGTTGTCCTCGTTCACGTTGGCGGCGATCTCTTCCTGCAGCAGCTTGATGCGCTCCTGCAGCGTCTGCATGTCGCGCAGCACCACCGAGAACTCCTCGGTCGAGGCGCGCAGCGCCTGGGCATCGGCTTCGGCCATCCAGGCCGGCGGTCCCTGCAGCAGCCGGAACAGCGCCGCCGGCTCGGGCGCGAGCAGCCGCTGCAGCCGCACCAGCAGCCGCCGCAGCACGCCGAGCCGCGCACGCTTGTGGTCGAGCCGGCCTGCGAGCAGCTCGTCCTCGATGCGGTCGATGCGCGTGGTCACGCCGCGCACGATCTTCACCAGCACGTCGGCTTGCGCGCGCAACAGGTGCTCGAGCAGTTCGGTGCTCGAGCGCGGCGCGTCACCAGCCTTGACCGCGGTGCGCAGCGCGTCGACCGAGCGCAGCGGCTTGGCGCGCGCCGTGACCACGAGGCGCGGGCCCACGCTGATCCAGAGCGTGGAAATGTCCGAGGGCTCGAAGCTGAACTCGAAGTGCACGTCGTTGATGACCGCGATCAGCGAATCGTCGGCGCGTTCGATGCGGGTGGAGGGCAGGCCCTCGTGCAGCGCTTCGTAGAAGGCGTCGGAAAGCCCCGCATGGCGCAGCAGCCAGCGCTCGGCCTGGGCATGGCTCAAGTTGAAGTGCAGCCAAACAAAATTGTGCCCCCACGCTCGGCACTTCGTGTCCTCGCTGCCCCCCGAGGGGGTGCTCGCTTGCTTGGGGCGGCCCGGCGCTGCGCTCGGGCCGCCCTGCGAAACCTGCTCGAGCCAGAGGGCTGCCTGCGCCGAATCGATCGGCCGTGCTGATTCCGGCGCCCCGGCGTCGAACAGATAGCCGCAGATCAGCCCGGCTTCGTCGCCGCCGTACGAATGGGCGGCCAGGTCGTGGAGTGCCGGCAAGGTGCTTGTGCGTTGATGGGCGTCCCTGGATCGTCTTCGCCGAATATGACAACATCGTGTCGGCCGTCACGCAAACGTCATGCGCGGCGGGCAGCATGCGGCATGCCTTCGGGGCCTGCCTGTCATTTCCTCCACTCCTTCCACGATGCCATGAGCGCACTTCCAGACCACGAAGACCTGATGCAACGCATCGCCCGCGAGCTGATCGACAGCTACGACGAAGAGCTCGAGCTGGAGATAGAGGACCGCCACATCGACGAGCACGGCGCCGTCGCCGGTGCCACCGACAAGGCTGCGCGCCAGGCCTACTTCAAGGAACTGTTCCGGCTGCAGGGCGAGCTCGTCAAGCTGCAGGACTGGGTGCAGCACAGCCGGCAGAAGGTGGTGATCCTGTTCGAGGGCCGCGATGCCGCAGGCAAGGGCGGTGTCATCAAGCGCATCACCCAGCGCCTGAATCCCCGTGTGGCGCGCGTGGCCGCGCTGCCGGCACCCAACGACCGCGAACGCACCCAGTGGTACTTCCAGCGCTATGCCGCCCACCTGCCGGCGGCCGGCGAAATGGTGCTGTTCGACCGCAGCTGGTACAACCGCGCCGGCGTCGAGCGCGTGATGGGCTTCTGCACCGACGACGAGTACGAGGAATTCTTCCGCACCGTGCCCGAGTTCGAGAAGATGCTCGTGCGCTCGGGCATCAAGCTCATCAAGTACTGGTTCTCCATCACGGACGACGAGCAGCACATGCGCTTTCTCGGCCGCATCCACGATCCGCTCAAGCAGTGGAAGCTGAGCCCCATGGACCTCGAGAGCCGCCGCCGCTGGGAGGAATACACCAAGGCGAAGGAGATCATGCTCGAGCGCACCCACATTCCCGAGGCGCCGTGGTGGGTGGTGCAGGCGGTCGACAAGAAGAAGGCGCGGCTCAACTGCATCAGCCACCTGCTGGGCCAGCTGCCCTACCAGGAAGTGCCGCATCCGCCGGTGGAACTGCCCGCACGCGAACGCCACGCCGACTACCTTCGGCAGCCGGTGCCGGCCAGCATGATCGTGCCCGAGATCTACTGAGGCCCCACCGCCTCGGGGCGGCCCGGCCTCCGGTTGGGCGACCGGCGCTTTGCCCTCACACTGCGTCATGGCCCGCCGCACCGCCCCCTCCCTCTTTGCCCGCGCCTACGAGCGCAATCTCAAGGCACTCACGAAGCTCGCGCTCGGCAGCGGCCGGCGCGTGGCGGGCCCGATCCAGCGCGCGGCGGCTGAGCGGCGCAAGCCACCGCCTGGCAAGGGCGACTGGATCGGCGGCATGGCGCTTGGGCCTGGTGGCGCCCGCGCCTATCACCTTTTCCGGCCCGTCGGGCTGAACCTGCAGCCCGGCGAGAAGCTGCCGCTAGTGGTGATGCTGCACGGCTGCGGGCAGAGCGGGCGCGACTTCGCGGCCAGCACGCGGATGAACGCACTGGCGCTGCGGCACCGCTTCCTCGTGCTCTATCCCGAGCAAGACCGGCTGGCGCATCCGCAAGGCTGCTGGAACTGGTACGAGCGCCGCTCCGGCAAGGCCGACGCCGAAGCCGCCACGCTGATGGCCGCGGTCGACCAGGCCTGCATGCTCTATCCCGTCGACCGTGCGCGCGTCGCCCTGGTCGGGCTCTCGGCCGGCGCCAGCATGGCCGCGCTGCTGGCCACGCGCTATCCGCTGCGGTTCCGCGCTGTCGTCATGCACTCGGGCGTGGCGCCCGGCGCCGCCACCTCGTCGGCCACGGCGCTCGGCGCCATGCGCGGCAAGAACGTGCCGCCGATGCCGGCCACTGCCGTCGGCAAGGCGCTGGGCGCCGCGGCGGTGTTCGCGACCCTGCCGCCGATGCTCGTGCTGCATGGCGACGCCGACACGGTGGTGGCGCCCAGCAATGCGGTCGACAGCGCGTCCGTCTGGGCCACGGCCCTCGGCGCCAAACCCGGGCTCGCGCGCGTGGTGCAGCGCGGCAAGCGCCGCACGATGCGCCTGACCGATTTCACGCGCAAGGGCCGCACGCTCGTCAGGCTGTGCGAGATCGCGGGGCTCGGGCACTCGTGGAGCGGCGGTGCATCGAAGCTGCTGTTCAGCGACCCCGAGGGGCCCGATGCGACGCGCATGGCGTGGGCGTTTGCCTGTGCGCAGTTCAAGGCCGGGGCGGAGACGCGCCCGGTGCGTCGCCAGGGCCTTGGATGAGTGAGGTCGCGAAGAGGTCGAGATCGTTGATCGTGTGCTGGATCGCTGTCCTTGCTTCGGGTAAGAATTCCAGGATGCGGGCTGGCTTGAGGTCTCCTGCGTAGTTCGATCTGATGACATGGCGCATCCTCAGCATCGATTCGAGACCGGAATAGGCTTCCTCGCTCAGGATGGCGCTCCGTACGCCCGGAACCTCCACGGCGGCAATCTCGAGCAATTGCTTGTGCCAAGCCTCTGTCTTGCGAAGCTCATCGCCAAGCTGCTCCGTCACTTGTTTCAGCAGATTCTCTGCCTGCGAGTACATGCCCTGAAGGTGCGAGGCCATTGCCAGTGCGTGGCCACGCTCCGAATAGAAGGCAGACGCTTCCAAGCGGGTCTTCTCGAATATTCGGTGGTCCTCTTCCATCGCATTGAGTTCCGCCACGAGGCGCCCCAATGCTCTTTTGACGATCGCCGCAATCGCTTGCTCACTCATTCGTGACTCCAACCTTCATGAATTCAAGCATCTCGGCATCCACTGCGTCTGCCATCACCACGTCGACCTCGACCTCCTTGATCCAATCTCTTGCCGTGCGCCAAATTTCGAGATCGCTGTGGCCGGCGGCATCTTCCACGAGCAGATCGATATCGGAGTTCGGATCGAAGTAGGCGTCGGGTTTTGCGAACGAACCAATCGGCGTGACGACCAGGCCTTGCGATCGCAATGCGCGAAGCGCACCCTCGACTTGCGGCCGAAGGCGGGCCCGGACCGCGTCGCTGCGCTCCTTTCGAAGATCCTTCAGTGGTCTGTACAGGCCGGGCATAGGTGTTGATCGTAGAGCCAAACCCCTCAATCCCAAAAACGCCGGGATGGCTGAGCCTGCGATGTCAGGTGGTCCAGCAGCCCCGCGTGTACGCCACCCGGCGTATTTCACCCGGGCGGCCCATTCCGCAGACTCGCTCCCATGCCGGCCATGCGCCGGCAACAGGTCCACACCACCCCCGAGCAGGAGTCCACATGCAACGTCGTTTCACCCTCAAGGCGCTCACCGCCGCCGTCGCCCTGGCCAGCATTGCCGCTGTGCCGGCCTTTGCCGCCGACACCATCAAGGTCGGCGTGCTGCACTCGCTGTCGGGCACCATGGCCATTTCGGAAACCGTGTTGAAGGACACGGTGCTGATGGCCATCGACGACATCAACAAGAAGGGCGGCGTGCTCGGCAAGCAGCTCGAGCCCGTAGTGGTCGACCCGGCCTCCAACTGGCCCCTGTTCGCCGAAAAGACCAAGCAGCTGCTCGGCCAGGACAAGGTCTCGGTGATCTTCGGCTGCTGGACCTCGGTCTCGCGCAAGTCGGTGCTGCCGGTGGTCGAGGAAATGAACGGCCTGCTGTTCTACCCTGTGCAGTACGAGGGCGAAGAGCTGTCGAAG
Organism: Variovorax sp. Soil_C_26; assembly: GCF_057657075.1. Taxonomy (NCBI): domain Bacteria; kingdom Pseudomonadati; phylum Pseudomonadota; class Betaproteobacteria; order Burkholderiales; family Comamonadaceae; genus Variovorax; species Variovorax sp. Soil_C_26. The sequence continues at coordinate 287,323 of NZ_JBDGJC010000002.1, forward strand.
AACGTGTTCTACACCGGCGCCGCGCCCAACCAGCAGGCGATCCCGGCCGTTGACTACCTCATGAGCAAGGACGGCGGCGGTGCCAAGCGCTGGGTGCTGCTGGGCACCGACTACGTGTACCCGCGAACCACCAACAAGATCCTGCGCGCCTACCTCAAGAGCAAGGGCGTGAAGGACTCCGACATCGACGAGAAGTACACCCCGTTCGGCCACAGCGACTACCAGACCATCGTCACCGACATCAAGAAGTTCTCGGCCGGCGGCAAGACGGCGGTGGTGTCGACCATCAACGGCGACTCCAACGTGCCGTTCTACAAGGAACTGGGCAACGCGGGGCTCAAGGCCAAGGACGTGCCGGTCGTCGCCTTCTCGGTCGGTGAAGAGGAACTGCGCGGCGTGGACACCAAGCCGCTGGTCGGCCACCTGGCCGCATGGAACTACTTCATGTCGATCAAGAACCCGACCAACACCGCCTTCATCAAGCAGTGGGGCGACTACGCCAAGGCCAAGAACATCGCGGGCCACAAGGACAAGCCGCTCACCAACGACCCGATGGAAGCCACCTGGATCGGCATCCACATGTGGAAGCAGGCGGTCGAGAAGGCCAAGTCGACCGACACCGACAAGGTGATCGCCGCCATGGCCGGCCAGACCTTCACGGCGCCGTCGGGCATCGTCTCGAAGATGGACGAGAAGAACCATCACCTGCACAAGAGCGTGTTCATCGGCGAGATCAAGGCCGACGGCCAGTTCAGCGTGGTGTGGAAGACGCCGGGCCCGGTGAAGGCCAAGCCGTGGAGCCCGTACATCGAAGGCAACGACAAGAAGCCCGATCAGCCCGCCGGCAAGTCGATGTAACTCGTCGCAAGTCCCTCGCCTTGCTCCCTCTCCCTCTGGGAGAGGGTTGGGGTGAGGGCAACGGCGGTCCACTGGTCGCCGCGCTCGCTGCACGGCCGCTGGCCCTCACCCCAACCCTCTCCCCAAGGGGAGAGGGGGCAACACGAATCCATGATGCTTCGACGATCCCTTCACTGCGCCTTCGCCGCCATGCTCTTCGCAGCGTCGGCCGTCCACGCGCTGACCGCCGACGAAGCCCGCGCCATCGCCTCGGGCGATTCCGAATCCCGCATCGCCGCGCTCAACCAGGCCGTGCTCACGGCCGATGACAAGACGGTTGCCTTTCTCCAGGCCATGTCGGAAGACGCGGTCAAGTACACCGAAGACAAGGTCTTCGTGATGAAGGACGACAAGGGCCACGACCCCGTCACCGGTGCCGAGCTGCCGGTGCCCGACACGGCCGAGGACGTGGTCAACAACAACCTCATGCGCGGCGCACTCGATGCCGCGCAGGCCGCGCTCCGGCTCACGAGCAAGGACGACGCGGTGCGCGCCGAAGCCGCAGCGGCGCTCTTCAAGGAGCCCGAGGAATCGCGCGTTCCGATGATCGAGAAGGCGCTGGCCGCAGAAGCCAATCCGAAGATCAAGGCGCAGCTGGAGCTCGTGCGCGCCGCCAGCATGCTCGGCAGTGCCGACAAGGCCCGGCGCCTCGCCGCGGCCAAGGACCTGGGCGCGAACAGCAGCCCCGATACCAAGCTGCTGCTCAACCAGCGCCTGGCCGATGAAACCGATGCGGACGTGAAGGCGGCGATCACTGCGTCGATCGCACGCATCGACGGCGCGCTGGTCTGGGGCGACCGCATCAACGCGGTGTTCAGCGGCATCAGCCTGGGCTCGGTGCTGCTGCTCGCCGCGCTGGGCCTGGCCATCACCTACGGCCTGATGGGCGTCATCAACATGGCGCACGGCGAGCTGATGATGATCGGCGCCTACGCCACCTACGTGATGCAGGGCATCTTTCAGCGCTACCTGCCCGAGGCCGCGTTCGGCTGGTATCTGGTCGCGGCCATTCCGGTGTCGTTCCTGGCGTCGGCGCTGGTCGGCGCCGTGCTCGAGCGCGGCGTGATCCGCTTCCTCTACGGCCGCCCGCTCGAGACGCTGCTGGCCACCTGGGGCATCAGCCTGATGCTGCAGCAGCTCGTGCGGTCGATCTTCGGCGCGCAGAACGTCGGCGTCGAGAACCCCGTCTGGATGAGCGGCGGCTTCACCATGCTGAGCAACGTGACGCTGCCATGGAACCGCATCGGCATCATCGTCTTCGCGGTGCTGGTGCTGCTGGCCATGGGCTGGCTGATCGGCCGCACGCGCCTGGGCCTGTTCGTGCGCGGCGTCACGCAGAATCGGCCGATCGCCTCGTGCATGGGCGTGAACACGGCGCGTATCGACACCTATGCCTTCGCGCTCGGCTCGGGCATCGCGGGCCTCGCGGGCTGCGCGCTGAGCCAGATCGGCAACGTCGGCCCCGACCTCGGCCAGAGCTACATCGTCGACAGCTTCATGGTGGTCGTGATGGGCGGCGTCGGCCAGCTCGCGGGCACCGTGTATGCGGCGCTGGGCCTGGGCATCCTCAACAAGTTCATCGAAGGCTGGGCCGGCGCGGTGCTCGCGAAGATCGCAGTGCTTGTCTTCATCATCATCTTCATTCAAAAGAGACCTCAGGGCATCTTCGCGATGAAGGGCCGGAGCGCAGAAGCATGAGCAAGGTCACGTTGCCAACCAAAGGGCCGCTGCTGAGCGGCAAGGGCTGGACGGCCTTCTTCGTCGCGCTGATCGTGGTGTGCGCGGTGGCGCCGGTGCTCAACATGTGGGTGCCGCCCGAAAGCCCGCTGCACATGAGCGACTACGCCGTGGCGCTGGTGGGCAAGATCATGTGCTACGCGATTGCCGCGCTGGCGATGGACCTGATCTGGGGCTACACCGGCATCCTGTCGCTCGGCCATGGCCTGTTTTTCGCGCTCGGCGGCTACATGATGGGCATGTACCTCATGCGCCAGATCGGACGCGACGGCAACTACAAGAGCGAGCTTCCCGACTTCATGGTGTTCCTCGACTGGAAGGAGCTGCCCTGGCACTGGACCTTCAGCGGCAGCTTCCCGGTGACGCTGCTGCTCATCGTCGCGGTGCCCGGCCTGATCGCGTTCGTGTTCGGCTTCTTCGCGTTCCGCTCGCGCATCAAGGGCGTGTACTTCTCGATCATCACGCAGGCCATGACTTTCGCGGCGATGCTGCTGTTCTTTCGCAACGAGACCGGCTTCGGGGGCAACAACGGTTTTACCGACTTCAAGCGCATCCTGGGCATCCCGATCGCCACGCAGGAGATGCGCATGACCTTGTTCGCACTCACGGGCCTCACGCTGCTGGGCTTCTTCCTGTTCGCCAAATGGCTCATCGCCAGCAAGTTCGGCCGCGTGCTGCAGGCGATCCGCGACGCGGAGACGCGCGTGATGTTCTCGGGCTACAACCCGCTGCCCTACAAGCTCACGATCTGGGTCATCTCGGCCGTCATGTGCGGCGTGGCCGGCGCGCTGTACGTGCCGCAGGTCGGCATCATCAACCCGGGCGAGATGAGCGCCGCCAACTCCATCGAGATCGCGATCTGGGCCGCGGTGGGCGGGCGCGCGACGCTGATCGGCCCGATCATCGGCGCCTTCATCGTCAATGGCGCCAAGAGCTGGCTCACGGTGGCGTATCCCGAGTACTGGCTCTACTTTCTCGGCGCGCTGTTCATTGCCGTGACGCTGTTCCTGCCGAACGGCATCGTCGGGTTGGTGAAGAGGTGGCTGTCGCGGGAGAAGGCGCCAGCGGACTCGCCCGTGCAGCAAGCACGACGCGCTGTGGCGGCAGAGCAGGGCGTCGAGCCCGACGCGATGGTGCCGCCGCCCGTGGATGCGAAAGGAGCGCGCGCATGACGCCCGACCTGATGGAAGCCGGCGCCGAGCGCGCGGCGCGCGCAGCCGGCCTGCACGTGGCCACCGGCCAGACCGAATCGGGCGGCCGCGCCGCCGACTTCGGCCGCATCGCCACACCCGGCGAGGTCGACGTGACGCACGGCCGCATCCTCTACCTCGAAGACGTGAGCGTGAGCTTCGACGGCTTCAAGGCGATCAACAAGCTGTCGCTCGACATCGCGCCGGGCGAACTGCGCTGCATCATCGGCCCGAACGGCGCCGGCAAGACGACGATGATGGACATCATCACCGGCAAGACGCGGCCCGACGAGGGCACGGTCTTCTTCGGCAGCACGATCGACCTGCTGCGCCACCGCGAGGCCGACATCGCCCAACTGGGCATCGGCCGCAAGTTCCAGAAGCCGACGGTGTTCGAGCATCTCACCGTGTTCGAGAACCTCGAACTCGCGCTCAAGACCGACAAGGGCGTGCGCGCGTCGATGCTGTTCAGGCTCGATTCGGCGCAGAGCGACCGGCTCGCCGAGGTGCTGCAGACCATCCACCTGGCCGACAGCGTGTCGCGCCTCGCGGGCAACCTGAGCCACGGCCAGAAGCAGTGGCTCGAGATCGGCATGCTGCTGATGCAGGACCCGAAGCTGCTGCTGCTCGACGAACCCGTGGCCGGCATGACCGACGAGGAAACCGCGCGCACCGCGGAGCTGTTCCTCACGCTCAAGGGCAAGCACTCGCTGATGGTGGTGGAGCACGACATGAGCTTCATCCGCACCATCTCCGAGATCGTGACCGTGCTGTGCGACGGCGCGGTGCTGGCGCAGGGCACGCTCGACGAGGTGCAGGCCGACGAGCGGGTGATCGAGGTCTATCTGGGCCGCTGAGGAAACCAACGCATGCTGACAGTCAAGAACATCCACCAGTACTACGGCGGCTCGCACATCCTGCGCGACCTGAGCTTCGAGGCCACGCTCGGCAAGGTCACCGTGCTGTTGGGCCGCAACGGCGTGGGCAAGACCACGCTGCTCAAGTCGCTGATGGGGCTGGTGCCGATCAAGAGCGGCAGCATCGCGCTCGAAGGCCGGCCGATCCACAAGGCCACGCCCTACGAACGGGCGCGCGCCGGCATCGGCTTCGTGCCGCAGGGCCGCGAGATCTTCGCGCGGCTCACGGTCGAGGAGAACCTGCGCATGGGCCTGGCCTACAAGCGCGGCAGCACGCCGATTCCGCCGGAACTGTTCGAACTGTTCCCCGTGCTCAAGCAGATGATCCACCGCAGGGGCGGTGACCTTTCGGGCGGGCAGCAGCAGCAACTGGCGATTGCGCGCGCGCTGGCGCCCCGGCCCAAGCTGCTGATCCTCGACGAGCCGACCGAAGGCATTCAGCCCAGCATCATCAAGGACATCGGCCGCGTGATCCGCATGCTGGCCGACCGCGGCGACATGGCCATCGTGCTCTGCGAGCAGTACTACGACTTCGCGCAGGAACTGGCCGACGATTACCTGGTGATGGAACGCGGCGAAGTCATTGCGCGCGGTCTCGGCAAAGACATGGAAGCACAAGGCGTGCGCCAGCTCGTGGCAATCTGAAGGCGCAGCCGGCGAGATTTAAGGGTTTACCCTAAAATCGACCGTTGCCCGTCGCCGCCGGGCGACCCAGGAGCCCGGCCTTGAATGCCTCCCCCACCGCGCCAGACGGCGCCGACACCCCCGACATTTCCGTTCCTTCCGCTGCATCGCCCGCGGGCTTCGTGCGCGCCGTGCTCGCGCTCGGCGTCGGCGGCTTCGCCATCGGCACCGGCGAGTTCGTGATCATGGGCCTGCTGCCCGAGGTCGCACGCGACATCGGGGTCAGCATTCCGCAGGCCGGGCACGTCATCAGCGCGTATGCGCTCGGCGTGGTGGTCGGCGCGCCGGTGCTCGCGGTGCTGGCGGCCGGATGGGGCCGACGGGCGCTGCTGATCGCGCTGATGGCGGTGTTCGCCCTCGGCAATTTCGCGACCGCGATGGCGCCCGGCTATCTCTCGCTCAACCTGCTGCGCTTCGCCACCGGCTTGCCGCACGGCACCTACTTCGGCGTGGCCGCGCTCGTGGCCGCCACGCTCGCGCCGCCGGGGCGGCGGGCGCGTGCGGTGGGCCTCGTGATGCTCGGCCTCACGGGCGCGACGCTGGTCGGCGTGCCGATCGCGGCATGGCTCGGCCAGCTGTTCGGCTGGCGCGCCGCCTTCGTGTTCGTCGGCGCGATCGCGCTCGTGGCGGTGGTGCTGCTGCGCCGCGACATCCCCGACCTCGCGCCGAGCGCCGGTGCCAGCCCCTGGCGCGAGCTCGGCGCGCTCAAGCGCAAGCAGGTGTGGCTCACGCTCGGCATCGGCGCCATCGGCTTCGGCGGCATGTTTGCAGTGTTCAGCTACATCAAGCCCACGCTGACCGAGGTGGCGGGCCTGCCGCTCGGCGGCGTGCCTTTCGTGCTGGCGCTGTTCGGCCTGGGCATGGTCACGGGCAACCTCGTGGGCGCACGCCTGGCCGACAAGTCGCTCATGCGCACCATCGGCGGGCTGCTCGCGTGGTCGGCACTGGTGCTCGCCACGTTCTCGTTCGCGGCGCACCATGTGGTGACCGCCGCGATCAACGTGTTCCTGATCGGCACCGTGGTCGCCATCGGCCCGGCGCTGCAGATTCGCCTGATGGACGTGGCCGGCGACGCGCAGACGCTCGCGGCCGCGCTCAACCATTCGGCCTTCAACATGGCCAATGCGCTCGGCGCCTGGCTTGGCGGCGTCGCCATTTCGGCCGGCCTGGGCTGGACCTCGACCGGCTGGGTCGGCGCGCTGCTCGCGCTCGCGGGGCTGGGCGTGTTCGGCTGGGCGCTGGCCAGCGCGCGGGCAGACATGCGAGCGCGCGCCGTCGCCTGCGAAGGCTGACCGAGGCCAGCCGGTGCGCCGGCGCCTCAATCGCGCACGGCGCTGCGGAAGCCTGCCGCGAGGGCGTCGAGCGCCTCGCGCGGCCGCCCCTCCTTGATTCGGGTGTGCAGCAGCACCGGCAACCGCGGCAGCGGCGGCAGTCCGAGCCGGGGACCGACATCGACTGCGTCGCCCGGCAGCATGCGCGGCGCGAGCGCGGCGATGCCGAGGCCGCCCACCACGGCCGCGGCCACCGCCGCGACGCCGCCGCCGACGAAGATCTCGGTCCAGGGCTCGCCGGCCGCGTCGAGCAGTTGCGCCGCCAGCGCACGCACACCACAGGGCTCGGCCATGGTGGCGATCGGCAGCGGCTCGCCCGGGCGGTGCTTCCAGTCCGGTGCTGCGAACCAGCCGAAACGCTCCTCGGCCAGTTGCTCGCCGTCGCTGCGGCCCGCATGCAGGCGCACGATCACCGTGTCGAGCTCGCGCCGGTCGAAGGCCTGGAGCAGGTCGCCCGACGACGCGATGCGGATCTCGATCAGCAGTTGCGCATCGTGTGCGTTCATGCGCGCGATCAGCGCCGGCAGTTCCGGGCCCGCCACATGGTCGCTGATGCCGATCGTGAGCCGCTGCCGCGCGCCCGCGAACTCGGCCAGTGCACGGTCGTGCAGCGCCATGAGTTCGCGTGCGCGCTCGAGAAAGACCGCGCCCCGCGCCGAAAGCCGCACATAGCGCGGCGTGCGCTCCACGAGCCGCCAGCCCAGCCGATCCTCGAGCCGGCGCAGCTTCAAGCTCACGGCGGCCTGGGTCGTTCCCATCATGTCGGCGGCGCGCGTGAAGCTGCCGAGTTCGGCGATGCGCACGAATGCCTGCACGGCATCGAGATCGAGCGGGCGTTCCATCATTTCGAAGCATTGTTGCTGATATCAGCGCCAGCGGCTTCCCGCGGCGGGGCCTGCGTCCTAAGGTCTGTTCCTCCGAAACGACGAAGGAACCCCATGCCACTGATCCACATCGCGATGCGCGCCGGCAAGCCCGAGAGCTACCGCCAAGCGATCTTCGACAGCCTCTACATGGCCCTGCGCGACACGCTCGACGTGCCCGAGGACGACCAGTTCATGACGATTTCGGAGCACGAGGCGGCCAACTTCCGCCGCGGCAATGCCTATGGCTTCGAGCGCAGCGACGACCTGGTCTACATCCGCATCACCGTCTTCGCGACCCGCACCGCGCAGCAGAAGAAGGCGCTCTACCAGCGCATCGCGCAGTTGCTCGGCGAGCGCCCCGGCATCCGGCCCGAGGATGTGTTCGTGAGCGTGGCGGATGCCCCGGCCGAGAACTGGTCGGTGGGCGGCGGGCTGGCGCAGTTCGCCTGACGCGGCCCCTGAGAGAGTGGTCGGATTGGGCCGACGCCTGCGCGGTTTCGAGCCAATGACTAAGATGCCCGGCTTGCGTTCTCGTCATCATCCGCGTCTCACCTTCCAGCGAACGAGGCTTCCGCCATGACCCTTCCGACCACCCGCCTCGGCCGCACCGGCCTGACCGTTTCGCGCCTCGCCCTCGGCACGATGACCTTCGGCCTGCAGACCGACGAAGCAGTGTCGCACCGCATCCTCGACAAGGCGGCCGAAGGCGGCATCAACTTTCTCGACACCGCGGACGTCTACCCGCTCGGCGGCACCGTCGAGACCACCGGGCGCACCGAGGAGATCATCGGCAACTGGCTCGAAAAGCAGGGGCCCGCAGGTCGCCGCCGCTTCGTGGTCGCCACCAAGGCCGTCAACAAGGTCGGCCCCAATCCCTGGGACCAGGGCGCCTCGCGCAAACACCTGCTCGATGCCATCGACCTCTCGCTGAAGCGGCTCAAGACGGACCACGTCGACCTGTACCAGCTGCACATGGACGACCGCGAGACGCCGCTCGAAGAGAGCCTCGAGGCGCTCGACCTGATCGTCAAGTCGGGCCGCGCGCGCTACATCGGCGTGTCGAATTTCCTGGCCTACCGGCTGGCCCGTGCCCTCGGCAAGTCCGACCTGCACCGGTTCACGCGCTTCGTGTCGGTGCAGCCGCGCTACAGCCTGCTGTTCCGCGAGATCGAGCGCGAGTTGCTGCCGCTCGCGGGCGAAGAGGGGCTGGGCGTGATTCCCTACAACCCGCTGGCCGGCGGCCTGCTCACCGGCAAGTACAAGCCCGGCGCCAAGCCGGAAGAGAACACCCGCTTCACGCTCGGCACGGCCGGCGGCATGTACCAGGACCGCTACTGGAACGAGCGCAGCTTCGACACCGTGACGCAGCTGCACAAGCTCGCCGACGAAGCCGGCGTGCCGCTCGCCACGCTCGCCGTGGCCTGGGTCATGGCCAACCCGCTCGTCACCGCACCGCTGCTCGGTGCGAGCCGGCCCGAGCAGCTCGACGCCACGCTCGCTGCGGCCGACTACAAGCTCGACCCCGCGCTGAAGCAAAAGCTCGACGAACTGACCGCCGACTACCGCAAGGGCGACGCGCCGCGGTAGGCCCCGACCCCGTGCACCGAAGAAGAAGCGATCACTGCATCGACGCGCTCGCGCGGCGGCCATGGCACAGCTGATGTCGCTGCTGGTGCAGAACGCGATCGCGGTCGTGTTCGTCGCCAGCCTGGCCGCGCGGCTCGGCCTGCCGGTGCCCGCGGCCGCGGTGCTGGTGGTGTCGGGCGCACTGCTGGCGGCCGGCGACGTGCCGGTCGCGGGCGTGGTGCTGGCGGCGGTGCTCGCCAACCTGCTCGGAGACGGCGCATGGTTCTATGCCGGGCGCCGCTTCGGCTACCGCTTCATGCGCCTCTTGTGCCGCATCTCGCTGTCGCCCGATTCGTGCGTGCGGCGCGGCGAATCGTTGATCACGCGCTGGGGCGGCCTCTCGCTCGTGGCCGCCAAGTTCGTGCCCGGCGTCTCGGTGGTGGCACCGCCGATGGCGGGCGCGCTCGGCATGTCGGTGGCGCGCTTCATCGGCTACGACACCGGTGCCGCGCTGATCTGGACCGGCGTGTTCCTCGGCCTGGGCTGGTTCTTCCGCGACCAGATCCAGGAGGTGCTGGCCCTGCTCGCGCAGGCCGGCGGCATTGCCACGCTGGCGCTCGTGGGGGCGCTGGCCGTGGTGCTGGTGCTGCGCTACTGGCGCCGGCGCGCCGTGCTTCTCCTCACCCGCATGCCGCGCATCAGCGTGGACGAGCTGCACCGGCTGCTCGCGGGCGATGCGCCGCCGCTGGTGGTCGACGTGCGCGGCGACGCAGGCCTGAAGGTCGATCCGCGCCGCATCCCTGGCGCGCTGTCGTACACGCTCAAGGCGCTGCAGCAGCGCCAGCTCGACCTGCCGCTCGATGGCCAGCGCGACGTGGTGGTGTACTGCAACTGCCCCAACGAGGTGTCCGCGGCGCTGGCCGCACGCGTGCTGCTGGCGCGCGGTGCGCGGCGCGCATGGCCGCTCACGGGCGGGCTCGACGCGTGGGTGGCCTCGGGGCATCCGACGAGCCTGCATGGAGGGCGCGGTGAATGAACCTCCGCACCAAGATCGTCGCGCTGGCCGTCGCACCGCTGGTGGTGGCGCTGGTGCTCGTCGCGCTGGCGGTGCGGCACCAGGAGCGCGACCTCGCACGGCGCGAGCGCGCGCTGATCGAGAAGAGCTACATGGACCAGCGGCGCAGCGAACTGCGCAGCTACGTCGACCTGGCCGTGAGCACCGTGCGGCCGCTCTACGATGCGGGACTCGATGACGAAGCGACCCGCGACGAGGCGCTGCGCCGCCTGGCCGCGCTGGACTACGGCGATGACGGCTATTTCTTCGTCTACGACATGCAGGGCCGTTCGCTCATGCATTCGCGCCAACCCGAACTCGTGGGCCAGAACCTCTGGGACCTGCGCGACGCGCGCGGGCGCTTCACCCTCCGCGACCTGATCGCCGGCGCGCGCGCGGGCGGCGGCTATGTCGAATACGAATGGCGCAAGCCTTCGAGCGAGCAGATGACGGCCAAGCTCGGCTACGTCACAGCGCTGCCGCGCTGGAACTGGATGCTCGGCACCGGGCTGTACCTCGACGACATCGATGCGACCATGCGGGCGCTCGACCGCCAGGTGAGCACCAACGTGACGACCACGTTGCTCTGGATCGCCGGCATTGCGGCGCTCGGCCTCGGCGTGGTGAGCGCCGCCGGGCTGCTGCTCAACCTCAGCGAGCACCGCGTGGCCGAGGCCAAGCTGCGGCTGCTTGCGCGGCGCGTGGTGCAGTCGCAGGAAGAAGAGCGCGGGCATCTGGCGCGCGAACTGCACGACGGCACGAGCCAGACGCTGGTGTCGGCCAAGCTGCTGATCGAATCGGCGGTCGATGCGCTCGACCGCGACCACCGGCCGGCCCCGCCTGCGCTCGGCAAGGCCCTGCAGCGGCTCAACGATTCGCTGCGCGAGGTGCGCCGCATCTCGCACCGGCTGCGCCCCGCGCTGCTCGACACACTGGGCCTGCCGGCCGCGCTCGAACGCCTGGGCGACGAGTTTGCGGAGGAGGGCGCGGTCGATGCCTCGATCATGATCGAGGGCGAGGCCTTCGCGCTCTCGCCAGAGGCCAAGACCGCGCTGTTCCGCGTCACGCAGGAGGCGCTGACCAACGTGCGCAAGCATGCACAGGCAAAGCGCGTGCACATTGCGCTGGGCTTTTCCGACGACCGTGTGCGGCTCGCGATCGGCGACGACGGCATCGGCTTCGACGTGGCGGCGATGCAGCTCGATCCGCGGCGCGGCATCGGCCTGCGCAACATGCGCGAGCGCATGGAATCGATCGGCGGCACGCTGCGGGTCGACTCAGCCCGCGGCCGGACATCCATCGTGGCCGACGTGCCGGCCCCGAGCGCGAAGGCGGAGAGCCCATGACGAACAAAGAAGACGCCGCCCCGATCCGCCTGTTCCTGGTCGACGACCATCCGCTGGTGCGCGACGGCCTGCGCGCGCGGCTCGGCGCCATTGCGGGCCTCGAGATCGTCGGCGAAGCGGGCAGCGCCGCCGAGGCGCTGGCGCTGCTCGCCTCGCTCGCGCCCGACCTGGTGCTGATGGACGTCGGCATGAAAGACATGAACGGCATCGAGCTCGCCGCGCGGGTGCTCGCGCAGTGCGTGCCCGCGCCGCACATCGTGATGCTGAGCATGTACGACAACCCCGAGTACGTGCAGCAGGCGCTGCAGGCGGGCGCGCGCGGCTATGTGCTGAAGGACGCGCCGGCGGCCGAGATCGTCGCCGCCATCGAGGCCGTGTCGTGCGGCGGCACCTTCCTGAGCCCGGCGGTCTCGAAGAAGCTGTTCCGCAACCAGGCGCCGCGCCCGCTCCTCACCCCGCGCGAGAGCGAGATCCTCGCGGCGCTGGGTCGCGGCGAATCGAGCAAGCAGATCGCGCGCGACCTGGGCCTGAGCGTGCGCACGGTGGAGGCGCATCGGCAGAGCATCAAGCGGCGCCTCGGCATCGAAGGGCAGGCCGAGCTCATCAAGTACGCGGTCGAGCATGCGCGCGGGTTCGAGCGTGGAGAATGATGCGGATGACCCACGACCTTCCTTCCAGCCCCGCCGCCGAGCGCAACAAACAGCCGATCCTCGATGTGCTCGTGCGCATCCTCGGCAGCGAGGGCACCGCGCTCGAGATCGCGTCCGGCACCGGCCAGCATGGCGCATGGTTCGCGGCCGCCTTGCCCGGCTGGACGTGGCAGCCGACCGAGGCCGATGCGCGCATGCTGCCAGCGCTCGCGCGGCGGGTCGATGCGGCCGGGCTCGCGAACCTGCGTGCGCCGCTGCGGCTCGACGTCACCGCGCCGCACTGGCCGCTGGAAGAACGCTTCGATGCAATCTACTGCGCGAACATGCTGCACATCGCGCCGTGGAGCGCATGCGAAGGGCTGATGCAGGGTACTGCACGGCACCTGCGACCGGGCGGCGTTCTGGTCACCTATGGGCCTTACCTCGAAGACGACGTCCCGACCGCGCCGGGCAACCTCGCGTTCGACGAAGACCTGCGTGCGCGCAATGCGGCCTGGGGCCTGCGGCGGCTCGGCGACGTGGCCGCCGAGGCGCAGCGCGCCGGCCTCGTGCTGCGCGAGCGCCACGCCATGCCGGCGAACAACCTGCTGCTCGTCTTCGGCGGGGACAACTAGCCACGAGCGCCTAGTACAGTCGGGCCCACGTCCACGAGCCCTGCACGACCATGCCCTTCTGGATACCTCGCCTCCTGGCCACCGCCTGCTGCCTGCTCGCGCTCGGTTGCGCGAGCCCGCCGCGGCCGTCGTCGTCCGCTGCGTACCCGGCCTCGCCGCTTTCCGCCGAGCAATCGAACGGTGTCGCGATCCATGCGCTGGGCCTGGTCGGCACCCCCTACCGCTACGGCGGCAACACACCCGAAGGCGGCTTCGATTGCAGCGGGCTGATCGGCTATGTCTACCGCCACAGCGCGGGCCAGGCGATGCCACGCACCGTGGCGCGGCTCGCGGGCTTCGGCCGCCCGGTGGCTGCGTCCGACATGCGCTCGGGCGATCTGGTGCTGTTCGGCGCCGCCACGCCGTCGCACGCTGGGATCTATGTGGGCAATGGCCAGTTCGTGCATGCGCCCTCGACGGGAGGCGAAGTGCGGCTCGACCGGATGGACGGCGTCTACTGGTCGCGCCAGCCGGTGCAGGTGCGCCGGCTCTGAGCCGCAGGGTGTGTCAGACCCGTGTGGCATGCTGCACGGTGCCACCGAAACCTCGCGGAGAACTGCCATGAAGAAATACCTCGTCCTTGCGATTTTGGGCCTTGCCGGCATCCTTCCGGCGTTTGCGCAGCGCGGCCCGGCCTACGAGAACGACCGCCGCTACTGCGCGAGCGGCCGTTCGGGTGTGGACTTCAACACCTGCATGTGGCGCGCGCAGCGCGAGCGCGAGAGGCGCCGCCAGGACCGGCGCGAGCAGCACGCCTATGACAGGGAGCAGCGCGCCTACGAGCGGGAGCAGCGGCGCGAATACGAGCGCCGCGATCGTCGGGGCCCTCCGCCCCCGCCGGCCTACCGCCAGTGGGACGAAGGCCCGCGGGGCCAGGCGCCGCGGCTCAGCGACATGCAGCAGCGCGCGCTCGACAACTGCAACCTGCTGGCGCCGCGCGACCAGCCGCGGTGCCGGGCGACGGTGATGTCGACGGTGCGCTGAGGCCCGCCGAGACTAAGTGTTTTCCACTACGTAAAGCCACGCAAGCGGACCACGCGGTCCGACGGATGCGCGACCGCGCCGCTGCGGCAAGACTCCCGGGTTCGATTCCCGAGGAGACATCCGCATGCACAGCATCCGCCGCCACCTGGTGTGGCTCGCCGTGGCGTTGGTCGGCGCGTTCGCGCTGGGCACCGTCGCCCTGACGCGTGGCGAAAGCGTCAACGCCCTCTGGGTGGTGACCGCCGCGATCTGCACCTACCTGATCGCCTACCGCTACTACAGCCTGTTCATCGCCGACAAGGTGCTGGGCCTCGACGCCACGCGCAAGACGCCGGCGCACCGCCACAACGACGGGCTCGACTACGTGCCCACCGACAAGAACGTGCTGTTCGGCCACCACTTCGCGGCCATCGCGGGCGCCGGTCCGCTGGTGGGCCCGGTGCTCGCCGCGCAGATGGGCTACCTGCCGGGGCTTCTGTGGGTGCTCGCGGGCGTGGTGTTCGCGGGCGCGGTGCAGGACTTCATCGTGCTCTTCATCTCGACGCGCCGCGACGGGCGCTCGCTCGGCGACCTCGTCAAACAGGAGATGGGCGTGGTGCCGGGGATGATCGCGCTGTTCGGCACCTTCATGATCATGATCATCATCCTCGCGGTGCTGGCGCTGATCGTGGTGAAGGCGCTGGCCGAATCGCCGTGGGGCGCCTTCACGGTGGCGGCCACCGTGCCGGTGGCGCTCTTCATGGGCGTGTACCTGCGCTACATCCGCCCGGGGCGCATCGGCGAGGTGTCGCTGATCGGCTTCGTGCTGCTGATGCTCGCGATCTTCGGCGGCCAGGCCGTGAGCCAGGACCCGGCCTGGGCAGCGCGCTTCACCTTCGACGGCAAGGCGCTCACCTGGATGCTCGTGGGCTACGGCTTCGTGGCCGCGAGCCTGCCGGTGTGGCTGCTGCTCGCGCCGCGCGACTACTTGTCGACCTTCCTGAAGATCGGCACCATCATCGCGCTGGCGCTGGGCATCGTGTTCGTGATGCCGACGCTGCAGATGCCGCCGCTCACGCAGTTCGCCGACGGCGGCGGGCCGGTGTGGTCGGGCAGCCTGTTCCCGTTCCTGTTCATCACCATCGCCTGCGGCGCGGTGTCGGGCTTCCATGCGCTGATCTCCTCGGGCACCACGCCCAAGATGCTCGACAACGAGCGCCATGCGCGCTTCATCGGCTACGGCGGCATGCTGGCCGAATCGTTCGTCGCGGTGATGGCGCTGGTGGCGGCCTCGTGCATCGAGCCCGGCATCTACTTCGCGATGAACAGCCCCGCGGCGCTCGTGGGCAGCACCGTCGAGCAGGCGGCGCAGACGATCTCGAGCTGGGGCTTCGTGGTCACGCCCGAGATGCTGGTGCAGACCGCGAAGGACGTGGGCGAGACCACGATCCTCGGCCGGGCGGGCGGCGCGCCGACGCTGGCCGTGGGCATGGCGCACATCCTGCACCAGGTCATCGGCGGGCCCGCCATGATGGCCTTCTGGTACCACTTCGCGATCCTGTTCGAGGCGCTCTTCATCCTCACCGCGGTGGACGCCGGAACCCGCGCGGGCCGCTTCATGCTGCAGGACCTGCTCGGCAGCTTCGTGCCCGCGCTCAAGCGCACCGACTCGCTGCCGGCCAACCTGTTCGCCACCGCGCTGTGCGTGGCGGCCTGGGGCTACTTCCTCTACCAGGGCGTGGTCGATCCGCTCGGCGGCATCAACACGCTGTGGCCGCTGTTCGGCATCTCGAACCAGATGCTGGCCGCGGTGGCGCTGCTGCTCGGCGTGGTGGTGCTGTTCCGCATGAAGCGCGAGCGCTATGCGTGGGTCGCGATCGCGCCGGCCGTGTGGCTGCTGGCCTGCACGCTCACGGCGGGGTGGCAGAAGATCTTCTCGCCCGACCCGAAGATCGGCTTCCTCTCGCATGCCGCGAAGTACACGGAAGGTCTGGCCAACGGCGTGCTGGTCGCGCCCGCGAAGACGCCCGAGGCCATGGCGCGCATCGTCTTCAACGACCGGCTCGACGCCGCGCTCTGCGCGCTCTTCATGTTCGTGGTGCTCAGCGTGCTGGTCTACAGCATCAAGGCCTGCCTCGCGGCGCGCGCGGCCCACCGGCCGACCGCGCAGGAAACGCCGTTCGAGCCCTTCGCCGCACCTGCGGCGCGCTGAGGGGCAATGCCATGGGGCTGGCCTTGCCGGAAGCGGGACGCTATTTCGCGCGCTCGCTCAAGCAGTCGCTGCGGCTCATGGTCGGGCTGCCCGACTACGACGCCTACCTGAGCCACATGGCGGCCACCCATCCGGACCGGCCGCCGATGAGCTACGAGGAGTTCTTTCGCGAACGGCTCGAGGCGCGGTACGGGGCGGGCAAGGGGCGCTGCTGCTAGCGCCCCCTCGGCTGCTAGCGCCCCGCGAGCAGCACCTCGGTCACCTCGTCCGAGAACCACTTGAGCCGCCCGTCCATGATCACGCCGTCCGAGCCGCCGGGATCGGGCTGCGCAGCGGGCAGGCCATGCGCGACCATCGCCTCGGCGCAGCCGGCCCAGTCGCCGTCGTCGGTCGGCCGGTTGATCGAGGCCCATGACAGCGAGCCGCTCGCGTCGTCGCCGAAGCCGTGCCGCTCGGTCCAGCTGGCGCCATGCGCGAGCAGGAAGCGCGTGAGCGCCGCATCGCCGCGGAACACCGCCTGGTTCAGTGCCGAGCCCTCCCAGTCGCCGCCCGGGGTGGCGATCGGCCAGCCGAGTTCGACCATGCACTGAACGGCCGCGCCGCAGCCGGGCTGGGCCGCCAGTTCGGGCAACAGGCGCAGTTGCGCGGGCGAGAGGCTGGCGGGCCACTGCGGATGCTGCGCCTGCAGGCGCCGTGCCGCCGCGACATCGCCACGCGCGCAGGCCGCGACGAACTGCTCGTCGGGGGGCAGCGGCGCATCGCCGCCCGCACGTTCTGCGAGCAGCCGCGCCACGTCGGTGAGGCCGAAGCGCAGCGCGAGCGTGCGCGCATCGACGCCCTCGGGCGTGCGCGCCGAGGGGTCGGCGCCGGCGTCGAGCAGCGCCTCGATGTGCGCGGCCGAGCGCCGCCGCCGCAGCGCCCACAGCAGGGGGCGTCCCCAGTCGCTGGTCGGTGCGCCCGGCGCCGCTTCGTTCGGGTCGGCGCCATGGGCGAGCAGCAGTTGCAGCGATTCGAGCCGGTCGAGGTCGAGCACGCGATAGAGCGCGTTGGTGCCGGCCACGCGCGCGCCCGCTGCGAGCAGCAGGCGCGTGCAGGCGGGTTCCTCGAGCGAGTGGTAGAGCGATTCGCCGTCGTTCGGATCGGCGCCGGCCTCGAGCAGCAGCCGCGTGATTTCCGCGTCGCGGTTCAGCCCGGCCGCGCCGTACAGCGCCGACAGCCGGATGCCTTCGGCAGGTTCCGCGAGCGAGGCGGGCGGCCAGCGGCTGCCGATGGACTGGTTCGGATCGGCGCCGGCGTCGAGCAGCAGCTTGGCGCAGGTGCGCAGGCCGTCCCGGAAGCGCGGCAACTGCAAGAGGCTGGAGAACACCACCGCATGCAGCGGCGGCAGCGCAAGCGGGCCGCCGGCCTGCCGGACCCAGCCGGGGTCGCGCGCGATCGTCTCGCGCAACAGTTCGGCATCGCCGACGGTGCAGGCGAGCCACGGATCGCTGCTGCGCACCAGGTCAGGGCTTTCGTCGACGAGCCGTGCGGCCACGGCGGGCCGCGCCAGGTTGTTGCCGCCCGCGATCTCGCCCGCATAGGCCGTGCGCAGCCACAGCAGCACCGCGCGGGCGGGGTCGTTCGCCACTGCGGCGCGGGCCTGCACGAAGCCCTGCAGGTCCGCCCACGACGCGAAGCCGTACTCGCGCGCCAGGCACGACTGTGCGTCGTGCAGGCGCAGGCCGAGTGCGGCAATGGCTGCGTCGTCTCTTCGGGCGGCGACGGGCAATGCGCCGCGGAAGCGGGAGAAGGCGGCGGGGTCGCCCTGGCGCAAGGCGGCAAGCAGTTGCTTGGCTTGCTTCTTGAGATGGCCGATGTCGGGCCGTGCGGGAATGCGTTTCACATGAACCTCCGTGCATGAAGCGCCGACGACCCGCAATCCGGCTGCACAAAGGCGCTGACTGGTCAGCAAGCAGATGAAGCAAGTGGGTTCCACCCTTCCCGCGGGTCCGGGCGCGGCTTGCAACCGCGGACGCGATGTTAGCGCAATGGGCTCAGGCGGAGGCTGAGGCCGGCTGCGCGAAATCCAGTTTCCCGCGGCGCGCGCCTGCTGCCACGATGCAAGCCATTGCAACAACACAACAATGGAGCTCATCGATGGCATCCCGAATCTCCGGCATCGCAAGCCGCTCGCTGCGCTGGCGCATACCTCTTCTTTTTTCCGCCGCGCTGTGCGCCGTGGCAACGTCTGCGGCTCAGCCGGCGGGGCGCGATGTCGTCGTGCTGCATGCCGAGCAGCGCTTCCAGCTCGCGCTCGAGGCGCAGGCGGCGCGCGACTACACGGCCATGCTCCGCGAACTGCGCCAGGCGGCAGGCGAAGGCCACGCCGAGGCGCAGGAGATGCTCGGCATGGTGCTGCTCACCGGCGCCACGCTGTATGGCCCGGGCATCCGCGCGAACCGCTGCGAAGCGCGCAGCTGGATGCTGCGCGCCGCATCGCAGGGCAGCGAAACCGCGAAGGTGCAGCTCGTCTTCCTCAATCGGCTGCGTCAGTCGCCGGCCGGCCGGAACGCCTGCGAATGAATCGAGGCGCCGGGCGCGGATTGCCGCGCTTTCCGGCAGGTGTACGGGGATGTGTCCGGCAGCAAAGCGGGCGGTGAGCGGGCTAGACTCTCCGCGTGAGAACCGTTCGCCACGAGGCATTCCCATCATGAAACCCTGGACGATTTCCCTCGCACTCGCGTTCGCCTTCGCGGGCGCGGCCCACGGCGCTGAAGGCTGCGAAGCGCTGCGCGCGCAGATCGAATCGAAGATCGCCGCGGCCGGCGTGGCGCGCTTCTCGGTCGTCACCCTCGATTCCGATGCGCAGGCCCCCGGCCAGGTGGTCGGCAGCTGCGAACTCGGCAGCAGGAAGATCGTCTACCAGCGCGAAAGTGCATCGGTAGCGGCTGCGTCGACACCAGCGGCTGCGCCATCGCCGTCGAACGACGAAGCGATCCTGACCGAGTGCAAGGACGGCACGGTGTCGGTCGGTGGCGATTGCCGCAAGTAGGCGACGCCCCCCTGCATCTCTGGAGCAAACCCCCCTTGTTGTCACGCCAAAAAGCCTTCCGCATCGCACTCTCGGCCTCGGCCGCTACCCTGGGCGCCATCGCGGCCTACTGGACGCTGCTTGCCACGCGGCAGGGGCACATCCTCTTTCACGCCCGCAAGCTCCCGGTGGTCCATTTGTCGGACGCGTTCTCGACCTATTCACACACCGTGCCCGGGGGCATGGTCCGCGGCTACGTCTATCACCCGCAGGGCGAGGCTGCGCTGAAGGACCTGTTCATCTATTTCGCGGGCCGCGGCGAAGACGTGCGTGCGACCGCGCAGGCGCTGCACTGGCTGCCCGAAGGCTTCGGTTTTGCGGCGGTCAACTACCGCGGCGTGGCTGATTCCCAAGGCCATCCGTCGGAGATCGCATCGGTCGCCGACGCGGTGCAGTTCGCCCGGCACCTGCACAAGGCCTTTCCGGGCGTGCGGCTGCATGTGGTGGGGCGCAGCCTCGGCACCGGCGTGGCGATCCAGCTCGTCGCGCACCAGGACCAGTTCGCGAGCCTGCAGCTGGTCACGCCGTACGACTCGATCCTCGAGGTGGCCAAGCGGCGCTTTCCGCTGGTGCCGCTGTCGCTGCTGCTGCGCAACCGCTTCAACTCGCTCTCGCACTGCAAGGAGGTGGCGGCCAAGACACAGGTCCTGCTGGCGGAACGCGACGACGTCGTGCTGCCCGAGCGCTCGCAGAAACTGATCGCGGCCTGGCCCACGCCGGTCTGCGTGCAGACGGTGCCGGGTTCCGACCACCACAGCATCATGCGGCTCGAAGCGACCTGGCTGCACCTCATCGACTTTGCGTTGACCGCGATCATCCCCGAGCCCAAGGCGGCATAGCCAGCCGCAGGCGCTTCGGGGGGGCGTCTTCAAGTGCTCCAGATGCGCGGCGAGCTGGCGGGCAGGCGCCAGAGTTCGGCGCGCCATGCCTGCCACACCTGCCGCAGCAGCTGCATGGCGGGCTCGACCACCGGCGCGAGCACGCGCAGCACCACGACTTCGGCATGCGGGCTTGTCGCGCCCGCGCTCTCCTGCAGGCCGCCGGCGTCGATGGCGGCGCGTGCGAGCGCCAGCAGCGCCTCGCGCCGCGCGCGGTCGGCCGGCTTGCCCGCGACGAAGAACAGCGACGCGATGCAGCGGTGGCCGCCGAAGCCCAGCGGGCTTTGCAGCAGCCGCTGGTCGGCCGCGTCGATTCGGCCACGCTCGAGCCACACGCCGGGCACTTCGATGTGCTGCAGGTAGCTGCCGCGTTCGAACGGCTGGCCGGCGTTGGGCAGGCCGAGGGCGGTCACGTCCCAGCCGATCATCTCGGCACCGGGCGCGGCCTCGATGACGAGCCGGTTCTCGGCCTGGCAGCCGCTGTAGCAGATCGCCTCGAGCGGCAGCCATTCGAGCCGCGCACCCGGTGCGAGCCGGATGCGCGTGCGCTGCAATGCGAGCTCGCCCTCGGAGCGGTAGAAGCGCGAGGCGCCGGGCGTGGTCACGAGGCCGTGGCTCCCATCGGCCGCATCGATCTCGATGTCGAGCGTGTCGCCGCCGACCAGTCCGCCCGGCGGATGCACCAGCACGTTGTGGCAGACGGCATCGCCTTCGGGGTAGAGGCTCTGCAGGATCCGGAGCGGGCCGTCATGGCGAAAGCGCGCCACGCTGCGCGCGGCTTCCTGCCGGTAGTCGAGATGGAGATGGGCGTGCCAGGGCATCCAACGAGTCTATGCGGGCGCGCCTTCCTTGCCGCTATTTCCAGGCACCGTCGTGGGCGGCGCTTGCTTCGTCGACCAAGGCGGGTCCGATGCACTCGATCGGGTGCGGCGAAGCGCGGAACACGTCGCGGCACGAGAGCTCGGCGTCGCGCTGGTCCTGCCGCTCGCCGCGGAACGCGCGAAGCCGTTCGGCATCGATGCCGAACACCACGCGGCCGATGTTCGACCAGAAGATCGCGCCCGCGCACATGACGCAGGGCTCGCCCGACGCGTAGATCGTGGCGCCTGCCAGTTCCTCGCGCGTGAGGCCGCGCCCCGCGAGCGCGCGCAGCGCGTTGACCTCGGCGTGGGCGGTGCAGTCGCCGGTCTCGCTGTTGCTGTTGGCCGCCTCGGCGAGCACCTCGCCGTCGGCCGAGACGATCACCGAGCCGAACGGCCGGTTGCCGCGGCGGCGCGCCGCATGCGACCAGACGATCGCCTTGCGCAGGTAGCGCTCGTCGCGTTCGTCGAGCGTGGCTTCCTCGGGAAGCGCGGTGTGGGTGGTGGTGGTGAGATTGCTGAAGTTCATGCCTTGGGAAGGTTGCGTTCGTTGCGCGATGGCAGCATCGACGTGTTGAAGATGGCGTCGGACGCGGGCTTGACCTTGAGGCCGAAGACGTCGACGACCTGGTCGACCTGCTGCTCGAGCGTGAGCTTGCGGATGTCGCCGAGGCCATGGCTGCGCGCGTCGGCCGCGCCCACGTACTGCGCCGTGACGCCCCAGCGCGTGAGTTCGATCTTCTCGTCGAGGATCGGTTCGCGCTGGCGCATGGCGGCGATGCTGGGCGCCGGATTGGCGAAGGTCTCGACGATGGCCCGGTTGGTCGCGCGCAGGAAGGCCGCGACCACCCCGGGATTCTGCGCGATGAGGTTGCTGCTCGCGAGGATCGCGTTGCCGTAGAGGTCGACGCCGGCGTCCGAATACTTGAGCACCGAGAGTTCGTCCGGCTTCATGCGCGCGAAGAGCGAGATCGCCGAGTCGTGGAAATAGGTGGCGGCATCGACGTCGCCGCGCACCATCACGTTGTCGCGCGCCGAGAAGTCGGTGGTCTGCCACTGGAAGGCATCGCTTCGCATGCCCTGCCTGCGCGCCACCATCGGCCATGCGCGGCGGGTGGCCTCGACGGCGGCCGCGGCCACCTTCTTGCCGGCGAGGCTCTTGAAGTCGCCGGTGATGCCGCGGTCCTTGCGGCCGATGATCACGAAGGGTGCACGGTTGTAGTACTGGTACACGGCCTGCACCATCGGGGTGCCCGGATTCTGTGCATTGAACTCCACCAGCGAGCTGATGTCGCCGAGGCCCATCTGGTACACGCCGCTCGCGATGCGCGTGATCGAGGCAACCGAGCCGGCGCCGGTGTCGATGGCTACGTCGAGGCCTTCGTCGCGGTAGTAGCCCTTGCTGTGCGCAAGGAAGAACGGCGCAGTCTGCCCGTTGATGCGGAAGTCGAGCGTGAACTTGATGGGCGTGAGCTTGTTGTTGCTGCCCTGCGCGAACACGCGAGGCGCGGCGACGCTGGCGGCGGTGGCTGCTGCGGCAAGAAAGAGTCGGCGTTGCATGGTGGGGCTCCGGAGTCGGTCGTCTTGTGATCCCTCCCGCGGTGGCAGGGAGGCCTCGCAAGAGCAATTTCCGGGCGGGCGCACGTGAATGGTGCGTGCGCTGCTGAACGCTTCTACTCTTGCAATGGCTATTGCACGACGCATGCCAGCGCGAGCCTTCCCGAGCGGGCACAATGCGGGCGCGCAACTTGCAAGGCTGGTCGCGCAGAGTAGAAGCGTTCAGCCTCGCGGCGGGAAATTGCTCTTTCAGGTTCGTCCGTACCCACGTGCAACAGAAGGAGTCCCGCATGCTCGTTTCCCGACAACCCGTCTTCCGCAAGTTCTGGCATGCCGTCATGCCGCTCACTGAACTTGCCACCGGTCCGAAGCCATTCAAGCTGCTGGGCGAGGACATCGTTCTCTTCATCGACGCCGAGGGCCAGCCCGCGGCACTGCGCGACCGCTGCTGCCACCGCACCGCCAAGCTCTCGAAGGGCTGGTGCGTCGACGGCGAAGGCAAGGCCTGCGGCCAGGGCGCGATCCAGTGCGGCTACCACGGCTGGACCTACGACCGCAGCGGCCAGGTGATCCGCATTCCGCAGTACGAGCCCGATCGCAAGATCTCGCCCGAGTACCGCACCACCGCCTACCGCTGCACCGCGCGCTACGGCTATGCCTGGGTGGCGCTGGAGGAGCCGGTCGCCGACATTCCGGCGATCCCGGAGTTCGGCGATCCGGGCTACCGCACGATCTTCCAGTTCTACGAGGAATGGCAGACCAGCCCGTTGCGTGCGCTCGAGAATTCGTTCGACAACTCGCACTTCAGCTTCGTGCACCGCGCCACCTTCGGCGTGGCCGCGAGCCCGAAGCCGAGCCGGTACGAACTGGTCGAGAACGAGGGCGGCTTCCATGCCGAGACGGTGATCGAGGCGGCCAATCCGGCCAGGTTCCATGCGATCAGCGGCGTGACCGACGCGATCACCACGCGCCACATGCGCAATGCCTACTTCATGCCGTTCTCGCGCCGCCTCGACATCGAGTACCCGAGCGGCGTGCGCCACATCATCATCAACTGCTTCACGCCGATCGACGACACGCGCATGCAGCTGTGCCAATGGCTGTTCCGCAACGACGCCGAGGCCGACTGCCCGGCGCAGATGCTGATCGACTTCGACGAGGAGATCACGCGCGAGGACAAGGACATCCTCGAGTCGACCGACCCCGACGCCGTGGTCGACACGCGCCGCCGCGGCATCGAGTATTCGATGGACTCGGACCGGCCCGGCATGCTGATCCGCAAGCACCTGATGCAGCTGCTGGCGCGGTTTGGCGAGGCGGAGGTGTACCGGGGAATTGACCAGGCGGTGGTGGTGGCGAAGGCTGCCTGAAGCCCGTACCCGGGCAGCCCGCTTTTCTCAGGCGACTGCAGTGGCAGGGCGCCTGCTCCCCATGCGTGCCGAACCCGCCTGGTAGCGGTCCATCGCAAGCCCTTCGGTGCGGATCTCGGGGCGCTGGCCCGTCACGATGTCGGCAATGAGCTTGCCCGAACCGCAGGCCATGGTCCAGCCGAGGGTGCCGTGGCCGGTGTTGAGGAACAGGTTGGCAAATCGCGTGGCGCCGACGATCGGCGTGCCGTCGGGCGTCATCGGGCGCAGGCCGGTCCAGAAGCTGGCGCGCGGCAGGTCGCCGCCGGGGAACAGGTCACTCACCACCTTCTCGAGCGTGGCGCGGCGCGCGGGATTGAGCCGCAGGTCGAAGCCGCCGAGCTCGGCCATGCCGCCCACGCGGATGCGGTTGTCGAAACGCGTGACGGCCACCTTGTAGGTCTCGTCGAGCACGGTCGATTGCGGCGCCAGCGCCTCGTCGACGAGCGGCACGGTCAGCGAGTAGCCCTTGACCGGGTACACAGGGATGTCGAGGCCGAGCGATGCGAGTGCGGGGCGCGAGTAGCTGCCGAAGGCCATCACGTACCGGTCGGCCGTGAGGATCTTGCCGGCCGTGGTGCGCACGCCCGTGATGCGGTCGCCCGCCATCTCGAGCGCGGCCACTTGCTGGCCGAAGCGGAAATCGACGCCCAGGCCGCGTGCGATCTCGGCCAGCCCGCGCGTGAAGAGATGGCAGTCGCCGGTCTCGTCGTTGGGCAGGCGCAGCCCGCCCGTGAGCCGGTCGCGCGCGCCGGCGAGGGCGGGCTCGACGCGCGCGAGCGCATCGCGTTCAAGCAGCTCGTAGGGCACGCCGCATTCCTCGAGCACCGCGATGTCGCGCTGCACCGCGTCGAGCTGCGCCTGCGTGCGAAAGAGCTGCAGCGTGCCGCCGGTGCGGTGCTCGTAGGCGAGGCCGGTCTCGGCGCGCAGCTGCTGCAGGCAACCGCGGCTGTACTCGGCCACGCGCATCATGCGTTCCTTGTTGACTGCATAGCGTTCCGGCGAGCAGTTGCGCAGCATCGCCGCCATCCAGCGCAGCTGGAACAGCGTGCCGTCGGGGCGCACCGCCAGCGGCGCATGTTTCTGGAACATCCACTTGAGCGCCTTCAGCGGAATGCCCGGCGCCGCCCATGGCGTCGAGTAGCCCGGCGACACCTGGCCCGCATTGGCGAAGCTGGTTTCCTCGGCCGTGCCGGCCTGCCGGTCGAGCAGGGTCACTTCGGCACCCGAGCGTGCGAGGTAGTAGGCCGTCGTGGTGCCGATCACGCCGCCGCCGAGAACGATGACTTTCATGGGTATCTACCGGTATGAAGGTGAATAGACAGAATTTATGCTTCAAAATGGAGTGGATTTCATCGAATTTTTGGTCTACCCAGTGAAAACAACTGCCGAAAGACGGGCAACGCCCCGCGCCAAGTGAAATGCCCGAACTCGACCGCATCGACCGCAAGATCCTCGACGTGCTGCAGCGCCAGGGCCGCATTTCCATGACCGAACTCGCCGAGCGCATCGGGCTGTCGGCTTCCCCCTGCACCGAGCGCGTGAAGCGAATGGAGCGCGAGGGCGTCATCAGCGGCTACCACGCCCATGTGTCGCCCGAGGCGCTCGGCAAGACGCTGCTGGTGTTCGTGGAGATCAAGCTCTCGGCCAAGTCGGGCGACGTGTTCGACAAGGTGCGCAAGGAACTGCTGCACATGCCCGAGGTGCTCGAATGCCATCTGGTGTCGGGCAGCTTCGACTACCTCGTGAAGGCGCGCCTCGGCGGCATGAGCGAATACCGGCACCTGCTCGGCGACATCCTCAAGAAGCTGCCGGTGGCAGCCGAGTCGCACAGCTACGTGGTGATGGAGGAGATCAAGGAAACGCTGGTGCTGGCAATGGACCGGTAAGCAGGGCTGGTGCCTCGGCGGCTACCATCGCCGGCCTGATCCAAGCACCCAAGGACCGCCCCATGAGCCTTTCGATCCGCCGCGACGGCACCACCGGCACGCGCCACATCCTCAAGATCCGCAACCACGAGATCGCCATCGATGCCTCGCCCGCGGGCGGCGGCAGCGACGCAGGCCCCGAGCCGCACGATCTCTACGATGCCTCGCTCGCGGCCTGCAAGGCGCTCACCGTGCTGATCTATGCGCGCCGCAAGGGCATTCCGGTCGAAGACATCGAGGTGGCGGTCGACCGCGACGATAGCGAGGAGCGCAAGGGCGTCTACCGCCTCGACACGAAGCTGCGCGTGAGCGGCGATCTCAGCGAGGCGCAGCGCGACGAACTGATGCGCGTGGCCGCCAAGTGCCCGGTGCACAAGCTCATGACCGAGGTGAAGACCGAGATCCAGACCGGCTGGGCCGACTGAACCTGCGCCGGCCCCGCGGACGGGCCGTCAGGCTTCGGCCGACGCGAGCTTGCGTGCCGCCGCCACGCGCTTGGCATGGCGGTCGCCCCAGTCGGCCAGCGGACCGAGCGCCGCATTCAGCGTGGCGCCGAGCTTGGTTTCCGAATACTCGACGCGCGGCGGCACCTCGCGGAACACCTCGCGCGCGACGATGCCGTCGGTCTCGAGCTCGCGCAGCTGCTGGATCAGCATCTTCTCGCTGATGCCCGGCAGCATCCGCCTGAGCTCGCCGAAGCGGCGCGGCTGCAGGTGCAGCTCCCAGAGGATCAGCGCCTTCCATTTGCCGCCGATGACCTCGAATGCGGGCCCGATGCCGCAGACGTAAGGCTTCTTCGATGCCATGTCGTTCGTTCCAATACTGCTGTTTTGGTAAGTACCTCACTTTATTGTAGGTACTTGACCGAGTGAAAGCCACATCAGACGATACACGCCTCTTCACATCGCATTGAGCAAAACGTCATGAAGCAAAAGCAGATCACCGTCCTGGGCCTCGGATCGATGGGCCAGACCCTTGCCAGCCTGTACATCGCGCAGGGCTACGAGGTCACCGTATGGAACCGCAGCGCCGCCAAGGCCGAAGCGCTCGTGGCGCGCGGTGCCACGCTGGCGCGCAGTGCGGCCGAAGCCGTGCGCGCAAGCCCGGTGGTGTTGATGTGCGTCTACGACTACCGCGCAGCCGATGCGGTCCTCGCCATGGACGGCGTGGCCGCCGCCATGGACGGGCGCCTGCTGGTGCAGCTCACCACCGGTAGCCCGCAGGACGCGAGGGACGCCGAGGCCTGGGCGCACAAGCAGGGCGCGCGCTACCTCGAGGGCGCGATCCAGGCCGCGCCAGAGCAGATGGGCCAGCCCGACACGCCGATCCTGATGTCGGGCGCCGAGCCCGTGTTCCGCGCGTCCGAGCCGATGCTCGGTGTGCTCGGCGGCGGCATCGTCTACCTCGGCGACAAGTCCAGCGCCGCCGCCGCGATGGACCTCGCCACGCTGTCGACCGTCTACGGCACGCTGATCGGCTTCGTGCACGGCGCGCGCGTGGCCGAGCACGAGGGGTTCGACGTGGCGGAGTACGGCCGCATCGTGGCGGGGATCATGTCGACCTTCGCGGGCTTCCTGCAGCACGAGGCCAAGGTCATCCAGTCGGGCGACTTCGCGATCTCGCAAAGCCCGATGCGTATTTCGGTCGAGGCCACGCAGCGCATCCTCGACACTGCGCAGCAGGCCGGCATCAACACCGAGTTCCCTGCCTTCGCGGCGGGGCTGTTGAGGCGCGCCGATGGTGCGGGGCTCGGCGGCGAGGAGTTCGCGGCGCTGATCAAGCTGCTTCGGCGCTGAAAAGGCCGCCATCGGTCGGGACAAGTGTGAAGAACTACACTACCCGCCCGCTCCACAAGACACTTTTCAACAAATGAAGTGGGTCATCCTCGCCATCTTCGCGCTCAGTGCGCTCTACGTTCACTTTCGCGGCCAGGTCCGGCACCGCTTCTTCAGGCAGCTGTCGGACCATTCCACTTTTCTCGCACCGCTGAACGTGTTCATGTACATGTTCTCGAAGGTGCCGGGCACGCCGTATCTCTCGCCCGCGCAGTTCCCCGAGATGCGCGTGCTCGAGGAGAACTGGGAGGTCATCCGCGAAGAGGCACTCGCCATGCGCAACGGCGGCAGCATCAAGGCGTCGAACCAGTTCAACGACGTGGGCTTCAACTCCTTCTTCAAGAGCGGCTGGAAGCGTTTCTATCTGAAGTGGTACGACGATGCGCATCCGTCCGCGGCCGAGCTGTGCCCGCGCACCACCGAGCTGCTCAAGGGCATCGGCACCATCAAGGCCGCGATGTTCGCCGAGCTGCCGCCCGGCAGCCGCCTGGTGCGCCACCGCGACCCGTTCGCCGGTTCGCTGCGCTACCACCTGGGTCTGTGGACGCCCGGCGCCGAGGGCTGCTACATCGACGTGGACGGCCAGCGCTACCACTGGCGCGACGGCGAGGCGGTGGTGTTCGACGAAACCTACATCCACTATGCCGAGAACACCACCGAGCATGACCGCGTGATCCTGTTCTGCGACATCGAGCGTCCGCTGAAATACCGCTGGGCCAGCGCGGTGAACCGCTGGTTCGCGAAGAACCTGCTGGCCGCTGCGGCATCGCCCAACGACGCCGGTGACAAGACCGGCGGCCTCAACCGCGCGTTCAAGTACATCTACCAGGTCCGCGTACTCGGCAAGCGGCTCAAGGCCTGGGACAAGCGGGCGTACTACCTCGTGAAGTGGACGATCTTTGGCGGCCTCGCGCTCTGGATTTTCTGGTAGGTGACTGCCCCTGTCCTCGACCTCATCGCCCCGACCGACCTGGCCAGCGCCCAGGCGCTGATTGCGCGCATCCAGTCGCTGCTGCGGGCGCGGAACATCGCCATGCGTGTGTGCCGCCGCCTGCGCCCACCACCTGCTGCGGCCGCGGCTGCAATGGCTGCGTGTGGGAAGGCTGGCTGGGCGCCGTCGCTTACTGGCGCGACGAGGCCTCGCTGCTGCTGCAGCAGCGGGACGAATGACGGCGCCGCCGGGGCTCAGGTGCCGGCGATGCGCGAACTCTCGCGCACGATCAGCTGGCACGGCACGATGTGCAGCGCGGGCGGCGCATCGGGTTGCTTGTCGGCCTTCAGCTGCAGCACCACCTGCGCGGCCTTGAGCCCGATGGCATAGGGCTCGGGGCGCACCGTGGTGAGCGACGGATGCAGCCGCGCGGCGATCGGCGCATCGCCGAAGCCGGCGATCGCGAAGTCCTGAGGAAAGCGGATGCCGTGTTCCGGTGCTTTCAGGATGGCGCCCACGGCCATGTTGTCGCTGGCGAAGATCACGGCCTGGGGCCGCTCTGCCGCGCTCTGGTGTACCAGCCGCTCCAGGATTTGGGCGCCAGCGTCGAACTCGTCGGTGAGGGTAGAGACTTCGATGTCGGGCACCAGCCCCGCGGCCTTCATGGCTTCGGCATAGCCGAGCGCGCGCTGCTGCGCGCGAAAGTCCTCGGGCGCGCCGCGCAATGCGAAGCGAATGCGCCGCGCACCTTGCGCCAGGAAGTGCCGGGCCAGCTCGATGCCGATATCCGCATGCGGAAAGCCGACCTGGTGAAAGGGCCGTCCGGGCACCACGCCCCAGGTCTCGACGATGGGGCAGCGGCAGGCCTGCAGTAGCGCATCGGACTCCGGCGTGTGGTCGTCGCGCGTGAGGATCAGCGCGCTCGGGTGCCACCCGACGAAGGCGCGGATGGCCCTCTCCTCCAGCACCTCGGAGTACTCGGTGTTGGCCAGCAACAGTTGCAGGCCCGACGCCTCGAAGCCGTCGGCCATGCCCTTCACGAGCGACGCGAAGGTCAGGCTGCCGGTGTTCTGCATCACGGCACCGACCACCCGGCTTTCGGCCGACGCGAGACGCCCGGCCATCTGGTTCGGCACGTAGCCGGTCTCGAGAATGATCTGGCGCAGCTGCTCGCGGACGCGGGGCGACACCTTCTCGGGCGCGTTGAAGTAGCGCGACACGGTGATCGACGACACGCCCGCGAGCGCGGCCACGTCGTGGATGGTGTGGGTGCCGAGCTTGCGCCGGGGCGTGCGTGCGCGTGCCGGCGCCGACCCTTCGGCCGCACCTTCCGGCCCGCCGGGTGGCGGCTCGTGGTTTTCCCTTGATCCAGTTCGAACGGGTTGACGCATGGCTGGCGCGAAATATACAGTCGCGGCAATGTTACCGGTGACATTGCCTGTTTTTCCACCGGCCCACCTGCCGATCCTCTCCATGCCCCGACCCGTTCTCCTCGTCATCATTCCGCTCCCACCCGAGCTGCTGCAGCCGCTCGAAGGCGCCTGCGAGATCGTGCGCTGGAGCGCGCTGCCCGCGCCGCTCGATTTCCTGCGCCAGCGCGGCGCCGAGGTGCGGGTCGTCATCACGAACGGGCTGATCGGCCTGCCCGCGGGCAGCGCCGAACACCTCACGAAACTGGAACTCATCGCCTGCAACGGCGTGGGCTACGACGCGATCGACGTCGAGGAGGCACGCCAGCGCGGCATCGCCGTCACCCACACGCCCGGCGTGTTGTCGGCCGACGTGGCGGACCTCGCGCTGGCGCTGCTGCTCGCGGTGTTCCGCCAGGTGCCTGCGGCCGACCGGCATGTGCGCGACGGCGCATGGGCGCGAGGCCCGCTGCCGCTGGGACGGCGGCTCGCAGGCAGCCGCATCGGAATCGTGGGGCTGGGCAACATCGGGCGCCTGATCGCGCGCCGCTGCATCGCCTTCGACACCACGGTCGGCTATGCCGGCCGGCGCCAGCAGGCCGACGTGCCCTACGCGTACTTCGACTCGCCCAGGGCGCTCGCCGCGTGGAGCGACGTGCTGATCGCCGCCACGCCCGGCGGCGCGGCCACACGCCACCTGGTCTCGGCCGAGGTGCTCGATGCGCTCGGGCCGAGGGGCGTGTTCATCAACATCGCGCGCGGTTCGGTGGTCGACCAGGACGCACTGGTCGAACGCCTGGCGTCGGGGGGCATCGCCGCGGCGGGCCTCGATGTCTTCGCCGACGAACCGAACGTTCCGGCGCCGCTGCTGGCCATGCCGCAGGTGGTGCTGACGCCGCACATCGCCAGTGCCACCCACGAAACCCGTCGTGCCATGGGCGAACTCGTCGTGGCCAACGTCGAGGCGTGGGCCGGGGGCAGGCCGCTGCCGACCCCGGTGCCCTGAGACCGCGCGCACCCATCCATCACCGACCCGACAGGAGCCATCGCACATGCACCCGATCACCCGAATTGCCATTGCCGCGCTCGCCGGCGCCGCCGCGCTCTGCGCCAATGCCCAGGACAATTTCCCGAACCGTCCGCTGACCCTCGTCGTGCCGTACCCGGCCGGTGGCGTTGCCGACACCATCGCGCGCCCGCTGGCACAGGCGCTGGGCAAGCGGCTCGGGCAAGCGGTGGTCATCGACAACCGGGCCGGCGCCAACGGCAACATCGGCTCGGCCCATGCGGCCCGGCAGCAGCCGGCCGACGGCTACACGATCCTGCTCGGCTCGACGAGCACGCTGGCGGTGAACCCCCACCTCTACAAGTCGATGGGCTACGACCCCGTGAAAGACCTCCAGCCCGTGACGCTGACGCACCAGATGCCCAACGTGCTGGTGGTCGGCGCGGGCACGCCGTACAAGACCCTCGCCGATGTGACCGCCGCCGCGAAGGCCGCGCCGGACACGCTGGTCTTCGGTTCCGCCGGCAACGGCAACTCGATGCACCTCGCGGGCGTCGTGTTCCAGGAGAAGAGCGGCGCGCGACTCATTCATGCGCCGTACAAGGGTGGCCCGCCCGCGCTCAATGACGTGCTCGGCGGCCAGATCCCGATGATGTTCCACAATCTGCCCGCGGTGGTGTCGTTCCGCGAGGCCGGCAAGGTGCGCGTGCTCGCGGTGGCCGACACCAAGCGCTCGCCGGTGCTGCCCGACGTGCCGACCATGGCCGAGGCCGGCGTGCCGGGCGTGGTGTCGATCGTGTGGAACGGCCTGCTGGTGCGGCGCGGCACGCCCGCGCCCATCGTCGCGCGGCTCAACACCGAGTTGCGCGCCGTGCTCGAGTCGCCCGAATTCCGCAAGCCCCTCGAAGCGCAGGGCTACGAGGTCCTGTCTTCCACGCCGGCCGAGTTCGAGGCGCTGCTGAAGAAGGACCTCGCCGCCATGGCCACCACCGTCAAGCAGGCCGGCATCCAGCTGGACTGAGGCCATGACCGTTCCGAAACGCAAGACCCTCGCCGAACTGCGCAGCCAGCGCTGGTTCGCGAGCGACGACATCCGCGGTTTCGCGCACCGCCAGCGCATGCAGCAGCAAGGCCTCGCGCGCGAGGAGTTCATGGGCCGGCCGGTCATCGGCATCATCAACACGTGGAGCGAGCTGTCGCCGTGCCACGCCCATCTTCGCGAGCGCGCCGCGGCCGTGAAGCGCGGCGTGCTGCAGGCGGGAGGCTATCCGTTCGAGTTGCCGGCCATGAGCCTGGGCGAGGTGATGGTCAAGCCCACCACGATGATCTACCGCAACTTCCTCGCCATGGAGACCGAGGAGCTGCTGCGCAGCCTGCCGCTCGACGGTGCGGTGCTGATGGGCGGCTGCGACAAGACCACGCCGGGGCTCGTGATGGGCGCGCTGTCGATGGACCTGCCCGCCATCTTCTGCCCCGCGGGGCCGATGCTCAACGACCGCTACAAGGGCCAGGCCGTGGGCGCCGGCACGCACACCAAGAAGTACTGGGAAGAGTACGTCATGGGCAACATCGAGCAGCCCGAGTGGATCGCGCTCGAGGCCAAGATGACGCGCGCGCCGGGCACCTGCAACACCATGGGCACGGCCAGCACCATGACCTCGATCATCGAGGCGATGGGGCTGTGCTTTCCGGGTGCCGCAAGCGTGCCGGCCATGGACGCCGGCCACACGCGCATGGCCTGGGCCTGCGGACGGCGCGCGGTCGAAATGGTGTGGGAAGACCTGCGGCCCTCGCGCATCGTCACCCGCGCCGCGCTGCTCAATGGCGTGGCGGCGTATATGGCGCTCGGCGGCTCCACCAATGCCGCGGTCCACCTGCCGGCCATCGCCGGCCGCGCAGGCATCGCGCTCGGCCTGGACGACCTCGACGAGATGGCGCGCCGCGTGCCCGTGCTGGCCAATCTCTTTCCTTCGGGCAACCGCCTGATGGAAGATTTCTTCTACGCCGGCGGGCTGCCCGCGCTGCTCAACAAGATCAGCGCGCAGTTGGACCTTTCGGCGCTCACCGTCACCGGCCGCAGCCTCGGCGAGAACATCGCGGGGCGCACCTGCACCGACGACGACGTGATCCGCGACGCCGGCGCGCCATTGATCGCCGCGACACCCGAGTGCCCCGAGGCCGGCATGGCGCTGGCCGTGGTGCGCGGCAACCTGTGTCCCGACGGCGCGGTGCTCAAGCCCTCGGCCGCGTCGCCGCACCTGCTGCGCCACAGCGGGCGTGCGCTGGTCTTCGACTCGAACGCCGAGATGCTCGCGGCGGTGAACGACCCCGCGCTCGACGCCGACGAGAACACCGTGCTCGTGCTGCGCAACGGCGGGCCGGTCGGCGCGCCCGGCATGCCCGAATGGGGCAACCTGCCGATTCCGAAGAAGCTGCTCCAGCGTGGCGTGCGCGACATGCTGCGCATTTCCGACGCACGCATGAGCGGCACGCACTACGGCACCTGCGTGCTGCACGTGGCGCCCGAGTCCGCGGTCGGCGGCCCGCTCGCGCTGCTCAGGACGGGCGACATCGTGACGCTCGACATCGGCGCGAGGCGGCTGGACATGCAGGTTTCCGACGACGAGCTCGCCGGCCGGCGCGCCGCATGGGTCGCTCCGCCCCGGGCCCATGCACGCGGCTATGCACGCATCTACCAGCAGGAAGTGACGCAGGCCGACAAGGGCTGCGACTTCGCTGTGCTGGCCGGCAATGCGCCCACGGCAGAGCCGTCCATCTACTGACGCATTCCAGCGTCTTTTCCTTTTCAACCCTTCACACCTCCAGCACCATGTCCTCGACACCCGACCTGCTTTCCAATCCTTTCCGCCAGCGCCTGCAGCAGCCCGGCACGCCGCTCGGCACCTGGCTCATGTCCGGCACCGCGAGCACCGCCGAAGCCATGGGCCACGCCGGCTTCGAGTGGCTCGTGGTCGACCAGGAGCATGTGCCGCTCGACGAGCGCGACACCCTGCACGTGCTGCAGGCGATTGCCGGCACGCGCGCTGCGCCCGTGGTGCGTCTCGCGGCCAACGACATGGTGCTGTTCAAGCGCGCGCTCGACATGGGCGCGCAGAGCGTGATGGTGCCTTTCGTCGACTCGGCCGACGCAGCGCGGCGCGCCGTCTCGTACGCGAAATACCCGCCAGAGGGCCAGCGCGGTTTTGCGGCCATGTTCCGCGCGAGCGGCTACGGCACCGTGAAGGACTACGGCAAGCGCGCCAACGATTCGGTGTTCACCATCATCCAGCTCGAGACGCAAACCGCGGTGGCCGCGCTGGAGGACATCGCGGCGGTCGAGGGCGTCGACGCGCTGTTCCTCGGCCCGGGCGACCTGTCGGCCAACATGGGGCACATCGGCAACATCCTGCACCCCGAGGTGCAGGCCGTCATTGCCGACGTGGCCGCGCGCTGCCGCAAGGCCGGCATCCCGTGCGGCATCGTCGGCCCCACGCCCGAGGTGGTGGCCAGCTTCGTGGCCATGGGCTATTCGTTCGTGGCCGTCGCGTCCGACATGGGAATGATGGTGCGCCAGGCCACGGCCTTCATCGACGCGATCCAGCCCAGCCTTGCGCGCGGTTTCGACAGCGCCGTGTATTGAGCCGTTCACCGAATCCAGGGAGACCCTTCATGATCTCGAAGAAATCTGCATGCGCGGCCGCCGCCACGCTCGTCCTGTGCCTGTCTGCCACCGTGCAGGCCCAGCCCGCCTACCCCTCGCGCCCCGTGACGCTCATCGTGCCCTTCGGGCCGGGCGGCACCTCCGACATCATGGCGCGCTTTCTCCAGCAGCCCCTGGCCGACCAACTCGGCGTGCCGGTGGTCATCGACAACAAGGCCGGCGCCGGCGGCGCCATCGGCATGACGGCGCTGAAGAATGCGCAGGCCGACGGCCACACCATAGGCCTGTCGGTCATCGGGCCCGAAGTGCTGCAGCCCGCGCTGCGCAACACCGGCTACACCCACGCCGACTTCGACCACCTCTGCGGCACCTACGACGTGCCGCTGATGATGATGGTCAAGCCCGACTCACGCTTCAAGACGCTCGGCGACGTGATGGCCGCGGCCAAGGCGCAGCCCGGTGAGCTGGCCTACGGCTCGTCGGGCACCGGCACGGTGCTGCACCTGTCGATGGCAATGCTGCTCGATCAGGCCAAGGCCACCGGGCTGCACGTGCCCTACAAGAGCTCCGGCGAGATGGTGACCGGGCTGCTGGGCCAGCACGTGGCGCTGTTCAACGAGACGCCGACCGTCTCCACGCAGTACAAGCTGCGCGGCCTGGCGGTGCTGGCGAAGCGCCGGCTGCCGGCCTATCCGGAGGTGCCCACCGCGGCGGAGACGGGCTTTCCGCTCGAGGCGTCGGTCTGGGGCGGCCTGATCGCGCCCAAGGGGCTCCCGGCGCCGATCCGCCAGAAGCTCGAAGCCGCATGCCGGAAGGCCGCGCACGCCCAGGCCTACACCGCCAAGGCCGACCAGGCGAACACGCCGCTGGTGTGGCGCGACGGCAAGGCCTTCGAGGCCTTCGTGCAGGCCGAGCAGGCGCGTTACACCGGCCTGATCAAGAACCTCGGGCTCGCCGAGAAGCAGTAGGCACCGGCGCAGCCGGCACGGCGGGCGCTTTCCGGCGCCGCCCGCCGATCGCCCCCGATGCGGCAGCGCCCACGATGCGCCGGAAGGTGGCGCATTCCATGTGGCTCGGCGCCGGGCATACCGCCGCATGCCGCAGGCCGTCGCGCATCGCGGCCAAGCCGCGGATCGTGCGGTCGATCTCGTCCGCCTTGGCCGCGAGCATCCTTCGGTCGATGTCGGGCCGGCCGTCGGGCGCGAACATCGCGGCGATCTCGTCGAGCGAGAAACCGGCGGCGCGGCCCAGCGCGATCAGCGCCAGCCGTTCGAGCACGCGCTCGTCGAACAACCGCCGAAGCCCGCGCCGGCCGGTGGAGGTGATCAGGCCCTTCTCGTCGTAATACCGCAGCGCCGATGCCGGCAGGCCGGAACGTTGTGCCACCTCGGCAATGTCCAGATGTTTCATCCCTTGACCTCAAGTCGACTTGAGCTTGCATAGTGCAGGTTCCGCTTATCCAAGGCAAGTGAAAGGACCACACCATGAACGACATTCCCGAGGCCGACAGCGAACAGGCAAGGCTCTGGAACGGCCCCGCGGGCCGCGCCTGGGTCGACACGCAGGAACTGCTCGACGGGCTTTTCGAACCGCTCGCGGCGCCGCTCGCCGAGGCCGTGCCCGCGGGCGCCGCCAGCCGCGTGCTCGACGTGGGCTGCGGCACGGGCGCCGTCACGCTGGCGCTCGCGCGGCGGCTCGGCGCCCGGGGGCACTGCACGGGCATCGACATCTCCCGGCCGATGCTCGAGGCCGCCCGCGCGCGCGCCGGCCGCGAGGGCCTCGCGGCCCGCTTCATCGAGGCCGATGCGCAGGCGCATGTGTTCGAGCCCGCGGGTTTCGACTCGGTCGTCTCGCGTCTCGGCGTCATGTTCTTCGGCGACCCGGTCCGGGCTTTCTCGAACCTGCGGCGGGCCGCGAAGGCGGGCGCGGCGCTGCGCTTCATCGCCTGGCGCAGCGCGGCCGAGAACCCGTTCATGACGACCGCCGAGCGGGCCGCGGCGCCGCTGCTGCCTGGCCTGCCACCGCGCCGGCCGGGCGCACCGGGGCAGTTCGCCTTTGCCGAGCGCAACCACATGGCCAGGGTTCTCGAGGACAGCGGCTGGACGGGCATCGACGTGCAGCCGGTGGAGTTCGCCTGCCGCATGCCCGAGCCGAGCCTGCCGACGTACCTCGCCCGGCTCGGGCCCGTGGGCCTCGCGCTCGACCAGGCGGATGCCGCCACGCGCGAGCGCGTGATCGAGACCGTGCGCGCCGCCTTCGCGCCTTACGTCCATGGGGTCGAGGTGCGCTTCACGGCCGCCTGCTGGCAGGTCGATGCGCGTGCGCGTTCTGCGCCGCCTGCGGTGATGAAGGTCGGCCATGCCTGAGCCGCTCGAATTCATGCTGCGCGCGCTGCTGATCGGCGGCGGCGCGACCGTGGCGATGGACGTGTGGGCGCTGGTGCGACAGCGGCTGCTCGGCCAACGCGCGCTGGACTATGCGCTGGTCGGACGCTGGCTCGGCCACCTCGCGCGCGGGCGCTTTCGCCACCATCCCATCGGCGCCTCGCCGCCGATCGCGGGCGAGCGCCTGCTCGGGTGGAGCGCCCACTACGCGATCGGCATCGCGTTCGCTGCCGTGCTGCTCGCGGTCTGGGGGCTCGGCTGGGCGCGCGGGCCGACGCCGGGGCCGGCGCTCACGGTCGGCATCGGCAGCGTGGCCGCGCCGTTCTTCGTGATGCAGCCGGCCCTGGGATTCGGCGTGGCGGCCAGCCGCTCGCCACGGCCCTGGGCGGCGCGCTGGCAGAGCCTTGCCACGCACGCGGTGTTCGGGCTCGGTCTCTACGGTTCGGCCTGGCTCACCAAAGGTTGGCGCCTGCCGCTCGCCGACTAGTGCCTGCAGCGCCCGCGGCTGCAGGGGCCGCGCGTCAGGCCTGCGATCCGCGGTGGGCCCAGCCCGTGGTGTGCTTCTCGACCACGCTGAAGAGTTCGTACATCAGCATGGCCATCGCGCCCACCACCATCAGGCCCGCGAAGGCCAGGCCCATCTGCATGGCCGAGCCGGCCGAGATCAGCAGGTAGCCGATGCCCTCGTTGGCGGCGGTCATCTCGCTGACCGTGGTGCCGACGAAGGCCAGCGTGATCGCGACCTTGAGCGAGCCGAAGAAGTAGGGCATGGAGCGCGGCAGCCCGATCTTGACGAGCACGTCCCAGCGCTTGGCGCCGAGCACGCGCAGCACGTCCTCCAGTTCGGGCTCGAGCGTGGCGAGGCCGGTGGCGATGTTGACCATGATCGGGAAGAAGCTGATCAGGAAGGCGGTGAGGATCGCGGGTCCGATGCCGATGCCGAACCACACCACGAGGATCGGCACGAAGGCGGCCTTCGGCAGCGCGTTGAAGGCCGTCATGAGCGGATAGATCGCGGCATAGGCCAGGCGCGAGCTGCCGATCACGAAGCCCAGCAGCACGCCCACCACGATCGCCAGGCCGAAGCCCGCCATCGTGACCCAGTAGGTGCGCCAGGCATGGCCCGCGATGATTCCCTTGTATTCCCAGAATTGCTCCCAGATGCGCAGCGGACTCGGAAAGATGAAGTCCGACACGCCGAAGCCCGCGCAGATCACCTGCCACAGCAGGATCACCGCCACGAGCAGCAGCCAGGGCGACCAGCGTTCGAGTTGCTTGGTGTTCTTCATGGCCGCTTCCTCAATGTGCCGCCGCCGCGGGGGCGGTGGCCGTCGTGCCGCCGCGGATCGCGCCGATGTGGCCGCGGAGCTCCAGCACGATGTCGGTGAATTCCTTGGTGTAGGTGAGTTCGAGTTCGCGCGGGCGCGGCAGCTCGATCTCGCGCTTGACCACGAAGCGGCCCGGGCTCTTGCTCATCACGTAGACCGTGTCGGCCAGGAACACCGACTCGCGCAGGTCGTGCGTGACCAGGATCACGTTGAACTGCTGCTCGGTCCAGAGGTCGCGCAGGATGCACCAGAGCTCCTCGCGCGTGAAGGCATCGAGCGCGCCGAACGGCTCGTCGAGCAGCAGCATCTTGGGCTCGTGGATCAGCGCGCGGCAGATGCTCGCGCGCTGCTGCATGCCGCCCGACAGCTGCCACGGGAACTTGTCTTCATAGCCGGCAAGGCCCACCTTCTGCAGCAGCTTGCGGGCGCGCTCCTCGTACTCCTTGCGCTTCGCCTTGAAGCTCGAGCGGTAGGGCTCGACGATCTCCAGCGGCAGCAGCACGTTGTCGACCGTGGTGCGCCACGGCAGCAGCGACGGCGCCTGGAACGCCATGCCCGAGATCTTGAGCGGCCCGGTCACGGGCTGGCCGTCGATGCGGATCTTGCCC
The DNA here is from genome assembly GCF_057657075.1 of Variovorax sp. Soil_C_26. NCBI lineage: Bacteria > Pseudomonadati > Pseudomonadota > Betaproteobacteria > Burkholderiales > Comamonadaceae > Variovorax > Variovorax sp. Soil_C_26. The sequence continues at coordinate 326,250 of NZ_JBDGJC010000002.1, forward strand.
ATCGACGGCATCTTCAGCCCCGTGGTGAGCTTCATGAACGTCGACTTTCCGCAGCCCGAGGGGCCGACGATGGCGATGAACTCTCCGCGCGTCACCTGCAGGTCGATGGCTTCGACCGCGAAGTGGTTGGCGCGCAGCAGCTCCTCGTTGTAGGCGAGCCAGACGTCCTGAAATTCGACGAAGGGGGCGGCAGCCGCGGCGTTGTTGTTCGATGCGCGCGCCATCACTTGCGAAGGACCCCGCTCAACTCGGCCGCGGGCGGCAGCATCGCGGCCGTCCACACGGCTTCGGGGACCACGCGGGTCTTGGTGTTGAAGGCGTCGGACACCTGCGAGGCCATCAGCGACAGGCGGCCCGCGTTCACCGCGCCGAAACCGTCGGCGCGCGCGTCGGGGCTGTTGATCACGGTGTCGATCGCGAGCTGCAGGCGGCGCGTCTCGAGCTGGCTGTTGATGATGCCGTCGCGCGCCTTGACCGATTCGATCGCCATGGCCGGATTGGCGATGACTTCCTTGGCGCCCTTGGCAAACGCCGCGAGGAATCTCTTCACCGCCTCGGGGTTCTCCTTGAGGAGCTTCGGCGACGCGATGATCACGTTGCCGTAGAGCTTCACGCCGAAGTCGGGGTAGGGCAGGATCACCACGTCGGCCGCCTTGGCGCCGCGCGCCTCGAGGTTCAGGAGCGACGTGAAGGTGAAGCCGGTGATCGCATCGATGTCGCCGCGCACCAGCATGGTTTCGCGCAGCGTGGGGTCCATCGCGGTCCAGTTGACGGCGCCGATGTTGTTGGCCTTGGCGAAGATCGGGAACGCGCGGCGGCCCGCGTCGAACACCGGCGCGCCGAGCTTCTTGCCTGTGAGGTCGGACGGCTTGGTGATGCCGCTCTTCTTGAGCGCCATGACCGAGGCCGGCGTGTTGTTGTAGACCATCATCACCGCGACCGGCTTGTTGGGGCTGTCGGGGTTGTTGGCGTGGAATTCCATCAGCGCCGCCAGATCGGCGAAGCCCATGTCGTAGGCGCCCGAGGCCACGCGCGTGACCGTGCCGCCCGAGCCGTTGCCCGCATCGATCGTCACGTCGAGGCCTGCCGCCTTGAAATAGCCCTTGGCCGCGGGATGGAGGAACAGCGCGGCCGGTCCCTCGAAGCGCCAGTCGAGCTGGAACTTGATCGGCGTCGTGGTCTGGGCCAGGGCCGGCGAAAGGCCGAGGCCGAGTGCCGAGGCGGCGAGGAAGGACTGGAGCAGTTGGCGCTTGTTCATTGCGGGACCCGTAAATGTGAATGCTTCGGCATTCAAGCAAAAACGGTGCCCGCACGCGATTGGTGCGAACCCTCTTCGGTCACGAGCGTGGTGCATGGCATGCACCGGTGCGGGGATTGCGCTGGACGGTCGAAGGTGCAGGCACCAAAGCCGGGCCTCCATGGCAAACTCGCCGCCACAACAACGTCGCTGCAGCGACGGTCTCCAGGGAGGAATGCCTATGTCATCGAATCGACGGCCCGGTCGCGGCCGGTGGATGGAGCGGCCGGCCGTGCGCCGTTTCTTGTGGCGCCTGGCGCTGGGCCTGGCGGCCTGCGGCATGGCCGCGACGGCACACGCCGAGCGTTGCGCCATCGTCAAGGTCGGCGAGACGCCGATGGTGCGGGTGCACGGGCACTACCAGATCACGGCGCTCGTCAACGGCGAGACGCCGGTGGATTTCACGGTGGACACGGGCGCGGAGACCAGCATCGTCAATGTCGATCTTGCCGAGCGCCTGGGCCTGCCGGCGCGGCCGGGGCGCCGGATCTTCCTGATCGGCACCGATGGGCGGCGCGGAAAGGCGTATCCCAAGGTGACCATCGAACGCCTCGCGTTCGCGGGAATGGAGCGCCAGGACGTGGCCATGGCACAGCACGACAGGAAGGTCGAAACCCCGCCACGGCCGCAGGGGACCATCGGCGCGGACCTGCTCTCGGGCTTCGACGTGGAGTTCGACTTTCCCAACGAACGTTTGTCGCTCTACCGCGTGAGCCATTGCGCGCCGGGCGACAGCGGCTTTCGGCCCTGGAATGTGCCACACGACGTGGTGCCGCTGAAGCGCTCGGCGAAGAGCATCGTCTCGCTGCCGGTGGTCCTCGAGGGCATCGAGCTCCAGTTGGCGCTCGACACCGGCGCCATGCGCTCCAAGCTCTCGTTGAAAGCCGCCGCCCAAAAGCTCGGGATGGACCTCGAACGCCTGAAGAACGAGGCGCCCGAGAGCATCAGCCGCAGCACCCACGGCACGCCGATGCGCAACTACGCGCACCGCTTCGGCAGCGTGCGCATCGGCCAGGGCAACTTTCGCAACGTGGTGGTCAAGGTGTCCGAGATCCAGGTCGATCCCTACGACGGGCTGCTGGGCCTCGACTTCCTGCGTTCGCGCAAGGTCTGGATCTCGTATGCCACCCGCCAGTTGCTGGTGCAGCGCAGCCCGTGACGCGTCAGGCGGCGCCGCGGCGCCCCGTTACTTCAGCGCCGTGTTCGCCTTGGCCACAGCCAGCGCAGTCATGTTGACCACGCGCCGAACGGTCGACGACGGCGTGAGCACATGCGCCGAGGCGGCGCCGCCCAGCAGGATCGGGCCGACGGTGATGCCGTTGGCGCCCGTCATCTTCAGCACGTTGTAGAGGATGTGCGCCGAGTCGAGGTTGGGGCACACCAGCAGGTTGGCCTCGCCGCTGAGCGTGGTCTCTGGAAGCGCCATGCGGCGCACTTCCTCGGACAGCGCCGTGTCGCCGTGCATCTCGCCGTCGCATTCGATGTCGGGCGCCATCTGCGCGAACAGGTCGCGCGCCAGGCGCATCTTGCGCGCCGAAGCGCGCTCGGAGGTGCCGTAGTTCGAGTGCGAAAGGAAAGCGACCTTCGGCGGCAGCCCGAAGCGGCTCACCTCCTCGGCCGCCATCAGCGCGATGCTCGCGAGCAGTTCGGCGCTCGGGTCCTCGTTGACGTTGGTGTCGGTGATGAACACCGTGCGCTTGTCGAGGGTGAGCGCGTTGAGCGTGGCAAAGCCCGGCGCGCCGCGCTTCAGGCCGATCAGGCTGCGGATGTGCTCCAGGTGTGCATCGAAGCGGCCGACCAGGCCGCAGATCATCGCGTCGGCGTCGCCCAGGTGCAGCATCAGCGCGGCGATGATGGTGTTGGAGCGGCGCACCATCGACTTGGCCGCCTCGGGCGTGGCGCCGCGCCGGCCCATGAGCTTGTGGTAGCTCTCCCAATAGGTGCGAAAGCGCGGATCGTCCTCGGGATCGACGATCTCGAAGTCGGTGCCGGGGCGGATGTGCAGGCCCGCCTTCTCGATGCGCGCCTCGATCACGGCGGGGCGCCCCACCAAAATCGGCTGCGCGAGGCCCTCGTCGACGGCCCACTGCGCCGCGCGCAGCACGCGCTCGTCCTCGCCTTCGGCATAGGCCACGCGCTTGGCGGCCGCGATCTTGGCGGCGCCGAACACCGGGCGCATGAACATGCCGGTCTGGTAGACGAAGCGCGTGAGGTGCTGGCGATAGGCCTCCATGTCCTCGATCGGGCGGGTTGCCACCCCCGACGCCTCGGCCGCCTTGGCCACGGCCGGCGCGATGCGCAGGATGAGCCGCGAGTCGAAGGGCTTGGGAATGAGGTAATCGGGCCCGAAGGTCAGTTCCTGGCCCGCATAGGCGGTGGCCACTTCCTCGCTGATGTCGGCCTTGGTGAGTTCGGCGATCTCGCGCACGCAGGCGAGCTTCATTTCCTCGGTGATCTTGCTCGCGCCGCAGTCGAGCGCGCCGCGGAAGATGTACGGGAAGCACAGCACGTTGTTGACCTGGTTCGGGTAGTCCGAGCGGCCGGTCGCGATGATGCAGTCGGGCCGCACGGCCTTGGCCAGTTCGGGGCGGATCTCGGGCTCGGGGTTGGCCAGCGCCAGGATGATCGGCTGGGCGGCCATCGACTTCACCATGTCGGCGGTCATCACGCCGGGCGCCGAGCAGCCGAGGAACACATCGGCACCGTCCACCACGTCGGCCAGCGTGCGCGCGCCGGTGTCCCGCTGCGCGTAGCGCGCCTTCGACTCGTCGAAGCCGCCGGCGCGGCCGGTGTAGATCAGGCCCTTGGAATCGCAGGCGAAGATGTTCGCGGGCTTCGCGCCCAGCCCGACCATCACGTCGAGGCAGGCGATGGCGGCCGCGCCGGCGCCCGAGACGGCGATCTTCACGTCCTCGATCTTCTTGCCCACGAGCTCCAGGCCGTTGATCAGCGCCGCGGCCGAGATGATGGCGGTGCCGTGCTGGTCGTCGTGGAACACCGGGATGTTCATGCGCTCGCGCAGCTTCTTCTCGATGTAGAAGCACTCGGGCGCCTTGATGTCCTCGAGGTTGATGCCGCCGAGCGTGGGCTCGAGCGCAGCGATGATGTCGACCAGCTTGTCGGGGTCGGTCTCGGCCAGCTCGATGTCGAACACGTCGATGCCCGCGAACTTCTTGAACAGGCAGCCCTTGCCTTCCATCACCGGCTTGGCGGCCAAGGGGCCGATGTTGCCGAGGCCCAGCACCGCGGTGCCGTTGGTGACCACGCCCACGAGGTTGCCGCGCGCGGTGAATTCGGCCGCCATCGACGGATCGGCCGCGATGTCGAGGCAGGGGTAGGCCACGCCGGGCGAGTAGGCGAGCGACAGGTCGCGCTGGTTCAGCAGTGCCTTGGTCGGCGTGATCGAAATCTTGCCCCGGACCGGAGCGCGGTGGTATTCGCGCGCTGCTTCGCGAAGTGCTTCTTCTGCGGGGGAGAGAGGTGCAGCCATGAAATGTCTCCTTGTTTCTGTCGGGCAACGAGGCTACCGCAAAACCAGCGCCGGATCGGGACCGGGGAATGCCGAAAACGCCTGAACCCATAGCGAAAGGGGCGGGCGGTTCGCTACACTCCGCAACCTGTAAACCGGGGCCGGATTCTGTCGGCCGCGGTTACGTTTTTTTGCCGCGCCGCAAGCCAGCGGGCCGGCCATCGTCCACAACAACACACGAACGAGAACGAGGGCAGCGCATGACACCCGGACCTTTCACCACCGCCGAGCCCGACGTCGTGGTCATCGGCGGCGGCCCTTCGGGCTCCACCGTGGCCGCGCTGCTGGCCGACAAGGGCCACGACGTGGTGCTGATCGAGAAGGCGCAGCATCCGCGCTTCCACATCGGCGAATCGCTGCTGCCGATGAACATGCCGCTGTTCGACCGGCTCGGCGTGCGCACCGAAGTGGAGGCCATCGGCCTGCGCAAGCATGGTGCCGAGTTCGTGTCGCCCTGGCACGACCACAGCAGCCACTTCCATTTCGGCGAGGCAATGGACAAGAGCTTTCCGTATGCGGTGCACGTGCGCCGCTCGGAGTTCGACGAGCTGCTGTTCCGCCATGCCGGCAAGCGCGGCGCGCGCACCTTCGAGTGCCAGCGCGTCACCGGCGTCGACATGGACGTCGGCAAGGGCACGCCGGACAACCGCCCGCTCGTGAAGGTGAAGGCCGACGACGGGACCGAGACCCAGTGGCGCCCGCGCTTCGTGATCGACGCGAGCGGGCGCGACACGCTGCTGTCGAACCAGTTCGACGTCAAGCAGCGCAACCGCAAGCATGCGAGCGCCGCGCTCTACGGCCACTTCGTGAATGCCGAACGCCGGCCCGGCCGCTTCGAGGGCAACATCACGCTGTTCTGGTTCGACCACGGCTGGTTCTGGTACATCCCGCTGAAGGACGGCACCGTGAGCGTCGGCGCCGTGGCCTCGCCCGCGTACTTCAAGCGCCGCAAGGGCACGCTCGAGGCGTTCCTGATGGAAACCATCGCGCTCGCGCCCAAGCTCGCGGCGCGCCTCGCGAACGCCACGCTGGTCGACGGCGTCACCTCGACCGGCAACTACGCCTACGACTCGAAGTTCTGCCGCGGCGACCGCTTCATGATGGTGGGCGACGCCTACGCCTTCGTCGACCCGATGTTCTCGTCGGGCGTCTACCTCGCGATGAACAGCGGCTTCGAGGCGGCCACTGCGGCCGACCACTGGCTGCGCGGCGAGGCGAAGGCGGCCGAGCGCGCGTTCCGCCACTACGAGAAGGTGATGAAGCACGGGCCCCGGATGTTCTCGTGGTTCATCTACCGCATCACCTCGCCGGCCATCCGGCGGCTGTTCATGAACCCGCGCAACATCTGGCGCATGCAGGAGGCACTGCTGTCCATCCTGGCCGGCGACCTGTTCCGCAACACGCCGATCGGCCCGCGCTTCTGGGGCTTCAAGGTGACCTACTACGCGTCGTGCCTCGGCATCCTGCCGCAGGCCGTGAAGACCTGGGCCTGGCGCCGGCGCAACCTCAAAGAGTCTCTCGAAGCGAAAGCTTAGCTCGCCCCCGCTGCGTGCTCAGTCGGGCGCCACCGTGTGCTGGGCCAGCGCCTCAAGCGCGCGCACCAGCGCCGAGTGGTCCTGCTGGCCGTGGCCGAGCGCCGCGCAGGCGTTCATCAGCTGCGCCGCACCGGCGGTCTGCGGCAGCGCGACGCCGAGTGCGCGGGCACTTTGCAGCGCGAGGTTCAGGTCCTTCTGGTGCAGCGAGATGCGAAAGCCCGGCGCGAAGGTGCGCTTGATCATTCGCTCGCCGTGCACCTCGAGGATGCGCGAGCTCGCGAAGCCGCCCATCAGCGCCTGGCGCACCTTGGCCGGATCGGCACCGGCCTTCGAGGCGAAGAGCAGCGCCTCGCCCACGGCCGCGATGTTGAGCGCCACGATGATCTGGTTGGCCACCTTGCAGACCTGGCCGTCGCCCACGCCGCCCACCAGCGTGACGTTCTTGCCCATCTTCTCGAGCAGCGGGCGCACGCGCCCGAAGGTGCCTTCGTCGCCGCCGCACATGATCGTGAGGCTCGCGGCCTTGGCGCCCACTTCGCCGCCCGAGACCGGCGCATCGATGTAGCCGCAGCCGAGCGCGAGGATGCGCTTCGCGAAGCCCTTGGTGGCGATCGGGTCGATGGAGCTGCAGTCGACCACGATCTTGCCGCGCGAACCCTCGAGACCCTCGGCCACGCCCTGCGTCCCCGGTTCGCCGAACAGCACCTTCTCCACGTCGGGCGTGTCGGGCACCATGATGAAGATCACGTCGGCCCGGCGCGCCACCTCGGCCGCCGAGCCGCAGATCGTGGCTTTCGAGATGAAGGGCTCGGGCGTGTTGCCTTGCGTGTTCACGAAGAGCTCGTGGCCCGCGTCGAGCAGGTGCCCCGCCATGGGTGCGCCCATGATGCCGAGGCCGATGAATCCGATTTTCTGTTGCGTTGCCGACATGTCTTTCTGTCCTTGAATGTTGTTGTCCGTGTTCACTGCGGTGCGGCGGCCAGCGCCTCGCGCCAGCCCAGGCCTTCGGCGGTGGTGGCGCGCGGCTTGTACTCGCAGCCGATCCAGCCGTCGTAGCCCAGCGCGTCGATGTGCGCGAAGAGCCAGGGGTAGTTGATCTCGCCCGTGCCCGGCTCGCCGCGCCCCGGGTTGTCGGCGAGCTGGATGTGGCCGATGCGCGCGAAGTGCTTCGTGAGCGTGTTGCCCAGTTCGCCCTCGGTGCGCTGCGCGTGGTAGATGTCGTACTGCACGCGCAGGTTGGCCGAGCCCACCTCGTCGATCAGCGCGACTGCCTGGTCGGTTCGGTTGAGGAAGAAGCCGGGAATGTCGAAGGGATTGATCGGCTCCACGAGCAGGCGGATGCCGGCCGCCCCGAGCTCGCCCGCGGCCAGGCGCAGGTTCTCGACCACGGTCTTGTGCGCCGCGTCGTGGCCCACGCCCGCCGGCACCTTGCCGACCAGGCAGTTCACCTGCGGGCAGCCCAGCGCCGTGGCGTAGTCGATCGCCATCGCGATGCCTTCGCGGAACTCGCCGGTGCGGTCGGGATGGCAGGCGATGCCGCGCTCGCCCTTGTCCCAGTCGCCGGCCGGCAGGTTGTGCAGCACCTGCGCAAGGCCGTTGGCGCGCAGGGCGGCCGCGAGTTCCTTCTTCTCGAACGGATAGGGGAACAGATATTCCACCGCCTCGAACCCGGCCTTGGCGGCCGCCTCGAAGCGCTGCATGAACGGCAGCTCGGTGAAGAGCATCGTGAGATTGGCTGCGAACTTGGGCATGGCGTGGCTCCTCGTCAGTCCAGCATCTCGGCCGCCACCGCCGTGGGCGCGTCCGCCGGCGTCTCGGCCAGCGGTTCGAATTCGGCGATGTTGTCGATCTCGGTGCCCATCGCGATGTTGGTCACGCGCTCCAGCATCACCTCGATCACCACGGGCACGCTGAACTCGGCCATCAGCGCCTCGGCGCGCTGGATCGCCGGCGCGATCTCTTCCTGCTTGTTCACGCGGATCGCCTTGCAGCCCAGGCCCTCCACCACCTTGAGGTGGTCCACGCCGTAGCTGCTCTCGATGCCGGCGTCGGGGCCCGCATTGATGTTGTCGAAGGCGAGCTGCACGCAGTAGTCCATCTCGAAGCCGCGCTGCGCCTGGCGGATCAGGCCCAGGTACGAGTTGTTGACCACGATGTGGATGTACGGCAGCTTGAACTGCGCACCCACCGCGAGCTCTTCGATCATGAACTGGAAGTCGTAGTCGCCCGAGAGCGCGACGATCTTGCGCGTAGGGTCGGCCGCGCGCACGCCCAGCGCGGCCGGGATGGTCCAGCCCAGCGGGCCGGCCTGACCGCAGTTGATCCAGTTGCGCGGGTTGTACACGTGCAGGAACTGCGCCGCGGCGATCTGCGACAGCCCGATGGTGCTCACGTAGCAGGTGTCGTTGCTGAAGTTGTTGTTCATGCACTGGTACACGCGCTGCGGCTTCATCGGCACGTCGTCGAAGTTGGTCTTGCGCAGCATCGTCTTCTTGCGCTCGATGCAATCCTTGGCCCAGGCGCGACGGTCGGCGAGGCGGCCGGCGGCCTTCATCTCCTCGGCCACGGCCACGAACTGCTCGAGCGCGGCCTTCGCGTCCGACACGATGCCGAAGTCGGGTGTGAACACGCGGCCGATCTGAGTGGGCTCGATGTCCACGTGCACGAAGGTGCGGCCCTTGGTGTAGACGTCGACCGAGCCGGTGTGGCGGTTGGCCCAGCGGTTGCCGATGCCCAGCACGAAGTCCGAGGCGAGCATGGTCGCGTTGCCGTAGCGGTGGCTGGTCTGCAGGCCGCACATGCCGGCCATCAGCGGATGGTCGTCGGGAATCGCGCCCCAGCCCATCAGCGTGGGAATCACCGGCACGCCCGTGATCTCGGCAAAGCGCACCAGCAGGTCGCTCGCGTCGGCGTTGATGATGCCGCCGCCGGCCACGATCAGCGGGCGCTCGGCGGCGTTGAGCATGCCGATGGCCTTCTCGATCTGCGCACGCGTGGCGGCCGGTTTGTAGGGCACCAGCGGCTCGTAGGCATCGATGTCGAATTCGATCTCGGCCATCTGCACGTCGAACGGCAGGTCGACGAGCACGGGGCCCGGGCGGCCTGAGCGCATCAGGTGGAAGGCCTGCTGGAACACCTGCGGCACCTGGCCCGGCTCGCGCACCGTGACCGACCACTTGGTGACCGGCTTGGAGATCGACTCGATGTCCACCGCCTGGAAGTCTTCCTTGTAGAGCCGTGCGCGCGGCGCCTGGCCTGTGATGCACAGGATCGGGATCGAATCGGCCCAGGCCGAGTAGAGGCCCGTGATCATGTCGGTGCCTGCGGGGCCCGAGGTGCCGATGCACACGCCGATGTTGCCGGCCACCGCACGCGTGTAGCCCTCGGCCATGTGCGAGGCGCCCTCGACGTGGCGCGCGAGGATGTGCGAGATGCTGCCGCGCTGGCGCAGCGCCGAGTACATCGGGTTGATGGCAGCGCCGGGCACGCCGAAGGCCTGCGTCACGCCTTCTTTTTCCATCACCAGCACGGCGGCCTGGACCGCTTTCATTTTTGCCATGGGACTGTCTCCGTTGAAGTGGTCCCACTGTAGGAAGCGATGCCCGTTCGAAGAAGACAGCTGCAGGCCATAAAAGCTATTCCGTGGCGGAATAACTGACTACGATGCGTGGATGGACAGACTCTTGGCAATGGAAATGTTCGTGCGCGTGGTCGAGACAGGCAGCTTCTCGAAGGCGGCGCGCGAGTTCAACACCACCCAGCCCACCGTGACCAAGCAGGTCGCGGCCATCGAGGCGCGGCTGAAGGTGCGGCTGCTGAACCGCAACACGCGCGGCGTGAGCCTCACCGAGCCGGGCGCCCTGTACTACGAGAAGTGCAAGACGATCGTGCGCGACGCGGAGGAGGCCGACAGCATCGTGCAACTGCGGCAAAACCAGGCGCAGGGCCTCCTGCGCGTGGGCACCTCGGTGGCGTTCGGGCGCCGCGTGGTGGTGCCGCTCGCGCTCGAGTACATGCGCCGCCATCCGCAGGTGCAGCTCGACCTGAGCTTCGAGGACCGCTACGTCGACCTTGTCGCGCAAGGCATCGACGTGGCGATCCGCATGGGCAAGCTGGCCGATTCGTCGCTTGGCGCGCGCTACCTCGGCACCAACCCGTGGGCCATGGTCGCGGCGCCCGGCTACCTGAAGAAGCACGGCATGCCCCGGCGCGCGCAGGACCTCAGCGCGCATGTGGCGCTGATCTACAGCAGCGTGGTCGGCGACGAGTTCTGGCGCATGCACACGCCCAAGGGAGAGGCGGTGACCGTGCCGGTGTCGGGCCGCTTCCGCTCGAACAACCTGTCGGCCGTGCTGGCCGCGGCGCGCGACGGTCTGGGCATTGCGCTGATGCCGCGCTACGTGGCGAGCGAGTCGCTCGCCGCCGGCAAGGTGACCGAAGTGCTCGGCGACCATGCGCTGCCCGAGCAGGAGATCCACGCCGTTTTTCCGTCGCCCAAGCTGGTGCCGGGCAAGGTGTCGGGCTTCGTGGCATTCTTGCAGGGGCGCTTTGCCGAGGGTTGGTGGGCGGGCTGATCCCTCAACCCGCCACGAACGCCCCATGCAGCCCGAGCGGCAGCGCATACGGCAGCGTGGCCTGCGCGACCGGACCCGCCGCCAGCGCATCGGCCGCGAAGCACGAGAGCAGCGTCTTCTGCTGGCCGAAGTCGAGCGCGGTGCCCAGCACCCAGCCTGGGCCACCGCCGTCAGGCACGAAGACATGCTCCTCCACCATCGCCTGCCGGCCATAGCTGTAGCGCTGGCTGCGGCCTGTCTCGACGTCGGTCAGCGCCACCGCGGTGAAGCCGGGCCGGTCGGGCAGGGCTGCGGTCGCATGGACCACGCGGCGGTGGCGCAGGCCGGTGCGGCGCGGATCGATGCGTGGAAACTCGGCGTCGAACGGCAGCGTGGTCTGCGTGGCGCGGCCGGTGCCGAGGTCCAGCGTCGCGACCGTCAGCTGCGGCGTGGGGCGCTTCACCCAGCGCGCGCGCATCAGCTCGCGGCTGGTGGTGAACACCGTGGCGGCGGTGTCCGAACGCACGTAGTCGATGTGGATGCGCGTGCCGCCCGGCGCCTGCTCTTCCCAGGCGTTGCCGACATGGAACAGGAAGCCCGCGGGCAGTGCCAGCGTGTGGCGGCGCGCCCAGTCCTGCTTGTCGACCACCAGCACGCGCATCCCGAGCTCGGGGCGCCAGACATGCGCATCGAGAAAGCTCGCACCGGCTTCCTTGCGCTTCGGGTCGTACACGAGCGGCGGCATCAGGAAGACGAGATGCTGCGCGGTCACCGCGAAGTCGTGGACCATCGGCAGGTCGGGAACGGTGATCGCGCTGGCGCGGCGCAGCGCACCGTCGGGCGCGATCTCGTAGAGCGCCAGCAGGTCCTGGCCCGCGCCGATGCCGAAGTTCCAGACCGTGCCGTCGGGGTCCACGCGCGGATGGGCCGAGAAGGGCATGCCCGCGAAGTCGGGGCGCCAGGTCTTGAGGCCCAGCGTCTCGAGCGTGCGCGCATCGAGCCGCGTGGCCGAGCCGCCTTCCCACAGCGCGAGCAGCTCGCCCGCGAGCGGCAGCACGCTGGTGTTGGCCACGTTGATGCTGTCGGGCGAAGCCGTTGGCTCCGCGCCCGGCGGCACGGTGCCGAAGGCTTCGGCAAGGCGGCGGCCGGCGCGCAGCTCGGCCACGCGCTTGGGCGTGGCGACGTAGCGGCCCTGGTGCAGCACCTCGCGGCCATCGATCGCGAAGCGCTGCACCATGCCGTCGCCGTCGAACCAGTGGTGGTAGCGCTGGCCGCCGAGGTCGTGCCCGGCCGGGCCGTTGCGGAAAAGCGTACCCGCGACGGCATCGGGGAAGCGGCCGCGCACCGCGGCGCGCACCGGCGGGAAGTCGGCCGGCGGCGTGGCGAAGCCGGACTTCCAGCGCGCGGGGGCGGCCTCGTACGCGGCCTGCCAATCGTCGCGCCTGGCGGCATGCGAGCGCGCGGGCAGCCAGGCAGGCGCACCGGCCGTGGCCATCAGGCGCAGCAGGAGCGCGCGCCGTTGAAGCGGGGGTGCCATGGCGAACCTCAGCGCAGGTGGATGACGGCCGGAACGTCGTCGGCCTCGACGGGCAGTGCGGCGGCGTCGAACGCCGGCGCGCCGCGGTTTCCCTTGGCGTCGTTCGAGAAGCCGTAGCGTTCGAGCGGCAGGCCCATGGGGTTGGCGTCGAGCTTGCCATTGCCGTTTTCGTCGGCGAACACGCGCAGCGCATAGCGCCCCGGCGCAAGGTTCGCGAAGCGCAGTCGGGCCTCGCCACCGCGCAGCGCCGCGGTCTGTGCGGCCACGGGCTTGCCGCCGCCCGCGAAGGCTTCGGCGCTGTCGTACAGCGCGGCATACAGCGTGGCGTCGGCGGCGGGGCCGTCGGCCACGTGCAGGTTCAGGTCGGCGGCCATCACGGCCAGCGGCGACAGGAGCAGGGCGGCGCAGAGCATGCGCGGCCGGGGGAGCTTGGAGCGGAAGTTCATCAATCGGACCTCGTCGAAAGTTGGAGGTCCCGACCATCGCGCAGCGCGCGTTCGCTTCCCAGCGGCATGCGACGAAACGCCGCCTGAAGGGCGCGGGATGCGCTTCGCCGGTGCGAGGCGAAGCTGCAATGAATGCGCGGCCGGACAGCCGGCCGCGGCGGGCTCAGCCCTGCTTTGGCGGCACTTCCAGCTTGTCGGACGCCACGAACAGGCTCCAAGCCGCCATGAACAGCGCCGCAATGACCGGCCCGATCACGAAGCCGTTGATGCCGAAGAGCGCCATGCCGCCGATGGTCGACATCAGCACGATGTAGTCGGGCATCTGCGTGTCCTTGCCGACGAGCACGGGGCGCAGGATGTTGTCGACCAGCCCGATGACGAACACGCCCACGAAGATCAGCACGCCGCCTTGCCAGAACTGGCCGGTGGCCAGGAAGTAGATCGCCACCGGCGCCCAGATGAGCGCCGCGCCGACTGCCGGAAGCAGCGACAGGAAGGCCATGAGCACGGCCCACAGCAGCGCGCCCTGCACACCGAGAAACCAGAACGCCAGGCCGCCGATCGTGCCCTGCGCGATCGCCACCGCCACGTTGCCCTTCACCGTGGCACGGATCACGGTGGTGAACTTGTTGAGCAGGTACTCGGTGTGCGGCTGCGCGAGCGGAACGGCTTGGCGCATCGACTTCGACAGGCTGGCGCCGTCGCGCACCAGGAAGTACAGCAGGTACAGCATCACGAAGAAGCTGACCACGAAGTCGAAGGTGTTCTGCCCGATGGTGAGCGCCTGGCCTGCGATGGCCTGGCTGCCTTGCGCGGCGCCCGCCGAGATGCGCGCCTGCCAGGCGCCGGTGTCGCCGAGGTTGAAGCGGTTGAAAATATTCCAGATCCATTGCGGCAGCGCGTCGAGGATCTGCTGGAAGTAGGCCGCGAAGTTGATCTGCCCCGAGCGGATCTTCTGCGCCACCAGCGCCACTTCCTGCACCAGCGACACGCCGATCATCGCGAGCGGAAGGATCACGATGAACAGGCAGATCGCCAGCGTCGACAGCGCCGCGGCATTGCGCTTGCCCGGCATCTTCCTGAGCAACCACTTGTAGAGCGGCGTGAACAGGATCGCGAGCGAAACCCCCCAGAGCACCGCGCCGAAGAACGGCATCAGCACCCAGAGGAAGGCAACCGTGACGATGGCGAGGAGGGCGAGGAAGACGCCGCGCTGGAGTTGGGGTGTGTTCATACGTGAACCGCACTGTAGCCCAGCCCCGCGGCCCGGCCATGTCGGCCGGGGCCCTAGTCAGCGCCGTGTGCGCGCCGGCAGGGCCACGGGCGCCAGCGTGGCGCGCAGCCGGGCCGGCGCGTCGGGTGCGGCGGGCGGCGCCACCTCGAGCGCCCGCTCGACGTTGCCGATGTGGTCGATCATGAGCCGGCGTGCCGCATCGGTGTCGCCGGCCTCGAGCGCCGCGACGATTGCGCCATGCTCGGCGCACGACTGGCCGGCCTCGTGCTTCGACTGGTAGAGCGTGGCGGCCAGCGTGGTGCGGGCCGTCAGGTCGCGCAGCACGTCGACCAGCAGTTGGTGCCCCATCTGCTCGGCCAGGCAGACGTGGAAGTCCGCCAGCAGGAAGGCGCGCGTGGCGGCGTCGGCGCCCTCGATCGCGCGCTGCTCGTCGGCGATGTGGTCGCGCAGCTTGCGAATGGCCTTCTGCAGCGGCCGGCCTTCGCTCTCGGCGAGGATGCCCGCCTCGACGATGCGGCGCGCCGAGAACGCATCGCGCGCTTCCTCGGCCGAGGGCTCCACCACGTACCAGCCGCGGCGCGACTGTACTTCGACGAAGCCGCGCGCCTGCAGCTGCATCAGCGCCTCACGCACCATGGTGCGGCTGACCGCGAAGTTCTCGGCCAGCGCCTGCTCGCCGAGCCGCTCGCCCGGCGCGAGCTTCTGCGCCAGGATCGCTTCGACCACGCGCTCGGCGATGGCGGTGGGGGTAACGTCGTTGGCGGGGGCCATCGCGGTCAGTGGCTTGCCGCGCCGGCGGCGGCGATCGGCGCGGTGGCGGGAGTTTCGTCGGCTGGCACCTCGTCGGGCACGTAGGTGCCGTCGAGCACCGCATGGGCGCGCTCGCGGTCGATGTCGCCTTCCCAGGCCGCGACCGCCACCGTGGCGACGCAGTTGCCGATCAGGTTGCCGAGCGCGCGCGCAATGCCCATGAACCAGTCCACCGAGAGCACCAGCACCAGCCCGATCGCCGGAATGGCGGGTATCGCATGCAGCGTGGCCGCGAGCACCACGATGGCCGAGCCCGGCACGCCGTGCGCCCCCTTGGAAGTGACCAGCGCGATCGCCAGGATCGTGAGCAGGTCGCCCATGCCGATCGGCGTGTTGGTGGCCTGCGCGATGAATACCGCCGCCAGCGTGATGTAGATCGAGAAGGCGTCGAGGTTGAACGAGTAACCGGTGGGAATCACCAGGCCGACCGTCGAATCGCGGATGCCCATGCGGCGCAGCTTCGCCATGATCTGCGGCAGCACGCTGTCGGACGAGGTGGTGGCGAACACGATCGCGAGTTCCTCGCGCAGGTAGCGCAGCAGCTTCCAGAGGCTGAAGCCCGAGATGCGCATGACCGCGCCGAGCACCACGAACACGAACACCAGCACCGCGCCGTAGAACAGCACCACGAGCATGCCGAGCTGCTTGAGCGAGCCGATGCCGTACTTGCCGACCGTGAAGGCGATGGCGCCCAGCACGCCGAGCGGCGCCAGCTTGATGATGATGCCCATGATCTTGAACAGCACCAGCGAGAGCGCGTCCACCACCACCGCCACCGGCTTGCCGCGTTCGCCGAGCAGCGCGAGCGCGCAGCCGAACAGCACCGCGAACAGCAGCACCTGCAGCACGTCGCCGGTGGCGAAGGCGTTGACCACCGTGGTGGGGATCAATTTCATGAGGAAGTCGACCGTGCCGCCGCTCGTGAGCTTGTCGGCGTTCGAGGCGTAGGCGCTCATGGCGGTCGCGTCGAGCTGGCCCGGATCGACGTTCATGCCCACGCCGGGCTGGAACACGAAGGCCAGCACCAGGCCCATGGCCAGCGCGATGGTGGTGAGCACCTCGAAGTAGATCAGTGCCTTCACGCCGACGCGGCCCACGCGCCTCAGGTCGCCGGCGCCGGCGATGCCGTGCACCACCACGCAGAACACCAGTACCGGAATGATCATCTTGATCAGCTTGATGAACGCGTCGCCGAGCGGCTTGAGCTTGACGGCGAATTCCGGCACGAAGAGGCCGGCCAGCACGCCGAGCACCAGCGCGATGACGACCTGGCCGAAAAGGGATCTGGCGAAGCGGGGCATGTAAGGCTCCTTGGAGGAAGGGACGATGTTTGCATGCAAGGTTAGGTTTTCTTGCATACAAGAAATGTAGGCAACAAGGCCTTTGCGTTTCAGAGGGTATTCCCGGCGCCGCGCTGATTCAGACGGGCCGTGCGTCTCGCGATCGCAACGTTCCATGAAAACGCATGTGAATGAGAGGGGATTTAGCAGGATCGGCTTACATCTGTTTATAGAATCGGAATTGTTCTCGTTGCGATTGGCATTTGCGGGCGTGCTGGAACTCTCGCGTTGCACGTTCCGGGCCACCGCGGGCTCCCGTTCCCATTCCCGTACCCGTTCCCTCCTGCTCTCCTCGCTTTCATCTCCCATGCTTTCGCCGACCGCTTCCTCACTCCGCTTCGCCCTCACGCCTGTGGTTCGTCTCCTGCGCCAGGGGCTTGGCGCTTCGCTCTTGCTGGCCGCCGCCAGCGCCGCCGCGCAGACCCCGGCGCCCACGGGCTCGCAGCAACTGCATGAAGTGACGGTGTTCGGCGAGGCCGAAGCCATCGGCGGGCTGCAGAAGACCTATTCGGGCGGCCAGTTCGCGCGAGGTGGCAGCCTGGGCATCCTGGGCATCACCGACCTGATGAACGTGCCGTTCAGCACCACCAACTACACGGCCGAGCTGATCCAGAACCAGCAGGCGCTGAGCGTGGCCGACGTGGTGATGAACGACGCGTCGGTGCGGCCGCTCACCTCGCGCGGCGGCTTCGGCGACGACTTCCAGATCCGCGGCTTCACCGTGCCCAACGGCGACATCGGCATCAACGGTTTGTTCGGGCTGACGCCCACGACGCGCGTGCCGCTCGAGATGATCGAGCGCGTCGAGGTGCTCAAGGGACCGGGCGCGCTGGCCAACGGCGTGGCGCCCACCGGCAGCGTCGGCGGCAGCATCAACGTGGTGACCAAGCGCGCGGCCGACGTGCCGCTCACGCGCCTGACCACCACCTACATGAGCCGCGCCCAGTTCGGCACGCACCTCGACGTGGGCCGCCGTTTCGGCGAAGAGAACCAGTGGGGCGTGCGCTTCAACGGCGTGCTGCGCGGCGGCGAAGGCAACATCGACAACGGCAAGCAGGAGCTCGGCCTCGGATCGCTGGGCCTGGACTACCTCGGCACGCGGCTGCGCTGGTCGCTCGACGCCATGGCCAGCAAGGGCGACACGCGCGAGTTCCGCCCGCAGACCAGCTTTGCGGCCGGCATCACGCAGATTCCCGAGCCGCCGCCGGCGCGCCTGAACTTCTATCCGGGCACGCGGCTGGAAGACAACGTGAAGACGGTGATCTCGCGCGCCGAATACGACATCAACGACAGCACGACCGTCTACGGCAGCGTCGGCTACACCGACTTCGACTACATGCAGGTGTTCCCGAGCGGCCGCCCCAACGCGCTCGGCAACTTCAACGTCTCGAACGCCTACTACGACTTCTTCAGCAAGAACACCGCGGCCGATGCCGGCGTGCGCACCCGCTTCAAGACCGGCAGCGTGGGCCACACGCTCGCGCTGGGCGTGAACCTGCTCGACCAGGAGTCGGGCTACTTCTACGCGCAGTCGGCCCGAACCAACCCGTCGAGCCTGTACTTCCCCGCGCCGCTGCCGCCCGTGACGGTGCCGCGCACGGCGCCGGTCAAGTCGGGCGAGCTGAAGCAGACCAGCGTGGTGCTGGCCGACACGATGTCGTTCGCCAACGACCGCGTCCTGGTCACGCTGGGGCTGCGCGACCAGACCATCGAGCAGGAGAACTTCTCGCAGACCACCGGCGCCTCGACGAGCCGCTACAAAGCGAGTTCGGTCACGCCGCTCGCGGGCCTGGTCTTCAAGCCGGTGAGCAACGTCTCGCTCTACACCAACTACACCGCCGGCCTCACGCGCGGCGGCACGGCCGGACCGGGCACCGCCAACGTCGGCGAGACCTTCGCGCCGCAGAAGTCGAAGCAGTACGAGGCCGGCGTGAAGATCGACTGGGGCCAATTGACCACCCAGGCCGCCGTCTACCAGATCACCCGGCCGAGCAGCCTGACCGATCCGGTCACCAACGTCTACAGCTTCGGCGGCGAGCAGCGCAACCGCGGCCTGGAGCTCACGGCCTACGGCGAAATCCAGCGCGGCCTGCGCGTGATGGCCAGCGCGGCCTTCAACGACGCCAAGCTCACGCGCACGGCGGGCGGTGTCAACCAGGGCAACGACGCCGCCGGCGTGCCCGACCGCACCTTCAACCTGGGGCTCGACTGGGACCTGCCCGGCGTGCCGGGGTTGAGCCTGAACGGCCGCGTGATCCACACCTCGTCGGTGTACGCCGACGCCGCCAACGTGCTGCGCGTTCCCGCGTGGACGCGGCTGGACATCGGCGCGCGCTATGCGACCAAGGTGGCGAACAAGCCTGTGATCTTCCGCGCCAACCTGGAGAACGTGTTCGACAAGAACTACTGGGTCACCAGCACCTACGTTACGGTCGGCGCGCCGCGCACGCTGATGCTGTCGGCGTCGATCGACTTCTGACGCAAGGACGGTGAGTGCAATGCGCTGGGGAGTCCGCGGCGTCGGTCCGTTGATCTCGCGCATCGTGGCCGCCGTGTTCGGCGGCTACGCGGTGGCCGCGCTCGCGAGCGTGGCCACCGTCGCGCTGCCCGTGAGCCAGCCACAGGGGGTGCTCGCGGGCATGCTGCTGAGCTTCATCGTCTACACGGCGGCGGTGGTCTGGGTGTTCGCGGTGCGCAGCGCGCGCCGTGCCTGGGCGGGCCTGCTGGTGGCCACCGCCTTGCTGTCGGTTCCTGCATGGACGGTCTGGTCCGCAAGCCCTGCGCCCTGAGCCGCCATGTCGAACGAATCCCTCACGCCGCAGAAAGCCCCAGGCATCCGCCAGACGATGTCCGGCCTGCACATCTGGGTCGGTCTGCTGCTCGGCTGGGTGCTCTATGCGATGTTCCTCACCGGCACGGTGAGCTATTTCAAGGACGAACTCTCGCAGTGGATGCGGCCCGAGCTGCCGCACCAGGCCCAGGTGCCCGATGCCGCCGCGGTGGCGCAGCGCGTGGCCGATGCGCTGGCCGTCGCCGCGCCCGGCAGCCCGCAATGGAACATGCGCATGCCCGATGCGCGCAACAACAGCGTCGACGTGTTCTGGCGCACAGCGCAGCGTGAACCCGGCAGGCGCGGTTTCACCGAAGCGCACCTCGACCCCGCGACCGGCGCGAAGATCGCCGCGCGCGAGACGAAAGGCGGCGACTTCTTCTACCGCTTCCACTTCCAGTTTCACTACATGCCGGTGCCGTGGGGCCGCTGGCTGGCGGGGCTGGCCGCGATGTTCATGCTGGTGGCCATCGTGAGCGGCGTCATCACGCACAAGAAGATCTTTATCGACTTCTTCACCTTCCGCTGGGGCAAGGGACAGCGCTCTTGGCTCGATGCGCACAACGCGCTCTCGGTGTTCGGGCTGCCTTTCCACTTGATGATCACGTACACGGGGCTCGTCACGCTGATGGCGATGTACATGCCGTGGGGCCAGCAGGCGGCGATCAAGACCCCGGCCGAGCGGCAGCAGCTGTCGGCCGAACTCCGCGCCTTCGTCCCGCCCGGCAAGCCCAGCGGCAACGCGGCGCCCCTGGCGCCGGTCGACGCCATGGTGCGCCAGGCGCAGGCCGCCTGGGGGGCGGGCAACGTGGGCCGTGTCGCCATCACGCACCCCGGCGATGCCGCGTCGCGCGTGGCCGTGTCCCGCGGCGACGCAGGCCGCGTGTCGATGAGCCCGCAGGCCATGCTGTTCGAAGGCACCACGGGCAAGCTGCTCGAGGCGCGCGACGGGGTAGGCCCCGCTGCCGAAACGCGCGGGGTTCTGTATGCGCTGCACCTGGGGCGGTTCAGCGACCTCGCATTGCGCTGGCTCTACTTCATCGTCAGCCTCGCCGGCACCGCCATGGTGGGCACCGGACTCGTCATGTGGACCGTCAAGCGCCGCGCGAAGCTCGCCGATCCGGCCCGGCCGCATTTCGGCTTCTGGCTGGTCGAACGGCTGAACATCGCATCCATTGCGGGGCTGTCCGTCGCCATGGCGGGCTTCCTCTGGGCCAACCGGCTGCTGCCGGTGCAGCTTGAGCGGCGCGGCGATTGGGAAGTGCATGTGTTCTTCATCGTCTGGGGTGTTGCGCTGCTGCATGCGCTGCTGCGCCCTGCGAAGCGTGCCTGGACCGAGCAGCTCTGGACCGGGGCCGCAGCGCTCGCGCTGCTGCCGGTGCTCGGCGCATTCACCACCGACCGGCCGTTGTGGCAGAGCCTTGCCGACGGCGACTGGGTGTTCGCGGGCATCGACCTGGCGCTCTGGGTATTGGCAGCGCTGCATGCCGCGCTGGCCGTGCGTACCGCGCGCCATCGCGGGCGCGCGCCCGCCGGCAGGCGTTCCGCGACACCTCGCGCGGACCAGCGCATCGGCGATCCCGCATGACCCACGTGCTGATGCTGCTGTCGAGTGCGGCCGGCTTCGCGGCGCTGGCGCTCGCCACCGAACGCCAGCAGGACGAATTGTTGGGGGGCGCGCTGCCGGCCGGCGCTACGCGCGCGCTTCGGCTCACGGGCTGGGTTCTGCTTGCCGTGTGCCTCGCGGTAGCAGTGGGGCACTGGGGCTGGGGACTGGGCCTCGTTGCGTACAGCGGCCACACCAGCCTGGGCGCCGGGCTGGTGTATCTCGGCCTCGTGGCGAGCGCGCGAAGACGCCGGCGCTAGTATCTGCGGGATGCGAACACTTTCACTTCCGGGCGGTGGCGAGATGCCGGTGCTGGGCCTGGGCACCTGGCGCATGGGCGAGGTGGCGAGCCGGCGTGCAGCCGAGGTGGCCGCGGTGCGCGAGGCCATCGCGATGGGCTGGCGCCTGATCGACACCGCCGAGATGTACGGCGAAGGCGGCGCCGAGACCGTGCTGGGGCAGGCCCTTGCCGAGTCACTGCGCGCCAACGAGGTGCGGCGCGACGAGCTCTTCATCGTGAGCAAGGTGTATCCGCACAACGCGAGCCGGCGCGGCACGCCCGAGGCTTGCGCGCGCAGCCTGCAGCGGCTGGGCCTGGACACGATCGACCTGTACCTGCTGCACTGGCGCGGCAGCCATCCGCTGGCCGAGACCGTGGAGGCGATGCAGTCGCTCGTGGCCAGCGGGCGCATCGTGCGCTGGGGCGTGAGCAACTTCGACACCGACGACATGCAGGAACTCGCGCCGCTGATGCGCGGCGGCCCGCCCTGCGCGGCCAACCAGGTCTACCTGTCGCTCGGCGAGCGCGGACCCGAGTTCGACCTGCTGCCCTGGCTGCGCGAGCGCGGCATGCCGTTGATGGCCTACAGCCCGATCGACCAGGGCGCGCGGGCCGGCGACAAGGCCCTGGCCGAACTCGCGGCGCGCCTGAACGTCACGGCGGCGCAGCTCGCGCTGGCGGCCGTCATCGCCCGACCGGGCGTGGCCGCCATCCCGAAGGCAGTGCGCAGTGCCCACCTGCGCGACAACCTCGCGGCCGCCGACCTCGTGCTCGATGCCGAGGTGCTCGCCGAACTGGACCGGCTGCATCCGCCGCCATCACGCAAGCGGCCGCTGGCGATGATCTGAATCAGCGCGCGGTGGCTACGTTCGGCGGTCAGTGCGCGTCCGCGTGCTTTGCAGCCGCGATGACCGCCTCTTCGTCGTGCTTCGCGCCGTTGAGGAACAGGTTCAGCAGCACCGCCGCGATCGACGCCAGCAAAATGCCCGACTCGACCAGCGAGTGAATGGCATGCGGCATCCATTGCTTGAAGTTGGGCGCGATCAGCGGAATCATGCCGACGCCGATCGAGACCGCGACGATCATCGCGTTGTGGCGGTTGTGCTTGAAGTCCACGCCCGAAAGGATGCGGATGCCCGTGGCCGCCACCATGCCGAACATCACCAGGCCCGCGCCGCCGAGCACCACGGTGGGCAGAGATTCGACCAGCGCCGCCATCTTGGGCAGCAGCCCGAGCACGACCAGGATCACGCCGCCCGCCACGCAGACGTAGCGGCTCTTGATGCCCGTGACTGCCACCAGGCCCACGTTCTGCGAGAAGCTGGTGTAGGGAAAGGTGTTGAACACGCCGCCGATCAGCGTGCCCAGGCCGTCGGTGCGCAGGCCCTTGGCCAGGTCCTTCTGGGAGATCTTGCGTTCGGTCATCTCGCCGAGCGCGAGGAACATGCCGGTCGATTCGATCATCACCACGATCATGATCAGCGTCATCGTGAGGATCAGGATCGGATCGAACTGCGGCATGCCGAAGTGGAACGGCAGCACCAGGTCGAACCACGCGGCCTTGCCGACCTTCTCGTAGGTCATGAGGCCCGTGGCCGTGGCCACCACCGCGCCGATCACGATGCCCAGCAGCACCGAGATGTTCGCGACGAAGCCCCTGGCGTACTTCACGATCAGAAGAATCGACACCAGCACCAGTGCCGCCACGCCGAGGCCCGGCAGGTCGGCGTAGCGCGGGTTGGGCACCGTCGGCATGATCGCGAAGCCCTTGGGCACTTCGGGGATCGAGCTGCCGGGCGAGGTGACCTGCGCGAGCCACTTGGCGTACACCGGATCGACCAGCGCCGGCGCGGTGGGCCCGACCGGGTTGCCGAAGATCCAGTTGATGCCCACGCGCATCAGGCTGATGCCGATCACCGCGATGATGGTGCCCGTGACCACCGGCGGAAAGAAGCGCAGCATGCGGCTCACGAAGGGCGCGATCAGGATCGAGATGATGCCCGCACCGATGATCGCGCCGAACAGCAGCTGCGCGCCGCTCTGTCCCGGATTGGCATTGGCGATGGCCACCATCGGCGCGACCGAGGCGAAGGTCACGCCCATCATCACCGGCAGCCGGATGCCGAACCACTGCGTGGCACCGAGCGCCTGGATCAGCGTGGCGATGCCGCAGCAGAACAGGTCGGCTGAGATCAGCAGGGCTACCTCGTCGGGCGAGAGTTTGAGCGCACGGCCGACGATCAGCGGCACGGCCACGGCGCCCGCGTACATCACCAGCACATGCTGCAGGCCCAGCGCCGTGAGCTTGCCTGCGGGCAGGCGCTGGTCCACCGGATGGACTGTTGAAACAGTGGAAGAGGTCTCGGCCGTCATCGTGTATCTCCTGGCGCAGCAAGGGGAGAAAAGGCGCAGACGGCGCGTCGCGGCGTCCACAAAGTGTGTACGCGAAACTGTATACAATTTATGCGGCAATACGGATGCAGGAAAACCCGCATCACAGCGCGCAATGGTGTCGGGCTGTTTCCGGTGGTCCTAGGCGAGCAGGGCCTTGACCAGGTCGAGCTGGCGGTCGGGCTTGTCGGTGCCCAGCTCAAGGCTGGCTTCGATGCGTTCGAGGTGCTCGGTCATGCAGACCACAGCGCCTTCGACATCGCCCTTGCGGCAGATGCGAAGAAAGTCCGAATGCTCGTCCGACGAGCAGTGCGGATCGTTCGACGAGTGATACAGCATCGCGATCAGCGAGCTGCGCGCCACCAGTTCGCGCACCAGTTCCGTCAGCGTGTGGTTGCCCGTGGCTTCGGCCAGCGCCACGTGAAAGTCGCCCAGCACCTTCTCGCGCACCGTGCCCATGGCGGGGCTCTGGCGCAGCGCCGTGCGCTCGAACTTGATGTGCTGCTCAAGCACCTGGTAGTCGCGCGGCCGCGCATTCGCGATGAAGAGGCGGACCACTTCGCTCTCGAGGATGCGGCGCACCGCGAACACCTCGCGCGCCTCCTGCACCGTGGGCTGCGAGACGAAGGCGCCCTTGTCGGGGATCATCTCGATCAGCTTGTCTTTCGACAGCATCAAGAGCGCCGCCCGCACCTTGGTACGGCTCACCGAGTAGACGCGGCCCAGCGCTTCTTCGCGCAGCCACGTGCCGGGCGGCAGGCGCTTCTCGACGATGGCGGTGGCGATGTCCTGGGCGATGCTCTCGATGGAGCTGCCCCTATCGACAGCCGCGCCGCTTTCGGCGGGTGCGGCGATCGTTTCGGGAAGAGCAGGGGTTTTGGAGCTGGCGCGGGGCATGCGGAGATTGTGGCTCAGCGTTCGATGCCTTCGCCTGCACCAGCTTGCATCACCCGCGCAGCGTGAAGCCTTCGAGCGCGCCCATCATGGTCTTGGGCAGTGGCCGCGCGAGTTCGCCGTGCTTGCTGGTCTCGAGCTTCAGCGTGACGAGCGATTCGATGAGCTTGGTGCCTGCGGCCACGCCGTCGATCACCGGCACGCCCAGCAGCCCGGCGATGTGCTCGCACAGGTCGGTCATGCCGGCGCAGCCGAGCACGATGCAGTCGGAGCCGTCTTCGTCGAGCGCGCGCCGGCATTCATCGACGATGCGCTCGCGCGCGTTGGAGCCGGGCTCCTCGAGCTCGAGCACCGGCAGCTCGCAGGCGCGCACGTTGGCGCAGAAGCGTTCCATGCCATAGATCTCGGCGAGGTGCCAGGCCTGGCCCATGGTGCGCCCGAGCGTGGTCACCACGCTGAAGCGGCTGGCGACCATGCTCGCGAGGTGCATCGCGGCTTCGGCGATGCCGACCACCGGCCCGCGCGCCAGTTCGCGCGCGGCCTTCAGGCCCGGATCGCCGAAGCAGGCGATCACGTAGCCGTCGATGCCGTCGCGCTCGCCGGCCGCGATCTCCTGCAGCAGGCCCGGCACGGCCAGCGCCTCGTCGTAGTGGCTCTCGATCGAGACCGGTCCCATCGCGGGGCTGACGGCCACGATCTCGGTGCCGGCGTGCGCTACCGCGCGGGCGCAGGCACCGATCTTCTCGGTCATGCTCCAGGTGGTGTTGGGATTGATGATCTTGATGCGCACGTGGCGGCCTTCCTTTTCTTCGGTGCGTGGGGTCAACGGGCTTTGATGGTGTTGCGATTCAGCAGGACGTAGATGACGAAACCGAGCGCCATGCCGATGAACCAGGCGTAGTTGGCCGCACCGCGCAGCGTCGGCACCATCACGCACAGGATCGGCACGAGCGCGGACGGGATCATCGCCTGGATGGCCTTCGGGTTGTAGCCGCCGCTGTACCAGTACTCGCCCTTCTCGCTCATGGTGTAGAGCGCGTCCACGTCGATGCGCTGCTTGCGCACGATGTAGTAGTCGGCAATCAGGATGCCGAACAGCGGGCCGATGAAGGAGCCGAGCACGTCGAGCGTGTAGTGGATGACCTCGGGGCTGTTGTAGAGGTTCCAGGGCGTGAGGAACACCGAGCCCACCGCAGCGATCATGCCGCCGGTGCGCCAGCTGATGTGCTGCGGCGCCACGTTCGAAAAGTCGAAGGCCGGCGAGACGAAGTTGGCCACGATGTTGATGCCGATGGTGGCGATCATGAAGGTCACCGCGCCCAGCACCACGGCGGTGGTGCTGTCGATCCTGCCGACCGTGTGCACCGGGTCGGTGATGAGTTCGCCGAAGACCGGCAGCGTGGCCGCCGTGGTGATCACGGTCAGCAACGAGAAGAACACGAAGTTGATCGGCAGGCCCCAGAAGTTGCCCTTCTTCACCGCCTCGAAGCTCTTGCCGTAGCGCGAGAAGTCGCCGAAGTTGAGCATCGGGCCGCTGAAGTAGCTCACTACCAGCGCGGTGGCCGAGAGCATCACCGGCAGTGCGTCCCAGCCCTGGAACTTGATGCCGCCGAGGTTCAGGTCGATGTTCTGCCAGCCGGCCTTCCACACCAGCCAGCCGCAGAGGATGGCCATCACCACGTACACCGCCGGGCCGGCCCAGTCGATGAACCGGCGGATGGCTTCCATGCCGTGCCAGAACACGAGCGCCTGCAGCACCCACATGACCATGAACGCCAGCCAGCCCAGCGCCGAGAGGCCCACGAAACCGTGCTGGGCCACGTCCGCATACGGTGCGAGGTTGGGGAACATGTGCAGCGCCAGCACCATGAAGGCCGCCGATGCGAGATAGGTCTGCACGCCGTACCAGGCCACCGCGATCAAGCCGCGGATGATCGCCGGAATGTTGGCGCCGAGCACGCCGAACGACGCGCGGCACACCACGGGGTAGGGCACGCCGGTCACCTGGCTGGGCTTGGCCACCAGGTTGCAGAACACCTGCACGATCACGATGCCCACGAGCAGCGACACCAGCACCTGCCAGCTCGACAGCCCGAGCGCGAACAGGCTGCCGGCTGTGATGTAGCCGCCCACGCTGTGCACGTCGGACATCCAGAACGCGAAGATGTTGTACTGGCCCCAGGTCTGCTTCTTCAGCGGCGCGAGGTCCTCGTTGGTCAGGCGCGGGTGGTAGCCGGGCTTGATGAGGGCGTTCGATTCGGCGTGCGGCCCGGTGCTGCCGGACCCGATCGGGGCCTCGCTGGCGACTGTGCTCATGGTCTTACCTCTTGGAGTGGGTGGTTGGGAAGCCAGTTGCGACGCAAATTTGCGCCCGCTTTGAGTTCGTTATTTGTATACAAAAACAGGATGCAATCAAGGTCATCCGAGAATTCATATATCCGTACATTCCCTGAGAACTGTCAACGGATCGGCCCACGGGCGTGCGCCCGCCGCCCGCGGGGGCGCGGGAGCAGGACAAGAAGAGGGAGGGGCCGCCGCGTGCTGCCGCGCGCGGCGTCGGGGCTCAGCCCGTGTTGCGCAGGCCGGCGGCCACGCCGTTGATCGAGATGTGGATGCCGCGCTGCAGCCGTTCGCCGCCGTCGCCCGCGCGGTAGCGGCGCATCAGTTCGACCTGCAGGTGGTGCAACGGGTCGATGTAGGGGAAGCGGTGGCGCACCGAGCGCTGCATCTCGGCATTGCCTTCGAGCCGCTGCTTCGCGCCGGTGATCAGCGTGAGCGCATCCGAGGTGCGGTGCCATTCGGCATCGATCATCGCGAACACCTTCTGGCGCAGCTTGCGGTCGGTTACGAGCTCGGCATATCGCGAGGCCAGCGCGAGGTCGCTCTTGGCCAGCACCATGTCCATGTTCGACAGCAGGGTGCGGAAGAACGGCCACTGCGCATACATGCGCCGCAGCACCGCAATGCGCTCCTTGCGGGCCGCCGGCGTGGCGGCTGCCGCGAGGAACTGTTCGACGCCCGCGCCGAAGCCGAACCAGCCCGGGATCGTGAGCCGGCACTGGCCCCAGCTGAAGCTCCACGGCACGGCGCGCAGGTCGTCGATCTTGTGGCTCGGGTTGCGCGAGGCGGGGCGCGAGCCGATGTTGAGTTCGGCGATCTCGCGGATCGGCGTCGAGCCGAAGAAGTAGTCGCCGAAGCCCGGCGTCTCGTAGACCAGCTTGCGGTAGGCCGCCATGCTCGCGCTCGAAAGCTCCGCCGCGGCCGACATGAAGGTGGC
This sequence comes from Variovorax sp. Soil_C_26, assembly GCF_057657075.1. Taxonomy (NCBI): domain Bacteria; kingdom Pseudomonadati; phylum Pseudomonadota; class Betaproteobacteria; order Burkholderiales; family Comamonadaceae; genus Variovorax; species Variovorax sp. Soil_C_26. Next base: position 353,809 of record NZ_JBDGJC010000002.1, read on the forward strand.
GGGCGCGGATTTGCCCTGCGGCAGCAGCGTGGCCTCGAGCGTGGCGGCCACCAGCGTCTCGAGGTTGCGCCGGCCGATCTCGCGGTTCGCGTACTTGGAGCCGATCACCTCGCCCTGCTCGGTGAGCCGGATCTGCCCGCGTACCGTGCCGGGCGGCTGCGCGAGGATCGCCTGGTAGCTCGGGCCGCCGCCGCGTCCCACCGTGCCGCCGCGGCCATGGAACATGCGCAGGCGGATCGGCGGGCGCCCGCTGCTCGCCGAAGCCTTCTTCTTCTTGTCGTTGAGCTCATCGAACAGCGCCACCAGCGCGGTGCCCGCGCGGTAGAGCTCCCAGTTGCTCGTGAAGATGCCGCCGTCCTTGTTGCTATCGCTGTAGCCGAGCATCACGTCCTGCTCGCCGCCCGAGCGCTCGACGAGTTCGGCGATGCCGGGCAGGGCATAGAACGCGCGCACGATCGGCGCGGCGTTGCGCAGGTCTTCGATGGTCTCGAACAGCGGCACGACGATCAGGTCGCAGACCGCGTTGTCGCTCAGGCTGCCGCGAAGCAGGCCGACTTCCTTCTGCAGCAGCAGGGCCTCGAGCAGGTCGCTCACCGTCTCGGTGTGGCTGATGATGTAGTGGCGGATGGCCGCCGCGCCGTAGCGCGCGCGGGCCGTGCGCGCGGCCGCGAAGATCGCGAGCTCGCTGGTGGCGAGCGGCGAGTACTCGGCATCGGGCACGCGCAATGGGCGCGCGTCGTCGAGCAGTTCGAGCAGCAGTTTCTGCTTGGCCTCTTCGGTCAGCGACACATACGCCGGCGCGATGCGTGCGGTGGCCAGCAGCTCGGCGACCACGGCCTCGTGCTTGTCGGAACTCTGGCGCAGGTCGACGGTGGCCAGATGGAAGCCGAACACCTCCACCGCGCGGATCAGCGGCCGCAGGCGCGGCGCGGCAAGCACGCTGCCGTGCTTCTCGCCGAGCGACTCCTCGACGGTGCGCAGGTCGGCCAGGAACTCCTCCGCCGCGGCGTAGGGGTTCTGCGGCGGCACCGCATGCCGCGCGGCCTCGCCGCCCGTGAGTTCGCGCAGCGTTGCCGCGAGGCGCGCGTACACGCCGGTGAGCGCGCGGCGGTAGGGCTCGTCCATGCGGTGCTCGCTCGTGTCGGGCGAGCGTTCGGCCAGCGCCTGCATCTCGACCGACACGTCGACCAGCGTGGCCGACAGCGAAAGCTCGCCACCCAGGTAGTGCACTTCGGTGAGGTAGTGGCGCAGCGCCAGCTCGGCTTGGCGGCGCAGCGCGTATTCGAGCGTCTCGGCCGTCACGTTGGGATTGCCGTCGCGGTCGCCGCCGATCCATTGGCCCATGCGCAGGAAGGTCGCCACCGAGGGCGTGATGCCGCCCTGGCCCAGGGCTTTCTCGAGGTCGGCGTAGACGCGCGGGATCTCGCGCAGGAAGGTGGCCTCGTAGTAGCTCAGCGCGTTCTCGATCTCGTCGGCCACGGTGAGCTTGGAGAAGCGCAGCAGGCGCGTCTGCCACAGCTGCGTGACGCGGGTGCGCATCTGCGTTTCGTTCTCGGCGAATTCGATCGGCGTCAGCGCGTCCTTCGCGCCGGCATAGGCGCCCTGGCGCAGCTTGATCTCGTCGCGCGCCGTGAGCAGCTGCGCGATCGCGCGCTCGGCATCGAGGATGCTCTTGCGCTGTACCTCGGTCGGGTGCGCGGTCAGCACCGGCGACACGTAGCTGTGGGCCAGAGAGGCGACGATCTGCTCGGGCTTCACGCCGGCCTTGCGGATGCGCGCCAGCGCGGTCTGCAGGTCGCCGTCGGCGCTCTCACCGGCACGTTCCGCTTCGGTGCGGCGGCGGATCTGGTGCCGATCTTCGGCCAGGTTCGCAAGATGGCTGAAGTACGTGAAGGCGCGGATCACGCGCACCGTCTCGGCGGCACTGAGGCCCTTGAGCAGGCTCTTGAGCGCGCGGTCGGCGGCATGGTCAGCATCGCGGCGGAACGCCACCGAGAGCGTGCGGATCTTCTCGACCAGGGCATAGGTCTCCTGCCCTTCCTGCTCGCGGATCACGTCGCCGAGGATCCGGCCCAACAGCCGGATGTCGTCGATCAGGGGCTGGTCTTCGGCTTGCCGGCGCTTGGCGGGCGCAGGGGTCTTGCTGGCTTTCATTCGATGCTTTTTCCTGGACGTGAAAGAAGACGCCGCCTGCGTTGCTGCGGCGCAACATGCTAGCATTCCGGCCGTCCGAACTCGTACTTTTTTGGGAGCGATCTTGAGCCCTATCGTGATCGCCACGCGCGAAAGCCGGCTGGCCATGTGGCAGGCCGAACACGTGCAACAACTGCTCCAGGCGCGGGGCCAGACGGTCACCCTGCTGGGCATGACCACACGCGGCGACCAGATCCTCGACAAGTCGCTCAGCAAGGTGGGCGGCAAGGGGCTCTTCGTGAAGGAGCTCGAGCTCGCGCTCGAGGAAGGCCGCGCCGACATCGCGGTCCATTCGCTGAAGGACGTGCCGATGGACCTGCCCGAAGGCTTTGTGCTGGCCGGCGTGCTGGAGCGCGAAGACCCGCGCGATGCGCTGGTGTCGCCGCACTACGCCTCGCTCGATGCGCTGCCGCAGGGCGCTGTGGTCGGCACCTCGAGCCTGCGCCGCGTCGTGCTGCTGCGGGCGCTGCGACCCGACCTGCGCATCGAGCCGCTGCGCGGCAACCTCGACACCCGCCTGCGCAAGCTCGACGAAGGCCAGTACGACGCGATCGTGCTTGCGGCGGCCGGGCTCAAGCGCCTCGGGCTCGAAAGCCGCATCCGCGTCGCATTCGAGCCCGACACCATGCTTCCGGCCGCGGGGCAGGGCGCCCTCGGCATCGAGGTGCGTGCCGACCGTGCTGAGCTGATCGCGCTGCTCGGCACGCTGTCGCATCCGCGCGACTGGCTCGCCACCGCCGCCGAGCGCGCCGTGAGCCGCGCCATGGGCGGCAGCTGCTCGATGCCGCTGGCGGCCCATGCGCGCTGGCAGCCCGATGGCGCGCTGCGCGTCGATGCGGCCTGGGGCGACCCCGAGGGGCGCGCCGCGCTGGTGCGCGTGCAGGCCGAGGCGCCGGTGGCCGATCTTGCGCAGGCCGGCATGGTGGGCGAACGCGCGGCCGCGCTGCTGCGCCAGGCCGGCGCGCGCTGAGCGTCCGATGGCCGCGAAGCCCGTCATCGTGACGCGGCCCGCGCGCGAGGCCGCGCAATGGGTCGACCTCTTCCGTGCCGCCGGGCTTCGGGCCGAGGCGCTGCCGCTGATCGTGATCGAACCCGCGCTCGACACCGCCCCGCTGCACGTCGCGTGGAAGCGCCTGTCCGGCTATGCCGCACTGATGTTCGTGAGCGCCACGGCCGTCGAACATTTCTTCGCCCACGCGGGCGAGGGCGTGCCCGGCTTGCCGCCCGGCCTGCGCTTCTGGGCCACCGGCCCCGGCACCACGCGTGCGCTGCAGCGGGCCGGTGTGGCCGACCATGCCATCGACGCGCCGCCTACCGATGCGGAACGCTTCGATTCCGAGGCGCTCTGGTCCCTTGTGAAGACCCAGGTCGGTGACGGCGTGCGCGTGCTGATCGTGCGCGGCGGCGACGCGGCCGGGGCGCCGAGCGGGCGCGACTGGCTCGCGAAGGAGATCGACGCCGCCGGCGGCCTGCGCGACACGGTGGTCGCCTACCGGCGGCTCGCGCCCAGTTTCGACGACACGGCGCGTGCACTCGCGCGCGAAGCCGCCGCGGGCGGCGCCATCTGGCTCTTCAGCAGCTCCGAGGCGATCCGCAACCTGTGCCATGCCATGCCCGGCATCCCATGGGACGAGGCCCGCGCGGTGGCCACGCACGAACGCATCGGTGATGCGGCGCGCGCCGCGGGCTTCGGCGCCGTGCGCGTGTGCGCGCCCCTGCGAGAGGCGTTGATCGCGTCGATAGAATCGTTCTCATGAGTGCTGCGTCCCCGCCCGACGACTTCTCCCCCTCGCCGTCCGCCGCCGATGCGGCCGCGCCGTTGCCGGCCCCGGTGTCGATGTCGCAGACGCCGGAGTCGTTGGCCGCAGCGGCAAGAACGCTTTCGCGCATCGCCCTCGGCCTGCTGGCGCTCGTGGCCCTGGCTGCGCTGGTGATCGCCATCGCGCTGTGGCAGCGGGTCAGCGGCATGCAGGAGCAATTGGCTCGCCAGAGCGCCGAAGCGCAGGCCCAGTCGCTCGAGGCGCGCACGCTCGCGCGCCAGGCCATGGACACGGTGCGCGACACCGCGGCCCGCGCAGCCCTCACCGAGACGCGGGTGGCCGAAGTCGCGCTCCAGCGCTCGCAGCTCGAGGAACTGATGCAGAGCCTCTCGCGCTCGCGCGACGAGAACCTCGTGGTCGACATCGAATCGGCCATCCGCCTGGCCTTGCAGCAGGCCCAGGTCACGGGCAGCGTGGAGCCGCTGCTGGCGGTGATGAAGTCCGGCGACCTGCGCATCGCGCGCGCAGCGCAGCCCCGGCTCGCGCCGCTGCAGCGCGCCATGCAGCGCGATGCCGATCGCCTGCGCAGCAGCGCGAGCGCCGACAACGGTGAAGCGCTGCGGCGCATCGACGAGCTGATGCGCGGCGTGGACGACCTGCCGCCGCTGAACGCCGTCGCCATGCGCGGCAGCGGCCTCAACGCCTGGCAGCCCGAACCCATTCCGGCCGACGCGCCCTGGTGGGAAAAGGCGCTGTTGACCGTGCGCGCCGAACTCCGCTCGCTGGTGCGCGTGGGCCGCATCGAGCGGCCCGAAGCCGTGCTGCTGGCGCCCGACCAGACCTACTTCCTGCGTGAGAACCTCAAGCTCAAGCTGCTCAATGCGCGGCTCTCGCTGCTGTCGCGCCAGATGGACACCGCGCGCAGCGAACTCGCGGTGGTCGCCAGCGCGCTGAACCGCTATTTCGATCCCGCCTCGCGGCGCACGCAGGCGGCGGCCACGCTGCTGCAGCAGCTCCAGACCCAGGTGAAGGCCACCGAGCCGCCGCGCATCGACGAAACGCTGGCCGCGCTCGCAACCGCCGCAGCGGGGCGCTGATGAGAGCGGCGCTCTGGCTCCTCGGCCTGTTCGCCATCGCGGCAGCGGTGGCCCTGTTCGCGGGCAACAACCAGGGCACGATCACGGTGTTCTGGCCGCCCTGGCGGGTCGATCTTTCGCTCAATCTGGTGCTGCTGATCCTGTTCGCGGTCTTCGCATTGCTTCACCTGGCATTGCGCGGCCTCGCGGCGTTGTTCTCGCTGCCGACGCAGGCGCGGCAGTGGCGGCTGCAGCAGAAGGAACGCACGCTGCATGCGGCCGTGCTCGACGCGATGGTGCAACTGATCTCTGGGCGTTTCTCACGCGCGCGCAAGGCCGCGCAGGCCGCGCTGGTGCAGGAGAAGACGCTCGCGGCACTCGACGCGCACCTGCCGCAGGCGCAGCAGGTGCGCGTGCTCGCCCATCTGCTCGCGGCCGAAAGCGCGCAGGCATTGCAGGACAGGCCCGCACGCGATGCGCATCTGCAGCAGGCGCTCAACGAAAGTACCGATCGCACCCTGCTCGCGAGCCCCGAGACGCGCGAAGGCGTGCAGTTGCGCGCCGCCCGCTGGGCGCTCGAAGACCGTGATCCGGCGGCCGCGCTTGCGCGTCTTGAAGAGCTGCCCCAGGGCGTTCAGCGGCGCACGCTCGCGCTGCGCATCCGCCTCAAGGCGGCGCGCCAGGAAGGGCGCTCGCTCGAGGCCCTCGAAACTGCACGCCTGCTCGCCAAGCACCGGGCCTTCTCGGAAGCCGCGGCGCGCAGCATCGTGCGCGGCCTCGCCACCGACCTGCTCTCGGGCGCGCACGATCCGGCCCAACTGCTGCGCGCATGGTCGGAACTCGAGCCGGCCGAGCGCGAGATGCCCGAGATCGCGATCCATGCCGCCCAGCGCATGGTGGCGTTGCGCGGCGACCTGTCGGTGGCGCGCGGCTGGCTGCTGCCGGCCTGGGAGCGCATGGTCGCGCAACCGCACGGCCTGGGCGACGCGTTGCGCGTCAAGCTCGCGCGGGCGCTCGAGGCCGGCTTCGATTCGGTCGATCCCGAATGGCTGGCGCGCATCGAATCGGCCCAACGCAACAATCCACGCGACCCGAACCTGCAGTACCTCGCGGGCATGGCCTGCATGAAGCACCAGCTCTGGGGCAAGGCGCAGCAGCTGCTCACGCAGGCCGGCCAGACCCTGCAGGACGCGGACCTCTACCGCCGCGCCTGGCTCGCCATCGCCGAGCTGGCAGAAGCGCGCGGCGACGAAGCGCAGGCGGCGGCGGCCTGGAAGCGCGCTGCGCAGGGGCAGACCGACAAGGCCTGAGCGGGAAACGAGAGAGCCCAAAAAAAACGGCGCCTCATCGGCGCCGTTTTTCGTTGTTGGCCACCGGGCCTCGCGACCCGGTGGCTTGCTCGCTGCTGCGTCAGTTCACGTTTTGCGCGTCGGAGGATGCCGCTGCCTTCTCGAACGGCAGGCTCATTGCGCCGAGATCGCGGCGGGTTTCGACCAGCACCAGCGGACCTTCGTCGAGCACGACGGCCGGCGGACGTTCGCGCGGCACATGCACCGGCTTCGGCTCGGCCGCCATGGCGGCGCGCGCCTGCGCGATGCGCTCGGCGTCGGAGTTCACCCATTGCAGACCCGACTTTTCGGCGACCTGCGCCAGTTCGTCGAGCGGCAGCTGGAAGGGTTGGACCTTCGGCAGCGCCCGGCCGCTGGCAGCGGGCTGGCTCGGTGCGGGGCTTGCGACGGGCGCGGGTGCAGCCACCGCAGCCACCGGCGCGGGGGCTGGTGCCGGTGCGGGCGCAGGAACCGTTGCCGCGGCCGGGACGAATGCCGGTGCCGCTGCTTCGGCCGCAGCCGCTTCCGCGGGGCGGTCGAAGTAGCTGCGTCGTGCCGGTGCGTCTTCGGCGACAGCGCGCTCGGCCGGCACCTGCGCAGCAGGCATGGCCTCGCCGGCCTCTGCAACGGCAGCGCCGTCGGCCGATGGCCTGGCTTCGCTCTCGTCGCGCGGGGCGCGTTCGCGTCGATCGCGGCCGTAGCGGTCACGCGAACGACCACGGCGCTCTTCGCCATCGCGACGCGGCGCTTCGCCTTCGGTGCCGGCTGCGAGTTCAGCCGGCTCGGCTGCACCGCGCTCGGCATCGTCCGGCGTGGCGGCTGCTTCGCTGTCGCTGCCGAAGCGCGGCTGGCCTTCGCCACGGCGCTCGCCGCGGCGGCCTTCGCCGCGCTCGCCACGCGGGCCACGCTCGTCGCGGCCGCTGCGCGGTGCGCGTTCGGGCTGTACGCCGTCCTGCGGTGCGGCGGCGTTGTCGCCGTCGGTGGATTCGCGCGCCATCTCGGTGTCGTTGCGCTGCGGCTGCGGCTGCGGCTGTTGCTCGCCGCGCTCGGTGCGTTCACCACCGCGCTCGCCACGTTCACCACGCTCGCCGCGTTCACGGCGTTCGCCACGTTCACCGCCCCGGGCGCGGGGTGCGCGCTCGGCCGTGGTGTTGCCTTCGTCGCCGGCCTCACCGTTGGGCGCGAGCTGCTGGGCTTCGAGGTTGGTGTTGTCGATCGGATCGCCCGATGCCGCGCGGGCACCGCGGCCTTCGCCGTCGCGGCGTTCGCCACGGCCACCGCGGCGCTGCTCGCCGTCGCGCGGGGCACGGGCCTCACGCGGTTCGCGGGGTTCACGCTGCTCGCGCGGTTGGGCGGCGGCGTCGTTGCGGAGTTCGCTGCCGTTGCCGCGTGCCTCGCGCTGTTCGCGTCCTTCGCGGCGCTCGCCACCGCGTCCACCGCGGCGTTCGCCATCGCGCCCGCCCGAGCGGCCACCGTTCTCGCCGGTGCGGCCACCGCGGCGCTGTTCGCCGTCGCCGCGGGCGCCGCGCGCCTCGCCATCGCGGCCGGTGCGGCCGCCGTCACGCCGGGTGGGCTTCGGGGGCTCGACCGGGATCATGGTGCTCGGTGCGGGCGCTGGCGCCGGCGTGCCCGAGAACCAGCCCTTGAGGCGTGCGAAGAAGCCGGTTTCGGCCGGTGCCGGTGCGCTCACGACTGGCGGTGCAACCGGTGCCGGGGCCACGGCCACGGGGGCGCGCACCGGTTCGGGCCGGGGCACCGCCACGGGCGCCGGTGCGTCGGGCAGCACGCCCTTGATGACCGGCGTCTGCTTGTTGGTCGGCTCCTGCGAGCGGCGGGTGACCGAAGTCGGGTCCTCGACCTCGTCGGCCATCTTGTAGCTGGCTTCGATGTGGTCGAGGCGCGGGTCGTCGTGCTTCAGGCGCTCGAGCTTGTAGTTCGGCGTTTCGAGCGTCTTGTTCGGCACCATGAGCACGGTGACGCGCTGCTTGAGCTCGATCTTCGCGATCTCGGGGCGCTTTTCGTTCAGCAGGAACGAGGCCACTTCGACCGGCACCTGAACGTGCACGGCGGCCGTGTTGTCCTTCAGGCACTCTTCCTGAATGATGCGCAGGATCTGCAGTGCGCTGGATTCGGTATCGCGGATGTGGCCCGAGCCGCCGCAGCGGGGGCAGGGGATCGACGAGCCCTCCGACAGCGCCGGCTTCAGGCGCTGGCGGCTCATTTCCATCAGGCCGAACTTGCTGATCGAGCCGAACTGCACGCGGGCGCGGTCTTGCCGCAGCGCATCGCGCAGGCGGCTTTCGACTTCGCGGCGGTTCTTCGACTCGTCCATGTCGATGAAGTCGATGACGATCAGGCCACCGAGGTCGCGCAGGCGCATCTGGCGGGCCACTTCGTCGGCGGCTTCGAGGTTGGTGCGCGTGGCGGTTTCCTCGATGTCGCCGCCCTTGATGGCGCGGGCCGAGTTCACGTCGACCGACACGAGCGCTTCGGTGTGGTCGATCACGATGGCGCCGCCCGAGGGCAGCTGCACGGTGCGGGCATAGGCCGACTCGATCTGGTGCTCGATCTGGAAGCGGCTGAACAGCGCCGCATCGTCGCGGTAGCGCTTCACGCGGGCGGCATGCTCGGGCATGACGTGCGCCATGAACTGCTGCGCTTGCTCGTAGATGTCGTCGGTGTCGATCAGGATGTCGCCGATGTCGTGATTGAAGTAGTCACGGATGGCGCGGATGACGAGCGAGGATTCCTGGTAGATCAGGAAGGCGCCCTTGCCGCCCTTGCCCGCGCCGTCGATGGCGGTCCAGAGCTTGAGCAGGTAGTTCAGGTCCCACTGGAGTTCGGGCGCCGAGCGGCCGATGCCAGCGGTGCGCGCGATGATGCTCATGCCCTTCGGGTACTCGAGCTGGTCCATCGCCTCCTTGAGCTCGGCGCGGTCGTCGCCTTCGATGCGGCGCGAAACGCCCCCGCCACGCGGGTTGTTCGGCATCAGCACGACATAGCGGCCGGCCAGCGAGATGAAGGTGGTGAGGGCCGCGCCCTTGTTGCCGCGTTCTTCCTTCTCGACCTGGACGGTCAGTTCCTGGCCTTCCTTGATGACGTCCTGGATGCGCGCCTGGCTGGCGGAAACGCCTTCGGCAAAGTACTGCTTGGAGATTTCCTTGAACGGCAGGAAGCCGTGGCGGTCTTCGCCGTAGTCGACGAAACAGGCTTCGAGCGACGGCTCGACGCGCGTCACGACGGCCTTGTAGATGTTGCCCTTGCGCTGTTCGCGCCCTTCGATCTCGATCTCGTAGTCGAGGAGCTTTTGCCCGTCGACGATGGCCAGGCGGCGTTCTTCGGCCTGCGTGGCATTGATCAGCATCCGCTTCATGATGCGTTGTCCTTCTATGTATCGTTCTACCGGCCCATGACGGGCCAACGATGCACGGACGACGCCCGCGAAACGAGGGGAATTGCCGCTTGGCCCCGGATGCTGTGCTGTGCCGCGCAGGCGCGGACAAGCCTCTCGAGCGTCAGCTCAGGAGGACAGCCGGGGTGGGGGCGCGTGGATGGGCGCGAGCCAGATTCGGTGTTGAGCGGCCATCTTTTCGATGGCAGGGTGCGCAATGGTGGCGCGCGGCGCGGATGATTCCATGCCGGAGGCCGCTGGCAGAAGCCAGGTCGGCCAGCGCAGGCACAGTCGAATCAGCAGCATCAACACAAGGGGCTCGCTTCGATCCGCCTGCAGCTCGGAAGCTGCAGGCTGGGTATTCCGTATCGGTGTTTCGTGGGTGTCGGCTTGACTTGGGTGCAGGGCCTGCCACTTTGCGCGCTTGCGCGGGGTTTGCAGTCTCGGCGCCAAAGCGGCATCGACCTCGCAGCGTTGTAGTGGGTGCTTGACCGCAGTGGTCTAAACTTCTGTCTAATCAAGCACTTACACGACCGCGCTGGTGAAAAACATTATAGGTGCGAAGCACAGCCCCGCGGCGCCCCAAATCGCGGGAAATGAAGGCGGCGCGCCCGGCGCGTCCATCAAATTCATTACTGTGGACGCCGAATCGGCCGGACAGCGGCTCGACAACTTCCTTTTCCGCCACCTGAAGGGCGTTCCCAAGACGCATGTCTACCGGATCATCCGATCGGGCGAGGTGCGCATCAACAAGGGACGCGTGCAGGCCGAGACGCGCATCGAGGCCGGCGACGTGCTGCGGCTGCCGCCGGTGCGGATCTCGGCGCGCGCCGAGGAGGGCGCCACGCCGCCGGCGCCCGCGCGCGAGTTCCCGGTGCTGCTCGAGGACGACGCCGTGCTCGCCATCGACAAGCCCGCCGGCGTGGCGGTGCATGGCGGCAGCGGCGTGAGCTTCGGCGTGATCGAACAGCTGCGGACCGCCCGGCCCGGCGCGAAATTCCTCGAACTGGTGCACCGGCTCGACCGCGAAACCTCGGGCATCCTGCTCGTGGCCAAGAAGCGCAGCGCGCTGGTGGCGCTGCAAGACCAGTTCCGCGAACGCGAGACCGGCAAGACCTATCTGGCGCTGGTCGAAGGAACCTGGCCCGCGAACCGCAAGGTGCTCGATGCGCCGCTCGCGCGGTTCCTGCTGCCGGGCGACGGTGCGGGCGCCGGCGAACGCCGCGTGCGCGTGGTCGCCAAGGACCACCCCGACGCGATGCACGCGGTGACGCTGGTGCGCGTGCTTGCGCGGCTCACGCTGGCGGGCGAGGCCGCGCCGTTGTCGCTGCTCGCAGTCACCATCAAGACCGGCCGCACGCACCAGATCCGGGTGCACCTGGCCTCGGCCGGCCACCCGATCGCGGGCGACGACAAGTACGGCGACTCGGACCGCCAGCGCGCACTCCAGCGGCTGGGGCTGCGGCGCATGTTCCTGCATGCCTGGCGACTGCAATTCAACCATCCCGCGACCGGCGAGCGCGTGGCGCTGCAGGCCGACCTGCCGCCCGAACTGCATACCCTGATACCGCCGCCCGCCCTCGAGGCGCTGGCCCAACATCCCCTTCCCACGGCCCATGACTGACCCCACTACCCGACCCTTGCGTTTCGACCTGATTGCCTTCGACTGGGACGGCACCCTCTATGACTCCACGCGGCTCATCGTGCGCTGCATCCAGGCCGCGGTGGTCGACGTCGGCGGCGCGAAGCCGAGCGAGAACGACGCTGCCTGGGTGATCGGCCTGGGCCTGGCCGAGGCGCTCGCGCGCGCGGCACCCGACGTGCCGAAGGAGAAATACCCCGAGCTCGGCGCCCGCTACCGCTACCACTACCTGCAGCACCAGGACGACCTCGTGCTGTTCGACGGCGTGCTGCAGATGCTCGATGCGCTGCGCGCGCGCGGCCACAAGCTGGCTGTGGCCACGGGCAAATCGCGCCGCGGCCTCAACGAGGCGCTCCGGTCGGTGGCGCTGCGCGAGCGCTTCGACGGCTCGCGCACCGCCGACGAGACCTTCGGCAAGCCGCATCCGCGGATGCTGCTCGAACTGATGGAAGAGCTCGAAGTGCCGGCGGAGCGCACGCTGATGATCGGCGACACCACGCACGACCTGCAGCTCGCGCTCAATGCCGGCTGCGCGAGCGTGGGCGTGAGCTACGGCGCGCACGAGCCCGGGAGCTTCGACGAACTGAAGCCGTTGTTCGTGGCCCACTCGGTGGCCAGCCTCGAGGCGTGGCTGCTCGAGAACGCCTGACGACCGCCTGCGACCGCCTGACAATCGCGCGATGACGAGCGAAGAACAGCGCATTCCCCTGTGCAACGGGTCCGACCTGGTCGAAGGCGGCCGTGCCGTTCCCTTCGACGTGGTCTATGGCGGTGAGACCTGCCGGGCCTTCGCGGTGCGCTTCGAAGGGCAGCCGCACGCCTACCTGAACCGGTGCAGCCATGTGGCGATGGAAATGGACTTCCAGCCCGACCGCTTCTTCGACGATTCGGGCCAGTGGCTGCTGTGCGCCACGCACGGCGCGGTCTACCGGCCCGACACGGGCGAATGCGCGGGCGGCCCGTGCCGCGGCGGCCTCGTGAAGATCGCCCTGAGCGAAAGCCACGGCGTGGTCCACTGGCATACTGCCTGGAACCTCCATCCCCTGACATTCTGAAATGACCGACTCGAACCGCACGGAACCCGAAGGCTTCGAACCCTTCGAGCCGGCGACCCCTTTGGCGCCCTCGCAGGGCGCACCGAGAAACATGGCCAAAGATCCCACGCAACGCCCCGGCTGGGAGCGTGCAACGCTCGAAAAACTCGCCTTCGCATCGCTGAACGAACAGAAGGCGGCGCGCCGCTGGAAGACCTTCGTGCGCCTGTCGTGGCTCGCCTTCTTCATCTTCCTGGTCTGGCTGGCCATGTCGCGCAGCGCGCCGAGCACCGCCACGAGCACGGCGCACACGGCGGTGGTTGAGGTCAAGGGCGAGATCGCCAACGGCAGCGATGCGAGCGCCGAGTTCGTGATCGCCGCGTTGAAGACGGCCTTCGAGGACCAGGGTGCCAAGGGCATCGTGCTGCTCATCAATTCGCCCGGCGGCAGCCCGGTGCAGGCCGGCATCATCAGCGACGAGATCAAGCGCCTGAAGGCCAAGCACAAGAAGCCGGTCTATGCCGTGGTCGAGGAAACCTGTGCCTCGGCGGCGTACTACATCGCGGCAGCCACCGACAAGATCTTCGTCGACAAGGCCAGCATCGTCGGCAGCATCGGCGTGCTGATGGACGGCTTCGGCTTCACGGGCGTGATGGACAAGGTCGGCGTCGAGCGCCGCTTGCTCACGGCCGGCGAGAACAAGGGCTTCCTCGATCCGTTCAGCCCCATGAACGACGCGCAGCGTGCCCATGCCCAGGCGATGCTCGACCAGATTCACACACAGTTCATCAATGTGGTGAAGACCGGGCGCGGCGACCGGCTCAAGCTCGACACGCCGGGGCTCTTCAGCGGTCTGTTCTGGAGCGGCGAGAAGGCCGTCGAGTTCGGCTTGGCCGACCAGCTGGGCAACGTCGACTTCGTGGCGCGCGAAGTCATCAAGGCCGAGGAGGTCACCGACTACACGCGGCGTGACAACGTGGCCGAGAAGCTCGCGAAGAAATTCGGCGCCGCCATGGGCGCCGCCACCGTCCGCTCGCTGCAGTCCGCCTCGCCGGCGCTGCGCTGAGATCGGCAGCGGCTGCCCGGCGCGATCAAGCCGCGATCAAGCCCGGGTGCCGCGCTCGGTGAAGCGCGCCGAGGCCGCGAGCGCCACCGCGAACGCCACCACCACATACAGCGCGGCCGTCAGCGAACTGGCGCGCGCCAGCAGCCCGATCACCGCCGGCCCGGCCATGAAGCCCAGGTACGCCACGGCCGACACCGCGGCAATGCCGCTGGCGGGTTCCACGCCGGGCACGCGGGCCGAGGCGCCGAACAGGATCGGCACCACGTTCGCAAAGCCCACGCCCACGCCCGCGAAGCCGAGCAGTGCGACCCACGGCAGGTGCGTCAACAGCACCAGCGTCATGGCAGCGGCCGCGAGCAGGCCGCTGCCGAGCAACAGGGCGGCGGGCGAGAAGCGGGCGCGCAGCGCGTCGCCGCCGAAGCGCGCCGCCGCCATGGCTGCGGAAAAACTCGCATAGGCCAGTGCGGCCTGCTGCTGCGGGCTATGGAGCTCCTGCTGCATGTACAGCACGCTCCAGTCGTAGATGGCGCCCTCGGCGATCAGGCCCAGCGCGGCGAGCACGCCCAGCACCGCGAGCGTGCCGCGCGGCAGGCGGAAGCCATGGCGCGCGGCCGCGTCGCCGGCAGCGGCAACGGGCGGCAGCATGCGGGTCGAGGCGATCGCGACCGCAGCCATCATCGCCGCCGCCACCCACAGCAGGTGCGCCTGGGCCCCAAGTCCGGCAGCCAGCGCGGCGCTGCCGCTTGCGGCGCCGGCCATGCCGCCGAGGCTGAACATGCCGTGCATGCCGCTCATCAGCGGCTTGCCGCCCTTCAGCTCGAGCTGGGCCGCCTCGGTGTTGATGGCAACGTCGAACACGCTGGTGACGAGCCCGAAGGCGGCCAGCAGCGCCAGCAGCGCGAAATAGCCCGGCATGGCGATGAGACCCGCGAGCAGCAACGCGTAGATGCAGCCGCAAATAGCCGCCATGCGGCGGGCGCCGTGGCGGCCGATCCATCGGCCTGCGCTCGTGAGGCCGAACATCGCGCCGGCGCCGGCCGCGAGCATGGCGAGGCCGAGTTGTGCCTCGTCGATGCCGTAGTGCGCCTTGACCGTGGGCACGTGCACGCCCCACGTCGCGAAGATGAAACCGGAAGAGAAAAACTGCGCGCGCGAGGCCCAGCGGTGGCTGGCGGTCACCCTCATCGTCAACGTCCGATCGCGAACACGGCCGGCAGGCGCTCGTCCGCGGTGCTCTTGGGCTGGGTGCGCCACGTCTTCGCGGTCTGGCTGCGAACGTCGGCGGTGGCCAGCGTCAGCCCGCGCGCGACGGCGAGCCGCGTGTTGTGCTGCAGCGTCTGCACCAGCGCCTGCAGGAGTGCGGCATTGCGGTAGGGTGTCTCGATGAACAGCTGCGTCTGGCCGGTTCGCAGCGCCAGCGCCTCGAGATCGCGGATGCGGCCCTGGCGCTCGCCGGCATCCTGCGGCAGGTACCCGACGAAGGCGAAGTTCTGGCCATTGAGGCCGCTCGCCGCCAGCGCCAGCAGCAGCGACACCGGGCCGGTGAGCGGGACCACGGCCAGGCCGAGATCGTGCGCAGCCCGCGCCACCGACGAGCCGGGATCGGCCACTGCCGGCATGCCCGCCTCGCTGAGCAGTCCGATGTCATGGCCTTCGAGCGCGGCGGCGAGCAGCGGCCGAGCGTCGAACTGGCCCGCATGGTCGCCCTTCTTGTGCACTTCGCGCGGCAGTTCGCGGATGTCCTGCGCCTGTAGTGGCGCGGCCAGCGGCACCACCGCATCGATCCGCTTCAGGTAGGCGCGCGCCGACTTCGCGTTCTCGCAGATCCAGTGGGTGAGGCCCGCGGCGACCTGGAGGGTTCCGAGCGGCAGCGCGTCCTGCAGCGGCGCCTGCGATTCGCAGCCGAAGTCGAGTGGCGCGGGCACGAGGTAGAGCTTGCCCGGCGTCACAGGAGTTCGACTCCCGCGGCGCGCAGCATCCGGCAGGTGCGGATCAGCGGCAAGCCCACGAGTGCCGTGGGGTCGTCGCTGTCGATGGCGTCGAGCAGGGCGATGCCGAGGCCTTCGCTCTTGGCGCTCCCGGCGCAGTCGTAGGGCTGCTCGGCCTGCAGGTAATTTTCGATCGCGTCATCAGTGAGCTCGCGGAACACCACCCGAACGGGCGCCAGGTCGTGCTGGACGAAGCCGCTCGCGTGGCAGACCACCGCCACCGCCGTCTGGAACACCAGCGTCTGGCCGCGCATGCGCCGCAACTGCGCGGTCGCGCGCGCATGGTCGCCCGGCTTGCCCAGCGCCTCGCCGGCCAGGTCGGCCACCTGGTCGGAACCGATCACCACGGCTTCGGGAAAGCGCGCCGCCACCGCGTGGGCCTTTTCGAGCGCCAGGCGTTCGGCCAGCGCCCGGGGCGACTCGCCGCCGCGCGGGGTTTCGTCGACGTCGGGCGGCTGCACGTCGAAGGGCAGGCGCAGGCGGGAAAGCAGTTCGCGCCGGTAGCGCGAGGTCGAGGCAAGGATCACGGGGCGTTGCATGGGATGATTGTGCGTGAGCGCGCTAGACTGGTGAGGATGAAGAGAGAATTTGCCCCCGAACGGCTCGACGTGGCCCGCTTTGCCCTCGCGGGCGCCACGCTGGAAGCGGCCGAGCCGGTTGCGAACTACGTGCGGCTCGCGGCCGAGCTGGCGACCGAGGCCGACCCCGCAGCCGACACCCTCGTGCGCTGGACAGCCAGCGGCGAAGAGCGTCCCGGCGCCGACGGCAAGGCCGAGCCCTGGCTGCACCTGGACGCCGAAGCGACGCTGCCCCTGACTTGCCAGCGCTGCCTGACGCCGGTGGCGACGCCGGTCATGGTGAGCCGATGGTTCCGTTTCGTCGCCGACGAGGCCACGGCCGAGGCCGAGGACGAGGAAGCCGACGAAGACGTGCTCGCGATGAGCCGCGACTTCGACCTGCACGCGCTCGTCGAAGACGAACTGCTGATGGAAATTCCCGTCACGCCCGCGCATGACGTCTGTCCCGTGCCGGTCCGGCTGTCGTCCAGCGACGACGATTTCAACGCGGCGGAAGAGGCCAAGCCGAACCCGTTCGCGGTGCTCGGTGCGCTGCGTCCGCGTGGCCCCAAAGAGGGCGGGTAGCCCTTATCCGCCAGCTGGGCTATAATCATGGGCTTCGCGCGCGCCGCCGTGATCAGCAATGCCATTCATCATTGCCACCGCAAGAGAGCGCATCCAATCACTCACCTCACAGTCCAGGAGCCATCATGGCCGTCCAGCAAAACAAGAAGTCGCCTTCCAAGCGTGGCATGCACCGTTCGCACAACGCGCTGGTCGTGCCCGGTATCGCCGTCGAGCCCACCACCGGCGAAACGCACCTGCGCCACCACATCAGCCCCAACGGTTTCTACCGTGGCCGGCAAGTGCTCAAAAACAAGTCCGAAGCCTGATCTCGCATCCCAAGGCCGAGGCCCGAAGCTACTTTTGCCGTAGCGTCGGGCCTTTGTTTTGATGGCTACGTCTTCTCCCGAATCCACTGCTGCGCCTTCCGCGATCACGCTTGCCGTCGATTGCATGGGAGGCGACCACGGGCCGCGCGTCACGCTCGCGGCCTGCCGCGCGTTTCTCGAGCGGCACAGTGAGGCCTCCTTGCTGCTGGTAGGTGCGCCGGCCGCATTGGCGGGCTTCGCCGCGCATCCGCGCGCCCGCGTCGTGCCGGCCAGCGAAGTGGTGGGCATGGACGACCCGATCGAGATCGCGCTGCGCAAGAAGAAAGATTCTTCCATGCGCGTGGCGATCCAGCAGGTGAAGGACGGCGCGGCGCACGCGGCGGTGTCCGCCGGCAACACCGGCGCCTTGATGGCGATTGCGCGCTACCTGCTCAAGACGCTCGACGGTATCGACCGCCCCGCGATCGCACCGCAACTGCCGAACGTGAAGGGTGGCGCGACGACCGTGCTCGACCTGGGCGCCAACGTCGATTGCGACGCCGAGGACCTGCTGCAGTTCGCCGTGCTCGGTTCCGCCCTGGTTTCCGCGCTCACGGGCAACGAGGCGCCATCGGTGGGCCTGCTCAATATCGGCGAGGAAGCCATCAAGGGCAGCGAAACCATCAAGAAGGCCAGTCAACTGCTGCGAACTGCTGCCAATTCGAAAGATCTCAACTTCTACGGCAACGTCGAGGGCAACGACATTTTCAAAGGCACCACCGACATCGTCGTATGCGACGGCTTCGTCGGGAACGTGGCGCTCAAGGCCAGCGAAGGCGTGGCTTCGATGATTGGCGATTTCATTCGGGTCGAATTTTCCCGCAATGTTTTCACCAAGATGGCTGCAATTGCAGCCTATCCGGTCCTAAAAGCGTTCAAAAGCCGCCTTGACCACCGCCGCTACAATGGCGCGGCCCTGCTTGGCCTGCGCGGGCTGGTTTTCAAGAGCCATGGCTCGGCTGACGAAGTGGCTTTCGGCCATGCGCTCGATCGCGCTTATGATGCCGCTCGCAACAACCTGCTCGATCGCGTGCGGGCCCGCATTGCCCACGCCGCGCCATTGCTCGCGCGGCAGGAGCCCGCGGTGTCCCAGGACGCGACGGCCCTTCACGCTTGATGAGCCCATATTCACGCATCACCGGCACCGGCAGCTACCTGCCACCGCGCCGGGTGACCAACGACGACCTCGCCAGTGAACTGGCGCTGCGCGGCGTCGAGACCTCCAATCAGTGGATCGTCGAGCGCACCGGCATCCACGCGCGCCACTTCGCGGCACCGGAGGTGTCGAGCAGCGACCTCGCCCTTGAAGCGGCCCGGCACGCCCTCGAGGCGGCAGGCCGCAAGGCGGAAGAGATCGACCTGATCATCGTCGCGACCTCGACGCCGGACATGGTGTTTCCGTCGTCGGCCGCGATCCTCCAGAACAAGCTTGGCATTGCCGGCTGCCCGGCCTTCGACGTGCAGGCGGTCTGCAGCGGCTTCGTCTATGCCCTTACGGTGGCTGACGCGATGATCCGCACCGGCACGGCACGGTGCGCGCTGGTGGTGGGCGCCGAGGTCTTCTCGCGCATCCTCGATTTCAACGACCGCACCACCTGCGTGCTGTTCGGCGACGGCGCGGGCGCGGTGGTGCTTGAGGCCAGCGAGGAGCCCGGCATTCTCGCGAGCGACCTGCATGCGGATGGCAAGCACGTGGGCATCCTGTGCGTGCCCGGCCATGTGTCGGGCGGCAACGTGCTCGGCACACCGCTGCTGCACATGGACGGTCAGGCCGTCTTCAAGCTCGCTGTGCGCGTGCTCGAGGAAGCCGCCCGTACCACGCTCGCGAAGGCCGGCAAGACCGAAGCCGACATCGACTGGCTGATTCCGCACCAGGCGAACATCCGCATCATGGAAGGCACGGCGAAGAAGCTCAAGCTGCCGCTCGAGAAGCTTGTCGTCACGGTCAACGAGCACGGCAACACGTCGGCCGCCTCGATCCCGCTGGCGCTCGACGAGGCCGTGCGGTCCGGGAGGGTGAAGAAAGGCGAGACGCTCATGCTTGAAGGCGTGGGCGGTGGCTTCACCTGGGGTGCGGTGCTACTGAATCTATAGCATGCCGCCGTCCGCAGTCGCGTACCACGGCGTTCGCATGCGCCATAAAAAACAATGAAATCCTTTGCTTTTGTCTTTCCCGGCCAGGGCTCTCAGGCCGTCGGCATGCTCGACGCCTGGGGCGATCATCCGGCCGTGACCGAGACCTTGCGCGAGGCGTCCGAAGCGCTCGGCGAAGACATCGGCGCGCTGATCAAGAACGGTCCCAAGGAAGAGCTGGCGCTCACCACCAACACCCAGCCCGTGATGCTGGTGGCTGGCGTGGCCGCCTGGCGTGCCTGGCTCGCCGAGGGCGGCGCGGCCCCTGCGGTCGTGGCGGGGCATTCGCTGGGCGAGTATTCGGCACTCGTGGCGTCGGGCGTGCTCACGCTGGCGCAGGCTGCGCCGCTCGTGCGGTTCCGCGCCAAGGCCATGCAGCAGGCCGTGCCGGTGGGCGCAGGTGCGATGGCGGCGGTCCTCGGCATGGAGGCCTCGAAGGTGATCGCTGGTTGCGCCGAGGCCACCGCGTCCTTCGGCGCGGGCAGTGCCGAAATCGTCGAGGCGGTGAACTTCAACGATCCGATGCAGACGGTGATCGCCGGCAGCAAGGCCGCGGTCGACAAGGCCTGCGAGCTGCTCAAGGCGGGCGGCGCCAAGCGCGCGCTGCTGCTGCCGGTGTCGGCACCGTTCCATTCGAGCCTGATGAAGCCCGCCGCCGAGGCGCTGCGCGAGAAGCTCAGCACGATCAGGCTGGCCGCGCCGCAAATTCCGGTGCTCAACAACATCGACGTGGCGGTGGAAACCGAGTCCGAGCGCATCCGCGAGGCCCTGGTGCGCCAGGCCGCCGGTCCGGTGCGGTGGGTCGAGAGCGTCCAGGCCTTGAAACTGCGCGGTGTCGCCGCCATCATCGAGTGCGGGCCCGGCCGGGTGCTGGCCGGAACGGTCAAGCGCATCGCCCCCGAACTCGAAGCCGCGTCGGTGTACGACCCGGCCACGCTCGCAGACACCCGTCAACTGCTCGCCTGATGAGCGGCCCAAGGCCCGATACTCCTTTTATGAGCATTCCAAAATTCGAAGGGCAGGTTGCCCTGATCACAGGCGCATCGCGCGGCATCGGCGCGGCAATCGCGCTCGAACTCGCGCAGCGCGGTCTCAAGGTGGTCGGCACTGGCACCACCAACGACAGCGCGGCCAAGATCACGTCGGCCCTGAGCGCGTTCGACGGCCGCGGCCGTGCGCTCGACGTGAACGACGGGGCGGCCGTCGAAGCGCTCATCGACGAGATCGTCAAGGCTTATGGCGCGATCCACGTGCTGGTCAACAACGCCGGCATCACGCGCGACACGCTGGCCATGCGACTCAAGGACGAAGACTGGGATGCGGTGCTCGACACCAATCTGAAAGCCGTGTTCCGGCTTTCGCGCGCGGTGATCCGCCCGATGATGAAGCAGCGCTACGGCCGCATCATCAGCATCACGAGCGTGGTGGGCGCCGCCGGCAATGCCGGCCAGGCCAACTACGCGGCCGCCAAGGCCGGCGTTGCCGGCATGACCCGCGCGCTCGCGCGCGAACTCGGCAGCCGCAACATCACGGTCAACTGCGTCGCGCCGGGCTTCATCGAAACCGACATGACGGCCAGCCTTCCCGAAGCCCAGCAGCAGGCGCTGCTGCAGCAGATCCCGCTCGGGCACCTGGGCAAGCCGGCCGACATCGCGCATGCGGTGGCCTACCTCGCATCGCCTCAGGCGTCGTACGTGACGGGGCAGGAGCTGCACGTCAACGGCGGCATGCACATGTAGCCGAAAGGCGCAATGTTTTCCCGTACCGGACGCACGGCAAATGCCACAATGCGCCCGGCTAAAATCCACTGTTACCTACAACCCTCAGAGGGAACCAAATGAGCGATATCGAAGCACGTGTCAAGAAAATCATCGCCGAGCAGCTCGGCGTGGAAGAGTCTCAAGTGACGAATGAAAAGGCTTTCGTGGCCGACCTCGGCGCTGACTCGCTCGACACGGTCGAACTCGTGATGGCACTCGAAGACGAGTTCGGCATCGAGATCCCCGACGAAGATGCCGAAAAGATCACCACGGTGCAAAACGCCGTCGACTACGCCACCAAGAATCAAAAGGCCTGATCGGCCAATTGATGCTGCGACGGCGCCTGGCGGCTTTTCTTCACTGAACCGCAAGCGCCGATCGGCAGCTGCTCCACGCTTCCAGAAAGGTTTGCCGGCATGACCAAACGCCGCGTCGTCGTGACCGGACTCGGTTGCATCGCTCCTGTCGGAAACTCCGCAACCGAATCCTGGGCCAACCTGTTGGCCGGGAAGTCGGGCATTGCGAACATTACCGCCTTCGATGCAAGCGCCTTCGCCTGCAAGTTCGCAGGCGAGGTGAAGGGTTTCGACATCACCCAATACATTTCCGAGAAGGAAGCGCGTCACATGGACCGCTTCATCCATCTCGGCCTTGCCGCGGCCATCCAGGCCGTGCAGGACAGCGGTATCCAGACCAACGATGCGCTTTCGCCCGAAGAGGCGACGCGCATTGGCTGCAACATCGGCTCGGGCATCGGCGGGTTGCCGATGATCGAAGAAACGCACGGGGAGCTCGTGAACCGCGGCCCTCGCCGCGTGTCGCCGTTCTTCGTGCCGGCCTCGATCATCAACATGATCTCGGGCCACGTCTCCATCAAGTACGGCTTCCAGGGGCCGAACATCGCGGTCGTCACGGCCTGCACCACCGGCTTGCATGCGATCGGCCTGTCGGCCCGCATGATCGAGTACGGCGATGCCGACGTGATGGTCGCGGGCGGCGCCGAATCGACCGTCTCGCCGCTGGGCATCGGCGGCTTCGCGGCGGCGCGCGCACTCTCGACGCGCAACGACGATCCCGCCACGGCCTCGCGCCCGTGGGACAAGGACCGCGACGGCTTCGTGCTCGGCGAGGGCGCCGGGGTGGTCGTGCTCGAGGAGTACGAGCACGCCAAGGCGCGCGGCGCCAAGATCTACGCCGAGGTTTCGGGCTTCGGCATGAGCGCCGACGCGTATCACATGACGGCGCCCAATGTCGACGGACCACGCCGGTCGATGTCGATGGCGCTCGCCAATGCGGGGGCCAACGCCGACGAGGTGCAGTATCTCAATGCGCATGGCACTTCCACGCCGCTGGGCGACCTGAACGAGACCAACGCGATCAAGAACACCTTCGGCGACCATGCGAAGAAGCTGATCGTGAACTCCACCAAGTCGATGACCGGCCACCTGCTGGGCGGCGCTGGCGGCATCGAGTCGGTGTTCACAGTGCTCGCGCTGCATCATCAGAAGAGCCCGCCGACCATCAACATCTTCAACCAGGATCCAGAGTGCGATCTCGACTACTGCGCCAACGAGGCGCGCGATCTGAAGATCGATGTCGCGGTCAAGAACAACTTCGGCTTCGGCGGCACCAACGGCACGCTGGTGTTCAAGCGCGTTTGAGCATTGCTCTTTCATGCACAGCGCGCCGTCGGTGATCTATCCGGTCGGGCGCTCGCGCGGTGCAGCCCGGATCCTGATCGCGGCGTGGGCACTGGGTGCGTGCTGCGCCGGCGTGTCCTGCTATTTTTTTGACGGCGCGGGCTGGCGCCAGGTGCTCCTGGTGCTGAGCGTGCTGTTCTCGGGCGGTGCTGCCGCGCTCGCGCTGCGAGGCGACGCTGCGGCCGAACTGCGTTTCGACGGGCGTCACTGGACGCTGGCGGGCGCGGAGACCGGCCGGGCGGTTGTTGCGGCGCGCGCGGCCGTGGCGCTCGACCTGCAATCACTGCTGCTGATCAGGCTGGCCGAGCCGGGTCGGTCGGTGCGCTGGGTGTGGGCCGAGCACAGTGCCATGCCCGAGCGCTGGCGCGACCTGCGCCGTGCGGTATATTCGCGCGCCCCGTCGGGTTCGACCGCCGGTGAGCCGTGGCGGGCGACCGCCCATGCCGATGGGCCCTGAACCTTCCAGATGACCACTTCCGTGCCGCCAGTGCCACCGGACTCGGGCTTGCCCGAGGGAGTCGCCGCTGCGCCGCGGCCGGGGGAGGTCGACCTGCAACTGGTCCAGCGCACCGTGGCCGGCGACCAGAAAGCCTTCGAACTTCTGGTCATCAAGTACCAACGCCGGATCGAGCGCCTGATCGGGCGCATGGTGCGCGACGTCGACCTGGTCGAGGATATCGCGCAGGAGACCTTCATCCGGGCCTATCGCGCGTTGCATCAGTTTCGCGGCGACGCGCAGTTCTACACCTGGCTCTACCGGATCGCGGTCAACACCGCCAAGAAGGCGCTGGTCGACATGAAGCGCGATCCGACCATTTCGGAAAGCGCCCTGCGCCCGTCTTCTGACGACGACGATGAAACTTACCGTCCGGGAAACGAACCAACCACCGACGAAACCCCCGAATCGGTGCTGGCGGCCAACGAAATCGCCCGCGTGGTCGAGATGGCCATGGATGCGCTGCCAGCCGAACTGCGTCAGGCTGTGACCCTGCGCGAAATCGAGGGCATGAGTTACGAAGAGATTGCCGAGGTCATGAATTGCCCCATCGGCACGGTGCGCTCGCGTATCTTCAGAGCGCGTGAGGCCATTTCGGCCAAGGTCAAGCCGATGCTGGACAACCAATCCGGCAAGCGGTGGTAGGTAAGCAGGTGAATGAAATGAATCAGAGCATGACGGTTCGTGAACAAGTGTCCGCACTCGCGGACGGTCATTTGCAAAGCGAGGACCTGGCGCAGGCCATCGAAGCGGTCTGCGCGCAGGAAGACGCCCGCGGCGCCTGGCAGGCCTACCATCTCGTGGGCGACGTGCTGCGCTCGGGCGCCCATTCGCCATGCACCGACACCGACGCCTTCCTGACGCGCTTTCAGCGGCGCCTGGCGGCCGAGCCCTTGGTGGTGCGGCCGGCCGCGGTGCCCGTGGCGCCCGCTACGTCGGTGCCTGCGGTTCGGCGCAAGGCGGACGCGGCCAACGAGCCGGTGTTCCGCTGGAAACTCGTCGCCGGTGCCGCGTCGCTGATGGCGGTCGCGGCCATCAGCTGGACCCTGGTCGGCAACGGCGCTGCCGTGCAGGCGCCGGGCGCTCAACTCGCGGCAACGCAGCCGCAGCCGGGCGCAGCGTCCGTGGTGGCCACAGCGGGTGCGAACGGCGCCGCGAATGCCGCCCCGACCGCGCGGGCGTCGACGCGCGTGCTGGTCGGCAACGGCAACCCGCAAGTGATGCTGCGCGATCCGCGACTCGACCAGTTGCTCGAGGCGCATCAGCAGGCCGGCGGCGCATCGCAGATGCCCTCGGGGTTCCTGCGCAATGCGACTTTCGAAGGCCCTTCGCGCTGATGTGCGCCGATCGCCACGCTCGATGACCGTTCCGATGCCCACCTCCGCTCGCGCGTTTGCGCTGGTGATCGCTGCCTTTTGCCTGGCCCATGTGGCGGTCGCCCAGACCCGGCCCGCGGCGGCGAACCCCAGAGGTGCGGCCTCGGCACAGGCCGGTGACGCGCCGCCGTCGCTGGGCGTTGTCGAGTGGCTGCAGCGCATGCACTCGGGGGCACGGCAGCGCAACTACATTGGTACCTTCGTAGTGTCGGCCGCGGGCGGCAATCTGTCGAGCGCGCGCATCTGGCATGTGCGCGACGGCGAGATGCAGATCGAGCGCATCGAGGCCTTGTCGGGGCCGCCACGCTCCACGTTCAGGCGCAACCACCATGTCATGACCTTCCTGCCCGAGGCGAAGGTCGTGAAGGTCGAGAAGCGCGAGAACTTCGATCTGTTCCCCAACCTGCCGGACAAGCCCGATTCGTCGATCGGCGACTTCTACGAGGTGCGGGCGCTCGGCAAGGACCGCGTGGCTGGTTTCGACACCGACGTGGTGCAGCTCGTGCCGCACGATGGCCTGCGCTTCGGCTACCGCATCTGGAGCGAGCGCCGCTCCGGCCTGCTCGTGAAGCTCCAGACCGTCGACAACGACTCCCGCGTGGTGGAGCAGTCGGCGTTCTCCGAACTCCAGCTCGATGCACCGATCAAGGCGCAGGCGCTGCTGCAGATGATGTCCAACACCAGTGGCTACCGCGTCGAGAAGCTCGAACTCGAGCGCAGCAGCGCGCATGACGAGGGCTGGACGCTCAAGACACCCGTCGCGGGCTTCCGGCCGCGCAGCTTCTACCGCCGCCCCGCGGGCGACAAGAGTGCGCAGGAACGCACCGTCCAGTGGACGTTTTCCGATGGCCTCGCTTCGGTCTCGCTTTTCATCGAACGCTACGATGAAAAGCGCGCGCCCCGCGACGGCGTGTTGACCATCGGTGCCACCAACGCGATTCGCCGTCGGCTGCCGGAGCCGGTGAGCGACTGGTGGCTCACGGCAGTGGGCGAGGTGCCGCAGCAGACGCTCAACGCATTTGCCCAGAGCCTTGCACGCACGCGCTGAAGTGGAACTGTCCCACGGCCGGTGCTGAACCAAGTTGGCATTGCAGACTCCATATCTCTTCTACTTTTTGCCGCTCTGTTCTTTTGAAAGAAAACCGATGATGTTCAAAGTCGAGGGACACCAGGTTCGTTCCTATCTCTTCGCATTCGGCATGGCATTCACCGGCGCAGCAGCGCTATTGCCCGCCGCGCCGGCTCATGCGCAGGCACCGCAGGTGCCCCAGATGCCGCAAGCGCGCGGTCTGCCCGATTTCGCAGACCTCGTCGAGCAGGTCGGCCCCGCGGTGGTCGGCATCCGCACGGTCGAGAAGGTCACGCGTGGCGGCGGTAACGGTGGCGGGGAAATGGACGAGGAGATGCAGGAGTTCTTCCGCCGTTTCTTCGGCCAGCCGCTGCCCGGCAACCCGCGCCCCGGCCCGCGCCCGAACCGCCCGCCGCAGGAGGAAGAGCGTCCGCGCGGCGTGGGTTCGGGTTTCATCCTGAGCGCCGACGGCTACGTGATGACCAATGCGCACGTGATCGAGGATGCTTCCGAGATCATCGTCACCCTGACCGACAAGCGCGAGTTCAAGGCCAAGCTGATCGGCGCCGACAAGCGCAGCGACGTTGCCGTGGTCAAGATCGAGGCCGCGGGCCTCCCCGCGGTGAAGGTGGGCGACATCTCGAAGCTGCGCGTCGGCGAATGGGTCATGGCGATCGGTTCGCCCTTCGGCCTCGAGAACACCGTGACGGCCGGCATCGTGAGCGCGAAGCAGCGCGACACCGGCGACCTGGTGCCGCTGATCCAGACCGACGTGGCGATCAACCCCGGCAATTCGGGTGGCCCGCTGATCAACCTGCGCGGCGAAGTGGTCGGTATCAACAGCCAGATCTACTCGCGCTCGGGCGGCTACATGGGCATTTCGTTCTCGATCCCGATCGACGAGGCGATCCGTGTCAGCGACCAGCTGCGCACCACCGGCCGCGTGTCGCGCGGCCTCATCGGCGTGACCATCGGCACGGTGTCGAAGGACGTGGCCGAATCCCTCGGCCTTGGCAAGGCGCGTGGGGCGGTCGTGAGCAGCGTGGTGCCGGGTTCGGCGGCCGACAAGGCCGGCGTGCGTCCGGGCGACATCATCACCAAGTACGGCGACAAGGTCATCGAGACGCCGACCGATCTGTCGCGCTCGGTCGCGAGCACCAAGCCGGGCATCAAGAGCACGCTGAGCGTCTTCCGCAACGGCAGCGCGCGCGAGCTGTCGATCACGGTGGCCGAAGGCGACCCTGAAGCCAAGCCCGCCGGCAAACGCCCGCAGGAGAGCGAAGAGCCGCAAGGCAAACCCTCGGCAGCCGGCAAGGCGTTGGGCTTGACGGTCACCGACCTGACCGAAGCGCAGAAGAAAGAGCTGAAGATGCGCGGTGGCGTGCGCATCGAAGCTGCGAGCGATGCCGCGGCGCGGGCCGGGCTCCGCGAAGGCGACGTGATCCTTGCCGTCGGGAACATCGAGGTCTCGGGCGTGAAGGATTTCGAGGCCGCGATCGCCAAGGCCGACAAGAGCAAGCCACTCAGCGTGCTGTTCCGCCGCGGCGAGTGGGCGCAATACGCACTGATCCGGCCCGCACGCTGATCCGGCCCAGCCGTCAAGTGGCCCCACCCTTCACTCGGGTTTGGGGCCCTTTTTTTGAGGTGTTTGCGACGTTCGAGCGCCTGGTTTCAAAAAAAGTTAATGGGGTGAAAAGAGTTGATTTTGTTAGTGAAAACTAACTTAAATCGGGCCTTAGGACGAATTTCGGTAGAATAGTGAACGCTGGGCGGTAGGTCAGTGCATAAGGAGGTGGGTTTCCTCCACCATGCGAGATGTCCTGCAGCAGTCCACCGGCGCTCCACAGATCGCCCACATGTTGTTCATGGAGTGCTCCACCGATCTTGTGGATAAGTTGTTAATATCTTTGATGTTGTGGACCCGCAACGACCCGTTTCGACCCTGTCCCTGGATGTACGCGCTTCCCTTTTTGCCTACAATGAAGTTCCAACTACTGCAGTTGCCATTGCTTGTTGGTTCAGGGCGCGTCTCCAGAAGACGCGCCCTTTTTTCTTGCCTGTCGCACTCTGCGCACGAGCCAATTCAAGTACTTAAGCGTTCCCGTTGATGAATCACATCAGAAATTTCTCGATCATTGCGCACATCGACCACGGCAAGTCGACGCTCGCAGACCGCTTGATCCAGCGTTGCGGCGGCCTCGCGGAGCGCGAAATGGAGGCGCAGGTTCTCGACTCGATGGACATCGAAAAAGAGCGTGGGATAACCATCAAGGCGCAGACCGCAGCACTGCACTACAAGGCGCGCGATGGACAGATCTACAACCTCAATCTGATCGACACGCCGGGCCACGTCGACTTCTCGTACGAAGTGAGTCGCTCGCTCTCCGCATGCGAAGGTGCGCTGCTCGTCGTCGACGCATCGCAAGGTGTCGAAGCGCAGACGGTGGCCAACTGCTACACCGCGCTCGATCTCGGTGTCGAGGTGGTGCCGGTGCTGAACAAGATCGACTTGCCGAACGCGGACCTCGACAACGCGCGCACCGAGATCGAAGACGTGATCGGCATCGATGCGACCGACGCGATTCCCTGCTCGGCGAAAACCGGCGTGGGCATCGACGAGATCCTCGAGACGATCGTCAAGCGCATGCCCGCACCACGCGGCAATCCCGACGGTCCGCTGCGCGCGATGATCGTCGACAGCTGGTTCGATGCGTACGTTGGTGTCGTCATGCTGGTGCGCGTGGTGGATGGACGGCTCGTCAAGGGCGAGCGCATCAAGATGATGGCCTCGGGCGCCATGTACAACGCCGACAACATCGGCGTCTTCACGCCGGCCACCGAGCCGCGCGCGTCGCTCGAGGCGGGCGAGGTGGGCTACATCATCGCGGGCATCAAGGAACTGCAGGCTGCCAAGGTCGGCGACACCGTGACGCTGATCAAGTCGGGCACGGGCGGCGCGGGGGCCACGGCCACCGAAGCGCTGCCGGGCTTCAAGGAAATCCAGCCGCAGGTGTTTGCCGGGCTCTATCCGACCGAGGCCAGCGAGTACGACTCGCTTCGCGATGCGCTCGAGAAGCTCAAGCTCAACGATTCGTCGCTGCGCTATGAGCCCGAGGTGAGTCAGGCTCTGGGCTTCGGTTTCCGCTGCGGCTTCCTCGGCCTGCTGCACATGGAGATCGTGCAGGAGCGGCTGGAGCGGGAGTTCGACCAGGACCTGATCACCACCGCGCCAAGCGTGGTGTACCAGGTGGTGCGCAACGACGGCGAGGTCATCATGGTCGAGAACCCGTCCAAGATGCCCGAAGTCGGCAAGATGAGCGAGATCCGCGAGCCGATCGTGACCGTTCATCTCTACATGCCGCAGGAATATGTCGGCGCGGTCATGACGCTCGCGAACCAGAAGCGCGGCGTGCAGTTGAACATGGCCTACCACGGCCGCCAGGTCATGCTGACCTACGAGATGCCGCTCGGTGAGATCGTGCTCGACTTCTTCGACAAGCTGAAGTCGGTCAGCCGGGGCTACGCCTCGATGGACTACGAGTTCAAGGAGTACCGGGCGTCGGACGTGGTCAAGGTCGACATCCTGCTCAACGGCGAGAAGGTCGACGCGCTGTCGATCATCGTGCACCGCAGCCAGTCGCAATACCGCGGCAGGGCGGTGGTGTCGAAGATGCGCGAGATCATTTCGCGCCAGATGTTCGACGTTGCGATCCAGGCTGCCATCGGGGTCAACATCATTGCGCGTGAGACAATCAAGGCGCTGCGCAAGAACGTGCTGGCCAAGTGCTACGGCGGCGACATCTCCCGCAAGAAGAAGCTGCTCGAGAAGCAGAAGGCGGGCAAGAAAAGAATGAAGCAGATCGGCTCCGTCGAGGTCCCGCAAGAGGCCTTCCTCGCGATTCTGCAAGTCGAAGACTGATCTCAAACATGGCATTCATTACTTCAGTGGTACTCGCGGCCTTCGTCGGCTACGTCGGTGCCTGGTACTTTGGTGCGCTCGAAGGCAACTTCGCGCTGCTGCTGTTCCTGGCCACGGTGGTCACCGGCCTGTACTGGCTGGCCGAGCGCTTCTACTTCCTGCCCCGGCGCGAGCGCGCCGCTGCGGCGCTCGAGGAGTCGCTCGCCGAGCGCAACGCGCGCCTCGCCGGCCAGGGCATCACGCAGGTCGACACGGTGGACCCGAAGGCGAGCGAGCGCTTGCTGATGCAGCCGTGGTGGCTCGACTGGACGGCCGGGCTGTTCCCGGTGATCCTGGTGGTGTTTCTGCTGCGTTCGTTCCTGTACGAACCCTTCAAGATTCCCTCGGGCTCGATGATGCCGACGCTGCTGACCGGCGACCTGATCCTGGTCAACAAGTTCACCTATGGCCTGCGCCTGCCGGTCATCAACACCAAGATCACCGAGGGCACGCCGCTGGCCCGCGGCGACGTGGTGGTCTTCCGCTATCCGCCCAAGCCGAGCATGGACTACATCAAGCGCGTGGTCGGCATCCCGGGCGACGAGGTCGCCTACCTCAACAAGAAGCTCACCATCAACGGCCAACCGGTACCCAAGCAGCCGCTGCCCGACTATCTCGACAGCGAATCGATGCGGCTGCTGAAGCAGTTCAGCGAAGACCTTGGCAGCAAGCAGCACCGCCTCCTCAACGACGATGCAGGCCCGGCCTTCGTGCAGGGGGTGACCGATTTCCCGTTTCGCGAGAATTGCCGCTATTCGGTGGAGGGCGTGGTGTGCAAGGTGCCCGCCGGCAACTACTTCATGATGGGCGACAACCGCGATAATTCGGCCGACTCGCGTTTCTGGGGCTTCGTGCCCGACAAGAACATCGTCGGACGAGCGTTCTTCGTGTGGATGAATTTCGGAGACCTGGGTCGCATCGGTCCGTTCCAATAAGCAATCGAGATACTCGAGGGGGTTAGGGATATGAAGTCGAATCCATTCATCCGCAGCGCCGGGGCTTCGCGGCAGCGCGGCATTTCGTTCCTCGGCCTGGTCTTCGTGGCCGTGGTGCTGGCGTGCGTGGGCGTCGTGGTCGCGCAGGTCAT
Source organism: Variovorax sp. Soil_C_26 (assembly GCF_057657075.1). NCBI lineage: Bacteria > Pseudomonadati > Pseudomonadota > Betaproteobacteria > Burkholderiales > Comamonadaceae > Variovorax > Variovorax sp. Soil_C_26. Next base: position 384,355 of record NZ_JBDGJC010000002.1, read on the forward strand.
TCCGACGCTGATCGAATACCAGGCCATCAACAAGGCCGCCAACAAGGCCAAGGAAGGCACCACGGTGCCCGAAGTGCGCGCAATCTTCGACCGGGCGCAGGCGATCGACGACTTCAAGTCGGTCTCCGGCAAGGACCTCGACATCCGCAAGGAAGGCGACCGGGTGGTCGTCTCGTATGCCTACGAGCGCGAGATCCCGTTGTTCGGCCCGGCCTACCTGGTGCTCAAGTACAAGGGCGAGGCCCGCTGAACGCGGCGACACGCAAGGTGGACGGTGGCCTCGTTGCGCTGCAGGAGCGCCTCCAGCATTCGTTCTCGGACCCGCGGCTGCTTCAGCTCGCGCTGACGCACCGCAGCTTCTCCGCCGACCACAACGAGCGCCTCGAGTTCCTCGGCGACTCGGTGCTCAACCTCGCGGTTTCGCACCTGCTCTACATCCGGCTTTCGGCGCTGCCCGAGGGCGACCTTTCCCGCGTGCGGGCCAATCTGGTCAAGCAGGACACGCTGCACCAGCTGGCGGTCGACCTGGCGCTGTCGCCGCTGTTGCGGCTCGGGGAAGGCGAGGCACGCTCGGGTGGCCCGAACCGGCCCTCGATCCTGGCCGACGCGCTCGAGGCGCTGATCGGCGCGGTCTACCTCGACGCCGGCTTCGCCGCCGCCGAGGCGCTGGTGCATCGGCTCTACGACGCGGTCGAGATCAATCCGCGAATGCAGGCTGCGGCCAAAGACCCGAAGACCGAATTGCAGGAATGGCTCCAGGGCCACAAAATGAAGTTGCCGGCGTATCGCGTGGTGGACACGCTCGGCGCAGCGCACAAGCAGACCTTCGATGTCGAGTGCGAAGTGCCGGAGCTGGGCCTGCGCGAGCGCGGCATCGGTGGCTCGCGCCGCGCCGGCGAGCAGGCCGCCGCGGCGGCCATGTTGATCCGGCTCAAGGCACGCGGCGCCGCGTGAAACCAGAATGAACGACGTAATCGACTCAGCAGCAGCAGACGCCCCGGAGCCTCCGGCCGGTCCGAACGCAAGCGGTCCGCAGCACTGCGGGCTGGTGGCCATCGTCGGCAAGCCCAACGTGGGCAAGTCGACGCTGCTCAATGCGCTGGTCGGCCAGAAGATCAGCATCACCTCGCGCAAGGCGCAAACCACGCGGCACCGCATCACGGGCATGCGCACGCGGGGGGCGACGCAGTTCGTGTTCGTCGACACGCCGGGTTTCCAGACCCTGCATGCCAACGCGCTCAACAAGTCGCTGAACAAGACCGTGCAGGGGGCCGTGGGCGACGTGGACCTGATCCTCTTCGTGGTCGAGGCCGGGAGCTTCACGCCCGCCGACGAGCGCGTGCTCAAGCTGCTCGGCAAGGGCATTCCCACGGTGCTGCTCGCCAACAAGCTCGACAACGTGCACCGCCGCGGCGACATCGCCCCCTGGCTGCAGCAGATGCAGCAGAAGCACGCTTTCACCGAATTCGTGCCGATGTCGGCCAAGAATGCCAAGGACGTCGAACGCCTGTTCGGCGTCTGCGAGAAATACCTGCCCGAGCAGCCCTGGTTCTACGCCGAGGACGAACTGACCGACCGCAGCGAGAAATTCCTCGCGGGCGAGCTGGTGCGCGAGAAACTGTTTCGTCTGACCGGCGATGAGCTGCCCTACACCTCGACGGTCATCATCGACAAGTTCGAGGAAGAGCCGCCGCAGAAGAAGGGGCAGAAGCGCCTGCTGCGCATCGCCGCGACCATCGTCGTCGAGCGCGACGGCCACAAGGCCATGGTCATCGGCGACAAGGGCGAGCGCATCAAGCGCATCGGCATGGAAACGCGGGTCGAGCTCGAAAAGCTCGCCGACGCGAAGGTCTTCCTCGAGCTGTGGGTGAAGGTGCGCTCCGGCTGGGCCGACGACGAAGCCCGCGTGCGCTCCTTCGGCTACGAATGAAGTGGCGACGGCTGCCCACCGCGTTTCGCACGAACCGGCGTACGTGCTCCACCGCTACGACTGGAGCGAGTCGAGCCTGATCCTCGAGGTCTTCACGCGGCACCACGGGCGCATCGCGCTGGTGGCCAAGGGCGCGAAGCGGCCGAGTTCCAATTTCAGGCCGGTGCTGCTGCCGCTGCAGCCACTGCAGCTCAACTACGGCGGCGACGCCGAGATCCGCACCCTTAAAGGTGCCGAATGGATGGGCGGCCATGTCATGCCCACGGGCGAGGCGCTGCTCTCGGGCTATTACGTCAACGAGCTGCTGCTGCGCCTGCTCGCGCGCGACGATCCCCACGAAGCGCTGTTCGACGCCTATGCCGGCGTGGTGCAGGTGCTTGCCGGCGACCATGCCGGTGCGCAGGCGGCCACCCAGGCCGCGGCGCTGCGCGCCTTCGAATTGCTGCTGCTGCGTGAAGTGGGCTTGCTGCCTTCGCTCGATGTCCAGACGCTGACGCTCGAGCCGCTCTCGGCCGACGCGCACTACAGTCTGGTGCCCGAAGCCGGCCTCCGGCTTGCGGCCGGCGGCGAAGCGGCGCTGCGCGGCACCGACTGGCGGTCGCTGCAGGCCGTGCTCGACGACCGGGCGCCGTTCACGGCCACGCTGCGCGAGATCGCGAACCTGGACGCCGGCAGCAACGGTGCGTTGAGAAACCAGCTGCGCCCTCTGCTCAACTACCATTGCGGTGTGTCCACGCTGCGTACGCGGCAGATGATGAGAGATTTGCAAGCCCTATGAGCACTTCCGGCCCAACGACCACCTCGCTGTCGGTCAATCTCAACAAGGTAGCGCTGGTGCGCAACACCCGCCAGCTCGGCATTCCGAGCGTGGTGGCCGCCGCCGAGGCCTGCCTCGCCGCCGGCGCGCAGGGCATCACGGTGCATCCGCGGCCCGACGCGCGCCACATACGCGCGCACGACGTGCACGACCTGGCGGCACTGCTCGCCGCAAAGTGGCCGGCCATCGAGTTCAACATCGAAGGCAACCCGTTCCACAACCTGATGGACTTCGTGCGCGAACAGAAGCCGCACCAGGCCACCTTCGTGCCCGACAGCGAAACGCAGTCGACCAGCGACCACGGCTGGAGCTTCCCGGAGGACGCCGAGCGCCTGCGCCCGGTGATTGCCGAAGCGCGTGCGCTCGGCGTGCGCGTGAGCCTCTTCATGGACCCGATTCCCGAGATGATGGCCGCGGCCAAAGCCGTGGGCGCCGACCGCGTCGAGCTGTACACCGAGGGCTATGCCGCTGCGCGCGGCACCGCCGGCGACGAGGCCGTGCTTGCGCGCTACGCCGAAGCGGCGCGCGCGGCGCAGGCCGCCGGCCTGGGAGTCAATGCCGGGCACGACCTGAGCCGCGACAACCTCACGCCTTTCTTGCGCGCCGTGCGCGGTGTGCACGAGGTCTCGATCGGCCATGCATTCATCGCCGATGCGCTCGAGCTCGGCTATGCCGCCACCACGCGGGCCTACCTGCGCTGCATCGCCGACGCGTCATGATCTACGGCATCGGCACCGACATCTGCGACGTGCGGCGCATCGCCGCGACCTTCGAGCGCCAGGGCGAGCGTTTTGCCGAGCGCGTGCTGAGCGAGGCCGAATTCGTGGTCTGGAAGAGCCGCAGCGCGCGCTGGCCGAAGCGCGGCCTGAGCTATCTCGCCACCCGCTTTTCCGCCAAGGAGGCATTCAGCAAGGCGATCGGCATGGGCATGCGCATGCCGATGAGCTGGCGCCTGTGCGAGATCGCGAACCTGCGAAGCGGCAAGCCGGTGATCGTGCTGCATGGCGAACTCAAGCGGTGGTTCGAGGCCCAGGGCCTCACGGCGCACGTCACCGTGACCGACGAGACCGACTATGCGGCGAGCTTCGTCGTGGTGGAGAAGGCATGACGGCCGCAAGGGCGCCGCATAACGGCGGCCATGCGCCGCTGATCATCGACGTGGCGGGCACCGAACTCACCGATGCCGACCGCCGCCGCGTGCGCGATCCGCTGGTGGGTGGCGTGATCCATTTCGCCCGAAACTGGCACGACCGTGCCCAGATGACCGCGCTCAACGCCGAGTTGAAGGCCATCCGGCCCGACCTGCTGATTTGCGTGGACCACGAAGGTGGCCGGGTCCAGCGCTTTCGCACCGACGGTTTCACGCGCCTGCCGTCGATGCGGGCGCTGGGCGAACTGTGGATGCGCGATGCCATGCGCGCCACCCAGGCCGCGACCGCGGCAGGGCAGGTGCTGGCCGCGGAGCTGCGCGCCTGCGATGTCGACTTCAGCTTCGCGCCGGTGCTCGACCTCGACCACGGCGGCAGCGGCGTGATCGGCGACCGCAGCTTCCACCGCGATCCGCGCGTGGTGGCCATGTTGGCCAAGAGCGTGGCACACGGCATGCTGCAGGCCGGCATGGCCAACTGCGGCAAGCACTTTCCGGGACACGGTTTCGTCAAGGCCGATTCGCATGTCGAGATTCCGGTCGACCGGCGCGGTCTCAAGGCCATCCTGGCGGACGACGCGCGGCCGTTCGAATGGCTCGCGGGCACGCTCACGGCCGTGATGCCCGCGCACGTTATCTATCCAAAAGTCGACAAGCGACCCGCGGGTTTCTCGCGCAAATGGCTGAAGGATGTGCTGCGCGAGCGGCTGGCCTTCGACGGCGCCATCTTCAGCGACGACCTGAGCATGGAGGCGGGGCGCTACATCGACGGCGAACTGCTGAGCTACGCCGACGCGGCACTTGCGGCGCTCGATGCGGGCTGCGATCTTGCGATGCTTTGCAACCAGAGCATCGGTGATGGGCTGGCGCTCGATGGGCTGCTCGACGGCTTCCAGTCGGCAGCGAGGACGGGACGCTGGCACCCCGATGCGGCCAGCGAGTCGCGGCGGCGGGCGCTGCTCCCCGGTGCTTCGCCGCTCGGTTGGCAGGCGCTGGCCGGATCTCCAGGGTACCGGCACGCCCGGCAAGTGCTGGCGAAGGCGGAGCTGGCCGCTGCGCAGGGCGTCTAGCCTGCGAGCGGATTCGCCCACAGGCGTTCGCCGCCCGTCTCCAGGTGCGTCAGGTAAAGCCGCACGTCGAATTCCAGCCGGTGGTAGTCGGGCGCCATGTGCTCGCACAGCGCATAGAAGCTCTTGTCGTGCTCGCGCTCCTTCATGTGCGCGAGTTCATGCACCACGATCATGCGCAGCCATTCGAGTGGCACTTCCCTGAACAGGGTCGCGACGCGGATTTCGCGTTTGGCCTTGAGCTTGCTGCCCTGAACGCGCGAGACGGTGGTGTGCGTGCCGAGTGCGTTGCGGATCACATGGAGCTTGCTGTCGAATGCCACCTTCGACAGCGGCGGGGCCTTGCGCATGAAGTCGTTCTTGAGCGCACTCACGTATTCGTAGAGCGCGCGGTCGGTCTGCACGTCGTGCATCGGCCCCGGATAGCGCTTCTGCAGCAAGGGCCCCAGCCCGTCGGTCGCCACGAGCTGCTGGACCTGCGCCAGCAACGCGGGGGGATAGCCCGCGAGGTACTTCATGCAGCCGATCCGGCGCAGGCGAGCCCGGTGGCCACGCCGCCGAACAGATCGCCCTCGACCAGCGGCACGCCGGCAAAGCTCTTGCGCAGCGCCTGCTGGAACGGCCGCAAGGCCGAGGAGCCGCCGGTCAGGTAGATCGCGTCGAGGTCGCCGCTGCGCAGGCCCGCGCGCCGCACGCAGGCATGTGCGCAGGCGACCACGTCGTCGAGCAGGGACGACAGCTGCTGCGCCATGTCGGCGGGCGAGAGCGAGGCCGACAGGTTGCGCTCGGCGCACGACAGGTCGATCTCGGCGCTTGCGTCCTGCACCGAGGCGGCGATCTTCGCCTGCTCGACCTCGCTGGCGATCCGGTGGCCGTGCCGTTCCTCGAGCACCGTCATCAGCCGGTCGTGCAGCCGCGTGTCGGCGTAGCTGGAACGCAAATCCTTCGCCTGCCGCAGCGCCTTGGCGGCATACAGCCAGTTGATCAGGTGCCAGGACGACAGGTCGAAAAAGACCTTGCTCGGCACTTCGCGGCCCTGCGCGCCGGTGTGGCGGAATCCGAATGCGGGCATCACGCGGTCGAGGTTGAGGCGTTGGTCGAAATCGGTCCCGCCGATGTGCACGCCGCTGGTGGCGAGCACGTCGCCGCTGCGGTCGTCGCGCTCCGCACGCTCGGGGCCGACGCGCACGACCGTGAAGTCGGAGGTGCCGCCGCCGACGTCGACGATCAGCACCAGCGATTCCTTGGCGATGCGCTGCTCGTAGTCGAAGGCCGCCGCGATCGGCTCGAGCTGGAACGCGATGTCATTGAAGCCCGCCGCGCGCGCTGCGTGGCGCAGGCTCTCCTCGGCCCGCTCGTCGCGCTTCGCATCGCCGTCGACGAAATGAACCGGGCGCCCGATCACCACGCGCTCGGGCGTGCGCCCCAGCTCGCGGCCCGCACGGACGGCGAGCTCGCGCAGGAAACGCGCAATGATGTCTTCGAAGCTCACAAGGCCGTCGTAGATGGCGGTCTTCTCCTGCATCAGCGGACTGCCCAGCAGGCTCTTGAGCGAGCGCATCAGTCGACCTTCGACGCCCGCGAGGTACAGCGCAATGGCATCGCGGCCGAAGTGGGTGCTGCGGTCCTCGGCGTTGAAGAAGATCGCGGTCGGCAGCGTGGTCGCGGTGCCCTCGACCGGCAGCAGCCGCACCGCGCCGTCGACGCGGCAGGCGACGGCTGAATTGGAGGTGCCGAAGTCGATGCCGATCGTCGGCAGCGACGACGGGGAACGCACGTTCAAGCTTCCCTGCGCAGCGCCGGAAACAGGATCACGTCGCGGATGCTCGGTGAATCCGTCAGCAGCATCATCAGTCGGTCGATGCCGATGCCGCAGCCGCCGGTGGGCGGCATGCCGTACTCGAGCGCCCGCACGAAATCGTGGTCGTAGTACATGGCTTCATCGTCGCCGCTGTCCTTGGCGGCCACCTGCGCGTTGAAGCGCGCGGCCTGGTCCTCGGCATCGTTGAGCTCGCTGAAGCCATTGCCGAATTCGCGCCCGGTGATGTAGAGCTCGAAGCGCTCGGTGACCTCGGGCCGGTCGTCGTTGGCGCGTGCCAGCGGCGAGATCTCGGTTGGATGTTCCATGATGAAGGTGGGCTGCCAGAGCTTTTCTTCCACCGTCTCTTCGAAGTACATGACCTGCAGGCTCGCGAGGCTGCGCTGCGAGAGCTTGTCCTTCTCTTCGCTGAGGCCGAGCTTGCGCAATGCGTTGACCAGCCACGCGCTGTCGTCCACGCCCTGCGCCACGTCCGCGGCGTCGGTGTACTTGAGGATCGCCTCGCGGATCGTCAGCCGCTCGAAGGGCTGCGTCAGGTCGACCGGCTTTCCCTGGTAGGTGAGCTGCTGGGTGCCCACGGCCTTGTCGGCGATGGTGCGGATCAGCGTCTCGGTGAAGTCCATCAGGTCGCGGTAGTTCCAGTAGGCCGCGTAGAACTCCATCATCGTGAACTCGGGGTTGTGCCGTACCGAGATGCCTTCGTTGCGGTAGCTCCGGTTGATCTCGAACACGCGCTCGAAGCCGCCGACGATCAGGCGCTTCAGGTACAGCTCGGGCGCGATGCGCAGGAACATCTCCTGGTCGAGCGCGTTGTGGTGGGTCTTGAACGGCTTGGCGTTCGCGCCGCCCGGAATCGGGTGCAGCATCGGCGTCTCGACCTCGAGGAAGTCGTTGGCCACCATGAACTCGCGCAGCGCGCTCACGGCCTTGCTGCGCGCGGTGAAGCGCACGCGGGCGGTTTCGTCGGTGATCAGGTCGACATAGCGCTGGCGGTACTTCTGCTCCTGGTCGGCCATGCCGTGAAACTTGTCGGGCAGCGGACGCAGGCTCTTGGTGAGCAGGCGCAGCGTGGTCACCTTGACCGACAGCTCGCCGGTCTTGGTCTTCATCAGCGTGCCTTCGGCGCCGACGATGTCGCCGAGGTCCCAGCGCTTGAAGTCCGCATAGACCTCCTCGCCGACCGCGTCGCGCGTCACGTAGAGCTGGATGCGGCCGGTGGCGTCCTGCAGCGTTGCGAAGCTGGCCTTGCCCATCACGCGCTTGAGCATCATGCGGCCCGCCACGCTCACGGCCACGGCCTTCGCTTCGAGCGCCTCGGCCTCGACGGCGCCGTGCGCCTCGCCGAGCGCGGCGGCCCGGTGGCCTGGCTTGAAGTCGTTGGGAAACGCGACGCCCTTGCCCTCGGCCTGCGCGGCGCGCAGCAGCTTGAGTTTTTCGCGGCGTTCCGCAATGAGCTGGTTGTCGTCGGCGGCCGGTGCGGCGGGTGCCACTGCGGCGGGCGTGGGAATGTGGGGGGTCAGGTGATCGGACATGGAAGGCGGGGAGGGCGCATCGGGAGCGTGCGCAACCGCGCATTTTAGCCGATGAAGTCCGGGCCGAACCGGCCAGAAAAGCCCGTCAATGCTGTGCGATCTGCTATTTAAAAGGTAGCGCCTTAGCCAGTGATGCCCGTGCGTGCGAGAAGATCGCTGACCAGTTCGAGGCGCATCAGCGGGCTCTCGAGTTCCATGAGCCGCTGCCGCAGTTCGAGTTGCATGGGCACGAGTTCGCACCAGCGGTTGGCGACCCAGCCGCAATCGTCGAAGCGGTAGGGCGCGCCGATCGGCAGCCGCACGGCCTCGGCACCCTGGGCGCTGCGGCGTTCCTCGAGGGTGTCGACCAGGCGGCGCAGGGCGGTGGCGGTGTGCGCGAGGTCGGCCGGGATCTCGAGTGCCATGTCGTCGGCCAGGCCTTCGACTTCGGCAACCCACAGGCCGTGCTTCTGCATTTCGGTTTCGCGCACGCGGAAGCGCTGGGTGCCCACGCATTCGATCTGGAGCAGCCCGCTCTGTGGCGATTCGAACTCGCGGATGACGGCCAGGGTGCCGATGGCCGCGAAGCGCTCGGCCTCGGCACCAGGCTTGCGCACCTCGCTGCCGCTCGTCAGGCTGACCACGCCGAAGGGGGCGTCGGCCCGGCGGCATTTGCCGACCATGTCGAGGTAGCGGACCTCGAAGATCCGCAGCGGCAGCACACCGCCCGGAAACAGCACGGTGCCGAGCGGGAACAATGGAAGTGAATGCAAAAGGGGCTGTTTCGTCATCGAGCGGTCTCGCATGGCTATCATCGCATTCCCCTCACGATGCCGTCCCATGCTCTACCAGATTCCCTCGTTTCTTCTCGATGTGATCGTCGGCCTGCTCGGCGGCGCCTGCCTGCTGCGCCTGTACATGCAGTACCACCGCGTGCCGTTCGGCAATCCGCTCGGTCGTTTCATCTTTGCGGTCACCGACTGGATCGTGCTGCCGCTGCGGCGGATCGTGCCGTCGGTGAAGCGCTGGGACCTCGCGAGCGGGATCGCGGCCTGGCTGCTGGTGCTTGCCAAGTTCCTGCTGCTCTGGCTCCTGATCGGCAACCTGGGCCGGCTCATTGCGCTGCCGCTGGTGTCGTTCGTGGGTCTGCTTCAGTTGGCCGTTTCGGGGCTGACGGCGTTGCTCGTGGTGTACGCCGTGCTGTCATGGATACCGGGCGCTTCGCCGATGCTGCTCGACCTGATTTCGCGGCTCGCGGAACCGCTGGTACGGCCGTTGCGCCGCTTCATCCCGCTGCTCGGCGGAGTGGACCTGTCGCCGCTGGTCGCGATCGTCCTGTTGCAGGTGGTCGCGATCGTGCTGGGCAACCTGCTGGTCTGGGCCTACCGGCTGGGCTGAACAGGGCTCGCGCCCCGTTGCCCTGCCGGGCAGCGCGCGTTCAAAGGACCGCGTCGGCTGGCTGGCGCAGCAGCATCGCCAGTGTGCTGGCCATGGTCTTGCGCAGTTCGCGGCGGTCGCAGATGAAGTCGATCGCGCCCTTGGTCTGCAGGAACTCCGCGCGCTGGAAGCCTTCGGGCAGCGTCACACGCACGGTCGATTCGATCACGCGCGGGCCGGCAAAGCCGATCAGCGCCTTGGGCTCGGCAATGACCACGTCGCCCACGAACGCAAAACCGGCCGAGACGCCGCCCATGGTCGGGTCGGTCAGCACGCTGATGTAGGGCAGGCCCTTCTTGGCCAGGCGCGTGAGCGCTGCATTGGTCTTGGCCATCTGCATCAGCGACAGCAGGCCTTCCTGCATGCGCGCGCCGCCGGTCGCGGTGAAGCAGATGAAGGGCACCTTCTGCTCGATGGCGGTCTCGACGCCCCGCACGAAGCGCTCGCCGACCACGCTGCCCATGCTGCCGCCCATGAACTCGAACTCGAAGCAGGCCACGACCACGCTGATGCTGTGGACGGAGCCGCCCATGACGACCAGCGCGTCGGTCTCGCCGGTGTTCTCGAGGGCTTCCTTGAGCCGCTCGGGATAGCGGCGGCTGTCCTTGAACTTGAGTGCATCGACGGGAAGCACTTCCTGGGCGAGCTCGTAGCGGCCCTCGGCGTCCAGGAAGGCATCGAGCCGCGCGCGTGCGCCGATGCGGTGATGGTGGCTGCAGCTCGGGCAGACGTTCTGGTTGTGCTCGAGATCGGTCTTGTAGAGCACCGTCTCGCAGGCCGGGCATTTGATCCACAGGCCTTCGGGCACCTGGCGGCGCTCCGAAGGGTCGGTCTGGGCGATCTTGGCGGGTAGCAGTTTTTCAAGCCAGCTCATGGGCAATCCTCGGGGTCAGGGCAGCGGCGATTATCGGCCAGCCGCGTTCTTGGGGGTAGCCGCGGGCAGAGCATCGAGCGCCTCGCGGATTTCGGACAGGAATTCACGCACCACCGGCACCACCTGCTCGCGTGGTTGGTCATCGATCAGCTGGATGATCTTGGTGCCGATCACGACGGCGTCCGCCGCCGAACCGACCGCTTGCGCGGTGCGCGCGTCGCGGATGCCGAAGCCCACGCCCACCGGGATGCTCACATGTTCGCGGATGCGCGGGATCATCCGGCCGACCGCCTCGGTGTCGAGGTGGCCGGCGCCGGTCACGCCCTTGAGCGACACGTAGTAGACATAACCGCTCGCGATGCGCGCCACCTGCGCCATGCGTTCGCCCGTGCTGGTGGGCGCGAGCAGGAAGATCAGGTCGATGCCGGCGGCCTTGAGGTCGGCGGCGAAGTCCTCGCACTCTTCCGGTGGGTAGTCGACCACGAGGAGGCCGTCGACGCCGGCGGCGGCGGCATCGCGAATGAAGGCCTTCGGGCCATGCACGAGGTCGTAGCGCTCGACCGGGTTGGCATAGCCCATCAGCACCACCGGCGTCGTCGCATCGTCCTGGCGGAAGGCGGCGACCATCGCGAGCACCTGCTTCATGCCCACGCCCATGGCCAGCGCCGCTTCACCGGCCTTCTGGATCACGGGGCCGTCGGCCATCGGGTCGGAGAACGGCACGCCGAGCTCGATCACGTCGGCGCCCGCGGCCACCATGCCGTGCATCAGCGCCGGTGTGATGTCGGCATAGGGAAAGCCGGCGGTGACGTAGGGGATGAGGGCGCGGCGCCCGTCCTTTTTCAGTGCGTCGAAGGTGGCGGCAATACGGCTCATCATTTGCCTCCCTTCACGCTCAGCCCGCGCATCGAGGGCCGGTCGTAGAAGTCGACGCCCGAAAGATCGGCCACGGTGCCGATGTCCTTGTCGCCGCGCCCCGAGAGGTTCACGAGGATCGACTGGTCGGGCCGCATGGTCTTGGCGAGCTTGAGCGCGTGCGCCACGGCGTGGCTCGATTCGAGCGCGGGAATGATGCCTTCGGTGCGGCACAGGTAGTGGAAGGCCTCGAGCGCTTCGGTGTCCGTGATGCCCACGTATTCGGCACGGCCGATGTCGGCCAGGTGCGCATGTTCGGGGCCTACGCCCGGGTAGTCGAGGCCCGCGCTGATGCTGTGCGTTTCAGTGACCTGGCCGTCCTCGTTCTGCAGCAGGTAGGTGCGGTTGCCGTGCAGCACGCCCGGGCTGCCACGCAGGATCGATGCCGCGTGCTTGCCGCTGTCGAGGCCTTCGCCGGCGGCTTCCACGCCGATGAGCCGCGTGCCCGCGAAGGGGATGTACGGATGAAAGATGCCGATGGCGTTGCTGCCGCCGCCCACGCAGGCGATCACCACGTCGGGCTGCCGGCCCTCGGCTTCGCCGGTGATGCCCTGCGCCGCCAGCATGGCGGGCATCTGCTCGACGCATTCGGTGCCGATCACGCTCTGGAAGTCGCGCACCATCGTCGGGTAAGGGTGCGGGCCCGCCACCGTGCCGATGATGTAGAAGGTGTTTTCCACGTTCGTGACCCAGTCGCGCATGGCCTCGTTGAGCGCGTCCTTCAACGTCTGGCTGCCCGAGTCGACCGGCACCACCGTGGCGCCGAGCAGGTTCATGCGGTAGACGTTCGGGCTCTGGCGCTTCACGTCCTGGCTGCCCATGTAGACCACGCACTCGAGCCCGTAGCGCGCGCAGATCGTGGCCGTGGCCACGCCGTGCTGGCCGGCACCGGTCTCGGCGATGACGCGGGGCTTGCCCATGCGGCGCGCGAGCATCGCCTGGCCGATCACGTTGTTGATCTTGTGCGCGCCGGTGTGGTTGAGGTCTTCGCGCTTCAGGTAGATCTGGGCGCCGCCCATCTCGCGGCTCGTGCGCGCGGCGTGGTAGATCGGCGAGGGGCGGCCGACGAAGTGCTTGAGCTCATAGTGAAATTCCGCGAGGAACGCTGGATCGTCCTTGCACTTCGCATAGGCGTCGCGCAGTTCATTGATCGCGTGGGTGAGCGTTTCGCTCGCGAAGCTGCCGCCGTAACGGCCGAAATGGCCGCTGGCATCGGGTTGCTGGTAATTGCTTTGCATGGTTCTCGATCGGTGGGCCGCGGCCCGATCGCGATCGGGAAGCGGCGGCTAACTGGAGGAGAAGGACGCGTCGGCCGCCCTGGCGGCTGCAACGAATTGCCGGATCTTGGCGGCGTCCTTCAGGCCCTTGTTTCCCGGGCCGTCGATTTCGACGCCCGAGCTCACATCAACGGACAGCGACTTGCAGCGCGTCCGCAGGATGCGAATGCCATCGCTCACGTTTGCAGGTGTGAGCCCACCACTCAAGACGAGGTGAGCGTCGACGGCGGGTGGAAGAAGTGACCAATCGAATGCCTTGCCGCCACCGCCATAACCTTCGACATGCGCGTCGAGCAGGATGGCCTGGGCGTGGGAGTAATCGGAAGCGTATTTTACGAGGTCGAAGGCCACGCCGGCAGCCCCCATGGGAATCCGGGCGGCGCGCATGTAGCGAAACCGCCCTTGGCCTGCGGCCTCGTTGCACTGCAACGGGGTCTCGTCGCCATGGAACTGCGCGATGGCGCCGTTCACGCGGGCGAGTGATTCCACCACCCTGGGCGCCGCCTCGTTGACGAACAGCAGCACCGGCGTCACGAAGGGCGGCAGCCGCGACGCCAGTTCGGCCGCGCGCTCGGCCGTGACCGCGCGCGGGCTGGCGGCGTAGAGCACGAAGCCCACGGCGTCGGCACCGGCCTCGACCGCCGCATCCACGTCGGCCTCACGCGTGAGGCCACAGATCTTGATGCGGGTGCGGGCTGCGCTCATGGCGGGCCATCATAAGCAGCGCCGCCGCCCTGCAGCGTGGCTTCGGCCGGCAGACCCCACCGGGCGTCGTACAACGGCCCGAGGAAATACAGCCCATTCGCGGAAAAGGTAGGCGCCGCGACCTTGCGGCTGCGGGCCTCGAGCACTTCGGTGATCCACTCGGGCCGCTCGTCGCCGCGGCCGATGCGCACCAGGCAGCCCATCAGGTTGCGGATCATGTGGTGCAGGAAGGCGTCGGCCTCGAACTCGAAGTGCCAGCGGCAGCGCTCGCCGTCGCCGCGGCGCGTGATCTCGATGCGCCGCAGGTCCTTGACAGGCGAGAGGGCCTGGCAGGCCGAGGCGCGGAACGAGCTGAAGTCGTGCCGGCCCACCAGCTGTGCCGCCGCGGCGCGCATTGCGTCGCCGTCGAGCGGGTACATCGACCAGCCGACTCTGCCTGCGTCGAGGCTGGGTCGCACGGGCGACTGCGAGAGCACGTAGACGTAGCGGCGGGCCAGGGCGCTGGCTCGGCAATGGAATTCGTCAGGCACCGGGTGCGCCCACTGCACCGCGATGTCGTCGGGCAGGTAGCGGTTGGTGCCGCGCATCCAGGAGACGTTGTCGCGTGCGATGTCGGTGTCGAAGTGCACCACCTGCATCAGCGCATGCACGCCGGCGTCGGTGCGGCCGGCGCACAGCGTGCTGACCCTGCTGCCTGCGGGCAGCCCGGCGAACTTCGCGAGCGCGGCTTCGAGCTTGTCCTGCACCGTGCGGCCCGAGCGCTGGCTTTGCCAGCCCTCGTATGCCTGCCCGTTGTAGCGGATGCCGAGCGCGAGCCTCACGAATTCAGGAAGAACAAGGCGGCGGGCGGCTCATCGCAGCTCGGCGAGGAGCTGCCGGGCCTGCGACTGGACGTCGCCGGCGCTTTCGGCTTCGACTTCCTCGACCAGCGAGCGGGCGCCTTCGACGTCGCCGATCGCCTGCAGTTCGCGCGCCAGCGACAGCTTGACTGCATGCGGGCTGTCTTCGTCGTCCTCGTCCAGGCTCGGCTCCGCGCGCAGCGTCGCCCCGGTGGCGGCGTTGCTGTTGCTGCTGTCGGCCGCCGGACGGGCCGGAAGGCCGGCCAGCGCGCTCATGTCGAATTCGATGAAGCCCGAGTCGGCGGGGAGCGCGCTGCGCAGGCCAACAGGGCGCGTGTTGGGATCGACATCGCCGAGCGCCCCGGGGCGGGTTATCGGTGCCAGTGCGCCTGGCGCGGTGTCGAAGTCGTTCTCCATGTCGGCCGGCGCGATGGGCGGCTGCGCGGCGGGATGGCTGTTGCCCAGCGGCGCGACAGGCGTCGGGGCTGCATAGGCGGTCTTGGGCAGGCTGGCGCTGACCGGGGCAGGCGCAGGTGCCGGCGCAGGGGAGAGGGCCGCGGGCTGGCTCAGGTCGAGGTCGAAATCCAGCGGTGCGACCGAAGGCACGAAGGCCGGCGGTGCCGACACGGCGGGCGCCGGGGCAGGCGCAGGGGCCGGTGCTGCGGGCTTGGCTGCTGCGGCCGCGGCCAGCGCGCCGGCAAACGCAGCGCTTTCGGCCGGGCTCACGCCGCGGGCCGTGCTGCCCGCGTCGTACAGCGGGTTGCCCGGATCCAGGTCTTTGCCCATGTCGACCACACGGTTCCAGTCGGGACCGGTGCCATTGGTGAGCTTGTGTACTTCGGTGGCCAGGCCTTCGTAGGCCCGCACGTCGCGGCGCTTGGCGTGGATTTCGAGCAGCTTGAGGTGGATCGCCGTGCGCTCGGGGTTCACGCGCAGCGCTTCGCGCAGGATTTCCTCGGCCTGCAGGTCGCGACCGTAGGCGAGATACACGTCGGCTTCGGCCACCGGATCCACATCGCCGGCATCGAGCTGGCTCGGCGAGTACGACAGCGACGAGACGGTGGAGTCGCCGCGCTGCTTGGTGTCGACCGATTCGCCGCCGCTGGCGCCGAAGAACGAGTCCTTCGGAATGCGGCTCTCGAGGAACACGCTCTCGCTCATTTCCTCGCGCCGGCGGCCGAGCACGCGGAAGAGCAGGAAGCCGACGAGCAAGGCGACCAGCGCGGCACCCGCGAGCATCAGCGGGTTGGCGAGCAGCTCTTCGAAGAAGCCGCGCTCGGGCGGTGGCGGCGGAGGGGCTGCCTTGACGACCGGCTTGGGGGGCGCAACCGGTGCGGGCGCCGCGGCACTGGCCGCCGCCGCGGGAGCGCCCGGGGTCGTTTCGGCCGTGCTCGGTGTGCCAACGGTGGCTTCGGGCGCGGCGGTGGCTGGCGCCGCGGCCGTTGCTGCTGCGGCCGGGGCTTCTGCCGCAGGCGTGGGAGCGGTCGGCGGAGTGGCGGGGGCTGCGGCCGTCGCCGGCGCGGTCACGCCCGGGTTGGGAACCGGAATGCCGGGTGCCGCAGGCGCTGCGGGCGAACCCGCAGCAGGCGCTGATCCTGCAGCAGGCGCTGACCCTGCGGGGGGCGTCACCGAACCGGTGGCGGCCTTCAGCTTGGCCAGTTCCTCGATGTTCTTGGAGAGCTCCGCGACACGGTTGCTGTTCTCCTGCGCCTGGCGCGCCTGGGCAACCTTTTCTTCGGCTGCGCGGGCTGCCGCGCTGTTCTGCGTGATGGTCAGCTTGTCGGGCGCGCTCGCTGCCGCATTGCGGTCTTCGACACTGGCCTGCAGCCTGCCCGACGCGCTGCGGTCGGCCGCGGCGACGTTCGAGGTGGGCGCGTTCTCGGCCAGGCGCCGGCGGTAGGCGCCGAAGTCCCGGCTTTGCGCGACGATGGTGCGCCGTGCCTCGGCGGCGGGTGTCGCACCCGCCTCGGTGGCGCTCGGCAGGTCGAGCACTGCACCAGCCTTCATGCGGTTGACGTTGCCACCGATGAATGCATCGGGGTTGGCCCGCAGGAGTGCGACCAGCATCTGGTCGAGCGAAACCTCGGCAGGTTTGTGGGCCGCGGCGATCCTGCCGGCGGTATCGCCGCGCTGGACGGTGAGCTGCTCGCCGCCTGTCGCGCGGGGCGGGGCGGTGGTGGCGGCACGCTGCGGCGCTGCGGCCGGCGGCGTGGCGGTGGGCGCTGGTGCGGTGGCGGGCGCAACCGGGGCAGCGGGCGCAGAAAGTGCCCGCTCTCGGCGCGCGCGTGCTGCCAGTACCTCGGGGCGTTCCACGGGCGCGCGGACCTGGGGCGACACCGGAGCAATCGGTGCGGCGGGCGCGGGCTGGCGGGTCGTCGGCGGGTCGAGCAGCACGGTGTAGTCGCGCACGATCCGGCCCGATGCGCCATTGGCTTCGAGCAGCAGGTCGATGAACGGATCGTTGAGCGGGCGGCTGCCGGTCAGCCGCACGACGTACTGGCCCCCGGCACGTCGCTGCAGCGTGGCCCTGACGTCGCTGAGCGCCGCGTTGTAGGGCACGCCGGCGTTTTTGAATGCCTCTGCGCTGGCAACCCCGATCTTCAGGCTTTCGGCCTCGGCGGCGGCCATTTCGGTCACCTCGATCTCGGCGCGCAGCGGTTCGCCCAGGGCCGACTGCACCTTCAACTGTCCGAGCGCAAAGGCGCTGGCGTCGGCGCTTCCAAGGCCCAGGACCACGGCGATGGCCGTGCCGAGCACCGAGAGACGGAGGCCATGGAGGGTCGGCGAAGGGCGAGCGGCCGATGGGCGGGCCGCGGGCAACAGATGTCTTGTCATGCTGATAGGGGGGCGGCTCAGGCCCAGAAATTGTAAGAGGACGTTAGCACCAAGACCGGGGGCTGACAAGGCGCCGCGCCCCGTCTACCCAGTGCGCGCATACTTACGCACGCGTTCGGTGTTGCCTGCCGGCAACACCCTTGACCTCTGGGGAGCCCGCGAATCCCCATCAAGCCTCGAGCAGGATCCGCAGCATGCGACGCAGCGGTTCGGCGGCGCCCCACAGCAGCTGGTCGCCGATCGTGAACGCGCCGACGTATTCGGGGCCCATCGCCAGCTTGCGGATGCGGCCCACCGGGATGTCCATGGTGCCGGTCACGGCCACGGGCGTCAGGGCCGCGAGCGTGGCTTCGCGGGTGTTCGGCACCACCTTGGCCCAGGGGTTGTCGGCGGCGATGAGCGCTTCGATGTCCGCCACCGGCACGTCCTTCTTGAGCTTGAAGGTCAGCGCCTGGCTGTGGCAGCGCATGGCGCCGATGCGCACGCAGAAGCCGTCGACCGGCGTGGCCGCCGTACCGAAGCCCGCACCCTGGCCCAGGATCTTGTTGGTTTCGGCGCCGGCCTTCCATTCTTCCTTCGAGACGCCATCGCCCAGGTCCTTGTCGATCCAGGGAATCAGCGAGCCGCCCAGCGGCGCGCCGAAGTTCGCGGTTTCGGAGGCGCTGAGGTTCTGCTGGCGATGCAGCACCTTGCGGTCGATCTCAAGAATGGCCGACTTGGGGTCGTCCAGCAGCGCGCGCACCTCGGCGTTGATGGTGCCGAACTGGGTCAGCAGTTCGCGCATGTGCTGCGCGCCGCCGCCCGAGGCCGCCTGGTAGGTCATGCTGGTCATCCATTCGACCAGCCCGGCCTTGTAGAGCGCGCCCACGCCCATGAGCATGCAGCTCACGGTGCAGTTGCCGCCGATCCAGTTCTTGCCGCCCTTGGCGAGCGCGTTCTGGATCACCGGCAGGTTGACCGGGTCGAGCACGATGACCGCGTCGTCGTTCATGCGCAGCGTGGAAGCGGCATCGATCCAATGGCCGCTCCAGCCTGCCGCGCGCAGCTTGGGAAATACCTCGGTGGTGTAGTCGCCGCCCTGGCAGGTGATGACGATGTCGCACTTCTTGAGTGCGTCGATGTCGTTCGCATCCTTGAGCGTGGTCTCGTTCTTCGCCATGGCCGGGGCCTTGCCGCCGACGTTCGAGGTCGAGAAGAAGACCGGCTCGATGAGCCCGAAGTCGCTTTCGGCCTGCATGCGGTCCATCAGGACCGAGCCGACCATGCCGCGCCAGCCTACGAGGCCGACCAGGGGTTGGGATGCGTTCGCCATTTCAGTTTGCCCTTTGAAAAAGTTTCTCTTTCGCCCGACTCGTCGAGCCGGGGAGGGGCGTGACGAAGCGGGCTGCGGTTAGCCGGTAATCGTCTTTTTGGTGATTGCTGCAACGACCGCATCGCCCATTTCACGGGTGCCGACGCGCTTCGTGCCTTCCGACCAGATGTCACCCGTGCGCAGCCCGGAGGCGAGCACCTGCTTGACTGCCGACTCGATACGGTCGGCAGCTTCGGCTTGGTTGAGTGAAAAGCGGAGCATCATGGCAGCGGACAGTATTGTAGCCAATGGATTGGCAACCCCTTTGCCCGCAATGTCGGGTGCGCTGCCGTGGCTGGGCTCGTAGAGGCCCTGGTTGCTCGCATTGAGCGAGGCCGAAGGCAGCATGCCGATCGAACCTGTGAGCATCGCCGCCTCGTCCGACAGGATGTCGCCAAACATGTTGCCGGTGACGATCACGTCGAACTTCTTCGGCGCCTTCACGAGCTGCATGGCGGCGTTGTCGACGTACATGTGGTCGAGCTCGACGTCGGGGTAGTCCTTGTGCACTTCGGTCACCACGTCCTTCCAGAACTGGAAGGTCTCGAGCACGTTGGCCTTGTCGACGCTGGTCACGCGCTTGCTGCGCTTGCGGGCGGCCTCGAAGGCGACGCGGGCGATGCGCTCGATCTCGGGGCGCGAATAGCGCATCGTGTCGAAGGCCTCTTCGGCGCCCGGGAAGTGGCCGTCCACCGCGGTGCGGCGGCCGCGCGGCTGGCCGAAGTAGATGTCGCCGGTCAGCTCGCGGATGATGAGGATGTCCAGGCCCGCGATGAGTTCGGGCTTGAGGCTCGAGGCGTCGACCAGCTGCTCGTAGCAGATGGCCGGCCGGAAGTTCGCGAACAGGCCGAGGTTCTTGCGCAGGCCCAGGATCGCCTGTTCGGGCCGCAGCGGGCGGTCGAGCTTGTCGTACTTCCAGTCGCCGACGGCGCCGAAAAGCACGGCGTCGGCTTCCTTCGCGAGCTTGAGCGTCGCCTCGGGCAGCGGATGGCCGTGCGCTTCGTAGGCGGCACCGCCGACGAGCGCAGTTTCCATCTCGAACGAGAGGTCGAGCGCGTCGAGCACGCGGATGGCTTCCGCCACGATTTCGGTGCCGATGCCGTCACCCGGGAGAACTGCGATTTTCATGGTTGGTCTGAGGTTTGGAAATGGGATGCGGATGCCGTTCAGGCGATCATCGTGTGCGCCAGCCAGGGCTTCGACGCGAGCCGTTCGGCTTCGAAGGCCTTGATCTTGTCCTGGTGCCGCAGCGTGAGGCCGATGTCGTCGAGGCCGTTGACGAGGCAGTACTTGCGAAAGGCCTGCACGTCGAACGCGAACTCGCCGCCGTCGGGCTTCACGACCACCTGGCGCTCCAGGTCGATGGTCAGCGTGTAGCCGGGGAATGCAAGGGCCTCGTCGAACAGCTGGGCCACCTGCGCCTCGGGCAGCACGATCGGCAGCAGCCCGTTCTTGAAGCTGTTGTTGAAGAAGATGTCGGCATAGCTCGGCGCGATGATCGCGCGGAAGCCGTACTGGTCGAGCGCCCACGGCGCGTGCTCGCGCGACGAGCCGCAGCCGAAGTTCTTGCGCGCGAGCAGGACCGAGGCGCCCGCATAGCGCGGCTGGTTCAGCACGAAATCGGGGTTGGGCTTGCGGCTGGCCGGGTCCTGGCCCGGGAAGCCGGCGTCCAGGTAGCGCCATTCGTCGAACAGGTTCTGGCCGAAGCCGGTGCGCTTGATCGACTTGAGGAACTGCTTCGGGATGATCGCGTCGGTGTCGACGTTCTCGCGGTCCATCGGTGCCACGAGGCCTTGGTGTACGGTGAATTTCTGCATGTGTGGTCTCCAGATCAGGCGAACTTGCGCACATCGACGAAGTGGCCGTGGACGGCCGCGGCCGCAGCCATGGCGGGGCTCACGAGGTGGGTGCGCCCGCCGGCGCCCTGGCGGCCTTCGAAGTTGCGGTTGCTGGTCGAGGCGCAGCGCTCGCCGGGCTCGAGCCGGTCGGCGTTCATCGCCAGGCACATCGAGCAGCCCGGCTCGCGCCATTCGAAGCCCGCGGCCTTGAAGATCGCATCGAGCCCTTCGCGCTCGGCCTGTTCCTTCACCACGCCCGAACCGGGCACCACCATCGCGAGCTTCACGTTCTTCGCGACCCTCTGGCCGAGCTTCTTCACCACGGCGGCGGCCTCGCGCATGTCCTCGATGCGGCTGTTGGTGCACGAGCCGATGAACACCTTGTCGATGAAGATGTCGTCCATCGCCTTGTTCGGCTCCAGGCCCATGTAGACCAGCGCGCGCTCGATGGCGCCGCGCTTGCTCGCGTCCTTTTCCTTCTCGGGGTCGGGCACGCGGCCATTGATGGCGACCACCATCTCGGGCGAGGTGCCCCAGGTCACCTGCGGCTGGATCTGCGCGGCGTCGAGCTCGACCACGGCGTCGAAATGCGCGTCCGGGTCGGAATGCAGCGTGCGCCAGTAGCTCGCGGCCTGGTCCCATTCGACGCCGGTGGGCGCGAGCGGTCGGCCCTTCACATAGCTCAGGGTCTTGTCGTCGACGGCCACCAGCCCTGCGCGCGCGCCGGCCTCGATGGCCATGTTGCAGACCGTCATGCGGCCTTCCATGCTCAGGTCGCGGATCGCGGAACCTGCGAACTCGATGGTGTAGCCGGTGCCGCCGGCGGTGCCGATCTTGCCGATGATCGCCAGCACGATGTCCTTGGCGGTGCAGCCGAGCGGCAGCTTGCCCTCGACCTTGACGAGCATGTTCTTCGCCTTCTTGCCCAGCAGCGTCTGGGTGGCCATGACGTGCTCGACCTCGCTGGTGCCGATGCCGTGCGCGAGCGCGCCGAACGCACCGTGCGTGGAGGTGTGCGAGTCGCCGCAGACCACGGTCATGCCGGGCAGCGTGGCGCCCGATTCGGGGCCGATCACGTGCACGATGCCCTGGCGCTTGCTCAGGAACGGGAAGAACGCGGCGGCACCGAATTCGGCGATGTTCTTGTCGAGCGTGGTGACCTGTTCCTTGCTGGTCGGGTCGGCAATGCCTTCATAGCCGAGTTCCCAGCCCGTGGTGGGGGTGTTGTGGTCGGCCGTGGCCACCACGGAGCTGATGCGCCACAGCTTGCGGCCGGCGACGCGCAGGCCTTCGAAGGCCTGCGGGCTGGTGACTTCGTGCACCAGATGGCGGTCGATGTAGAGGATCGCGGTGCCGTCTTCCTCGGTGTGGACGACGTGTTCGTCCCAGATCTTGTCGTAGAGCGTGCGTGCCATGTCGGTCTCTTGGTCTTTCGTGGGGAAACTGGATTGTGTCTATGCCGCGAGCGGCTGTTCGTCGGCGCCGGCGCCGGCGCCCGCGGCCGCGTGCAGGTGGTTCACCAGCGAGCGCGCCGCCACCGGCAGGGTGGAAAAGTCGCGCGCCACCAGCCGGATCTCGCGCTCGGCCCAGGCGTTGTCGAGCGCCACGCTCGCAAGGCCGCGGCCGATGCCGTCGTGCATGAGCTCGAAGGCGCGCTCGGGCATCACGCCCACGCCCAGGCCGTTCTCGATCATGCGGCACATGGCGTCCAGGCCGGTGACGTGGATGCGCAGCTTGATGCTGCGGCCGGCGGCGAGTGCGGCCTCGTGCATCGCCACGTAGATCGAACTGTTGGTGTGCAGGCCGACATGGTCGAATTCGAGCGACTCGACGAAGTCGATGCGCGCGCGCGCAGCGAGCGCATGGCCCGCAGGAACGATCAGCGCCAGGCGGTCGTGGCGGTACGCAAGGCTCTGCAGCTCGCCCGCGCCGCCGGCCACGTGGCAGACGCCGAGATCGGCCGCGCCTTCCTGCACCGCGCGGATCACCTCGCTGCTCAGGTGCTCTTCGAGGTCGATCTTGATCGCTTCGTGGGCGCGCGAGAACACGCCGAGGTCTTCAGGGAGGAACTGCACGATCGCCGAGATGTTCGCGTGCACGCGAACATGGCCGCGCACGCCGTCGGCGTACTCGCTGAGTTCGCCCTGCATCTTCTCGAGGCTGTAGAGCACCGAGCGGGCGTGGTGCAGCAGGCTCTCGCCCGCGGGCGTGAGGTCCACGCCGCGCGCATGGCGGTAGAGAAGGGGGGTGCCGAGCGTGGCCTCCAGGTCGGACAGCCGCTTGCTGATGGCCGAGGCAGCAATGAATTCGCGCTCGGCCGCGCGCCCGATGCTGCCGAGCTCGCAAACGGCCACGAACAGCTGCAGCGACGTGAGGTCGATGCGGCGGGCGAAATTGCGTTCGGAGGTGCTCATGGGGGTGGCGGCATCGCGCTTTGCGATGAGTTTGCCATTTTCCCCCGGTTTTCAACGCGATGCCATCGCCATCTGCGATGGGTTCGTTGCCATGGGGCGACGAGCAGCGGGCCGACGCCCTGGAGCGAGTCGGCCCGTGTCGGCGCGCTTACTGGCGCTTCTTGGCGGCGTCCTCGACCTTTTCGCCACCCTTCTGGATGTCCTGTCCGGCACCCCGGAAGGTGTTGCAGCCACTCAGCGGAATGGCGAGGGCGAAAGCGACGGCGAGCAGCGCGGTGATTTGCTTCATGACGGGTCTCCTGACGGAAGGTTGAAAAAACAAGGTCGGGATCGAGCCTCGTGTCTGAACCTAATCTCCCCCAACGCCGCTCGTGTCAGCCAAGACGCAAAAAGGCTGCCCGTGGGCAGCCTTTTTGGAAAGCGGTGCGCCGCAGTGGCTCAGCGGGCCGAGATCGGCTTCACGTCGCGCTTGGGCGAACCTTCGAACAGCTGGCGCGGGCGGCCGATCTTGTACTCGGGGTCGCCGATCATCTCGTTGAGCTGGGCGATCCAGCCCACCGTGCGCGCGAGCGCGAAGACCGCGGTGAACAGCGGCACCGGGATGCCGATGGCGCGCTGCACGATGCCCGAGTAGAAGTCGACGTTCGGGTAGAGCTTGCGCGAGACGAAGTATTCGTCTTCGAGGGCGATCTTCTCGAGTTCCTTGGCGAGCTTGAACAGCGGGTCCTGCTCGAGGCCGAGTTCGGTCAGCACTTCGTTGCAGGTTTCCTGCATCAGCTTGGCGCGCGGGTCGTAGTTCTTGTACACGCGATGGCCGAAGCCCATGAGCTTGACGTTCGAGTTCTTGTCCTTGACCTTCTTGATGAACTCGCCGATCTTCTCGACGCCGCCTTCACGCTGGATGTCGTACAGCATGTTGAGCGCCGCCTCGTTGGCGCCGCCGTGGGCCGGGCCCCAGAGGCAGGCCACGCCGGCTGCGATCGCCGCAAAGGGGTTGGTGCCCGACGAGCCGCACAGGCGCACGGTCGAGGTCGAGGCGTTCTGCTCGTGGTCGGCGTGCAGGATGAAGATGCGGTCGAGCGCGCGCTCGAGCACCGGGTTCACCTTGTACTCCTCGCAGGGCGTCGCGAACATCATGTGCAGGAAGTTGCCTGCATAGCTGAGATCGTTCTTCGGGTACATGTACGGCTGGCCGATCGTGTACTTGTAGGCCATGGCCACGAGCGTGGGCATCTTCGCGATCAGGCGGATCGCGGCGATCTCGCGGTGCTCGGGATTGTTGATGTCCGTGCTGTCGTGATAGAAGGCCGAGAGCGCGCCGACAAGGCCGGTCATGATGGCCATCGGGTGCGCGTCGCGGCGGAAACCGCGCAGGAAGAACTGCATCTGCTCGTTGACCATCGTGTGGTTGGTCACGAGCTTCGTGAAGTTGGCCTTCTTGGTGGCGTCGGGCAGTTCCCCGTAGAGCAATAGGTGGCAGGTCTCGAGGAAGTCGCAGTTGGTGGCGAGTTGCTCGATCGGATAGCCGCGGTACAGCAGCTCGCCCTTGTCGCCGTCGATGTAGGTGATGGCCGACTGGCAGGAGGCGGTCGACATGAAACCCGGGTCGTACGTGAACATGCCGGTCTGCGCATAGAGCTTGCGGATGTCGATCACGTCGGGGCCGATGGTGCCTTTGTAGATCGGCAGTTCGACGTTGTCTCCGCCGTTGCTGAACGACAGCGTGGCCTTGGTATCGGAAGCTTTCATTTCGGGTTTCTTTCAGAGGTGGATTCAGGACGATGGAGAGGTCGAGGGGCGCTGGGCGCCGTCGGTGCGCATCAGCTGCAGCAAGGCGACCACCTCGGCCCCGGCCCATGCGGGCTCGGGCTCCTTTCTTTGCAGGAGCAGATCGAGGAGATCGTTGTCCGACAGGTCCATCAGGGTCTCCATCGCCGCAGCCTGGCCGACGGTGATGTCGGCCTCGTGCCGCTCGAAGAAGCGGGCGATGAACAGGTCGTTCTCGAGCAGGCCGCGCCGGCAGCGCCATTTCAGCTTGCTCAGCGCGCGTTCGCTGAGCGGCTGTGCGAGGTCGGCAGCGGTGTCCATGGCTTCTATCGGTCCGGGATCAGATGGCGCGACGCACCATCAGTTCCTTGATCTTGCCGATCGCCTTGGTCGGATTCAGGTTCTTCGGGCACACGTCGACGCAGTTCATGATCGTGTGGCAGCGGAACAGGCGGTACGGATCTTCGAGGTTGTCCAGGCGCTCGGCCGTGGCTTCGTCGCGGCTGTCGGCGATGAAGCGGTAGGCCTGCAGCAGGCCGGCGGGGCCCACGAACTTGTCGGGGTTCCACCAGAAGCTCGGGCAGCTGGTGGAGCAGCTCGCGCACAGAATGCACTCGTAGAGGCCGTTGAGCTCGTCGCGCTCCTCGGGCGACTGCAGGCGTTCCTTCTCGGGCGGCACGTTGTCGTTCTGCAGGTACGGCTTGATCGAGTTGTACTGCTTGAAGAACTGGGTCATGTCCACGATCAAGTCGCGGATCACGGGCAGGCCCGGCAGCGGCTTGAGCACCACGGTGCCCTTGAGCGTGTTCATGTTTGTCAGGCAGGCCAGGCCGTTCTTGCCGTTGATGTTCATCGCGTCGGAGCCGCAGACGCCTTCGCGGCACGAGCGGCGGAACGACAGCGTCGGGTCCTGCGCCTTGAGCTTCATCAGGGCGTCGAGCAGCATGCGCTCATGGCCGTCGAGTTCGATCTCGATGGTCTGCATGTAGGGCTTGGCGTCCTTGTCCGGGTCGTAGCGGTAGATCTGGAATGTGCGCTTCATCGTGAAACCTTGTGATGTTGTTCTGGCTTAGAACGTACGGACCTTGGGAGGAACGGAGTCGACCGTCAGTGGCTTGAGGTTGACCGGCTTGTAGGAAAGGCGGTTGCCCTCGCTGTACCAAAGCGTGTGCTTCATCCAGTTGGCGTCGTCGCGGCCGAGCGGTGCGACCGGGTCGTCCGACGGACGCTCGTAGTCCTCGACCGTGTGCGCGCCGCGGCATTCCTTGCGGGCGGCAGCCGACACCATCGTGGCCTGGGCCACCTCGATCAGGTTGTCGACCTCGAGGGCCTCGATGCGCGCGGTGTTGAACACTTTGGATTTGTCCTTCAGGCCGATCGCGTTGACGCGCTCGCGCACCGCGGCGATCTTGACCACGCCTTCGTCCATCGAAGCCTGCTTGCGGAACACGGCGGCGTGCTGCTGCATGACGGTGCGGATCTCGCCGGCCACGTCTTGCGCGTACTCGCCGCCGGCATCGGCCTCGAGCCGGTTCAGGCGCTCCAGCGTGCGGTCGGCCGCATCGGCCGGCAGCGGCTTGTGCTCCTTCTGCTTGTCGTTGAACTCGACGATGTGGTTGCCGGCCGCGCGGCCGAATACCAGCAGGTCGAGCAGCGAATTGGTGCCGAGGCGGTTGGCGCCGTGCACGCTCACGCAGGAGCATTCGCCCACGGCGTAGAGGCCGTTCACCACCTGGTTGTGAACGTCGCCGTTCTGCACCACCACCTGGCCGTTGATGTTGGTCGGGATGCCGCCCATCTGGTAGTGGATGGTCGGCACCACGGGGATCGGCTCCTTGGTGATGTCGACGTTGGCGAAGTTCACGCCGATCTCGTACACCGAAGGCAGGCGCTTGTGGATGGTCTCGGCACCGAGGTGGTCGAGCTTCAGCAGCACGTAGTCCTTGTTGGGTCCGCAGCCGCGGCCTTCCTTGATCTCCTGGTCCATCGAGCGCGACACGAAGTCGCGCGGGGCCAGGTCCTTCAGCGTGGGCGCATAGCGCTCCATGAAGCGCTCGCCGTTGCTGTTGAGCAGGATGGCGCCTTCGCCGCGGCAGCCTTCGGTCAGCAGCACGCCCGCGCCGGCCACGCCGGTCGGGTGGAACTGCCAAAACTCCATGTCCTGCAGCGGGATGCCCGAGCGCGCGGCCATGCCCAGGCCGTCGCCGGTGTTGATGAAGGCGTTGGTCGAGGCCTGGAAGATGCGGCCCGCGCCACCGGTGGCGAGCAGCACGGTCTTGGCCTGCAGGATGTGCAGGTCGCCGGTTTCCATTTCGAGTGCCGTCACGCCCACCACGTCGCCTTCGGCGTCGCGGATCAGGTCGAGCGCCATCCACTCGACGAAGAACTGGGTGCGTGCCTCGACGTTCTTCTGGTAGAGCGTGTGCAGCATCGCGTGACCGGTGCGGTCGGCCGCGGCGCAGGCGCGCTGCACGGGCTTTTCGCCATAGTTGGCCGTGTGGCCGCCGAACGGGCGCTGGTAGATCGTGCCGTCGGGGTTGCGGTCGAAAGGCATGCCGAAGTGCTCGAGTTCGTACACGACCTTCGGCGCTTCGCGGCACATGAACTCGATCGCATCCTGGTCGCCGAGCCAGTCGGAGCCCTTGATCGTGTCGTAGAAGTGGTAGTGCCAGTTGTCCTCGCTCATGTTGCCGAGAGAGGCGCCCACGCCGCCCTGCGCGGCGACGGTGTGCGAGCGGGTCGGGAACACCTTCGAGAGCACGGCCACGTTGAGGCCGGCACGCGCGAGCTGCAGCGAGGCGCGCATGCCGGAACCGCCGGCACCGACGATCACGACGTCGAACTTGCGCTTGGTGATTTGTTCTTTTGTGTAGGTCATGGTGGGGATCGCGTCGTCAGATTTTCCAAAGCACTTGAATGGCCCAACCCGCGCAACCGACAAGCCAGACGATGGTGAAAATTTGCAGGGCAAGGCGGATGCCGACCGGCTGGATGTAGTCCATCCATACGTCGCGCATGCCCACCCACACGTGGTAGAGCAGGGCGGCGATCACGGAGAAGGTCAGCACCTTCATCCACTGCGCGGCGAAGATGCCGGCCCAGAGGTCGTAGCCGATGGGGCCGCGCGAGAAGATCAACTGCGCGAGCAGCACGATCGTGAAGAGCGCCATCAGGCCGCCCGTGATGCGCTGGCTGAGCCAGTCGCGAAGACCGTAATGTGCGCCGACGACGATGCGCTTGGAGCCGTAGTTCACAGACATGGTTCTGGCTCCTTCTCAGTACAGACCGAACAGCTTGGCGCCGAGCACCACGGTGAGCAGGATGCTCAGGACCAGCGTGACCAGGGCCGAGCTGTGGCCAAACT
This sequence comes from Variovorax sp. Soil_C_26, assembly GCF_057657075.1. NCBI lineage: Bacteria > Pseudomonadati > Pseudomonadota > Betaproteobacteria > Burkholderiales > Comamonadaceae > Variovorax > Variovorax sp. Soil_C_26. The sequence goes on from NZ_JBDGJC010000002.1 coordinate 412,262, forward strand.
CCTTGGTCACCGCCTTGTGGCTCACGTCCATCCAGAGATGGCGCAGGCCGGCGATGAAGTGGTGCAGGTAGGCCCAGATCAGCGCGAGCGCGACAAGCTTGAAGAACCAGCCCGGAGCGAAACCAATGCCGCTGTTGAAGGCGGCCTTGAACCTGGCGAACGAATAGTCCGAAGACAGCGAGGTGTCGAACATCCAGATGATGAACGGCATCAGCAGGAACATCAGCACGCCGCTGATGCGGTGCAGGATCGACACGACGCCGGCCGGCGGCAGCCGGTAGGTCGTGAGATCGGTGAAGGCGTTGATGTTGCGGAACTCGCGGCGCGGTGTCCGGGGGGGAGTGGCAAGCTCTGTCATGGGGGGAGGGCTTTCGTGGCTTGTTGGCTTGTTCTGAGAGCGAACGCTGTTGTTTCTTCTGCGGAATGCAAACGACGCAAAATTCTATTGCAATGCACCATTGTCCGGCGGAGGGGCCCGCGTCGTCGCACCGCGGCAGTCGGATGCTATCGACTTGGTCGCATGGTGGACCCGGCGCGCCGGCGCTGCAATGCGGTCCGATCCGGATGCGATGTGGAATGGGCCCGGCATCGTCTCAACCCAGCTGGTTGCGGTAGTGGTGCGTGTCGGTGCGGTAGAGCCCGCGCCGCAGTTCCATCGGCGTGTCGTGGTAGGTGTGCGCCAGGCGCTCGACGCTCAGCAGCGGCGTCTGCGGCGCCACGTCGAGCAGGGCGGCCTGCTCGGCATCGGGCAGCACGGCGCGGATCTTTTCCTCGGCCCGCACCATGCGCACGCCGAACTCGGTCTCGAACATCGCGTACATCGGCCCCGGCCAGGCGCGCAGCCGCTCGGCCGTCAGCCCTTTGAACGGGGCGCCCGGCAGCCAGAGGTCTTCGAGGATCGTGGGCACGCCCCCGTACGCGAGCACGCGCCGCACCTGCAGCACCGCGTCGCCCGTGCGCAGCCCCAGCGCGCGCGCCACGTCGGCCGAGGCGCGCTGGCGCCGACAGTCGACGATGGTGCGCTCGGCGGGCCCTTCGGCAGCCGGGCTGCCGGTGTCCGGCACGAGCTTGAGGAAGCGGTACTGCACATGCTGCTCGGCATGCGTGGCGACGAAGGTGCCCTTGCCCTGGCGCCGCACCACGAGGTTCTCGGCCGCGAGCTCGTCGATGGCCTTGCGCACCGTGCCCTGGCTCACGCGGTAGCGCACCGCCAGGTCCATCTCGCTCGGGATCGGTTCGCCCGGCTTCCATTCGCCGGCCTGCAGGCTCTGCAGGATCAGCGTCTTGATCTGCTGGTAGAGCGGGCTGAAGGACGGCGTCGCGGAATCTTCGAGGACGGAGGGGGCATTCATGGCAGCGGTGGGTGCGCCGTGGCGGCAACCGTGGAGCATATCTTATATAAGACATAAGACGAGGCGAATCGAATCGGCTTAAAATGCGGGCCGGCCTGCGCCGCGGACGAACACCCGCCCCGCAGGAAGCCTGGCGCCTCCACGCGCCCGCCCCTACCGTTTCACCATCTTCTGGAGTCTTCCCATGAGCAAAAAGCCCGTCCGCGTTGCCGTCACCGGTGCCGCCGGCCAAATCGGTTACGCCCTGTTGTTCCGTATCGCGTCGGGCGAAATGCTCGGCAAGGACCAGCCGGTCATCCTCCAGCTGCTCGAGATCCCCGATGAAAAAGCGCAGAAGGCGCTCAAGGGCGTGATGATGGAGCTCGACGACTGCGCCTTCCCGCTGCTGGCCGGCATGGAAGCCCACGGCGACCCGATGACCGCCTTCAAGGACGCAGACTACGCGCTGCTCGTGGGCTCGCGCCCGCGCGGCCCGGGCATGGAGCGCGCCGAGCTGCTCGCCGTCAACGGCGCCATCTTCACCGCCCAGGGCAAGGCCCTGAACGCCGTGGCGAGCCGCAACGTCAAGGTGCTGGTGGTCGGCAACCCGGCCAACACCAATGCCTACATCGCCATGAAGAGCGCGCCCGACCTGCCGCGCAAGAACTTCACCGCCATGCTGCGCCTCGACCACAACCGCGCTGCCAGCCAGATCGCCGCCAAGACCGGCAAGGCCGTGGCCGACATCGAGAAGCTCACCGTCTGGGGCAACCACTCGCCCACGATGTACGCCGACTACCGCTTCGCCACCATCAACGGCGAGAGCGTCGCCAAGATGGTCAACGACCAGGAATGGAACGCCAACACCTTCCTGCCGACCGTCGGCAAGCGCGGCGCCGCCATCATCGAGGCGCGCGGCCTGTCGTCGGCCGCCTCGGCCGCCAACGCCGCCATCGACCACATGCGCGACTGGGCGCTGGGCACCAATGGCAAGTGGGTCACGATGGGCATTCCGTCGGACGGCCAGTACGGGATCCCGAAGGACGTGATGTTCGGCTTCCCGGTCACCTGCGAGAACGGCGAGTACAAGCTGGTCGAAGGCCTCGAGATCGACGCCTTCAGCCAGGAGCGGATCAACAAGACCCTCGAAGAGCTCGAAGGCGAGCGCGCCGGCGTCGCCCACCTGCTGTAAGCAACCCGCGCATGCTCGACTGGAACCCCGCGCTCTACCGTCGCTACGAGGACGAGCGCACCCGCCCCGCACAGGAACTCCTGGCGCGGGTGCCACTGGCCGAGGCCCGACGTGTCGTCGATCTCGGCTGCGGGCCGGGCAATTCCACCGAGCTGCTGTCGCGGCGGTTCCCGGCGGCACGCGTCGTCGGCACCGACAACTCCGAAGCCATGCTGGCCAGTGCGCGCGAGCGCCTGCCCGAGGCGCGCTTCGAGTTGAGCGACATTGCGACCTGGGCGCCGCATGAAGCGCCCGATCTCATCTATGCCAACGCAGCCCTCCAGTGGGTGCCGGACCACGAAAAGCTGATCCCGCGCCTGTTCGCTGCGCTGGCCCCGGGCGGCGTGCTCGCCGTCCAGATGCCCGACAACCGTGAAGAGCCCACGCACCGCCTGATGCGCGCCGTTGCGGCCGAGGCGCCCTGGGCCGAACCCATCGGCGACGCCGATCGCCTGCGCACGCTGCTGTTGCCGCTCGGCGGCTACTACGACCTGCTCGCGCCCGAGGCGGCCCGGGTCGATGTGTGGCACACCATCTATCAGCACCCGATGGCCAGCGCCGCGGCCATCGTCGAATGGGTGCGCGGCACCGGGCTGAAACCCTTCGTCGACCGGCTGCCGGCCGACCTGCAGGCCAGCTACCTGGCTGAATACGAGCGCCGCGTCGACCAGGCCTATCCGGCGCGGACCGACGGCAAGCGGCTGCTGGCGTTCCCGCGCATGTTCATCGTGGCGCAGAAAAAAGCATGACGACGAAATCCGTTCATCCTGCCGAAGTGCTGCTCGGCGCCCAGGCCGGCGCCGTCACGCTGCCGGTGTGCGACCACTACAGCGGCGTCGAGGCGCGCATGCGCAAGAGCCTCGCGCTGCAGGCCGAGATGGCCGACGAATTCGGCGCCTGCGTGTTCGACGTCACGCTCGACTGCGAGGACGGCGCACCCGTGGGCGGCGAGTCCGACCATGCCGCACTGGTGACCGAACTCGCGCTGGCCGCCAGGCCGGTCCTGCGGGTCGGCGTGCGGGTGCACCCGGTGGACCACCCCGCCTTTGCCGGCGACGTCGTCACCATCGCGGGCGGTGCGGGCCAGCGGCTCAGCCACCTGATGGTGCCGAAGGTCGAGACCGTTGCCGACGTGGTGCAGGCGGTCGAAGCACTCGACGCGGCCGATGCCCCCGACCTGCCGCTGCACGTGCTGATCGAATCGCCGCTGGCCGTGCACAACGCCTTCGACATCGCAGCGCATCCGCGCGTGCAGTCGCTGAGCTTCGGCCTGATGGACTTCGTCTCGGCCCATGCGGGTGCGATTCCCGCCGAGGGCATGGGCGCCGTCGGGCAGTTCACGCATCCGCTCGTGGTGCGCGCGAAGCTTGCCATCGCCTCGGCCGCCCATGCGCATGGCAAGGTGCCTTCGCACTGCGTGGTCACCGAGTTCAACGACATGGCCGCCATGCGCACCGCGGCGCGCAGGGCGGCGGCCGAATTCGGCTACACGCGCATGTGGAGCATCCATCCGAACCAGATCCGACCGATCCTCGAGGCCTTCGCCCCGGACGAGGCGCAGATCCAGATTGCCACAAGAATCATTACAACTGCGGCGGCCGCCGATTGGGCGCCGACGCAAATTGATGGCACATTGCACGACCGCGCGAGCTATCGCCATTTCTGGCAAGTGCTGACGCGCGCCCATGCCACCGGGCGCGCGCTGCCGCCAGAAGCCCAGGCCTGGTTTGCACTCGCGGCCTCTTGAAACCCGCTCCAGCCTCAAGGAACACACCCATGAAGAAAATCGCTCTGATCGCTGCCCTGGCCCTGGCGCTGCCGTTTGCGGCCGTGGCCCAGACCACCCCCGCCAAGCCCGCGGCCAAGGCAGAGGCCAAGCCGAAGGCCAAGAAGACCCCGCCCAAGAAGAAGGTCGCCCGCAGCGCCAAGAAGGCGGTCGAGGAAGTCACCCCCATTGCCGACGACGCCAACGTCGTGCTGACCGATGCCGACCTGGCCGTGGCCCAGCGCGTGTCCACCGGCCGGGCGCAATGCGAACTCGGCGCCGACGTGACGGTGAGCGCCGACGACAAGAAGCCCGGCTTCTTCAACGTGACCACCAAGGGCCTGAAGTACCGCATGCACCCGGTCGAAAGCCGCACCGGCGCGATCCGCCTCGAAGACCCGCGCGCCGGCGCCATGTGGCTGCAGCTCGGCAACAAGTCGATGCTGATGAACCAGAAGGCCGGTCTGCGCATTGCCGACGAATGCCAGACGGCGGAGCAGCTGGCCTTTGCCGAAGAAATGAAGAAGAACCCGCCGAAGAGCCTGTTCGAAGGCTCCGACGCGCCCAAGCAGTAGTAAGAGAGCCCTGTCGGGCTGCGGCGCGGCGCCTGCCTGGCCGCACCGCACGCCCGGCCCCCGTTTCCGGAGAAAAGAAGATGTTGCAAGCCTACGTTGACCATGTTGCCGAACGCGCCGCGCTCGGCATTCCACCGCTTCCCCTGAGTGCGAAGCAGACCGCCGAAGCCATCGAGCTCCTCAAGGGCGCGAACGCCGAGGACGGCGCTTTCCTGCTCGACCTGCTGACCCACCGCGTGCCTGCCGGCGTCGACGATGCCGCCAAGGTCAAGGCCAGCTACCTCGCGGCGGTGGCGCATGGCACCGAGAAGAGCCAATTCATCACGCGCGCCCGCGCCACCGAACTGCTCGGCACCATGCTCGGCGGCTACAACATCTCCCCGCTGATCGACCTGCTGGACGATGCCGAGGTCGGCAGCGTCGCGGCCGAGGGCCTCAAGAAGACCCTGCTGATGTTCGACCAGTTCCATGACGTCAAGGAAAAGGCCGACCAGGGCAACGCTCATGCCAAGGCCGTGCTGCAAAGCTGGGCCGACGCCGAGTGGTTCACCAGCCGCCCCGAAGTACCGCAGAGCATCACGGTCAGCATCTTCAAGGTGGCCGGTGAAATCAACACCGATGACCTGTCCCCCGCACCCGACGCCACCACGCGTCCCGACATTCCGATGCACGCCCTGGCGATGCACAAGAACGCCCGCCCCGGCATCGTCCCTGAAGAAGACGGCAAGCGCGGCCCGGTGAAGTTCATCGAAGACCTGCGCGCGCGCGGCCACCTCGTGGCCTATGCCGGCGACGTGGTCGGCACCGGTTCTTCGCGCAAGAGCGCCACCAATTCGGTGCTCTGGTTCACCGGCGAAGACATTCCCTTCGTGCCCAACAAGCGCTTCGGCGGCGTCTGCCTCGGCGGCAAGATCGCCCCCATCTTCTATAACACCATGGAAGACTCGGGCGCGCTGCCCATCGAGCTCGACGTGAGCCAGATGAACATGGGTGACGTGGTCGAGCTGCGTCCCTACGAAGGCAAGGCGCTGAAGGACGGCAAGGTCATCGCCGAATTCACCGTCAAGAGCGACGTGCTCTTCGACGAAGTGCGCGCCGGCGGCCGCATTCCGCTGATCATCGGCCGCGGCCTCACGACCAAGGCGCGCGAGGCGCTGGGCCTGCCGGTCTCCACGCTGTTCCGCCTGCCGCAAAGCCCGGTCGACACCAAGAAGGGCTTCTCGCTCGCACAGAAGATGGTCGGCCGCGCCTGCGGCCTGCCCGAAGGCACCGGCGTTCGCCCGGGTACGTACTGCGAACCCAAGATGACCTCGGTCGGCTCGCAGGACACCACCGGCCCGATGACGCGCGACGAGCTCAAGGACCTGGCCTGCCTGGGCTTCTCGGCCGACCTCGTGATGCAGTCGTTCTGCCACACGGCGGCGTACCCGAAGAAGGTCGACGTCAAGATGCACCACGAACTCCCGGAGTTCATGGCCAACCGCGGCGGCGTTTCGCTGCGTCCCGGCGACGGTGTGATCCACAGCTGGCTCAACCGCCTGCTGACGCCCGACACCGTCGGCACCGGCGGCGACAGCCACACCCGTTTCCCCATCGGCATCAGCTTCCCGGCCGGCTCCGGCCTCGTGGCCTTCGCGGCCGCCACCGGCGTGATGCCGCTGGACATGCCCGAATCGGTGCTCGTGCGCTTCAAGGGCCAGATGCAGCCTGGCGTCACGCTGCGCGATCTGGTCAACGCGATTCCGCTGTACGCCATCAAGTCGGGGCTGCTCACGGTCGCCAAGCAAGGCAAGAAGAACATCTTCTCGGGCCGCATCCTCGAGATCGAGGGCCTGCCCGACCTGAAGGTGGAGCAGGCCTTCGAACTCAGCGACGCCTCGGCCGAACGCTCTGCCGCCGGCTGCACGGTGCACCTGAACAAGGAACCGATCATCGAGTACATCAACAGCAACATCACGCTGATGAAGTGGATGATCGCGGAGGGCTATGCCGACGCCCGCACGCTCGAGCGCCGCATCGCGGCCCAGGAAGCCTGGCTCAAGGACCCGCAGCTGCTCAAGGGCGATGCCGACGCCGACTACGCCGCCGTCATCGAGATCGACCTGGCCGAGATCCACGAACCGATCGTCGCCTGCCCGAACGACCCCGACGACGTCAAGACGCTCAGCGACGTGGCCGGCGCCGTGATCGACGAAGTGTTCATCGGCTCGTGCATGACCAACATCGGCCACTTCCGCGCGGCATCGAAGCTGCTCGAAGGCAAGCGCGACATCCCGGTCAAGCTCTGGATCGCGCCGCCGACCAAGATGGACGCGCAGCAGCTCACCGAAGAAGGCCACTACGGCGTCTTCGGCAATGCCGGCGCACGCACCGAGATGCCCGGTTGCTCGCTGTGCATGGGCAACCAGGCGCAGGTGCGCGAAGGCGCCACGGTGATGTCGACCAGCACCCGCAACTTCCCGAACCGCCTGGGCAAGAACACCAACGTGTACCTGGGTTCGGCCGAACTCGCCGCCATCTGCTCGCGCCTCGGCCGCATTCCGACGCGCGAGGAGTACATGGAACAGGTGGGTGTGCTCGATGCCTCGAGCGCGCAGATCTACCAGTACCTGAACTTCGACAAGATCGACGACTACAAGACCGAGGACGCCAAGGTGGCGGCCGCCGTGTCCTGATCCTGTCTTCGGCCTCGACGACCAAGCCCCGCACTGCGGGGCTTTTTCATGGGCGCCGTTCGCCGTGCCGCGCCGGTCTCCGACAGCCGGGAGCGCCCTCGGCCGGCCCGCGCCGCGGGTGGTCGTGCACAAAATGGGGCAGGCGCGGGGCTTGCCGCGCAACAAGAAGGAGACCACCCCATGCCTCTGGCTTCTCTGATCGGCCGCTGGGCCATGCAGCCCTTCGCCAAGGCGCTGCCGCCGCTCGGCGACACCGAGCGTGCGGCGCTCGAGGCCGGCACCGTCGGGTTCGAAGGCCGGCTTTTTGCAGGGCGGCCCGACTTCGACGCGCTCGCGCAGATGGGCCCGAACCGCCTCACCGATCGCGAGCAGGCCTTTCTCGACCGCGAGGTGGCGGATCTCTGCCGCATGCTCGACGACCATGCCATCGACGAGGCGAAGGACCTGCCGCCCGAGGTCTGGCGCTTCCTTCGTGAGAAGCGCTTCTTCGGCATGATCATTCCCGAGGAGTTCGGCGGCCTCGGCTTCGGCCACTACGCGCATGCGACGGTGGTCGCGCGCATCGCCAGCGTCAATGTCGCCACGGCCGTCACCGTGATGGTGCCCAACTCGCTGGGGCCCGCCGAACTGCTGCTGCGCTACGGCACCGAGGCGCAGAAGGCGCACTACCTCCCGCGCCTGGCCGACGGCCGCGAGCTGCCGTGCTTCGGCCTGACCTCGCCCTACGCGGGTTCCGATGCGGCCGCCATTCCGGACCGCGGCGTGCTGGTCGAGCGCGACTTCGGCGGTCGCCGCACGCGCGGCTTCCTGGTCGACTTCGACAAGCGCTACATCACGCTCGCGCCCGTGGCCACGGTCGTGGGCCTGGCCTTCCATGCCGTGGACGAAAGCCGGCCCGAAGGCGAGCGCGAACTCGGCATCACCTGCGCGTTGATTCCCGTGCCGCACGAGGGCATGGAGATCGGCCGACGCCACCGTCCGATGGACAGCGCCTTCATGAACGGCCCGATCCGGGGCCGCCAGGTGTTCGTGCCGATGGACTGGGTGATCGGCGGCGAGCAGCAGGTGGGGCAGGGCTGGCGCATGCTGATGGAATGCCTGGCCGCGGGCCGTGCGATCTCGCTGCCCGCGCTCGGCTCGGCCATGCAGCAGACGGCGCTCTACGTGAGCAATGCCTACGGCCAGATCCGCGAGCAGTTCGGCCTGCCGGTGGGCAAGTTCCATGCGGTGGCGGGGCTGATCGCGCAGATGTCGGCCGAGCTCTATGCGAGCGACGCGGCGCGGCGCTTCACCGCGGCCGCGCTCGACAACGGCGAGCGGCCCAGCGTGGCGAGCGCGATCCTCAAGGTGCAGCTGACCGAAGCAGGCCGGCGCGCCGTGAACCACGGCATGGACATCCTCGGCGGCAAGGGCATCATCGCGGGCCCGTCGAACCTGCTCGGCGTGGCCTACCGTCAGGCGCCGATCGCGATCACCGTCGAGGGCGCCAACATCCTGACGCGCGCGCTGATCGTGTTCGGCCAGGGGGCGGTGCGTTGCCATCCGCATGTGCTCGACGAGATGGCGGCGGTGCAGGCCCGCGACGAAACCGCGCTGGGCCGCGCGCTCATCGCCCATGGCAGGCATGTGGCCCGCAACCTGTGGCACAGCCTGTTCGGCGCACCGGTGGTCGGTGAACCGCCCGAGGCACTGGCCCACGAGGCGCGGCTGATCGCGCGCATGAGCGCCAAGTACGCGCTCACGGCCGACCTTGCAATGGGTCTTCTGGGCGGCAAGCTCAAGCGCATGGAGCTGCTCTCGGCGCGCCTGGGCGACGTACTGGCGCACCTGTACCTCGCGAGCGCCTGCATCTGGCGCTGGCGCGTCGATGCCGCGCCGGAGATGCTGCCCTTCGCGCAGGCGGCGATACGCCTGCAGATCGATGCGGCCGGCGAGATCCTGCACGATCTCTATGCCAACCTGCCGACGCCGGGGCGCCGCCTCATCGGTGCGCTGGTGCTGCGCCGGACCGCACACCTGGCGCCGCTGCGCGACGTGCAGTTGATGGCGCTGGCCGAGCTGCTGCGCAGCCACCCGCGCACGGTCGCGCGGCTCGCGCCCGACCTCAGCGCGCCCGGCCCGGGCGGCCTGCGCGACCTGATGCACGCGATGGAACTCGCCGCACAGCTGGGCGATGCGACCGCGGCGCTCAACAAGAACCTGCGCCGCACCGGCTCGCTCGAGGAAGCTGCGGCTTCTGCGCCCGATCCCGCGCTGGCGCTGGCCTACCTGAAGGCCGCCGACAAGGTGATCCAGGTCGACGACTTCGAAGGCATTGCCACGCAGCGTCCCGGGCGCCCGGACCTCAGCCCGCCGCCGCCAGCGCCGTCAGCGCCGCAGCCGTCTGCGCATCCGCGGGAAAGAACGATTCCACCGCCAGTTCCTGCAGGGTGACGTCGACCGGCGTGCCGAAGATGGTGGTGGTGCTGATGAAGCTCAGCATGCCGTTCGGCGTCGCGAGCTGAAACGGCACCACCACGTTCGACAACTCTGCGGCCGCGGGCGGTGCGTCGTGGCCGACCTGCGGCATGGGGTAGGCCTCGAGCTCGTCGTGCAGCGCCTGCAGCACCGCGTCGCCAGTGGCGGCGATCTGCTGCTGCAGCCGCTCGAGCAGGTGCGCGCGCCATTGGGCGAGGTTGGCGATGCGCGGGGCCAGGCCATCGGGATGCAGGCTCAGCCGCAGCACGTTGATCGGCGCACGCACCAGTTCGGGCGCCGCGCCGGCCATGAGCATCGGCACCAGCGCGTTGTGGGCCACGAGGTTCCAGTGCCGGTCGACCGCGAGCGCGGGAAAGGGCTCGTGGCCCTTGAGCACGAGGTCCACCGCGCGCCGCGCCGCGGCCATCGCAGGGTCGTCGAGCGAACGCTGCCGGTACATCGGCGCGAAGCCGGCGGCCACCAGCAGCGCATTGCGCTCGCGCAGCGGCACGTCCAGGCGCTCGGCCAGGCGCAGCACCATCTCGCGGCTCGGCGCGGCGCGGCCGGTTTCCACGTAGCTCAGGTGCCGCGTCGAGACCTCGGCCTCCTGCGCCAGGTCGAGCTGGCTGAGCCGGCGGCGCGTTCGCCAGTGCCGCAGATGGGCGCCGAAGGGATCGCGCGCGCCGGGTTGGGCGACGGCGGACGAAGGGGGGCGGGGCGTGTTCATCATGCCGCGCATTCTGGCGCGGCCGCGGCGCCGCGCCATGACCTGCGAGGTTATCGACCGTGCGCGGGCGCTTCGGGATCATTGGCTCCAACGCGGCAGGACAGGCTTGCCGTACAACCCGAAGGAGAAAGTCATGTCCGTCTTTGCGTCCCCCCGTTTCCTGCCCCGCGTGATGTGGGCCGATGCCGCTTCCTGCGCCGCGACCGGTGCGCTCCAGGTCGCGCTGACCGACACGCTTGCGCGGCTGACCGGCCTGCCGGCGCCGCTGCTCATGGCCACGGGCGTGTTCCTGCTCGGCTACGCGGCGGCCGCGGCCTGGATGGCCAGCCGCAAGAGCCCGCCGCGCACGCTGATCGGGCTGGTGGTGGCCGGCAACTTCGGCTGGGCCGCAGGCTGCGTGGCGTTGCTGATGAGCGGCATGTTCGCCGTCACCGCGCTCGGCATGGCCTGGGTGCTGGCGCAGGCGCTGTGCGTGGTGGTGCTGGCCGAGCTGCAGTGGACCGGCCTGCGCCGCACGCGCGCCGGCGCCGGCATGGCGATCGCCTGAAAAAGACCCTGGGTGCGACCCATGGTCATCGTTCCCTGCTATCTTTGAGGTGCTTCCACGAACAGACCGAACGAACAGGAGTTTCCTCAATGGCCAAAGCACCGGCGCATGCCTTTGCCTCTACCCTCAAGACCTTCAAGACCGCCTCGGGCAAGGCCGGCAAATACTGGTCACTGAAGGAGCTGGCAAAGCAGTATCCGTCGATCGAGCGCCTGCCGGTTTCCATCCGCATCGTGCTCGAGTCGGTGCTGCGCAACTGCGACGGCAAGAAGGTGTCGCCCAAGCACGTCGAGGAACTGGCCCGGTGGACGCCGAACTCGGACCGGACCGACGAGATTCCCTTCGTCGTCACGCGCGTGGTGCTGCAGGACTTCACCGGCGTGCCGCTGCTCGCCGACCTGGCCGCCATGCGCAGCGTGGCCGCCAAGCTTGGCAAGTCGCCCAAGACCATCGAGCCGCTGGTGCCCGTCGACCTGGTGGTCGACCACTCGGTGATGGTCGACCACTACGGCACGCCGAAGGCGCTCGACCTCAACATGAAGCTCGAGTTCCAGCGCAACAACGAGCGCTACCAGTTCATGAAGTGGGGCATGCAGGCCTTCGACACCTTCGGCGTCGTGCCGCCCGGCTTCGGCATCGTGCACCAGGTCAACCTCGAGTACTTCGCGCGCGGCGTCTACAAGAGCCCCGGCGACACCGCCGAGGTGCCGGTGTACTACCCCGATTCGCTCGTGGGCACCGACAGCCACACCACCATGATCAACGGCGTCGGCGTGGTCGGCTGGGGCGTCGGCGGCATCGAGGCCGAAGCCGCGATGCTGGGCCAGCCGGTCTACATGCTCACGCCCGACGTCGTGGGCTTCGAGCTCACGGGCAAGCTGCGCGAAGGCGTCACGGCCACCGACCTGGTGCTGTACGTCACCGCGATCCTGCGGGCCGAGAAGGTGGTGGGCAAGTTCGTCGAATTCTTCGGCCCCGGTGCCGCCTCGATCGCGGTGCCCGACCGCGCCACCATCGGCAACATGGCGCCCGAATACGGCGCCACCATGGGCTTCTTCCCGGTCGACGAGATGACCGTGGCCTATTTCAAGGGCACCGGCCGCACCCAGGAGGAAGTCGAACGCTTCGAGGCCTACTACAAGGCCCAGGGCCTGTTCGGCATGCCGGCGCCGGGCGACATCGACTACACCAAGATCGTCAAGCTCGACCTGGGCACCGTGTCGCCGAGCCTCGCTGGACCGAAGCGCCCGCAGGACCGCATCGACCTCGGCCAGCTGTCGACCAAGTTCTCCGAGCTCTTCAGCAAGCCCAACAATGCCAACGGCTTCAACCAGCCGCCCGAGCGGCTCAAGCAGCGCCATCCGCTGCCGGCCGGCGACGTCGCCATCGGCAACGGCGACGTGCTGATCGCGGCCATCACCTCGTGCACCAACACGTCGAACCCGAGCGTGATGCTCGCGGCCGGGCTGCTGGCCAAGAAGGCGGTGGAGGCGGGCCTCACGGTCAAGCCGCACGTCAAGACCTCGCTGGCCCCGGGTTCGCGCATCGTGACCGAATACCTCGAGAAGGCCGGCCTGCTGCCGTACCTCGAGAAGCTCGGCTTCTATCTCGCGGGCTACGGCTGCACCACCTGCATTGGCAACGCCGGCGACCTCACGCCCGAGATCAACGACGTCATCGTCAAGAACGACCTCATCGGTGCGGCCGTGCTCTCGGGCAACCGCAACTTCGAGGCGCGCATCCATCCGAACCTCAAGGCCAACTTCCTCGCCTCGCCGCCGCTCGTCGTGGCGTTCGCGATCGCGGGCAACGTGATGGTCGACCTGATGACCGAACCCGTGGGCAAAGGCAACAATGGCAAGGACGTCTATCTCGGCGACATCTGGCCGACGCCGAAGGAGATCGACGAGAACCTGCGCCATGCGATGAACGCCAAGTCGTTCCGCGCCAACTACGACAAGGTCAAGACCGACCCAGGCAAGTTCTGGAGCAGCATCAAGGGCACCACGGGCCAGGTCTATGACTGGCCCGCTTCGACCTACATCGCCGAGCCGCCCTTCTTCGAAGGCTTCAAGATGGAGCCGCACGCGTCGGACGCGGGCTTCAAGGGCGCGCGCATCATGGCGCTCTTCGGCGACTCGATCACCACCGACCACATCTCTCCCGCCGGCGCCATCAAGGAAAGCTCGCCCGCAGGGATCTGGCTCAAGGCCAACGGCGTGGCCAAGGCCGACTTCAACAGCTACGGCTCGCGCCGCGGCAACCACGACGTGATGATGCGCGGCACCTTTGCCAACGTGCGCATCAAGAACCTCATGATCCCGCCGGACGTCAACGGCACGCAGGAAGAGGGCGGCCTCACGCTGTTCCAGCCCGGCGGCGAGAAGATGTTCATCTACGACGCGGCCATGAAGTACATGGCCCAGGGCGTGCCGACGGTCGTGTTCGGCGGCGAGGAGTACGGCACCGGCTCGTCGCGCGACTGGGCCGCCAAGGGCACGCAGCTGCTCGGCATCAAGGCCGTGGTGGCGCGCAGCTTCGAGCGCATCCACCGCGCCAACCTCGTCGGCATGGGCGTGCTGCCGCTGCAGTTCCGCGGTGCCGATTCCTGGCAGACGCTGGGGCTCAACGGCGACGAGAAGATCGACGTGGTGATCGGCGGCGAACTCAAGCCGCAGATGGACGTGAAGCTCGTCGTGCACCGCGCCGACGGCAGCCACCAGGAAGTGACGGTGCGCCTGCGCATCGACACGCCGATCGAGGTCGACTACTACAAGCATGGCGGCATCCTGCCGTTCGTGCTGCGGCAACTGCTGGCCGCCTGAGCTTGGTCCGCGTCGGCCTGATCTCCGACACCCACGGCCTGCTGCGGCCGCAGGCCGTGGCGGCGCTGCAGGGCTGCGACCGCATCGTGCACGGCGGCGACATCGGCAGCGCGGCGATCCTCGAGGCGCTCGCGGCCATCGCGCCACTCACCGTGGTGCGCGGCAACAACGACCGCGAGGCCTGGGCCGACGGAATTCCCGAGACCGCGGAACTCTGCGTGGAGCAGGTGCGCATCCATGTGATCCACGACCTGTCGCAGATCGCGCTCCACCTTGCGGGGGTGCGCGTGGTCGTTTCGGGCCATTCGCACAAACCCAGGGTCGAAACGCGCGACGGCATCCTCTACGTCAATCCCGGCAGCGCCGGGCCGCGGCGCTTCAAACTGCCGGTTTCGGTAGCGGAACTCGCCATCGAGGGCGCTTCCGTCAGCGCGCGCATCGTCGAACTGGCGGTCTGAACGCGGGCTGTGCGGCGCTATTCCGCACGCCAGCCAAAGGACTTTCTCTGCGACTGCAATTGAGAATTGATAGCATCTGGGTTTTGCTCCTTGGCGTGGCCGGTTTCCGGCGTGCTTTCTCACCGTGCAAACCTCTGACTCCGGCGCCGCCCTGGCGCCCACCGGCCTGCGGCTCGACCAGCTTCCCGACAACCAATGGGCCACCGTGCTCGACGTGGCGCGCCCCGACGGCGCGGACGATCGCGAGCTGGTGCTGCGCCTGACCGAGATCGGCTTCGTGCCGGGCGAGGCCGTGCGCATCGTTGCGACCGGCATGGCAGGGCGCGAGCCGCTCGCGGTCCGGCTTGGCCACACCACCTTTGCCCTGCGCCGCCACGAGGCCGCGCTGATCCGGGTGGCACCCGACACGCCGGAAGGAGCCCGCCATGGGTGAGGCCGTGATCCAGGGACCGGGCCGCCTCGCGGCCACCGCCCAGCCGGGGCGCGTCGCGCTGCTCGGCAACCCGAACTGCGGCAAGACCGCGCTCTTCAACCTGCTGACCGGCAGCCGCCAGAAGGTCGCCAACTACGCGGGCGTGACCGTCGAGCGCAAGGAAGGGCTGCTGCGCACCCCGTCGGGGCGCCGCGTCTTCGTGCTCGACCTGCCCGGCGCCTACAGCCTCAACGCGCTGAGCGCGGACGAGGCCGTGACGCGCGACGTCGTCACCGGCAAGAGCACCGAGGCGCTGCCCGACCTGCTGGTGTGCGTGACCGACGCCACCAACCTGCGGCTCAACCTGCGGCTGGTGCTCGAGGCCAAGCGCCTCGGCCTGCCGATGGTGGTGGCGCTCAACATGACCGACATGGCGCGCAAGCAGGGCATCGCGATCGACACCGCCGTGCTCGCGCGCGAGCTCGGCGTGCCGGTGGTCGAGACCGTCGGCGTGCAGTCGGGTGGCGCCCACGACCTGCTCGCGGCGCTCGATGCGCCGGTGCCCGCCGCTTCGCCCAAGGCCTGGCAGGCACCGGGGCTCGACGACGTGCTGGCCACGCAGCGCGAGGTGCGCCGCATCCTCGGGCTCGCGGTCACCGAGCCCGCGACCAGCCTCGTGACGAGCGATCGCATCGACCGCGTGGTGATGCACCCGGTGTGGGGCATGCTGGTGCTCGCGGTCACGATGTTCCTGATGTTCCAGGCCGTGTTCAGCTGGGCCAGCGTGCCGATGGACGCGATCCTCGCTGCCACCGACGGCGCCGGCGGGCTGCTCAAGACCTACATGCCCGAAGGCATGCTGCAAAGCCTGCTGGTCGACGGCGTGATTGCTGGCGTGGGCGGCGTGATCGTCTTCCTGCCGCAGATCCTGATCCTGTTCCTTTTCATCCTCGCGCTCGAGGACTCGGGCTACCTGCCGCGCGCCGCGTTCCTGCTCGACCGCATGATGGGTTCGGTGGGGCTGTCGGGCCGCTCGTTCATTCCGCTGCTGTCGAGCTTTGCCTGCGCTATTCCTGGCGTGATGGCGACGCGCACCATCAGCAACTGGCGCGACCGCATCACGACGATCATGATCGCGCCGCTCATGACCTGTTCGGCGCGCCTGCCGGTGTATGCGCTGCTGATCGCGGCGTTCATCCCCGAGCGCTCGGTGGCCGGGGTGTTCAACCTGCAGGGCGTGGTGCTGTTCGCGCTCTACGTGTTCGGCATCGTCTCGGCGATGGCGGTGGCCTGGGTCATGAAGCGCTTCCGCGACAACAAGCAGCACTCGCCGTTGCTGATGGAACTGCCGGCGTACCGCTGGCCCAACCTGCGCAACCTGGCGCTGGGCTTGTATGAGCGCGCCTGGATCTTCCTGCGCCGCGTGGGCACCATCATCCTCACGCTCACCATCCTGCTGTGGTTCCTGTCGACCTTCCCGTCGCCGCCCGAGGGCGCCACGGGGCCGGCGATCCAGTACAGCCTGGCCGGCATCATCGGCCGCGGGCTCGAGCACATCTTTGCGCCGATCGGCTTCAACTGGCAGATCTCCATCGCGCTGGTGCCGGGCATGGCGGCGCGCGAAGTGGCGGTGGGCGCGCTCGGCACGGTGTATGCGCTGTCGGCCACGGGCGACGACGTCGCGGGCCAGCTCCAGCCGCTGATCGCGGGCACCTGGTCGCTCGCGACGGCGCTGTCGCTCCTGGTCTGGTTCGTGTTCGCGCCGCAATGCATCTCGACGCTCGCGGCGGTCAAGCGCGAAACCGGCGCATGGAAATACGTCTGGATCATGGCGGGCTACCTGTTCGCGCTCGCCTACGTGGCCTGCTTCATCACCTACCGGGTGGCGCTGGCTTTGGGGGCGGGGTAAAAAGCAGGCTTCGCAACAAGGGACGGACATGACACAGCAACTGATCGTCGGATTGATCGTCGCGGCCGCCGCGTTCTACGCGGTCTGGCGCTGGATGCCCGCCGGCTGGCGCCGCAGCGCCGCGCAGAAGTTCGCCGCCGGCACGCACCGGGCCGGCTGGGTCGACCGCGAGCGCGCCGATGCGCTGGCCGCCTCGCTGGCCAAGACCTCGGGCTGCGGCTCCTGCGACAGTTGCGGCAGCTGCGGCCCCAAGGTGCGTCCGGGCGCCGAGGCTGAAAGAACCGGCCAGGAACTTCGCGACACGCATCCCAGCCGCTGAGGATGCCCGCGCACATCCTCGTCGCCGGCGGCGGCATCGGGGGGCTTGCCGCCGCGCTGGCACTGTCGCGTGGCCGGCACCGGGTCGATGTCTTCGAGCAGGCGGCGGCCTTCGGCGAGATCGGCGCCGGCATCCAGCTCGGTCCCAACGTCACACGTCGCCTCGCAGGCCTGGGCCTGGCCGAAGGCCTTGACGCGATCGCTGCGCGCCCCACCATGCTGGCGGTGCGCAGCGCCGGCAGCGGCGCCGAACTCGCGCGGCTGCCGCTGGGCCCGGCGATGCGCCGGCGCTATGGCGCACCCTACGTCTGCGTTCATCGTGCCGACCTGCACGCGCTGCTGCTCGATGCGGTGCGCGCCGCGGGCAGCGGCGTGCTGGTCACCGACGCGCGCATCGCCGACGTCGAGGCCGGCGAAGACCTGGTGTGCATCTCGAGCAGCGGTGCGAGGGCCTGGGAGGGCGAGGCGCTGGTCGGCGCCGACGGGCTCTGGAGCATCGCGCGGCAGCGACTCGACGCGCCCTCGGCCGCAGAGGCGCCGCGTGTCACCGGCCACACGGCCTGGCGCGCGCTCGCCGCCCAGGCCGACCTGCCGCAGGCGCTGCGCCGCGACGGCATCGACGTCTGGCTCGGCCCCCGCCTGCATGCGGTGGCCTATCCGGTGCGCGGCGGCGACTGGCTCAACGTGGTGGTGATCGCCGAAGCGGCAGCCACCGGCAACGTGCACGACTGGGATCAGGCCAGCAGCCTGGCCGCGCTGCAGCAAGCCACGGGGCCGAGCGGGCGCAGCCTGCAGGCCCTGCTCGAGGCGATGCCGGGCTGGCGTGCCTGGTCGCTGAGTGACCGGCCCCCCCTGCGCTCGGCCGCCGAGATGGCGCACGAGCGCGTGGCACTGGTCGGCGACGCCGCGCATCCGATGGTGCCGTACCTCGCGCAGGGCGCGGGCATGGCCATCGAGGATGCGGTGGCGCTGGCCGACGCGCTCGGCGAGGGTTCCGCGGCCGAGGTGCCGTCCGCCTTCGCGCGCTATGCCGAGGCCCGGTGGCAGCGCAATGCGCTGGTGCAGGCGCGGGCGCGGCGCAACGGCCAGGTCTTCCACGCGACCGGTGCCACGCGCATCGGCCGCGACCTGGCAATGCGGGTGCTCGGCGCGCGGCTGCTCGACCAGCCCTGGCTGTACGCGGGCTGATCCCGGCGGGCTGCCGCGCTCAATCGAGGCTGAATGCCTGCAGGTGTTCGATGCGTTCGGCCAGGCCCTCGGGCCCGAGATAGTGGCCCTGCGCGTCCTCGCGCACCTCGAGCAGCGTGGCCTTGAGTTCGCCCAGCATGGCGTCGCGTTCCAGGGCGAACGCAGCCGGCACGTCGATGCCCGCCTTGGCGCAGGCCTCCGCGATCAGGTGCGCGCTCGCGGGCGCGCCGCAGGCCGCGCACTGCACGATCGCGACCACGCTAGGCTCGGCACCGTTCGCGAGCAGGGCGCTCGTGAGTTCGGGCGAGATCTGGCCGTCGATGTTGGCCAGCGCCTCGCGCGCCACCGGTGCGCCGGCGCGCACCAGTGCCATGGCGGCTGCGAACGCGCCGTGGCCGATCGCCACGTCGGTGGCCAGTGCGCTGCCCTGCTGTGGGCCCTGGAAGCTCACGCCCGCGGCCGCGAGCTCGGCCACCAGCGAGGCGTCGTCTGTGCCGATGGCGTGGCGCAATGCCGCGCGTGCGGTCGCCGGCTGGAGGCGCAGCGTGCCGTCGGCGAGCGGCGTGCGCCAGTCGCGCATCGCGCGGCGGTAGAAGGCCACGAGCTTGTCGACGAGGTCGATCGCGAGGCCGTGTTCCTCGTGCCGGTCGTCGAGGTATTCGAGTAGCGCCTGGCCCGAGAAGTAGTCGCCCGCGGGTGCGAGCGGATCCTCGTCGAGGTGCAGCGCCGCGAAGGCGCCGCGCAGGTCGGGCGCAATGGTGCTGACGCCGTCCTCGTGCAGCGCATGCGTCCAGGCGGGCGGCAGGCCGTGCTTCCACGCGACGATGCTGCCGTGCTCGCCGCCGGGTTCCACCACCGCATACACGCGGTCGAGGTACTCGAAGCCGCCGAGCGGCAGGTGCGTGAGCTTGCCGCTCCAGGTGCGGCCCTCGTCGTCGGCGGCTTCCTGGGCGATCTCCTGCTCGTGCGCGATCCAGCCCTGCAGGTCGTGGTAGCCGTCGCTGCCGTCCCAGAACAGCTCCGACCAGCTCACGGCCTCGATGTTGCCTTTCATCGGCAGCGAGAGGTCGTAGTCGAGGCGGCCGCCCGCGGTTTCGCGCCAGAGCGCGGCGAGCGCATCGGGAACCGGCCCGGCGCACAGGGCCTCGACCTCGGCGATGCGCGCCTCGGGCATCGGCGGCCGGGCTTCGAAGATCACGCGGTCCGCGAACAGCACCACGCCATGTGTGCGCAGCGTGGCGAGTTCGTCGGGAGAAAACTGGACGTCGTCTTTGTGCATGGCAGGTCTCCGTGAGGTGTCTGCCAATGTAGCGTGTCGGGGCGCGTCCTAGAGATCCGTTCGGATCTTCCAGATTTCAGGGAACAGAACCACGTCCAGCATCTTGCGCAGGTAGCTCACGCCACCCGTGCCGCCGGTGCCGCGCTTGAAGCCGATCACGCGCTCGACCGTGGTCACGTGGCGGAAGCGCCAGAGCCGGAAGGCATCTTCAAGGTCGGTGAGCTTCTCGCCGAGCTGGTAGAGATCCCAATGCGCATGCGGATCGCGGTACACCGTGAGCCATGCGGCCTCGACGCCGTCGCTCGCATCGTACGGCTGCGTCCAGTCGCGCTCGAGCTTGTCGGCGGGCACTGGCAGTCCGTGGCGCGCCAGCAGGCGCAGCGACTCGTCGTAGAGCGAGGGCGAGCGGTAGGCGGCCTCGACCTGTGCCAGCAGATCAGGGCGGTGCGCATGGGGTTTGAGCATCGCCGCGTTTTTGTTGCCCAGCGCAAATTCGATGCAGCGGTACTGCGCGCTCTGGAAGCCGCTCGAGTTCGCGAGGTAGGGGCGCATGGCCGTGTACTCGGGCGGCGTCATGGTCGAGAGCACGGTCCATGCGCTCACGAGCTGTTCCATGATCCGGCTCACGCGCGCGAGCATCTTGAAGGCGTCCGACAGCTTCTCGCTGGCGATGCAGGCCGTGGCCGCGCGCAGTTCGTGCAGCATGAGCTTCATCCAGAGCTCGCTGGTCTGGTGCTGCACGATGAACAGCAGCTCGTCGTGCGCGGGCGACAGCGGATGCTGCGCGTTGAGGATCTCGTCGAGGTGCAGGTAGTCGCCGTAGCTCATCGACTTGCTGAAGTCGAGCTGTGCGCCTTCTTCCCGCACGATGTGCTCGGGGTGGTTCGGCGAAGGCTTCCCGGTGCTCATGTCACTGCATTCTTCTGGTTGAACTCGGCGCGCCGCCATTCGCCCGTCTCGAGCACCTGCACCAGGTGCTCCACCGCATTCCACACATCCTCGAAGCCGAGGTAGAGCGGCGTGAAGCCGAAGCGCAGGATGTCGGGCATCTGCGCGTCGCCGGCGCGGTAGTCGCCGATCACGCCGCGGGCGATCAGCGCCTGCACGATCGCGTAGGCACCCGAGCCGCCCTGCGGGTCTTGCGGGTCCGTGCGGCTCAGGCAGACCTGCGAGCCGCGGCGTGCCGGATCGCGCGGTGTGACGAGCGAGAGCCCGTGGCCCGCGCAGCGCGCCTCGACCAGCGCGATGAACAGGTCGGTCAGTGCGAGCGACTTGGCGCGCAGGGCCGCCATGCCGCCCCGGCCGTTGTCGAAGGTTTCGGCCGCGAGCACGGTGTCGATGCCGCATTCGAGCCCCGCGAGCGCAATGATCGGCTGCGTGCCGCAGAGGTAGCGGCCCACGCCGGGCGCTGGCCGATAGTGCGGCGTGAACTCGAACGGCGCCGCATGGCCCCACCAGCCCGCGAGCGGCTGTTCGAACTGGCCCGCGTGCCGGGTGTGCACCCACACGAACGCCGGCGCACCGGGGCCGCCGTTCAGGTACTTGTAGCCGCAGCCGATCGCGTAGTCGGCCTGACTGTCGTTGAGCGCGACCGGCACCGCACCCGCGCTGTGGGCCAGGTCCCAGACGGTCAGCGCGCCGACCGCATGCGCGGCCGCGGTGACGGCCTTCATGTCGTGCATCGCACCGGTGCGGTAGTTGACGTGCGTGAGCATCAGCACGGCCACTTCGTCGGTCAGCACGGCGGGCAGCTCGCCCTCGTCGACGAGCTTGAGCGTGAAGCCGCGTTCGCGGCACAGCGATTCGGCGATGTAGAGGTCGGTCGGGAAGTTGCTGCGCTCGCTGACCACGAGCCTGCGGCCGGCATGCTGCTTCTGCTGCGCGAGCGCGGCGAACAGCACCTTGTAGAGATTGACCGAGGTGCTGTCGGTGCACACCACCTCGCCGGGTGCGGCACCGATCAGCCGCGCCACCTTGTCGCCCAGGCGCTGCGGCAGGTCGAACCAGCTGGCCGTGTTCCAGGAGCGGATCAAGCCCTGGCCCCATTCGGCGGCCACCACTTCGGCAATGCGTGACGGAGCCGCCTTCGGCAGCACGCCGAGCGAGTTGCCGTCGAGGTAGATCACGCCCTCGGGCAGGATGAATTGGTCGCGCAACGCGCCGAGCGGGTCTTGCGCGTCGAGCGCGCGGCAGTCTTCGAGGGTGGTCATGGAGGGAAGGGATGTCAGCGGGGAAGGTCGCGCAGCACCGCGCGAACGGGAGATGCATCGGCACTCGCCAGCTTCAGCGGCAGCGCGATGAGTTCGTAGTCGCCTTCGGGCACCGCGTCGAGCACGAGGTTCTCGAGCACGCGCATGTCGAGCCGGCGGATGCGCTGGTGGCTGTCGAGCGTCTTGCTGTCGGCCGGGTCGATGCTCGCCGTGTCGATGCCGATGAGCTTCACGCCCATGGCCGCGAGGCGCTCGACCGTGTCGGGCGCATAGGCCGCGAGCTGCGGGTCCCAGCGGTCCACCGGCATGGCCGCATAGGTGCGCACCAGCACGCGCGGCGGCAACTGGCTGTCGACAGCGTGCGCGATGTGCGCCCATTCGACCAAGGGTCCCTTGGCAATGGCATGGATGACGCGGCAGGGCCCGAGAAAGGGCGCGAGATCGACCAGGCCGATGGGCAGGCCTTCGGCGTCGTAGTGAAGCGGTGCGTCGGCATGCGCGCCGGTGTGCGGCGAGAGCGTGATCTCGCTTACGTTGACGGGGCAGCCCGGCGAGATGGTGGCCGCCCAGCGTTGCCGGTAGGGCGTGTCGCCGGGGAACACCGGCGTGCCTTCATGGACCGGCGGCGAGATGTCCCAGACGCGGGGTTGGGGTTGCAGAGAGCGCATGGCGCGAAGGTAGCGCCGCGCGCGCGGTCGTGGTGTCGGTTATTTCCAACAACTGCGGTGAGGAGTTGATGGGCGCGGGTTTCAGGACGCCGCGAGCGCCGGCAACCCGTGGCGCGCGCGGGCACGTTCGCAGGCGTCGCTGCCGGCCTCGAGCTCGTGGCAGGGGTTGGGACGCCATTCGTAGATGCCGCAGCCCACCGCCTCGCCGATCCGGCCGGTGAGCGCCGCGCAGCGCGGCCGAGCGTGGTCGGTGCCGCGCATGCGGGCGATCGCCTCGTTGACGTCCACCGCGAGTCCGGCCGGCACCGCGCCGCCGTGCGTGTCGAGTTCGTGCACGCTGAAGTCGACGCGGTAGGCGGCGCAGCAGGCGCCGCATTGCTGGCAGGAAGAATAGCGGCTGCTCATGGCGGCGATGCTATCCGCCCGGCCGCGGCAGGCGCACGCGAAAGCCAACGCCGCGGCCCCGCAGCCCCTCCACGATCTCGATGCTGCCGCCCAGGCGCGCGGCAGCCTGGCGGACGATGGCGAGCCCGAGGCCGGCGCCGTTCGCGCGCGGCTCGGTGCCGCGGTGGAAGCGCTCGAAGACCCTGTCGCGCTCGGCCGCTGCGATGCCGGGGCCATCGTCGCGCACGTCGAGCTGCAGCTCGCCGCCGGTATCGCAGAGGGTAACGGCCACCATGCTGCCGGGCACGCCGTGGCGCAGCGCGTTGTCGACCAGGTTTTGCACGATCGACTCCAGCGTGCCGAGCTCGACCCTCCAGGGCAGCGTGTCGGGCGCGTCCAGCGAGAGTTCGCGGCCTTCGCGCAGCGCGGCCTGGGCGGCGGGCCCGAGCAGCGTGCGCAGCCAGTGCGCCAGGTCGATGCGGCTGGCGCTCGGCGCACCGGCGCGGTCGAGCGCGGCGAGTGCCAGCAGTTGCCGTGCCAGGTGCGAGGCGCGTGCGATGGCCTGGCTCAATTGCGCCTCGGCCGTGGCGCGCTCTGCCGGCTCGCGCGCATGCGCCAGCACATGGGCCTGCGCGCTGATGACGGCCAGCGGCGTGCGGATCTCGTGGGCCGCGTCCTGCACGAATGCACGCTCGCGCTCCACCGTGCCGCGCAGGCGCGACACCAGCGTGTCGAGCGCCTGCACCAGCGGCCTGAGTTCGCGGTAGTGGGCCGGCACGCCGACCGGACTCAGGTCGTCGGCCGGACGCGCTTCGATCCGCTGCGCCAGCTGCTGCAGTGGCCGCAGGCTGGCGCGCACCGTGAGCCACACCGCCAGCAGCACGAAGGGAAATGCCACCAACAGGTAGGGAACGATGGTGCGGGCGTTGTAGCCGAGCCATGCGCCGCGGGTGCGGCGCGGGTTGAGGATCTGCAGATGCCACTGCGCACTCGTGCCGTGGTAGCGCCAGTAGCGCTCGGTCCAGCGGCCGTCCGGCGGCGTGGCGGCTGCCCATGGCCATGCGTCGGACGCGTACACACGAGCGCCGCCGCGGTCGCGCAGTTCGTAGAGCACGATGCCGCCGAGGCGCCTGTCCTGGGTGCGGCGGATGGCAGTCCAGCGTTCGGTGGCGGCCATCACCACGCGCGCCTGGGCCGGGTCCGGGGTTTCGTCGAGCGCGACGAGCAGCGCGTCGCCGAACTGCTGCAGCCCCGGCGCCTGGGCGAGGTACCTGCGGTTCTCGAGGTACATGTAGCCCAGCAGCACGGCCCAGATCAGCAGCAGGACCAGCAGCGTCGCCGCGGTGCCGCGCCGCACCAGCGAGGGCTCGCGCACGCGCTGCCACAAATTGCGAAGCGCAACGCTCATGGCTCGAGCAGATAGCCCACGCCGCGCACCGTGCGCACGCGTTCGGTGCCGATCTTCTTGCGCAGGTTCGAAACATGCACCTCGATCGCGGCAAAGTCGACCGGATCGCCCAAGGGCTCCAGGCGCTGTGCCAGCCGGTCCTTGGGCACCACGACGCCCGGTTCGCGCGCCAGTTCGAGCAGCAGCTGGAATTCGCGCGGCGAGAGCGCCAGCGGTGTGCCGTGCAGCCTGGCCTGGCGCCGGCCCGGTTCGATTTCGAGGGCGCCCACGGTCCAGTCTTCGCTCGCCTGCCGCGCGCTGCGCCGGACCACCGCGCGGATGCGCGCCACCAATTCGGCGGTGTCGAAAGGCTTGATGACGAAATCGTCGGCACCGCCTTCGAAGCCGGCCAGCCGGTCGTCGATGGCCGAGCGCGCGGTGATCACGATCACCGGCACGCGAACGTCGCTGCGCCGCCAGCGCCGCAGCAGGTCGAAGCCGCTGGCATCGGGCAGGTTCAGGTCGAGCAGCACGCAGTCGACGCGCGCGGCATCGACGGCCGGCGGTGCATCGGCGGCGCGGCGCACCCACTCGCTCGTGAAGTGCTCGACCTTGAGCGTGGCCTGCAGCGCACGCCCCAGGTCGAGATCGTCTTCGATGAGCAGGAGGTGCATGGCCGCATTGTGGCGCCCGCACCTTTGGGATCGCCAAAGGTCGGGCGGCTCAGAATCCGGCCTGCAACAAGGAGGCATTCCCGTGACGCTGCCAAGAATGTGGATCGCGCTTTTTCTGACGGTGCTGCTCGGCGGCTGCGCCATCGCGCCGACGCACCCGGCGCTGCAGGATGCGCCGCTGCCGCCGCTGATACCCGTGCGTGAGTTCGTCGCGAACACCGAGGGCACGAGCCTCTACCGCGTGTCGCCCGACGGCGCGTCTCTTGCATGGAAGGGCGTCAGCGGGTTGCAGCCGGCCGTCTGGGTGAAGAAGCTGGCCAGCGGCGACACGCGGGCGATCCCGGTGCGCGCGCGAGGCATCGTCTGGTCGGGCGACAGTCGCTTTCTCTTCCTCACGGTCGATCGCACAGGCGACGAGGACACCCATGTGCTGGCCGTTGACCTGATGCGCGCCGATTCTGAGCCCGTCGACCTGACGCCCTTCAAGGGCACCCGCTCGCGCATCGTGCGACGCGTCGACGGCAGTGCCGAACTCCTTGTGATCTCCAACCTTCGCGACAAGAAGGTCTTCGACCTCTACCGCATCGATCCCGTCACCGGCGCGCGGACCTTGCTGGCACAGAACCCGGGCAACGTCACCTCTTGGGTGGTGGACCGCGCGGGGCGCCTGCGCGCGCGTTCGGTGCTGGACGGGGACGCGCACTACCTGCAGCTGCCCGATGGCGATGGATGGCGCACCACGTTGCGCTGGCAGAAGGGCGAGAACTGGTGGATCGCCGACTTCGTGCCGGGTACGAACATCGCCTGGGCGGTCTCGGGCCGCGGCCGTGACAAGGACGCTTTGGTGCGCCTCGACCTCGAATCGGGCGCCGAGGAAGTGGTGCACGCCGAGCGCGAGGTCGACGTCGAGCAGGTGCTCATCAGTCGCCGCAGCCATGCGCCGCTCGCGGCCTATGCGATGCCGGGCTACCCGCGCGTCAGGTACTTCGATACCGCGCTGGCGGCGCGGCTCGAACCGCTGGCGGGCGGCGCACCGGCTGCGGTGCACGTGACCAGCATGGCCGACGACGAGCACGCCATGACGGTCAGCGTCGGAACCGACAAGGGTTGGAAGCATTACCTGCTGCAGCGCGATGCGGGCACAGCGCCGCTGCTGCTCGGCGAAAGCAACACCAGCGGCCTCGCTGCCTCGCTGGCATCGACGCGGCCGATCGACTACGCCGCGCGTGACGGCTTGCGGATCCATGGCTACCTGACGCTGCCGCCGGGCGCGCAGGCGCGCGCGCTGCCGATGGTGCTGCTGGTGCACGGCGGGCCTTGGGCGCGCGATATCTGGACCTACCAGAGCAACTACAGCGTCCAGCAGTTTCTTGCCAACCGCGGCTATGCGGTGCTGCAGGTCAACTACCGCGGTTCCACCGGCTACGGCCGCGCGTTCATGGAAAAGGCCGTGGGCGAGTTCGCGGGCAAGATGCACGACGACCTCATCGACGGCGTGCGATGGGCCGTGGCCGAGGGCGTGGCCGATCCCGCGCGCGTGGCGATCTACGGCGCGAGCTACGGCGGCTATTCGGCGCTCGTGGGCGCCACGATGACGCCGGAGACTTTTGCCTGCGCGGTCGACGTGGTGGGCATGTCCGACCTCTCGCGGCTGATCGAGAACGCGCCCGCCTACTGGTCGCTCAACCTGCCTTGGTGGAAGCGCTATGTGGGCGATCCGGCCGATCCTGTGCAGCGCAAGCTGTTGGACGCCAAGTCACCGATCAATCACGTCGCCCAAGTGCGCGCGCCGCTGCTCGTCATGCATGGCGTGAACGATGCGCGCGTGAAGTTCGATCAATCGGAGCGCATGGTGGCGGCGTTGCGCGCGGCCGGCAAGAAGGTCGAGTTCGTCAGCTTCCAGGGTGACGGCCACGGCAACCAGAAGTGGCCCAACAACCTCGCCATGTACCGCCACGCCGAAGATTTCCTCGCCGGCTGCCTTGGCGGGCGCAGCAGCGGCTTCGACTATTACCAGTTGGGCGCGTGGGCGTTTTGAAGCCCGAAGCGCCAGGACTTACAGCCGCCCCAGCAGCAGAAACTCCATCAGCGCCTTCTGCGCATGGAGCCGGTTCTCGGCCTCGTCCCACACCACCGACTGCGGCCCGTCGATGACTTCGGCCTGCACCTCTTCGCCGCGGTGCGCGGGCAGGCAGTGCATGAAGAGGGCGTCGGGCTGGGCGGCGCGCATCATGTCCTCGTCGACGCACCAGTCGGCAAAGGCCTTGCGGCGGGCCTCGTTCTCGGCTTCATAACCCATGCTGGTCCAGACGTCGGTGGTCACGAGGTCGGCGCCGCGGCAGGCTTCCATCGGGTCCTTGAAGACCTTGTAGCTGTCGCCCGAGCGGATGCCGGCGATAGACTGGTCGACCTCGTAGCCGCTGGGCGTGCTCACGTGCACCGAGAAGCCGAGGATCTCGGCTGCCTGCAGCCAGGTGTTGGCCATGTTGTTGCCGTCGCCGACCCAGGCCACGGTCTTGCCCTGGATCGATCCACGGTGCTCGATGTAGGTGAAGATGTCCGCAAGGATCTGGCAGGGGTGAAACTCGTTGGTCAGGCCGTTGATCACGGGCACGCGCGAATGCGCGGCGAAGGTGTCGATCTTGGCCTGCTCGTAGGTGCGGATCATCACCAGGTCGACCATGCGGCTGATGACCTTGGCGCTGTCTTCGATCGGTTCGGCGCGGCCGAGCTGGCTGTCGCCGGTGGTCAGGTGCACCACGCTGCCGCCGAGCTGGTACATGCCGGCCTCGAAGCTCACGCGGGTGCGTGTGGAAGCCTTCTCGAAGATCATCGCCAGCGTGCGGTCGGTCAGCGGCTGGTGCTTCTCGTAGGTCTTGAACTTCTGCTTGATGACCGCCATGCGGTCGAACAGGTAGGTGTATTCGTCGGCCGTGAGGTCCGAGAACTGCAGGTAGTGGCGGATGGCGTTGGGCGTGGTGGCGGCGGTCGTCATTGCGCGGCAGGTTCCGAAAGGAAGTTCTTCACGATGGGCGCGAGGATGGCCACGATCTCGTCGGCCTCGGCAATGCTCAGGATGAGCGGCGGCACGAGGCGGATCACGCGGTCGGCGGTCACGCTCAACAGCAGGCCGGCGTCGCAAGCGCGGTTCAGCACCACGCCGCAGGGCCGGTCGAGCTCGATGCCGAGCATCAGGCCCTGGCCGCGGATGTCCTTCACGCCCGCCAGCCCGCCGAGCTCGCGCTCGAGCGCGGCCTTCAGGTGCGCGCCCACCGTGGCGGCATTGTCGAGCAGCTTGTGCTCTTCCATGATGCGGATGGTTTCGACGCCCGCACGCATCGCGAGCGGATTGCCGCCGAAGGTGGTGCCATGGTTGCCGGGCGCAAAGATGTTGGCGGCCTTGGGGCCGGCCACGACGGCGCCGATCGGCACACCCGAGCCCAGCCCCTTGGCGAGCGGCATCACGTCGGGCTTGATATCGGCCCACTGGTGGGCGAACCACTTGCCGGTGCGGCCCATGCCGCACTGCACCTCGTCGATCATCATGAGCCAGTCGCGCTCGTCGCAGAGCGCGCGCACCTGCTTGAGGTAGTCGAGGCGCATCGGATTGATGCCGCCTTCGCCCTGGATGGTCTCGAAGAACACCGCCACCACGTTCGGGTTGCCTTCGGTGGCCTTCTTGAGGGCATCGATGTCGTTGAGCGGCACGCGGATGAAGCCCTCGACCAGCGGGCCGAAGCCGGCCTGCACCTTCGGATTGCCGGTGGCAGACAGCGTGGCGATGCTGCGGCCGTGGAAGGCGGCCTCGTAGACCACGATCTCGGGGCGCTCGATGCCCTTGTCGTGGCCGAACTTGCGCGCGAGCTTCAGCGCGGCCTCGTTGGCCTCGAGGCCGGTGCAGCAGAAAAAGGCGTTGGTCAGGCCCGAGAGTTCGACCAGCTTGGCCGCGAGCTGCTCCTGGCCGGGCACGTGGTAGTAGTTGGAGCTGTGGATCAGCTTGGCGATCTGGTCCTGCAGCGCGGGCACCAGCTCGGGGTGGTTGTGGCCCAGCGTGTTGACGGCGATGCCGCCGAGACCGTCGAGGTAGGCCTTGCCCGCGGTGTCCCAGACTCGGCAGCCCTGGCCGTGCGACAGCGCGATCGGCAGTCGACCGTAGGTGTTCATGACGTGGGGCGAGGTGGGCTCGGCGGTGGCGCTCATTCGGTTCTCCAGAAAGGGAAGGGGAATTCTAGGCGGGTGGTACGACGGCTTCGTTGACGATTCCGCATCACAGCAATGCCCCCGGCCATGGCCGCCAAAAGGGCGCGGATACAATTGCATGCTGCACCGCAGCACCTGCTTCGGTCGCCTCTTTCAACGATGATTTCCCCCACTGCCAAAGAAATCTTCATCCAGGGCATCACGCGCGATGGCCGGACTTTTCGCCCCAGCGACTGGGCCGAGCGGCTGGCCGGTGTGATGTGCTCCTTCCGCCCCGGAGGGGCCTACCCGGGGAGCCATCTGAGCTATTCGCCCTGGTGTATTCCCACCACGATCAACGGGGTCAAATGCGTGGTGGTGAACAGGGCGCTGCGCGACGCGGAGCCCATGGCATGGGACTTCTGCGTGAACTTCGCGCGCGACAACGACCTGCAGGTGGCCGAGGCCTGTCTGGTGCCCGACGTACCCGAAGTGCCGCCCAAGGCCTGAGCCGCCGCCCCCGCGAATCGATCGCCCCATGAAAAAACCGCCCGAAGGCGGTTTTTTACACTTTGCTGCAGCGCACCCCGATCAAACGGCGGACTGAAACATTTCAGTCCGGGCTTGCCTGACAGGTGTCAGGCGGCGGCCTTTTCAGGCGCGAGGGCGAGGGCCTTGACCTTCGCCGACAGGCGGCTCTTGTCGCGGGCAGCCTTGTTCTTGTGGAAGATGCCCTTGTCGGCGATGGCGTCGACGATGCTCTGGGCCTTCGCGAAGAGTTCGCTCGCCTTGGTCTTGTCGCCGGCCAGCACGGCCTTCTCGACATTCTTCACGGCGGTGCGGTATTTGGAGCGCAGCGAGGTGTTCGCAGCGTTGAGCTTGGTGTCCTGACGGACGCGCTTACGGCCCGACGCGAGGCGCGGGTTCTTTTTCTTGGGCTTGGCGGATGCCATGGTTTTGGTTCCTTAGGTGTCTGAGGATGATGCAGCAAAGCCCTCCATTATAGGCCGGGTTGCGTTTTCGGCCGAATCGGGGCTTTCCGGGCCCTACACTCGCCCCGTGTCCCTGCTCAAATCCGCCTCCACCGTATCCCTGCTGACGCTCGCCTCGCGGATCACGGGCCTCGTGCGCGACGTGCTTTTTGCCTCGGTCTTCGGCGTCAGCGCGCTGACCGACGCTTTCAATGTCGCATTCCGCATTCCCAACCTGTTCCGGCGGGTGTTCGGCGAGGGCGCCTTCAGCCAGGCCTTTGTGCCCGTGCTGGCCGCGCACAAGACCGAGGCCGGCGAGGAGGGCGCCAAAGCGCTGATCGACCATGTCGCGACGCTCCTGACCTGGGCGCTGGTGGTGGTGTGCGTGGCGGGCGTGGTCGGCGCACCGTGGTTGGTGTGGGCCATGGCCAGCGGCCTGCCGGGCTTCGACGCGGCCGTGGTGATGACGCGCTGGATGTTCCCCTACATCGGCTTCATGTCGCTCGTGGCGCTGGCCGGCGGGGTGCTCAATACCTGGCGCAGGTTCGCGGTGCCGGCCGCGTCGCCGGTGCTGCTCAATCTGTCGCTGATCCTTGCGATCGTGGTCGGCGCGCCGCTGTTCCGTCGCTGGGGCATCGAGCCGATCTATGCGCAGTGCGCCGGCGTGCTGGTCGGCGGCGTGCTGCAGCTGGCGCTGCAGGTGCCGGCACTGCGCAAGCTCGGGCTCGCGCCGCGCATCGGCGCGAGCCTGGGCGCGCTGCGCGCGGCCTGGCGCGACCCCACCACGCGCAAGGTGGCCAAGCTCATGGCGCCGGCGCTGGTGGGCGTCAGCGTGGCGCAGATCTCGCTGCTCATCAATACGCAGATCGCGTCGCACCTCGCGGTCGGCAGCGTGACCTGGATCGCCAATGCCGACCGCCTGATGGAATTTCCCACCGCGATGCTCGGCGTGGCGCTCGGCGTGGTGCTGATGCCGCAGCTGGCGGGCGCGCGCGCGGCCAAGGACGACGCGCGCTATTCGGCCCTGCTCGATTGGGGCCTGCGGCTCGTGGTGCTGCTTTCGGCGCCCTGCGCGGTGGCGCTGCTGCTCTTTTCGCAGCCGCTGGTGGCGGTGCTGTTCCACAACGGCGCCTACAGCGGCGAGGACGTCCGGCGCACCACGATGGCGCTGATGGGCTACGGCGTGGGGCTCGTCGGCATCGTGGCGATCAAGGTGCTGGCGCCGGGCTACTACGCCAAGCACGACATGCGCACGCCGGTGATCATCGCGGTGTCGGTGCTGGTGCTGATCCAACTTCTCAACCTCGTGCTGGTGCCGGTGCTCCAGCATGCGGCGCTGACGCTGACCATCGCGATCGGCGCGCTGGTCAATGCGGTCTGGCTGCTGGTCGGGCTGGTGCGCCGCGGCAACTACCAGCCGGCGCCCGGCTGGGGCCGGTTCGTGCTGCAGGTGGCCGCCGGCACGCTGGTACTGGCCGCCGTGCTGGCCTGGGGCGCACAGCATGTCGACTGGATCGCCTTGCGCGAGCAGCGGCTGTTGCGCATCGGCTGGCTGGCGGCGCTGATCGCGGGCGCGGGGCTGTTGTATTTCGGCGTGCTCGCGGCCGTGGGCGTGCGGCTGCGCAGCTTCTTGCGGCGCTGAAGGACCGCGGCCACCGCGACTGGCGCAAGCTGAAAACACCGCCTTGACGCACCCCTGGCGCTCCTCTACAAAGACACATGACGTTCAGCTTTCAGGTTCCCACCGCCCTCGCGTATTTCGAGTCGCTGGTGCAGAGCGACGACCATTTCCCGCTGCTCGAGGCTGCCGCCAGCCTGGCGCAGGACGAATACCCTGACCTCGACGTGCAGCAGGTGCTTGGCGACGTCGACCAATTGCTCGCGCGCCTGAAGCGCCGGCTGCCGGGCGACGCCGCGCCGCTGGCACGGCTGCGCGCACTCAACCAGTTCTTCTTCAGCGACCTGAGCTTCGGCGGCAACGTCAACGACTACTACGACCCCGACAACAGCTACCTCAATGCCGTGCTGCGCACGCGCCGCGGCATCCCCATTTCGCTCGCGGTGCTCTGGATGGAGCTGGCGCAGGGGCTCGGACTGCAGGCACGCGGCGTCGGGTTTCCGGGCCATTTCATGGTCAAGGTGACGCTGCCGAAGGGGCAGGTGGTGATCGATCCCTTCAGCGGCAAGTCGCTCTCGCGCGAGGAACTCAGCGAGCGGCTCGAGCCCTACAAACGCAGCAACGGCCTTGTGGGCGATTTCGACGTGCCTCTGGGCCTCTACCTGCAGCCCGCGAGCTCGCGCGAGATCATTGCGCGCATGCTGCGCAACCTCAAGGAAGTACACCGCGCGCAAGAGGACTGGCAGCGCGCCATTCCCGTGCAGGACCGCCTCATCGCGCTGCTGCCGAATGCCTGGGGCGAGTACCGCGACCGCGGCATCGCCCATGCCGAGCAGGGCAACACCGCGGCGGCCGTGCGCGACCTCGAAACCTACCTCACGCATGCCGAAGATGCGCTCGATGTCGACGACATTGCCGAGCGCGTGGCCGCGCTGCGCCGCGCGTCGAACCGATGACCCCCGCGAGGCCCGGCGTCGCGCCCGCGGCCGACCTCGGGACGCTGCATCAGTTCCACGGCTTGCAGCCGGTGCTGCCGGTGTCCGACGTCACGCGCGCGGCGCGCTGGTTCTGCGACGTGCTGGGCTTCGAGCTCGACTTCATCGCGGGCGAACCGCCGAGCTATGCCAGGGTCAAGAAGGGTGACGGCAGCCATGGCGACCCGGTCTACCTGCGCCTGTGGCAGTGCAGCACGCGCGACGCGCCGCCCTGGCGCGGCGAGATCGTGATCCACGTCGGCAAGGACATCGACGGCCTGCATGCCGCCTACCTCCGGCGCGGCGTCACCGTGGTCGAGCCGCCGGTGTCGCAGCCCTGGGGCCTGCGCGAGTTCGCGGTGCGGGAACCCGACGGACATGTGCTGCGCTTCTGCGGCTATCTGTGAGCGCGCGCGGGGGTGGCACTGCGCCCGGCCGGTTCGACGTTGAAGCACTAATTTACAAATTGTCAGTCGCCCGCGTGTCGATCCGGCGGCACGCTGCGCGACGTGTGAACAGGCGCAGGTGTTTTTTCCGCGCCGTTTCTTTCTTCATCCACCCTCCAGGAGAAACGACATGCGATTCATGGTTCTGGTCAAGGCCAGCAAGGATTCCGAAGCCGGCGTGATGCCGAGCACCGAGTTGCTCACCGCCATGGGCAAGTTCAACGAGGCGCTGGTCAACGCCGGCGTGCTGCTTGCCGGCGAAGGGCTGCATCCCTCGTCGAAGGGTGTGCGCGTGCGCTGCGAAGGCACGAAGCGCACCGTCATCGACGGCCCCTTCACCGAGACGAAGGAGCTGCTCGCGGGCTTCTGGCTGCTGCAGGTCAAGTCGAAGGAAGAGGCGATCGAGTGGATCAAGCGCAGCCCCTTCGAGGAGGGCGAGATCGAGATCCGCCAGGTGTTCGAAGCCGCCGATTTCGGCGAGGCGATGACGCCCGAACTGGTCGCGCAGGAAGACCGCCTGCGCGCCCAGACCAAGGCCGCCCACTGACCGCCCCGCAATAAAGGAGACCCGCCATGCGATTCATGCTGCTGATGATTCCCCGCGGCTACGAGACGGCCGCGCCCGGCACCGTGCCCGACGACATCGATGCGGTGTCGGCCATGATGGCCTACAACGAGTCGATGCAGCAGGCCGGCGTGCTGATCAGCTGCGACGGCCTGCACCCGCCTTCGATGGGTGCGCGCGTGAGCTTTCCGGGCCGCAAGCCCAAGGTCGTCGACGGCCCTTTCGCAGAAGCCAAGGAAGTGCTCGGCGGATTCTGGATCATCGACGTGCCCACGCGCGCCGACGCCATCGAATGGGCCACGCGCTGCCCCGGCGCCGAGAACGAGGTCATCGAGGTGCGCCAGATCCAGGAAGTGGCCGACTATCCGCCCGACGTGCAGGCCAGGACGAACGATTTCGCGTCGATGCAGACGCTGAAGAAGCCCCAGTGAGCGCCTCCGCCACGGCCGCCATCCACCGCAGCATCGAGGCGGTGTGGCGCATCGAGTCGCCGAAGATCGTGGCCACCGTCGCGCGCATGGTGCGCGACGTGGGCCGCGCCGAGGAACTGGCCCAGGACGCGCTGGTTTCGGCACTCGAGCAATGGCCCGCGGCCGGCGTGCCCGACAACCCCGCGGCGTGGCTCACGGCCGTCGCCAAGCACCGGGCGCTGGACCAACTGCGCCACGGCCAGCTGGTCGAGCGCAAGGCGCCCGAGATCGGTCGCGAGCTCGACGCCCAACACGCGATCGCGCAGGCCGACTTCGCCGAGGCGCGCGATGCGGCGATCGACGACGACATCGGCGACGACCTGCTGCGGCTGGTGTTCACCGCCTGCCACCCGGTGCTGTCGACCGAGGCGCGCGTGGCGCTCACGCTGCGCCTGGTCGGCGGCCTCGCCACCGACGAGATCGCCCGTGCCTTCCTCGTGCCCGAAGCCACCATCGCGCAGCGCATCGTGCGCGCCAAGCGCACGCTGCGCGAGGCGCGCGTGCCTTTCGAGGTGCCGCGCCGGCACGAACTCGCGGCACGGCTCGCCTCTGTGCTCGAAGTGCTCTACCTGGTCTTCAACGAAGGCTATTCGGCCACGGCCGGCGACGACTGGATGCGGCCCGCGCTCTGCGACGAGGCGATGCGCCTGGGCCGCATCGTGGCTGGGCTGATGCCCGGGGAGGCCGAGGTGCACGGCCTGGTCGCGCTGATGGAGATCCAGGCCTCGCGCACGGCCGCGCGCGTGGGCGCCTCGGGGGAGCCGGTGCTGCTGCTCGAACAGAACCGCGCGCGCTGGGACCAGATGCTGATTCGCCGCGGCCTGGCCGGGCTGGCGCGCGCCGAAGCGCTGGGCGGCGCTCTCGGCCCGTATACGCTGCAGGCCGCGATCGCCGCCTGCCACGCGCGCGCCCGCAGCGCGGCCGATACCGACTGGCCGCGCATCGCCGCGCTCTACGACGCGCTGGCCCAACTGTCGCCGTCGCCCGTGGTCGAGCTCAACCGCGCGGTGGCGCTGTCGATGGCCTTCGGGCCGGCCGCAGCGCTCGAGGTGGTGGATGCGCTCGTCGGAGAAACGGCCCTGCAGGGGTATCACCTGCTGCCGACGGTGCGCGGCGACCTGCTGTTCAAGCTTGGCCGCCACGACGAAGCGCGCCGGGAGTTCGACCGCGCCGCCTCGCTCACGCGCAACACGCGCGAACGCGCACTGCTGTTGGCGCGTGCGCGGGCGTGCCTGCCTCAGTGACGCGGCGCCGAGGGCGAGCCCGGCAGGCCGAACTGGTGCCAGGCGCGCCGCAATTGGGTGTCGGAGCCGAAGCCCGAGATCTCCGCGGCCCGCGTCACGCTCGCCCCCGAGGCCAGCGCGAGCTGCGCCGCCGCGAGCCGCAGCCGCCGCAGGTAGGTCAGTGGCGCGACGCCCCCATGCTCGACGAACAGCCGCGTCAGGTGCCGCGCCGAGGTGTGCGCCACTTCGGCCATGCGCGGCACGCTCCAGTCGGCCTGCGGCTGCTCGCTCACCGCGTCCTGCACGCGGTGCAGCGCGGCATGCAGGTGGTTGCGGTAGGCCAGAAACGGCGACAGCTCGGGATCGTGCGGACCGCGCCGTTGCGCCACCACCATCGTCTGCGCCACCTGTGCAGCCAGCGCTTCGCCGCAGACGTCGCCGATGCGGTGCAGCATCAGGTCGATGCCGGTGGTCACGCCCGCGCTGCTGTAGACCGGTGGATCGAGCACGAACACGCGGTTGGCCACCACTTCGCAGCGCGGCTCGGCTGCGCGCAGTTCGTCGAGGTGATGGTGGTGGGTGGTCACGCGCCGGCCCGCGAGCGCGCCGGCATGCGCGGCCAGCAGCGCGCCGGCGCAGATCGTGATCAGCTCTAGCCCGCCGCGTTCGAAGCGCAGCCCGCGCAGCCAGTGCAGCAGGTCCTGCGCCTCGGCGCTGTCGATCGGGATCGCATCGCCCGGCAGCCCGACCAACACCACCCAGGCTGGCCCGTTCCACGCTGTTGGCAGCGGTGCGAGATCGGCGAGCGCGATGCCGACCGAGCCGATGGCGGTAGGCCGCGGACTCGCGAATTCGATCTCGAAGCGTGCCGGCCGTCCCGCGGCGCCCAGCCGCTGGTTGGCGATGCGCAGCGCTTCGGCGGGCCCGGCCCAGTCGAGCACGAGGCTGTCCGGAAGCAGCGCGAACACGACGCGGATGGGCGGCGCTGTGTGCTGCGGAGCCATCGGTCGTCCGTCTACCGCGCCGCGGCGGCCTCTACGGCGCCCGCGCGCTCGAGCGCCTGCGCCACGCTGCAGACCGTCGCGAAGCGCTCGTGAAGCACCGTGGCCGTGCGAGCACGGATGTCGGCCGCGGCGAGTGGCCGGCCATCGGGCTGCACCATGTCGAAGGTCAGCGTGGCCTCGGCAACGAAATCGACCTCCCAGCCCAGGTCGGAGGCGTGGCGCGTGGTGGTCTCGCAGCATTGCTCGGTGCGGATGCCGCTGACGATCAGCCGGCCGATGCCGTGCTGCGTGAGCCAGACCTCGAGCCCGCTTCCAACCAGCGCGCTGTGGCGGTGCTTGGTGAAGGTGGCGGCCGCCTCGAACGGCGCCAGGCCTTCGATCGGGCGCACGAAACCCGATTCAAGCGCGAACGGGTTGTCGGGCACTGCGGGCGCGTCGATGTGGAACACGCGAACGATCGGCACGCCCGCGTCGGCGCAGCCCTCGATGAGCGCGTTCTGCGCCGTGAGGTACGACGGCAGGCCGCCGGCGGACCAGTACGGCCGGTGCCGAAACGATTCCTGGGCGTCGATCACAATCAGACAGGATCTCATGGGTGGAGTGCTCGCACGGGCGGAGTGAATGATGCCGTCTATTCTTGGGCGCCGCCAGCGCAGGGTCCGTGCCGAAGCGGACCGGAATCGATCAGATCAGGACATCAAGAGCCGGAAGAGCGCACGCCCTAGACCAGCCCCGCCGCCTGCAGCTCTTTCTTGAGGTAGGCGTAGAACAGCGGCGCCGCCACCAGTCCGGCCGGCCCGAACACCGCCTCGGCCACGAACATCACCGCGAGCAGCTCCCACACGCTCATCTGCGTGCGGCGTCCGACCACCTTGGCATTGATCACGTACTCGGCCTTGTGGATGACGATCAGGAAGATCAGGCAGGCAAGCGCGGTGATCGGCGATACCGACAGCGCCACCAGCGTGATGACCGTGTTGCACACCAGGTTGCCGACGATTGGCACCAGCCCGGCCACGAAGGTGAGCGTGATCAGCGCCGGCGTGTAGGGCAGCAGCGGGCCCCAGAGCGGCATCAGGAACAGCAGGAAGATCGCGGTCAGCAGCGTGTTGAACGCCGCGATCCAGAACTGGGCCGCGACGATCTGGCCGAAGGCCTCGCCAAACATGCTGATGCGCCGGTGCAGTTCGGCCGCGAGCGGCGGCCGCTCCCGGTTCTGCACCGCCACCGCTGCGAGCGCGCCGATGACCAGGCCAACATAGGCGAAGAGCAGGGCGCCGAGCCAGGCGCGGCCCGTGAGTGCAAGCGCGCCGGCCTGCGTGCGCATGTAGTTGGCCGCCATGCGCTGGATCTCGGCCGCGCCCTCGGGCAGGTAGACGGCGATCTCGGGCGGCAGCTTCTGGCGCAGCTCGAGCACGGTGCGCGCGGTGTAGTCGACAAGTTCGCGGTACTGGTCGGGCGCATCGATGACATATTCGCGCGCCTCGGAAAAGCCCAGCGAGAGCAGCCCTACCGGCGCCAGCAGCACCAGGATGACCGAGAGAACACGCGCCAGCCCTTCGCCGCGGCCGCGAAGCACGCCGAGGCGGGCCAACTGGGGCGCGATGAGCCGGGTGAACCAGCGCGTGGCGAGAAACCCGATGCAGACGCACAGCAGGCCCGGCAGCAGGTGCTGCCACATCACGAGCAGCAGGCCCGCGAGCATCAGCAGATAGCTCGCGACCACCACCTGGCGCGACGCGGTGCGCGCAGGCGGGGTGGCGAGGGGTGTGGCGGGCAGCGGCTTGGTCATCCGTGGCGAGGGCTGCGCGTCGTACCGGAAGCCGCGGGCCTCAGGCCACCACCACGGCCGCGCCTTCGCCGCGTTCGGCGATGGTGCCGATCTCGTGCACCGTTTCGCCGGCCGCGCGCAGCGTGTCGGCGCAGGCCGCGGCCTCGGCCGCGTCGATCACCACCACCATGCCGATGCCGTTGTTGAAGGTGCGGTTCATTTCGATGTCGTCGATGCCGGCCACCTTCTGCAGCCAGGCGAAGAGTTCGGTCTGGGGCCAGCTGCCCTTCTTCAGGTGCGCGGCCATGCCTTCGGGCAGCACGCGCGGGATGTTCTCGAGCAGGCCGCCGCCCGTGATGTGGGCCAGCGCCTTGATCGGATGCTTCATCAGGGCCTCGAGCACGGGCTTCACGTAAAGGTGCGTGGGCGCCATGACCGCTTCGCGGAAGGGCATGCCGTCGAGCGTGGCGGGCAGTTCGGCGCCCGCGCGCTCGATCACCTTGCGCACCAGGCTGAAACCGTTGGAATGCACGCCGGCCGAGGCGAGGCCGAGCACCACGTCGCCGGGCTTCACGTTGAGGCCCGTGAGGATCTTCGATTTCTCGACCGCGCCAACGGCGAAGCCGGCCAGGTCGTATTCGCCGGCCGGGTACATGCCGGGCATCTCGGCCGTTTCGCCGCCGATCAGTGCGCAGCCCGAGAGCTCGCAGCCGCGGGCGATGCCGCCGATCACGGCCGCGGCCGTGTCCACGTCGAGCTTGCCGCAGGCGAAGTAGTCGAGGAAGAACAGCGGCTCGGCACCTTGCACCAGCACGTCGTTCACGCTCATGGCCACCAGGTCGATGCCGACCGTGTCGTGCATGTTCCATTCGAACGCCAGCTTGAGCTTGGTGCCCACGCCGTCGGTGCCGCTCACCAGTACCGGCTCCTTGTAGCGCTTGGGCACCTCGAACAGCGCGCCGAAGCCGCCGATGCCGGCCAGCACGCCTTCGCGCAGGGTCTTTTTTGCGAGCGGCTTGATCCGGTCGATCAGGGCGTCGCCGGCATCGATGTCGACGCCTGCGTCCTTGTAGCTGAGCGGGGTGGGCGTGGGGGAAGTCATGGTCGGACGGTGTCGGAAAAGGCGAAACGATGGGCCGAAAAGCAGGCGGGCGGTGGAGGCGCCGGCAACCGAAGCGGCCGGGCCGATAGAATTCCTGTTGATTTTAAGGGTCCCAGCGGCCCCCTCCATGAACCTTCCCGGGATGAAACAGCTCGCGCTCGATATCGGCATTGCGACGGGCCCCAGCTTCGACGCCTTTTTTGCCGGCCCCAACGAGGCGGCGCTGCGCCACCTTCAAGTATGGGCGGGCGGCGCCGGCGGCCCCGTGCCGCACTCGCCGGTGCCGACCTACCTGTGGGGCGAAAGCGCCAGTGGCAAGAGCCATCTGCTCGAATCGGTGCGCGTCGCACTGCGCGAGCAGGGCGCGAGCGTGGGCTGGCTGCATGCCGGCCTGCTCGAGCCGCCCGAGTTCGACGAGCGCTGGGGCGCGGTGCTGCTTGACGACGTGCACCTCTACACCGCGGTGCAGCAGCACGCGGCCTTCAACTGGTTCGTCAATGCGCAGACCCTGCAGCGCGGTGTGGTGGCAGCCGGCGCATTGCCGCCGGCCGACCTGCCGCTGCGCGAGGACCTGCGCACGCGCCTCGGGTGGGGCCATGTGTTCCACCTGCACGTGCTGAGCGAAAGCGAACGCCGCGCGGTGCTGCGCCAGGCGGCCGACACGCGCGGCGTGATGCTGTCGGACGACGTGCTCGACTACATGCTGCACCGCTTCAGCCGCGACCTCGGCAGCCTGATGGAGCTGCTGAACCAGCTCGACGGCTATGCGCTGCAGACGCAGCGCGCGATCACCATTCCCCTGATTCGATCCATGCTCGAAAACGAATAAGAAGAGCCTCAACCAACAATGATCAAGAAATTCATCGACAAGCTGCTCGGCAAAACGCCCGGCGGCGCACAGGGCAAGAGCCGCTTCGGCAAGCGTCAGGAGGTATCGGCGGAGGTTCACAAGATCGACCCGGCCCTGGTCGACGAACGTGCGAAGAACGTCGTCACCACGCTGCAGCAGGCGGGCTACGAGGCCTATGTGGTGGGCGGCGCGGTGCGCGACCTGCTGCTCGGCCTGCGCCCGAAAGATTTCGACGTGGCCACCAATGCCACGCCCGAACAGGTCAAGTCGCTCTTTCGCCGCGCCTTCATCATCGGGCGGCGCTTCCGCATCGTGCACGTCGTGTACGGGCGCGGCCGCGAGCACGAGGTGATCGAGGTCTCGACCTTCCGCGCCTACATGGACAGCGCCGCGGCCGGGCAGGTGACCGGCAACGAGCGCACCAGCAAGGGCGAGCTCGCGAGCATGACGCATGCGGTGGATGCGAGCGGCCGCGTGCTGCGCGACAACGTGTGGGGCCCGCAGGAAGAAGATGCGGCGCGCC
The DNA here is from genome assembly GCF_057657075.1 of Variovorax sp. Soil_C_26. Lineage (NCBI taxonomy): Bacteria > Pseudomonadati > Pseudomonadota > Betaproteobacteria > Burkholderiales > Comamonadaceae > Variovorax > Variovorax sp. Soil_C_26. The sequence continues at coordinate 452,978 of NZ_JBDGJC010000002.1, forward strand.
GCGACTTCACCGTCAACGCCATGTACTACGACCCGGCCAACCAGGTCGTGGTCGACTACCACAACGGCATTCGCGACGCCCAGAAGCTCACGCTGCGCATGATCGGCGACCCGGCCACGCGCTACCGCGAGGATCCGGTGCGCATCATCCGCGCGATCCGCTTCTCGGCCAAGCTCGCGGCGCTCGGCTTCAAGATGGAGGCCAAGACGGCCGCGCCGCTGGTCGAATCGAGCAAGCTGCTGGCCGACGTGCCGCAGAGCCGCCTGTTCGACGAGATGCTCAAGCTGCTGCAGACCGGCCATGCGATCGCCACCGTCGAGCAACTGCGCAAGCTCGGCCTGGCCAAGGGCATTTATCCGCTGCTCGACGTGGTGGTGGAGCGCGCCGACCAGCCCTTCGTGCAGGCGGCGCTTCTGGACACCGACCGTCGCGTTGGCGAGGGCAAGCCCGTCGCGCCCAGCTTCCTGCTGGCCTGCGTGCTGTGGGCCGACGTGCGCGATGGCTGGTCCCAGCGCATCGAGGGCCAGCGCGGGCATCGGCCGCAGCCGCCGTTCCCGGCGCTGCAGGATGCGATCGACGATGTGTTCAACGCCCGCATCGGCGACGTGTCCGGCCGTGGCAAGCTCGCGGCCGACATGCGCGAGATCTGGATGATGCAGCCGCGCTTCGACAAGCGCACCGGCTCCACGCCCTATAGCCTGGTCGAGCAGGCGCGCTTTCGCGCTGCCTTCGACTTCATGCGCCTGCGCGCCGACGTGGGCGAGATCGGCGAAGCAATCGCCGAGTGGTGGCAGGAGTTCAGCACCGCCGACGACGTGCGCCGGCAGGACCTGCTAGAGCAGGTGCGCGAGGAGCAGAAGACCCGCCAGCGCGTGCGCACGCGCGACCCTGTGGCACCGAAGCCGCGCGCGGAGCCCGCCGGGCGCCAGCGCGAGGAAGGGCGCGAGCCGCAGCCCGACGAGGTGCTCGAGGCCGAAACCGTCGCGCCGTCCGGCGAAGGCGGTGGCGACCCCACGACGCCGCGCAAGCGCCGGCGCCGCCGCAAGCCCCGCACCGATGGCGCGGCCGGCAGTGAAGGCGGCGCAGGCGCCGCATCCGAATGACGCGGCCTTCCCAGCCGAAGGGCGGCAAGCCCCCTGGCCCCGCGCGGGCGAACGACAAGCGCGCGCCGTCGCGTCCGCGGCCGGCAGGCAAGGCGGCGCCCAGGCCGGCGCCCGCCGCCCGCCGCCCGCGCGAGGACTACCCGACCGTGCAGGCCTTCGTGGCCATCGGAGCCAACCTCGGCGACGCCCAGGCGGCCGTGACGGTGGCCATGGACGCGATCGCCGGCATCGAACGGACCCAGGTCACGGCGCGGTCGTCGCTCTACCGCAGTGCGCCGATCGATGCAGAAGGGCCCGATTACATCAACGCCGTGGTGGCGGTGCGCACCGGCCTCACGGCCGAGGCCTTCCTGGCCGAGTTGCAACTGCTCGAGACCCAGGCCGGGCGCGAGCGGCCGTTCCCCAATGCGCCGCGCACGCTCGACCTCGACCTCCTGATGCACGGCAACACGGTCAAGGACGCGCCCGCGCTGAGCCTGCCGCATCCGCGCATGCGCGACCGCGCCTTCGTGCTCAAGCCGCTTGCCGAGATCGCGCCCGACAAGGTGCCGCGCGCAGCCTTGGCGCGCGTTTCCTCGCAAGTGGTCGAGCGCATCCGCGACTGAAGCGGCGGAGCCGGGCCCCCCGATCGCCGGGGGGCTTGATCGCCCATTACACTCCTATGGTTTTTCATAACGCTGTCACATGCCTGTGGCAGACGCGAACCCAGGAGAGCGCCATGTTCGGCAAGCTGCTGCCCCGCGAGGGGAATTTTTTCGAGATGTTCAACCAGCACGCCGAGCGCATCGTCGAAGCGGCGCGCGCGTTCGAGCAACTCGTGGCCAACTACAGCGACGTGCACCTGCGCGAGCAGTACAACCGTGACGTCGACAACGCCGAGCGCGCGGCCGACCGTGTGACGCACGACGTCAATCGGCTGATCCACAAGACCTTCATCACGCCCATCGACCGCGAGCAGATCCACAAGCTCATCAACACGATGGACGACGTGGCCGACCTGATCCAGGACTCGGCCGAGACCATGGCGCTGTACGACGTGCGCCACATGACCGAAGAGATCGTGCGGCTCACGGCCTTGTGCGTGAAGTGCTGCGACCGCCTGAAGGATGCCGTCAAGTTTCTGAGCAAGATCGCCGATCCGGCGGTGGCCGAGGCCACGCTCAAGACCTGCGAGGAGATCGACCGCCTCGAGTCGGATGCCGACCGCGTGATGCGCAGCGCCATGAGCAAGCTGTTCCGCGAGGAGCCCGATGTGCGCGAGGTGATCAAGCTCAAGGCCATCTACGAGCTGCTCGAGACGATCACCGACAAATGCGAGGACGTGGCCAATGTGATCGAGGGCATCGTCCTCGAGAATTCCTGAGCGGCGGCTACCGATGGAAACGATGCAGGTCGCCCTCTGGGTGGTGATAGTGCTGGTCGCGCTTGCGATCCTGTTCGACTTCATGAACGGCTTCCACGACGCCGCCAACTCGATCGCGACGGTGGTGTCCACCGGCGTGCTCAAGCCGGGGCAGGCGGTGGTGTTCGCGGCGTTCTTCAACCTGATTGCCATCTTCGTGTTCCACCTGAGCGTGGCCGCGACGGTGGGCAAGGGGATCGCCCAGCCGGGCGTGGTGGACGTGCATGTCGTCTTCGGCGCACTCATCGGCGCCATCAGCTGGAACCTCGTCACCTGGTATTACGGCATTCCGAGCAGCTCGTCGCACGCGCTGATCGGCGGCATTGTCGGCGCGGTGATCGCCAAGACCGGGACCGGCGGCCTCGTGGCCTCGGGCATCTGGAAGACCCTGGCCTTCATCTTCGTGTCGCCGGTGCTCGGCTTCCTGCTCGGCACCCTGATGATGGTGGTGGTGGCCTGGGGCTTCCGGCGCGCCACGCCGTCGCGCGTGGACCGCTGGTTCCGGCGATTGCAGCTGGTCTCGGCCGGAGCCTACAGCCTGGGCCACGGCGGCAACGATGCGCAGAAGACCATCGGCATCATCTGGATGCTGCTGATCGCGACCGGCTACCACTCGGCGACCGAGAGCGCGCCGCCCGGCTGGGTGGTCGTGAGCTGCTACGCCGCCATTGCGCTGGGCACCATGTTCGGCGGCTGGCGCATCGTGAAGACCATGGGCCAGAAGATCACCAAGCTCAAGCCCGTGGGCGGCTTCTGCGCCGAGACAGGCGGCGCGATCACGCTGTTCCTGGCGACCGCGCTCGGCATTCCGGTGTCGACCACCCACACCATCACCGGCGCTATCGTCGGCGTGGGCGCGACCCAGCGCGCAAGTGCCGTGCGCTGGGGCGTGGCGGGCAACATCGTCTGGGCCTGGATCTTCACGATACCGGCCTCGGCCTTCGTCGCCGCGATCGCCTACTGGGTGAGCTGGCAGATCTTCTGAGGCCCCGGCCGGCGGGCGGGGCTACTGCGAAATCTTCCGGCCCTCTTCGATCTGGTGCTCGAAGTAGCGCTGGAAGCTGAACACGATGCTCGACATGAGCACCGTGGTGCCGAAGAACAGCGCCAGCACCACGGCGCCGATCGTGGCCCAGTTCGTGCGGCCCGGTTCGGCGTCGGCCGGCGCGCCGGCGTTGAAGCGGGCATTCCACTTCTCGGGCGCCATGAGGCCATAGACGATGGCCATGAGCGCACAGCCCGCGATGGTGAAGCCCAGCATCGGAATCAGCACCCAGCTCCAGCCGTCGTCCACGCCGTACATGCGCACGCGCTCCATGCCATAGAGGCCGAGCGCGGTCGGAATGGGCAGCAGCCATCCGAGCCAGTCGCCGAATCCGCGCAGGTAGAAGCGGTGCAGCCCGAAGGGGCCGCCCAGGAAGGAGAGCCAGGCGGCAGTCGTCTTGTTTTTCATTCGGGTCGGGTGGTGCTGCCTTCGCCGAGCACCTTCTCCATCAGCACCACGTCGCGCCATTCGCCGAATTTCCAGCCGCAGTCCTTGAGCACGCCGACGTGCGTGAAGCCCTGGGCGCGATGCACGCCGACAGAGCCGGCATTGGCAGAATCGCCGATCACCGCGATGAGCTTGCGGATGCCCGCGGCTTCGGCGGCCTCCGACAACGCCGCCAGCAAGCGGCTGCCGAGCCCGCGACCGCGTGCGGCTTCGGCCAGGTAGATCGAGTCTTCGGCCGAGAAGCGGTAGGCGGGGCGCGGCTTGAACCAGTTGCAGTAGGCAAAGCCCAGCACTTCGCCGGCCTCTTCGGCGACGAGGTAGGGCAGGTTCTTGCCGAGCACGTCGGCGCGCCGCGCCGCCATGTCGGCAGCCGGGGGCGGCTCGGTCTCGAAGGTGCCGGTGCCGTTCAGCACGTGGTGCGCGTAGATCGCGGTGATGGCCGCGACGTCCTCGTCGCGGCTGGGTCGAATGGTGAGGGTCATGCAGGTGGAGAGCGGGAGACGCAGGGGGCCGAATTCTGTAAAAGCGGTTCGGGCTATAATCGCAGGCTTTTCAGCGTGTCGCTGGCCGGGTGGCCATGTCGCGTGTCTCGACGCTGAAAGAACTCTGTGGGCGGGCATTCAGGCTCGCTGCACCACCCAAGGATAAATCATGGTCGTCATTCGACTCTCCCGCGGCGGCTCGAAAGGCCGTCCGTTCTTCAACATCGTCGTGTCGGACAAGCGCGTTCGCCGCGATGGCCGTTTCATCGAGCGTCTGGGTTTCTACAACCCGACCGCGAAGGAAAACGAAGAAAGCATCCGCATCGCCCAGGACCGCCTGGCGTACTGGAAGAGCGTCGGCGCACAGGCTTCGCCCACGGTCCTGCGCCTAATCAAGCAAGCGGCAGCCGCAGCACCCCAGGCCGCGGCCTGAGCCTGCAGGCCTTTCGCACGGCCATGCTGCCCGCACTCGAAACCGCCGAATTGCCGGCGGACGCGATCGAGGTAGGACGCATCGCCGATGCCTGGGGCATCAAGGGGTGGTTCAAGGTCCTGCCCCACAGCGCCCAACCCGAGGCGCTTTTTTCTTCCAAACGCTGGTTCCTGCAGGCGCCCGGCGCCACCACCAGCGCTGCATTTCGGCTCGCGATCCGCGAAGCCAAGGAACATTCCGACTGCATCGTCGCCTCGTCCGAGGACGTGCCCGACCGCAATGCGGCCGAAGCGCTTCGCGGTGCGCGGGTGTTCGTGCCGCGTTCGAGCTTTCCCACCGCCGGCGATGACGAGTACTACTGGGTCGACCTGATCGGCCTCTCGGTCGTCAACCGCGAGGGCGTGGTGCTCGGCAACGTGCGCGAGCTGCTCGCGACCGGGCCGCAGACCACGCTGGTCCTGTCCGCGGAAGAAGACGGCAAGGCGATCGAGCGCATGGTGCCTTTCGTCTCGGCCTTCGTCGACAAGGTCGACCTGCCGGGCCGGCTCATCACGGTCGACTGGCAACCCGACTACTGACCGGGCTCGCGCGCATGCGCTTCGACGTTCTCACGCTCTTTCCCGAGCTGTTCGCGCCTTTCATGGCCGCGGGCGTGACGCGCCGTGCCTACGAGTCAAAACAGGTCGAAGTCGTGCTCTGGAACCCGCGCGATTTCGCGCAAGGCAACTACCGGCGCGTGGACGATCGTCCGTTCGGCGGCGGGCCGGGCATGGTCATGATGGCCGAGCCGCTCTCGGCCTGCCTCGATGCGGCGCTGGCCGCGCGCGGCACGCCGGCACCGGTCGTGCTGTTTTCGCCGATTGGCGACGTGCTGCGGCACGAGGCGGTCGAACGCTGGTCCGCGAGCGACGGCGCCGTGCTGGTCTGCGGGCGCTACGAGGGAATCGACCAGCGCTTCATCGACACGCGCGTGACCCACCAGGTGAGCCTCGGCGACTTCGTTCTGTCGGGCGGCGAGATCGCGGCCATGGCGCTGCTCGATGCGGTGGCACGGCTGCAGCCCGGCGTGCTGGGCGACGAAGCCAGCCATGTGCAGGACAGCTTCAATCCCTCGCTCGACGGACTGCTCGACTGCCCGCACTACACCCGGCCCGAGCAGTGGAACGGGCAGGGCGTGCCGGCGCCGCTCCTGTCGGGCCACCACGTCCAGATCGAGCGCTGGCGCCGCGACCAGCGGCTCGCGATCACCGCGGCCCGGCGTCCCGACCTGATCGACGCCGCGCGTGCCGCGGGCCGGCTGAGCAAGGCCGACGAGACGGCGCTCAAAAAAAAGCTATAATCCCTGGTTCCCCGATCCTCTGCCCGGCCGCGCCTGGGTTTCGTCTTCGGCTTCTTTCGAAGCAGCCGACAAAACCCAAGGGCGCCTTTTGTGTAGCGCGAGCACGATCGACATCAGGAAATCATGAACCTCATCCAGACCCTCGAGCAGGAAGAAATTACCCGTCTCGACAAGAAGATCCCCGACTTCATGCCCGGTGACACGGTCATCGTCAGCGTGAACGTCGTCGAAGGCAGCCGCAAGCGCGTGCAGGCCTACGAAGGCGTCGTGATCGCCAAGCGCAATCGCGGCCTCAACAGCGGCTTCACGGTGCGCAAGATCTCGAGCGGCGAAGGCGTGGAGCGTACGTTCCAGACCTACAGCCCGTTGATCGCCGGCATCGAAGTCAAGCGCCGCGGCGACGTTCGCCGCGCCAAGCTGTACTACCTGCGCGAGCGCAGCGGCCGCTCGGCACGTATCAAGGAAAAGCTGCCGGGCAAGCGCGCAGCAGTGGCTGCCAAGTAAGCCGTTCTTCTGCCGTGCAAAAAAGCCGCCCTCTGGCGGCTTTTTGCGTTGTGCGCTGTGCAGGCCTTTCCGCGAAAAGACAGCACCGCAGTTTCGGGTTCTACTCCTTCACCAGACAGCCAGCTAGCACTTGACCACCCCCGCCGACCCCTCCATGCAGCTCGAGCCCGCCGAACCCGTCAATGCCGTGGTGCCGCCCACGCTGCTCGTGGTCGACCCGCGCAAGGCGCCGGTGGTCGGCGGTCCGGATGGCCTGCCCGCGGTTGACGTGGCCGAGTTGACGGCCGAGGCGCTGCGCCGGCGATTCGCCACGCCCCCCGAGTGGATGCCGGAGCTGCGCCGCGAGCCACGCCTGAGCGACCGCACGCCGGCCCAGGCGGCGGTGCTGGTGCCGATCGTCCAGCGTCCGGAAGGCCCCACGGTGCTGCTGACCGAACGCACCGCGCACCTGTCGAACCATTCGGGCCAGGTAGCGTTCCCGGGCGGGCGCGTCGACCCCGAAGACGCGAACGTCGCGGCGGCGGCCCTGCGCGAGGCCTGGGAAGAGGTGGGCCTCTCGGCGCAGTTCATCGAGGTGCTCGGCAGCCTGCCGACCTACACGACGATCACCTCGTTCGTCGTGACGCCCGTGGTCGCGCTGGTGAAGCCGCCCTTCGAACTCACGCTCAATCCCTACGAAGTAGCCGCCGCCTTCGAGGTGCCGCTGGCCTGGCTCATGGACCCCGCCAACCATCGCCGGCACACGGTGCCGGCACCCGACGGCACGCGCCGCGAGTGGTATTCGATGCCCTACCAGGATGGCGCCGAGGAGCGCTTCGTCTGGGGCGCCACGGCGGGCATGCTGCGCAACCTCTACCGCTTCCTGATCGCCTGATGGTGAGCGCCGGCGTGAAGCGCCGGGGCGCCCTCGCTATCATCGAAGGATGAGCTTCTTTGCCATCCTGTGTGCGTTGCTGATCGAGCAGGTGCGTCCGCTCGCGCCACACAACCCGGTGTACGGCGGCGTGCTTTCCTGGACCCGCTGGACCAGCCGCAACTTCGATGCCGGCAAACCGCACCACGGATGGGTCGCATGGGGGCTCGCGGTGCTCATGCCCACGTTTGCAACGCTGGGCATCCACTGGCTGCTGGTGCTCACGCTCGGACTGCCGTTCGCGGTGCTCTGGAGCGTCGCCGTGCTCTACGTCACGCTGGGCTTCAGGCAGTTCAGCCATCACTTCACCGGCATCCGCGATGCGCTCGACGAAGGCGACGAGCCGCTCGCGCGCTCGCTGCTCGCCCATTGGCAGGGCGTGGACGCGGCCGAGTTGCGGCGCAGCGAGATCGTCCGTCGCGTGATCGAGCATTCGGTGATCGCCGCGCATCGCCACGTGTTCGGTGTGCTGGCCTGGTTCTCTGTGCTCGCGGCGCTGGGCCTCGGTCCGGCCGGCGCGGTGTTCTACCGCATGAGCGAATTCGTCGCGCGCTACTGGGCCCACAAGGACGGCGCGGCGGTGCAGCCCTCGAGCGTCTCGGTGCAGCGTGCCGCCGAGGGCGCCTGGCATGCGATCGACTGGCTCCCGGCGCGCATCACCGCGCTGGGCTTTGCGGTCGTCGGCAGCTTCGAGGAGGCCATCGACTGCTGGCGCAACGACGCGCGCCGCTTCGCGAGCGAGAACGACGGCGTGATCCTCGCGGCCACGTCTGGCGCGGTCAACGTGCGGCTCGGCGGGGGGGCGCTGCGGCCGATTCCGCTCGCTGATGCGCTCTCGCGCGCCCAGGCCGGCGATTCCTTGGCCGACGACCGCCGGACCGACAGCGGCAGCACGCCCGGGCGCGAGCCCGAGCCGGGTCACCTGCGCAGCGTGGTCGGCCTGGTCTGGCGCTCGGTGGTCATGTGGATGGTGCTGCTGGCCCTTCTCACGCTGGCCCGCCTGCTCGGTTGAGCGGGCTGCTCGCCACCACGACGCCATGGCGACCTCCGTGCCGACCTTCTGGAGCCCGCGCATCGGCGCGCTCGAACCCTACGTGCCCGGCGAGCAGCCGCGCATCGCCGACCTCGTCAAGCTCAATACCAACGAGAACCCGTATCCGCCGTCGCCGCGCGCGGTCCACGCGATCCGCGAGGCGGCTGCCGAGGGACTGGAGCGCTACCCCGATCCAAGCTCGCTCGCGCTGCGCGAAGCCGTGGCCCGGCGGCATGGCCTGGACGTGGCGCAGGTCTTCGCGGGCAATGGTTCGGACGAGGTGCTGGCGCACGCCTTCTTCGCCTTCTTCCAGCAGGCCGAGCCGCTGCTCATGCCCGACGTGAGCTACAGCTTCTACCGCGTCTATGCGCAGCTCTACGGCATCGCCTGCGAGCTGCTGCCGGTCGACGCGCAGTTGCGCATCGACGCCGAGGCGATGGCGTCGCGCGCGGCCAGCGGCTGCGCCGGCCTGGTGATTGCGAACCCGAATGCGCCCACGGGGATCGGCCTTCCGCTCGAGCGCATCGAGCGGCTCGCCGCCGCCTGCCCCGAACGCGTGGTGCTGGTCGACGAGGCCTACGTCGATTTCGGCGGCGAGAGCGCCATGCCGCTCATCGCCTGCCATCCGAACCTGCTCGTGGTCCACACCCTGTCGAAGTCGCGCTCGCTCGCGGGCCTGCGGGTCGGCTACGCCTGCGGCCAGTCGCACCTGGTCGATGCGCTGGTGCGCGTGAAGGACAGTTTCAATTCCTATCCGATCGACCGCCTCGCCTCGGCGGGCGCGGTGGCGGCGCTCGACGACGAGGCCTGGTTCGAGCGCACGCGCCGCCAGGTCATGGACGCGCGCGAAGGGCTGTGCCTGCAGCTCGAAGACCTGGGCTTCGAGGTGCTGCCTTCGCAGGCCAATTTCGTTTTCGCCCGCCACCCGGGGCGCGACGCGGCCGAACTCGCGGCGCTGTTGCGCGAGCGCGCGGTGCTGGTGCGGCATTTCAGGCAGCCGCGCATCGCGCAGCACCTGCGCATCAGCATCGGCACGCGCGACCAGTGCAGCCTGCTCGTGCAGCGTCTGCAGGAGATTCTCCAGGCGCCCTGAGCGGTTCAGTAGCGCGTCTGGCTCAGTTCGGCGAACAGCTCGCCGTAGATTCGGTAACGCGTGGCGCTGATCGGGGCCGGCTTCCCGGGCGCGTCGACATTCGCGATGACGCCGCACCCCGGCTCGTGCAGGTGCGTGCAGTTGTAGAACTTGCATTCCTGCGCATGCTCGGCGATGTCCGGCATCAGTCCCGCCAACTGCATCGGGGCAATGTGGTTGAGACCGAATTCCTGGAACCCCGGCGAATCGATGAGGCCTGTGGTGCGCGCCTCGTCGACCCAGTACCAGGTGGTGCTCGTCGTGGTGTGCTTGCCCGAATTGAGCGCCTGCGAGATTTCGTTCGTCAGCGCGGCGGCACCCGGCACGAGCAGGTTCACGAGCGTGCTCTTGCCTGCGCCCGAGGGGCCCAGCACCAGGGTGCGCTTGCCCGCGAGCAGTGCCATGAGCGTGGCGCGGTCGGCGTCGCCCGTGGCCGTGAGCGACAGCGGCAGCACGCCTTCATGCATGCGCCGGTACGGTGCGAGTCGGTTCCATGCGCGCTCGAACGGCACGGCCAGGTCGCGCTTGTTGAGCGCGATGATCGGCACGATGCGCTCGGCCTCGGCCGCGATCAGTGCGCGGGCCAACTGGTGCTCCGAAAACTCCGGTTCGGCCGCGATCAGGATCAGCACCTGGTCGAGGTTGGCCGCGAACGACTTGGTGCGGATCTCGTCCTGCCGGTAGAAGAGGTTGCGCCGCGGCACGACCTCTTCGATCGTGCCCTCGTCCTCGCTGGCCTGCCAGCGCACGCGGTCGCCGACCACGGCCTGGCTCTTCTTGCCGCGTGGATGGCAGATCAGCCGTTCGCCCGCAGGCGTCTCGACCAGGCAGTGGCGTCCGTGGCTCGCGACGACCAGGCCATCGTGCAGGGTGCGGGCGGCGCCCGCGGCGCCCTTGGCGGGGGTGCGGGGCGGCTTAGCCAAAGGCGCGAGCCCTCGTCACGGCGCGGGCCCGGCCACCAGCGCGTCGGCCTGGCGTGCGCACTCGAAGTCGGTGCTCGAGATGCCGCCGACGTCGTGCGTGTTGAAGCGCACCACGCAGCGGTTGTAGTGCACCGACAGGTCGGGATGGTGGTCTTGCGTATGGGCGACGAAGGCCAGCGCATTCACGAAGGCCATGGTCTCGAAGTAGTTCGCGAAGCTGAAGGTCTTTTCGATCGCAACGTTGGCGCCGTCGCCATTGAGCTTCCATCCGTCGAGCTTGGCGAGACCCGAGACGATCTCGGTGGCGCTCAGTGCCTGGCGGGTAACGCCCTTCCAGTCTTTGGGCTTGAACATGCTGCTCATGGTGTCGGCTTTTTCTTCGCGAGAGGTGGGAGTCATTCAGGCGGCCTGCATGCGCGCGAGGCGCTCGGAGGCCGGTGGGTGGGAGTAGTAGAACTTGACGAACACAGGGTCGGGCGTGAGCGTCGACGCGTTGTCCTGGTAGAGCTTCAGCAGCGCAGCGGAGAGATCGGCGCTGCTGGTCTGCGCCACCGCATAGGCGTCGGCCTCGAACTCGTGTTTGCGCGACAGCCGGGCCGCGAGCGGCGCGACGAAGAAGCCGAACACCGGCACCGCGAGCATGAAGAGCAGCAGCGCGAGCGCGTCGTTCGGCGCCGTGGGCGCCATGTTCGGCTGTACGCCGAGCCCGCCGTAGAACCAGGCCTGTGTCGACACCCAGCCCAGCAGCGCGAAGCCCGCCAGGCTCAGCGCGAACATCGAGGCGAGCCGCTTCACGATGTGGCGGTGCTTGAAATGGCCGAGCTCGTGCGCGAGCACCGCCTCCATCTCGGCCGCATTGAGCTGGCGCAGCAGCGTGTCGTAGAAGACCACGCGCTTGCTCGCGCCGAAGCCCGTGAAGTAGGCATTGGCATGCGCGCTGCGCCGGCTGCCGTCCATCACGAACAGCCCCTTGGCGCGAAAGCCGCAGCGCTTCATGAGCGCGGTGACGCGCTCCTTGACGGTGGGATCGTCGAGCGGCTTGAACTTGTTGTAGAGCGGTGCAATGAACATCGGATAGACGATCATCAGCAGCAGGTTGAAGCCCATCCATGCCGCCCAGGCCCAGAGCCACCACAGCGTGCCGGCCGCGCCCATGATCCACAGGATCAGCGCGGCGATCGGCAGCCCGATGGCTGCGCCGATCAGCGTGGAGACGGCCGTGTCGCGCAGCCAGAGGCGCCAGCTCATCTTGTTGAAGCCGAAGCGCTCCTCGAGCCGGAAGATCTGCCACAACGTGAACGGCAGCTCGAGCAGCGCGCCGATCGCCGCGAATGCTGCGAGTAGCGCGAGCTGCTGCACCATGCCGCCACCGAGCCACGCCACGAGCAGCTTGTTGAGCAGGTCGAGGCCGCCGAGCAGCGTCCAGCCGAGCAGCACCGCCGTGCCCCAAGCCATCTCGACCATGCCGAAGCGCGCCTTGGCCACGGTGTAATCGGCGGCCTTCTGGTGGGCCTCGAGCGTGATCTTGTGCTCGAAGGCGGGCGGCACCGCGTTGCGGTGGCGCGCCACGTGGCGCACCTGGCGCGAGGCGAGCCAGAACTTCACGACGAGCCCCGCGACGAGTGCAGCGGCGAAGGCGGCGGTGAAGATGAGTGAATAGGACATGACCGGCGAGTTTAGGGCGTGTTGCCGCCCGCCGGGTCCGCAGCGCGGAAGCCATCGGCGACAATCCGGGCATGCTCGAATCCCTGGACCCCACGACCGGCGGCGCACTGCCGGTGCTGAAGAAAAGCGACCAGAACCTGGTCTGGCTCGACTGCGAAATGAGCGGGCTCGACCCCGAGAAGGAGCGCCTGCTCGAGATCGCCGTGGTCGTGACCGGCCCCGACCTGAGCCCCCGCATCGACGGCCCCGTGCTCGTGATCCACCAGAGCGATGCCGTGCTCGACGCCATGGACGCCTGGAACAAGGGCACGCACGGCCGCAGCGGCCTGATCGACAAGGTGAAGGCCTCCACCCTCGACGAAGCCACGGCCGAACTGCGGCTGCTCGAGTTCATCGCGCGCTACGTGCCCAAGGCCGGCTCGCCGATGTGCGGCAACACCATCGGGCAGGACCGGCGCTTCCTGGTCAAGTTCATGCCCAGGCTCGAGGCCTATTTCCACTACCGGAACCTCGACGTCAGCACCCTCAAGGAGCTGGCCAAGCGCTGGAAGCCCTCGGCCTACAGCGCGTTCAAGAAGCAGCAGGCGCATACCGCGCTGGCCGACGTGCACGAATCCATCGAGGAGCTCGCGCACTACCGTGAAACCTTCTTGCGTTTGACGGATTAGGTAAAAACCCCGATCCGTGCCATAATCGTTGGCTTCGCTGGTCGACAGGTTTTTTTCGGCCAGCGTCTCTTGCATCTCCCTATCTTGCACACCGCGCCCGATCGCATCCGCTGATCAAAAAGGGCCGCAGCCTCCGGCGAAATCCGGAAGTTGAATGTCGTTGGATGGTTGATGTTTTTAACCACCAACGGGGCGCCGCCTACGGCAGCGCTCGCGTTTGAGATTGACAAATCACATGACCGACGCTTTTGAAGCGCAGGGCGAGTTCGCGCCTGTGCAATCCACCAACAACAACGAATTCATCGCCGCTCCGGACACCGCGTCCGAGTCGCCGATCCTCGAGGCACTCGACGCCGCGCTGCCCGAAGCGGCCGTGGCCGAGGCGCCCGTCGCACCGAACGGTTTCGTCCGGCTCGGTCTCGCGCCCGAACTCATCGCCGCCGTGGCCGACCTGGGTTTCACCCAGCCCACGACCGTGCAGGACAAGGTGATCCCGCTCGCCATGGGCGGTGAAGCCGGCCAGGACGGCAAGGCCCGCTTCGTCGACCTGATGGTCTCGAGCCAGACCGGCTCGGGCAAGACCGCAGCCTTCCTGCTGCCGGTGCTGCACACGCTGCTCAAGCGCCAGGCCGAAGCCGAAGAGGCCGCCAAGGCCGAATACCAACGCCTGGCTGCCGAAGCCGCCGCGCGCGGCGAAGCCGTGCCCAAGAAGGCGAAGCGCAAGGACCCGACCAACGCGCGCCACTTCAAGGCCGCCACGCCCGGCGCCCTGATCCTGTGCCCGACGCGCGAGCTCGCGCAGCAGGTGGCGCACGATGCCATCGAGCTGGTGCGCCATTGCCGCGGCCTGCGCGTCGCCAACGTGGTGGGCGGCATGCCCTACCAGCTGCAGATCGCCAAGCTGCAGAACGCCGACCTCGTGGTTGCCACGCCGGGGCGCCTGCTCGACCTGCAGCGCTCGCAGCAGCTCAAGCTCGACCAGGTCAAGTTCCTGGTCGTCGACGAAGCCGACCGCATGCTCGACCTCGGCTTCTCCGACGACCTGGCCGAAGTCAACCAGCTCACCATCGAGCGTCAGCAAACGATGATGTTCAGCGCCACCTTCGCGCCGCGCATTCAGCAGCTGGCTCAGCGCGTCATGCGCGAGCCGCAGCGCATCACCATTGACAGCCCGCAAGAGAAGCACGCCAACATCAAGCAGTCGCTGTACTGGGCTGACAACAGCCAGCACAAGCGCAAGCTGCTCGACCATTGGCTGCGCGACACCAGCATCAACCAGGCGATCGTGTTCGCCAGCACGCAAGTCGAGTGCGACGGCCTCGCCAACGACCTGCAGCAAGAAGGCTTCAGCGCCGTCGCGCTGCACGGCGCCCTGAGCCAGGGCCTGCGCAACCGCCGCCTGATGGCACTGCGTCAAGGTCAGGTCCAGATCCTGGTGGCCACCGACGTTGCCGCCCGCGGCATCGACGTGCCGACGATCACGCACGTCTTCAACTTCGGCCTGCCGATGAAGGCCGAGGACTACACCCACCGCATCGGCCGCACCGGCCGTGCCGGCCGCGATGGCTTGGCCATCACGTTTGCCGAATTCCGCGATCGCCGCAAGATCATGGACATCGAGCAGTACAGCCGCCAGCAGTTCAAGGCGGAAGTGGTTGCCGGTCTCGAGCCGCAGCAGCGCATGCCGCAGTCGCGCCCGCAGGGCGACTTCGGCGGCCGTGGCCGCGACAACAACAGCGGCCCGCGTGGCGACCGCAAGTTCGGTGGCGGCGGCGGCAACGCAGGCGGCCCGCGCGGCGGCTATGCCGGCGCCAGCGGCTTCAACGACCGCCGCGGCGCCCCGGCTGGCCCGCGTGGCTTCCAGGGCCAGAACGCCGGCTTCGGCGGCGGCGGTGCCCGTGAAGAGGGCGGCGGTGGCGGCTACGGTCGCAAGCCGGGCTGGGGCGGCGACAACGCCGCACCGCGCGGCGGCCGTGGCGACGGCGGCTTTGCACCGCGTGAAGGCTTCGCACCCCGCGAGGGCTTCGCACCCCGCGGCAATGGCGCAGGCCATGGCGGCCCGGGCAAGGTCTTCGTGCCGCGCGACGCCCAGAAGCGCGCCTTCAAGCCCACGCGCTGATCCCCTCCAGGGCGGCCTACGGGCCGCCCGCACCCGAGAAAGCCCGGACTTCGCGAGAAGTCCGGGCTTTTCCTTTGCGGGTTTCCGCGGGGGCCGCAGTCACGGAAGTTGATTGACACATGAAACGATGAAAAGTAATGTATTGAGGCATTGCTCCCCCGGTCCGCGCCGCGGCTGCCGGTTCATCGACATCTGCCTTTCAAATTCCGAACATGAAAATTGCGATTCTTGGCGGTGGCCATGGGGCCTACGCGGCGGCCGCGGACCTCTCCGAAGCGGGCCATGAAGTGCGGCTGTGGCGCCGCGATGCGGCAGCGCTCGAGCCGGTGGTGCAGGCGGGCGCCATCACGCTGAAGGATGCCGATGGCGCGCGCGAGGTGCCGCTGGCCCTGGCCACCGGCGACATCGCCGCGGCATTGAAGGGCGCGGAACTCATCGTCGTTCCCACCCCGGCGATCGCGCAGCACGACATCGCGCTGGCCATGGCGCCGCACCTCGCCGACGGCCAGGTGGTGTTCCTGCCGCCCGGCACCTTCGGCAGCTACGTGATGGCGCGCACCGTGAAGGCGGCAGGCAGCCGTGCCGACGTGGCGTGGGCCGAGACCGGCACCCTGCCATACCTGGCGCGCAAGCACGGCGAGCGCGAAGTGAACGTCACCATCCGTGCGATCCGGCTGCCCACCGGCGTCTATCCTGCGCGGAAGGAAGCCGAGGCGATCGAGGTGATCCGCCAGGCCTACCCTGCGGTGCACGGCTGCGGCAATGCGCTCTCGGGCGCGCTGATGAATGCCGGCCCGGTGATCCATCCGCCGCTCATGGTGATGAACGCCGCGCCGCTGCAGCACTTCGAGCGCTGGGACATCCACAACGAAGGCACGCAGCGCGCGGTGCGCGACGTGACCGACCGGCTCGACCTGGAGCGCATGGCGGTGCGCGAAGCCTTCGGGCATGCGGCACCGCACTATCCGCTGGCGGACCACTACAACAACGACCAGTGGATGTACGGCGATGCGCACAAGAAGCTCGTCAAGTCGGGCGACTGGCGCGAGCACATCGACCTGCACACCCACCGCTACATCACCGAGGACACCGAACTCGGCCTGGCTTTCCTGGCCTCGGCCGCGCGCCATGCGGGCGTGGATGCGCCGATCGCGCACGGCCTGCTGGCCATCGTGGGCGGCTTTCTCGGCCGCGACCTGCGCCGCGGCGCGCGCACCTTCGAAAGCCTGGGGCTGGCCGACCTGAGCGCGGCCGACCTCCAGCAAAGGCTGCACGATGGCGAATGAAGCCGCGCTGCCCCGCTTTGCGGCCGTCGGCGCGGGCCGCATGGGGCGCGGCATCGCGATCGCGTTCGCCTATGCGGGTCACCGCATCGCATTGATCGACCTGCGCCCGCGCAGCGACGAAGCCTGGCAGCGGCTGCAGGCCGAGGCCCGGGCCGAGATCGAGGCCAGCCTCTCAGGGCTGGCGCAACTCGGCGTGATCGACGCCGCGCAGGCCGAGGCCATCGCGGCGCGCGTGCACCTCGTGAATGCGGCCGACGCGCCGCAGGCCCTGGCGGCCGCCGAGCTGGTATTCGAGGGCGTGCCCGAGACGCTCGAGGCCAAGCGCGAGGCCTTCGAGCAGCTCAACCGGCATTGCCGCGACGATGCGATCCTCACGTCGACCACGAGCAGCATCCTCGTCACGCAGCTCGCGGCGCTCGTGCGGCGGCCCGAGCGCTTCCTCAACATGCACTGGCTCAATCCGGCCTATGTGATCCCGGTGGTCGAGCTCAGTTGCCACCCGGGCACCGACGCCGCCGTGCTCGCGCGCACCAAGGCGCTGATGGAGGCCATCGGCAAGCTGCCGGTGGTCTGCGGCGCATCGCCGGGCTACATCGTGCCGCGCCTGCAGGCGCTGGTCATGAACGAGGCCGCACGCATGATCGAGGAGGGCGCCGCCACCGCCGAGGAGATCGACAAGGCCACGCGCTACGGCCTCGGCCTGCGCTTCGCGGCGCTCGGCGTGGTGGAGTTCATCGACTTCGGCGGCTGCGACATCCTGCACCACGCGAGCCGCGAGATGTCGGCCTCGCTCGATGCGGGGCGCTACACCGCGCCGGCCATCGTCGGGCGCATGGTCGAAGAGGGGCGGCTCGGCCTCAAGAGCGGCAGCGGCTTCTACGACTATGAAGGCCGCGACGTGGCCGCCTATCGGCGCGACGTGCTCTCGCGCACGCTCGGCGAACTGAAGCACGCGGGCCTCTGGCGCGCGCCCGCCGCCGACACCCTGCCATGACGATCCGCCGCGCCTTCGCCGATCTGTCGGTGGGACAGGTGCACTACGCGGCGTGTGGCGACATTTACGCGCCACCCGTGCTGCTGCTGCACCAGTCGCCGCGCAGCTGGGCCGAATACCGCGCGGTGCTGCCGCTGCTGGGTGCGCGCTACCGCGCCATTGCGATGGACACCGCGGGTTTCGGCGACTCCGACGACGGCGGCGCGCCTGCGAGCATCGCGCAATGGGCGCGCGTGGCCTGCGAGTTGCTCGACGCGCTGGGCATCCTGCGCGCCGACGTGGTCGGCCACCACACGGGTGGGGTCGTGGCGCTGGAAATGGCGGCTGCGTTTCCCGAGCGCGTGCGCAGCCTCGTGTTGTCGTCGACGCCTTTCACCGACGAAGCCTTTCGCCGCGCGCGGGCCGAACGTCCGCCCATCGACGAAGTCGCGCCCAGCGAAGACGGCATGCATCTCGCGGCGCTCTGGCAGAAGCGCCAGGGCTTCTATCCGCCGGGCCGCCCCGACCTGCTCGAAGCCTTCGTGCGCGATGCCATGAAGGTCGTCCATCGGCTCGAGGAAGGGCACCGCGCCGTGGCGTCGTACCGCATGGAGACGCGCATCGCCCGCGTGACGCAGCCTGCGCTCATCGTGCGCGCCACGGCCGATCCGTTCGCCGCGCCGCATGCGGCGGAGCTGCAGCAGCACCTGCCGCAGGCGCGCATCGTCGACATCGAAGGCGGCATGGTGCCGCTGCCCGACCAGATGCCCGAAGCCTTCGCGCGCACGGTCACCGACTTCCTGTCGACGCTGCCATGAAGGCCGTGCGCATCCACGGCTTCCACGCCGCGCCGGTGCTCGAAGAAGCCGCCGATCCACTGCCGCGCGCCGGACGCACCCTCGTGCGCATGCAGGCGGCCACGGTCGGCCACATCGACCGCACCGTGTGGCGCGGCAGCTTCCTGCGCCATCCGCCGATGCCGTACATACCGGGCGTGGAGGCCGCGGGCATCGTGGTCGCGAGCCAGCGCTACGCGGCGGGCCAGCGCGTGTGGCTGCGCGGCGGCGGGCTCGGCACGCTCTTCGACGGCACCTGGTGCGAACTCATCGACGCGCCCGACGAAACCCTGGGCCTGCTGCCCGATGCCGTGCCGATGGCGCTGGGCGCGGCTTTCTTCTCGCCGTGCACCTCGGCCTGGGTCGCGCTGCACGAGGTCGCGAAGCTGCAGCCGGGCGAGCGCGTGCTCGTGACCGGCGCGAGCGGTGCGGTCGGATCGCTCGCAATGCAATTGGCGCGCGATGCCGGCTGCACCGCGTCGCCGGTCGATCCCGATGGGCCGCCGCCGGGCGAGGGCACAGCCGACCTGCTCGTCGACACCGTCGGCGGCGACGTGCTCGCGAAGGTATTGCCGGCGGTGCGTCCCGGTGGCCGCGCGGTGCTGGTCGGCTACACCGCGGGGCCGTTGCTGCAGCTCGACATCGCTCATTTCCTGCAGCGCGACGTGGCGCTGCTGCCGCTCAACATGTTCCGGCGCGAAGCCGCGGGCCGTGCGGCGGCGCCCGACCTGCTCGCGCGACTGGCCGACGGGCGGCTGCACCTCGATGTGACGCCGTTCGCGCTGGCCGATGCGGGTGCGGCGCTCGACTGGATCGCGCAGCGCGGACACCGCGGCCGCGCGGTGCTGGTGCCCTAGCTTTCCTCGCCCGCGGCCTCGGCCTCGCCGGTCGGCACATGGACATGCAGCTCGATCATCTGCCGCAGCGTCTGCTTGAGCTCCTCGGCACGCCGCAAGCCGAACGGCTCGAGCACCCGGCGCTCGTGTTCGCGCGCGAGTTCCATCAGGTGCTCGACCGCGTGCAGCCCCTTGCGCGTGATGCGCACCAGCGTGATGCGGCGATCACTCTCGTGGGGCAGCCTCTCGACCTGGCCGCGCGCTTCCATGCGGTCGAGCAGCCGCGTCACGGTCGGCTGCTTGGTCACCGTCACCTGCGCGAGCTGGCCGATGCTGACCGGCTCGCTGCCCGCGAGCGACGCCATCACGCGCCACTCCGACACCGAGAAGCCATGCTGGCGCGCCACCTCGTGGAATTCCGACGAAATCAGCTGGCTCGCCTGCGCCAGCAGGGCCGGCAGGTAGTCGTCGACGAAGCGGTGCGTCTCAGCAGCAGGCTCGGCCATGAAGGCACCTCACAACCAGAGGGGTCGAACGAGCCTCGGGCACGCGGTTTGCATGTCTAGGGTAATTCATGATTGTGGATACGTTTATTTGTCAACATTATAGGAAGCACGGTGTGGCAGCGTTTGCGCATCGTCCCACGAGAGAGAACAAGGACACCCCATGGCTGAGCGTTCATTCGTCGAAGAAGTCAAGAAGCTGCGGCTTTCCGGTGGCGAAGTATTTCGCGGTGAAGGCATCCTGGCCGTCACCAAGGCCCTGCTCGAATCGGGAGTGTCCTACGTCGCGGGCTACCAGGGTGCGCCGATCTCGCACCTGATGGACGTACTGGCCGATGCGCAGGACATCCTTGCCGAGCAGGGCATCCGCTTCGAGAACAGCGCGAGCGAGGCCACGGCCGCGGCCACGCTGGCGGCCTCGGTCAACTACCCGCTGCGCGGTGCCGTCACCTTCAAGGCCACCGTGGGCACCAACGTGGCGTCCGATGCGCTGGCCAACCTTGCGTCGGGCGGCGTCACCGGCGGCGCGCTCATCATCGTGGGCGAGGACTACGGCGAGGGCTCGTCGATCATGCAGGAGCGCAGCCACGCCTTCGCGATGAAGTCGCAGATCTGGCTGCTCGATCCGCGGCCCAACTTGCCGAGCATCGTCGACGCGGTGAAGACCGGCTTCGATCTCTCCGAGGCGAGCAACACGCCCGTGATGCTGCAGCTGCGCATCCGCGCCTGTCACGTGCATGGGCATTTCATCGCGGGCGACAACAAACGCGCCAAGTTCACGCTGAAAGATGCGCTCGAGAACCCGCAGCGCGACGTCGGCCGCATCGTGCTGCCGCCCGCGAGCTTCGTGCACGAGCAGGAGAAGGTGAAGGACCGCTGGCCCGCCGCCGTGCGCTTCATCGAGGAGCGCAAGCTCAACGAGTTCTTCTCCGAAGACGCCGACGACATCGGCATCATCGTGCAGGGCGGCAGCTACAACACGCTGCTGCGCGCGCTCGAGCGGCTCGGCCTGGCCGACGTCTACGGCAACACCGAGGTGCCGCTCTACGTGATGAACGTGGCCTACCCGGTCATCGAGAGCGAGGTGATCCGCTTCTGCGAAGGCAAGCGCGCGGTGATGGTCGTCGAGGAGGGCCAGCCCAACTTCGTCGAGCAGAACCTGGCGACCATCCTGCGCCAGGCCGGCTCGACCACCGTGCTGCACGGCAAGGACATGCTGCCGGTGGCCGGCGAGTACACCGCGTCCGAACTGCTCAAGGGTGCACGCACCTTCTGCGAGCGCTATGAGCGGCTCGCGCCGCTGCCCATGCCCGCGCCGGTGCGCAAGGTGATTCCGCTCAAGGAAGTGGCGGCCATCGGCGTCGATGCGGCGCCCCAACCGGCCGAGCCGTCCATGGCGCTCGGCGAGGTCGTGCATGCGCGTCCGCCGGGCTTCTGCACCGGCTGCCCCGAGCGGCCGATCTTCAGTGCGATGAAGCTGGTCGAGCGCGAACTCGGCGCGCACCACGTGAGCGCGGACATCGGCTGCCACCTGTTCTCGATCCTGCCGCCGTTCAACATCGGCAACACCACCATGGGCTACGGCCTGGGCGGTGCCGGTGCGGCGGCATTGAATGCACCCGCGGGCAAGCGCGCGATCTCCATGATGGGCGACGGCGGCTTCTGGCACAACGGCCTCACGAGCGGCGTGGCCAACGCGGTCTTCAACAAGAGCGACAACCTCACGATCATCGTCGACAACAACTACACCTCGGCCACGGGCGGGCAGGATATCCTCTCGTCGAGCGCCGTCAACCGCACGCGCAGCACCGGCCACGAGATCGAGCGCGCCGTGCGCGGCGTGGGCGTGGAGTGGGTGAAGACGCTGCGCCGCACCTACGACGTGGCGGGCATGCGCGACGCGCTGAAAGAAGCGCTCACCACCACGAAGAAGGGCCCCAAGGTCCTGATCGCGCAGTCGGAGTGCATGCTCAACAAGCAGCGCCGCGAGAAGCCGCTGGTGCGCAAGGCCATTGCCGACGGCCAGCGCATGGTGCGCGAGAAGTTCGGCGTCGATTCCGACACCTGCACCGGCGACCATTCGTGCATCCGCCTGTCGGGCTGCCCGTCGCTGTCGATCAAGCCCAACCCCGATCCGCTGCGCACCGACCCGGTGGCCACCGTGCTCGACAGCTGCGTGGGCTGCGGCGTCTGCGGCGAGGTCTCGCATGCCGCCGTGCTGTGCCCCTCGTTCTACAAGGCGCAGATCGTGAGCAACCCCACGCGTTGGGACCGCCTGCGCGATCGCGTGCGTTCTGCCGTGATCGGCTGGCTGCAGCGCGGCGAGGCGCGCCGGCGCGACACCTATGCCTTCTGAAGCAGCCATGACGAACAAGGCGCAACCGATCAAGATCGCGATCCTCGCCATGGGCGGCGAGGGCGGCGGCGTGCTGGCCGACTGGATCGTCGACATGGGCGAGGCCAACGGCTATCACGCGCAAACCACCTCGGTGCCGGGCGTCGCCCAGCGCACGGGCGCCACCATCTACTACGTCGAGCTGTACCCGGTGGCGCAGGCCGAGGTCGATGGCGGGCGCCCTGTGCTCGCGCTGATGCCGCTGCCCGGCGACGTCGACGTGGTGCTGGCCTCCGAACTCATGGAGGCCGGCCGCGCGGTGCAGCGCGGGCTGGTCACGGGCGATCGCACCACGCTGATCGCCTCCACCCACCGCGTGTTCTCGATCGCCGAGAAGAGCGCGCTCGGCGATGGCCGCGTCGACAGCGACCAGCTGCTCGCGCATGCGGGCCGAGCGGCCAAGCGCTTCATCCGCTTCGACATGGCGCAGGCGGCCGAGGCCGCGGGCAGCGTGATCAGCGCCGTGCTCTTCGGCGCGCTCGCGGGATCTGGCGTGCTGCCGTTCAGCCGCGCCCAGTTCGAGGCCACCATCGAGCGCGGCGGCGTGGGCGTGAAGCCGAGCCTGAAGGCCTTCGGCGCGGCGTTCGCGCGTGCGCAGGACGGCGACGATGGCGAGCCCGTGCCGCAGGCGCCCATCGCCACGCCCGCGCCGCAACCGCGCCACCCCGCGGTGCGCGCGCTCGTCGAGCGCGTGCAGCGCAACTTTCCGGCCGATGCGCAAGACCTGCTGTTCGAAGGCGTGCGCCGCCTTATCGACTACCAGGATCCGGACTATGCGGGGCTCTACCTCGACCGCATGGCCGAGGTGGCGGCGCTGCCCGGCGCCGGCTCGTACCGGCTGCTGCGCGAGACCGCGCGGCACCTTGCGCTCTGGATGTCGTACGAAGACACCGCGCGCGTCGCCGCACTCAAGACCCGGGCCACCCGCTTCGAGCGCGTGCGCGGCGAGGCGCGCGTGCAGCCCGGCCAGGTGCTCGCCATCAACGAATACATGCATCCGCGGCTGCAGGAAATCTGCGAGACGCTGCCCGGCGGGCTCGGCCGCTGGCTCATGGGTTCGACGCTGCCGAAGAAGATCGTCGAGCGCTTTACCCAGCACGGCCGCGTGATCCGCACCAGCTCGCTGCACGGCTACCTGATGCTGCGCACCGTCGCCGCGATGAAGCGCTGGCGCCGTTCCACGATGCGCTATGCCGAGGAGAACCGTCGCATCGAGGAATGGCTCGCGCGCATCGCCGGCATCGCCGCACGCAACCCCGAGTTGGCGGTCGAACTGGCCCAGTGCCAACGCCTCGTCAAGGGCTACAGCGACACGCACGAGCGCGGCATCCGCAACTACGACACCGTGATGCGCGCCGTGGAGCGCGCGGGCACGGCGCTTGCACCGGCCACGCTGCGCGAGTGGCGCGACGCGGCGCTGGCCGACGAACACGGCGACAAGCTGCAGGCCGCGCTGGCGCGGCATGCCATGGCCTGAACAGACGACGAACCACGATGACCGCACCCACCGCCACGCTCCAGCTTCGCGTTGCCGAAGCGCGCCAACTCAATCCGCTGATCCGCCTGCTGCGCCTGCGCGCCGACGACGGCCGCGCTTTGCCCGGCTTCGCGGCCGGCGCGCACATCCGCGTGCAGGTCTCGCTCGCCGAGGGCCAGACCGACTGGCGCCACTACTCGCTCATCAATTTCGACACCGCGCGCAATGCCACGAATGCGCCGACCGACTACGTGATCGCCGTCCGCAAGGAGGCCGATGGCCGCGGCGGATCGCGCTTCATGCACGAGCGGCTCAACGAGGGCGACACGCTCGCCGTCGAGGCGCCGAAGAACGACTTCCCGCTGCACACCGGCCCCGGCGGCACGGTGCTCGTGGCGGGCGGCATCGGCGTGACGCCGCTCGCCAGCATGGCCGCGCGCCGCCGCGCCGAAGCCGCGCCGGTGCGCCTGCACTACGCCGGCCGCAGCCGCGAACTCATGGCCTTCCTGCCCGAACTGCAGGCGCTGCTCGGTGACGACCTGCGCGTGCATGCCGACGCCGAGGCCGGCGCGCCACTCGACATCGACGCATTGCTCGACAGCGTGCCTGCCGGCGACCGTCTATATGTCTGCGGCCCCAAGGTCATGCTCGATGCCGTGCTCGCGCGCACCCAGGCGCGCGGCTGGGAACACGACCGCGTGCACTTCGAACTCTTCACCGAGCCGGTCGCCGAGGAAGGCGACCAGCCGTTCGACGTCGAGCTCGCGCAGTCGGGCCAGCGCTTCACCGTGCCGGCCGACCAGAGCATCCTCGACTGCCTCATCGACCACGGCTGCGACCCGATGTTCGATTGCAAGCGCGGCGAATGCGGCGTGTGCGCGGTGCCCGTGATCGAAGGCGAGATCGACCACCGCGACTACGTGCTCACGGCCCGCGAGAAGGCCGAGGGCAACGTCATGCAGATCTGCATCTCGCGCGCCAAGGGTGCGCGCTTGGTGCTCGACATGTGAACGACAAGGAGCCGCCCCCAATGACCTCCTACCGCGACAACCCCGATGCGATCCGCGCGCTGGTCAAGCCCGACCGCGTGCACCGCGACCTGTACATCAGCCAGGAACTGTTCGAGCTCGAGCAGGAACACTTCTTCGCCAACACCTGGAACTACGTCGGCCACGAGAGCCAGTTGCCCAAGCCCGGCGACTGGATCAGCAACGAGATCGCGGGCCGCCCGCTGATCGTGGTGCGCCACTCCGACGGCACGGTGCGCGTGGTGATGAACCGCTGCGCCCACAAGGGCTCGCGGCTCGTGAGCGGCCCGTGCGGCAACACCGGCAAGTTCTTCCGTTGCCCGTACCACGCCTGGACCTTCAAGACCGACGGTTCGCCGCTCGCGATTCCGCTCAAGACCGGCTACGAGAACACGCAGCTGCACGAATGCGAATCGGGCAAGGGCCTCACGCCCGTGAAGCACGTGCGCAGCCACCGCGGCTTCATCTTCGTGAAGATCAACGATGTGGGGCCGGACTTCGAAGAATACTTCGGCGATTCGCTGAGCTCCATCGACAACATGGCCGACCGCTCGCCCGAAGGCGAGCTCGAAATCGCGGGCGGCTGCCTGCGCTTCATGCACCAGTGCAACTGGAAGATGTTCGTCGAGAACCTCAACGACACCATGCATCCGATGGTGGCGCACGAATCGTCGGCCGGCACGGCCAAGCGCATGTGGGCCGACAAGCCCGAGGACGCGCCCAAGCCCATGGCGGTGGAGCAGTTCGTGCCCTTCATGTCCGACTACAAGTTCTTCGAGGACATGGGCATCCGCACCTACGACCACGGCCACAGCTTCACGGGCGTGCACTTCAGCATCCACAGCAAGTACAAGGCCATTCCCGCCTACGACGACGCCATGAAGGCGCGCTACGGCGAAGAGAAGACCGCGCAGATCCTGGGCATGGCGCGACACAACACGGTTTACTACCCGAACCTCACGATCAAGGGCGCGATCCAGGCGATCCGCGTGGTCAAGCCGATCTCGGCCAACCAGACGCTCGTCGAAAGCTGGACCTTCCGCCTCAAGGGCGCGCCGCCGGAGCTGCTGCAGCGCACCACCATGTACAACCGGCTCATCAACTCGCCGTTCTCGGTGGTCGGGCACGACGACCTGCAGGCCTACCGCGGCATGCAGGCCGGCCTGCATGCGAGCGGCAACGAATGGGTGAGCCTGCACCGTGACTACGACCCGGCCGAACTCAAGGGCGGCGAGATCACCACCGGCGGCACCAACGAGCTGCCGATGCGCAACCAGTACCGCAGCTGGCTGCAGCGCATGACGGAGACGATGTGATGACGCCGGCCGAAGTCACCCGCCAGGACCTGATCGACTTCGTGGTGAACGAAGCGCATCTGCTCGACACGCGCCGCTACGAGGGGTGGAACGCGCTCTTCACCGACGACGCCTTCTACTGGGTGCCGCTCGTGCCCGACCAGGAAGACGGCCTCAACCACACCTCTCACCTCTATGAGGACAAGCTGCTGCGCGCGCTGCGCATCGAGCGCCTCAAGAGCCCGCGCGCGTTCTCGCAACAGCCGCCGAGCCGCTGCCATCACCTGCTGCAGGTGCCGGTGGTCGAAACCCTCGATGCCGAGGGCAACCGCTTCGTCGTGCGCACCGCATTCCACTACACCGAAGCGCAGGGCGACGAGCTGCAGTTTTACGTGGGCACCTTCTTTCACCACCTCACCGTGCACGACGGCGCGCTGCGCATGACGCTGAAGCGCGTGAACCTCCTCAACTGCGACGCGGCGCTGCCGGCCGTGCAGCTTTTCATCTAGGGACGCGATGCAACAACAGCGCACTGTCCACGAGGTCTTCACGGCCACCGCGCGGCGCACGCCCGAGGCCGAATTCCTGTTCACCGAATCGGTGACCGCGGCGGCCTACGGCATCGCGGCCGGCGCCATCCGCTGGGGCGATGCTGCGGCCGAGGTCGAGCGCCTGCGCACGGCCTATGCACAGGCGGGGTACGGCCACGGCCACCGCGTCGGCCTGCTGCTGGAGAACCGGCCCGCATTCCTCTTCCACTGGTTCGCGCTCAATGCGCTGGGCGTGAGCGTGGTGCCGATCAACGCCGACATGCGTTCGGCCGAACTCACCTACCTGATCGGCCACAGCGAGATCGCCCTGGCGGTCACGCTGCCCGAACGCGCGAACGACCTGCGCGCCGCGGCGGCACAGGCCGGCATGGCCTGCGAGACCATGGGCCCGGACGATGCCGTGCCGCGCGCGAAGACGCCCGCCCCGCGCGCCGGCGAGCCGATCGGCGAGGCCACCGAATGCGGCCTGCTCTACACCTCGGGCACCACCGGTCGGCCCAAGGGCTGCATCCTCGGCAACGCCTACTTCCTGCGCGCGGGCCAGTGGTACGCGGCGCTCGACGGCGTGTGCAGCATCCGGCGCGATGCGGAGCGCGTCATCACGCCGCTGCCGCTCAACCACATGAACGCGATGGCCTTCTCCACCATGGTGGTGCTGGTCGCAGGCGGCTGCCTGGTGCAGCTCGACCGCTTCCATCCGAAGAGCTGGCTCGCGAGCGCACGCGAAAGCGGCGCGACCATCGCGCACTACCTCGGCGTGATGCCCGCGATGCTGCTGTCGGCGCCGCCCTCGGCGGCCGACCGCGAGCATGCGATCCGCTGGGGTTTCGGCGCCGGTGTCGACCGCAAGAACCACGCGCCGTTCGAGGAACGCTTCGGCTTTCCGCTGGTCGAGGCCTGGGCCATGACCGAGACCGGCGCGGCCGCCTGCATCATGGCCAACCGCGAGCCGCGGCGCGTGGGCACCAGCTGCTTCGGCCGGCAGGAAGACTTCGTCGAGATCCGCCTCGTGGGCGACGACGGCAGCGAGGTGGGCACCGATGCGCCGGGCGAGCTGCTCGTGCGCTCGGCCGGCGCCGACCCGAGGCGCTATTTCTTCTCGGGCTACCTGAAGGACGAGGACGCGACGAGCGAAGCTTGGGCCGATGGCTGGTTTCACACCGGCGACCTGGTGCGCCGCGACGCCGAAGGCAACTTCTTCTTCGTCGACCGCAAGAAGAACGTGATCCGCCGCAGCGGCGAGAACATCTCGGCCGTCGAGGTCGAAAGCGTGCTCAACCAGCATCCGGCCGTGAAGGCCTCGGCCGTGGCCGCCACGCCCGATACGGTGCGCGGCGACGAAGTGCTGGCCTGCATCGTGCTGCGCGAAGGCGCCGGCGATGCGGCGCAGCGCGCGCAGGTTGCGGCCAGCATCGTCGAGCACGCGCTCGCGCAGCTCGCCTACTACAAGGCCCCTGGCTACGTCGCATTCGTCGAGGCGCTGCCGCTCACGCCCTCGCAGAAGATCCAGCGCGGGCAACTGCGCGAGATGGCACAGTCGCTGCCGGGGCAGGGCCACTGCATCGACACCCGGGCGATGAAGAAGAGGCAACCGGCATGAAGCGCAACCGGCTTTCCTACGAAGGCGTCGCGGTCGCGGTGCCCGTCACCGTGCCCTACGTTCGCTATTCGACGGGCACCGCGCACTGGTTCGTCGGCCAGGCCGTCGAGGCCCTCGTCAAGGCCAGCGGCGTTGCCAAGGAAGAAATCGACGGCCTCTGCCTCAGCAGCTTCTCGCTCGCGCCCGACACGGCCGTGGGCGTCACGCAGCATCTGGGCATGTCGCCGCGCTGGCTCGATCATGTGCCCACGGGCGGCGCCTCGGGCGTGATGTGCCTGCGCCGCGCCGCACGCGCCGTGCAGGCGGGCGATGCCGACATCGTCGCCTGCGTGGGTGCCGACACCAACCACGTCGACTCGTTCCGCCAGACGCTCGGCAGCTTCAGCAACTTTGCGCGCGACGCGAGCTACCCGTACGGCTCGGGCGGGCCGAACTCGATCTTCGCCTTCATCACCGCCAACTACATGCGCACCTATGGCGTGAAGCGCGAGGACTTCGGCCGCATCTGCGTCGACCAGCGCACCAACGCGCTAGGCAACCCGAACGCGATGTTCAAGAAGGCGCTGACGCTCGACGAGTACATGGCGGCACGGCCGATCTCCGACCCGATCCACCTGTTCGACTGCGTGATGCCCTGCGCGGGCGCCGACGCGTTCCTGGTGATGAGCGAAGAACGTGCGCGCGACCTCGGCCTGGCGCACGTGGTGATCCGCGGCGCCATCGAACGCCACAACGCCTATGCCGAAGACCCGGTGATGGTGCAGGGCGGCTGGCGCATGGACCGCGACGACCTTTACGCGCAGGCCGGCGTGCAGCCCGCCGCGCTCGACTTCGTGCAGACCTACGACGACTATCCGGTGATCGTCATGATGCAGTTCGAGGACCTGGGCTTCTGCGAGAAGGGCGAGGGCTCGGCCTTCGTGCAGGCCAACACCATGACCTTCGATGGCAGCTTTCCCAACAACACGAGCGGCGGGCAACTATCGGCCGGGCAGGCGGGTGCGGCGGGCGGCTTCCTCGGCATGGTCGAGGCGATCCGGCAACTGACCGATCAAGCCGGAGCGCGCGCAGTGCCCGACGCGCAACTGGGCCTCGTCGCCGGCTTCGGCATGGTGACCTACGACCGCTGCCTCTGTACGGGCGCGGTCATCCTGGGGAGATCGGCATGACCATGCCCCTGATGCGCCCACCGCGCAAGAACCCGGTGCTGCGCACCCGGCAGATGAACCTGCCGCCCGGCGCACGCGGCCGTGTGGCGCTCGGCCTCACGGCGGCCGCCGCCGAAGGCCGCTTCGAGTTGCAGACCTGTGACGACTGCGGCACGGTGCAGTACCCGCCGCGCGAGGTCTGCCACAAGTGCCTGTCGGCTTCTCTGCGCTGGCGCGAACAGAGCGGCGAGGGCGAACTGCTCGGCAGCACCACGCTGCACCACAGCAACGACCTGTTCTTCCGCGAGCGGCTGCCGTGGCGGCTCGGGCTGGTGCACCTCGATGCCGGGCCGACGCTCATGGTCCACCTGCACGGCGAAGTCGGCGAGGCGCCGCAGAAGGTGCGTGTCGGCGCCCGGCTCGACCGCGCCGGCCAGGCCGTCCTCATTGCTTTTCCGAACGAAGGGAGTCCCCATATGGCCGACGACAAGATGCTGCGCGAAATGACCAGCGACCCAAAATTCCGCAAGGCGCTGGTGACCGACGGCAAGACCGAAGTGGGCCAGGCGCTGGTGCGCGCACTGGTGAAGGCCGGCGCCGACATCGTCTGGGTCGGTCATGCCGAGCCGTGGAAGAAGCTCGGCGATGGGCTGGACGACATCTCGGCCCTGCCGCAGGTCACGCTGGTGCCCTTGGACCTGACGAATGGACGCCAGGTGACCGAGGTCGCGGGTGCCATCGGCGGCAAGGTCGACATCGTGATCAACAACGCCGAGCTGCACCGCACCTTCGGCATCGGCACGCGCCGCGGCACCGACGTGGCCAGGGCCGAGATGGACATCAACTACTTCGGCCTGCTGCGCCTCGCGCAGGAGTTCGGCCCGGCGCTCAAGGGACGCTCGGCCGACGGCGCGACCGGCGCGACCGCCTGGGTCAACCTGCTGTCGATCTACGCGCTCAGCAACTTCCCGCCGCACGGCACCTTCAGCGCCTCGAAGGCCGCCGCGCATTCGCTCGCGCAGTGCCTGCGCGCCGAGATGCGCCCGGCCGGCATCCGCGTGATCAACGTGTTTCCCGGGCCGATCGACGACGAATGGAACCAGCACATGCCGCCGCCCAAGCTCGCGCCCGCCACGCTCGCCAATGCCATCGTCAAGGCGCTGCGCGACGGGGTGGAAGACGTGTACCCCGGCGACGTGGCGCAGGAGTGGCTGGAACGCTGGCGCGACAACCCGAAGGTGCTGGAACGCGAACTCGCGGCCGGATCATGAAGCACACCCCCAGTCTTCGCGCACTTCGTGTCGCTTCGCCAACCCCCTTGCAGGGGGCAACACCAGCGGCCCGGCAAAGCCGGTTCCGCGGTGTTCCTGGAACAGAGTTCGGAGAATGAAATGAAGACAAGTACCGAAGCGATGTCCGCCGCCGAAGTCCTCGGCGGCCTCGTGACCGCCATGGCCAGCGGCCGCATCCGCGTGATCGACCTCACGCAGACGCTCACGCCCGAGTTCCCGCAGATCGCGCTGCCGCCCGAGATGGGCCAGTGCTGGCCGTTCCGCATCGAGGAAGTGTCCAAGTACGACGAGCGCGGCCCGGCTTGGTACTGGAACAACTTCTCGTGCGGCGAGCACTCCGGCACGCACTTCGATGCGCCGATCCACTGGATCTCGGGGCGCGATCTGCCGAACAATTCGGTCGACACCATCCCGGTGCAGAACTTCGTGGCACCGGCCTGCGTGATCGACTGCTCGGCCGACGTGCAGGCCAACGACGACTACCTGCTGAGCGTGGCCGACATCGAGCGCTACGAAGCCGCACACGGCCGCATCCCGAAGGGCGCCTGGGTGCTGATGCGCACCGACTGGTCCAAGCGCAGCGATCCAGCGGCCTACCAGAACTTCGACGACACCGGCCAGCACACGCCCGGCCCGAGTACGGAGGCGGTGCGCTTCCTGGTGGAGCAGCGCGACGTGCTGGGCTTCGGCTCGGAAGCCATCGGCACCGATGCGGGGCAGGGCTACCACCTGCGCCCGCCGTACCCGTGCCACTACTACATGCATGGCGCGGGGCGCTACGGCCTGCAGTGCCTTGCCAACCTCGACCTGCTGCCGCCGGCCGGCGCGGTGCTGATCTGCCCGCCGCTGAAGATCGAGAAGGGCAGCGGCAGCCCGCTGCGCGTGCTCGCGCTGGTGGGAGCGCAGGCATGACGGCACCGGGCAAGGTCGCAGCCGTCACCGGCGGCAGCGCCGGCATCGGCCGCGCGATCTGCGAAGACCTGCTGGCGCAGGGCTACGAGGTGGTGTCGCTCGCGCGCCGCAAGGCCGACATCGCGCACCCGAAGCTCCACAGCATCGAGGTCGATCTGAGCGACCGCGCGGCCACCGGCGAGGCGGTGCGCGAACTGGTTGCGCGCTTCTCGCCGACGACCCTGGTGCACAACGCCGGCGTGATCCGCGCGGCCTTGCTGAGCGATGTGAAGCTCGACGACCTCGATGCGCTGGTCGACCTGCACCTGGGCGCGGCGATCCAGCTCGTGCAGGGCGCGCTGCCCGCGATGCGCGCACAGAAGTTTGGCCGCATCGTGCTGCTCTCTTCGCGCGCGGCGCTCGGCCTGGCCACGCGCACCAGCTACTCCGCCACCAAGGCCGGCATGCTGGGCATGGCGCGCACCTGGGCGCTCGAGCTGGCGGCCGACGGCATCACGGTGAACGTGGTCGCGCCCGGCCCCATCCGCACCGACATGTTCTACGACGTGGTCGAGGCCGGCAGCGAGAAGGAGCGCGCGCTCGCGGCCTCGGTGCCGGTCAAGCGCCTCGGCGAATCGGCCGACGTGGCACGCGCCGTGCGTTTCTTTGCCGACGCCGACAACAGTTTCGTCACCGGCCAGGTGCTCTACGTCTGCGGCGGCACCAGCGTCGGCAGCCTGGCGCTCTGAACCCGCCGCTCATTCATTCATTCCAAGCCTTCATTCACCACCATCCCACCGGGAGCATTGCCATGACAGTTCCGAACCGATTCCGAGCCCTCGCGGGCATCGCCGTGGGCCTCGGCGCCCTCGTCACCGCCGCGGGCGCATGGGCGGCCGATCTCAAGGTCGGTTTCATCACCTCGCTGTCGGGGCCGGTGTCGTCGCTCGGCATTCCCTACGAGAAGGGCATGAAGGCGGCCCTGGCCTACAAGTCGGAAGTGGGCGGCCGCAAGGTCCAGCTGGTGCAGCTCGACGATGCGTCCGATCCGTCGACCGCCGCGCGCAATGCGCGCAAGATGATCGACGAGGACAAGGTCGACGTGATCATCGGCACCGCCGGCTCGCCCGGTGCGCTGGCCATTGCCGGCGTGGCGCGCGAGACGAAGACGCCGCTCATCTCCATTGCCAATGCCAACCTGCCGGGCGAGGAGGGCGCGTGGATGGTCACGCTGCCGCAGCCCGCGCCGTTGATGGTGAGCGCGGTGATCGAGCGCATGAAGAAGTCGGGCGTCAAGACGGTCGGCTACATCGGCTTTTCCGACGCCTGGGGCGACCTGGTGTACGACGCGCTGCAGAAGAGCGCAGCCCCGGCGGGCATCAAGGTGGTCTCGAACGAGCGCTATGCGCGCGCCGATTCGTCGGTCACGGGCCAGGTGCTCAAGATCGTGGCGCTGCGCCCCGACGCGGTGATTACCGGCACTTCGGGCACGCCCGGCGCGCTGCCGTACCTGGCGCTCGCCGACCGCGGCTACAAGGGCCAGATCTACGGCATGCACGCACTCATCAACCCTGATTTCGTGCGCGTCGGCGGCAACGCGGTCGAAGGCCTGCTGGCGCCCACCGGCCCGGTGATCGTGGCCGAGCAGCTGCCCGAGTCCAACCCGATCCGCAAGGTGTCGCTCGACTTTCGCGCGGCCTACCAGAAGGCCAACGGCGCGCCGCCGACCGATGCCTTCTCGGCCTACACCTTCGATGCCTGGCTGCTGTACCTCGATGCGGCCGAGCGCGCCCTCGCCACCAAGGCCGAGCCCGGCACGCCGCAGTTCCGCCTGGCGCTGCGTGATGCCATCGTGAGCACCAAGGAGCTCGTGGGAACGCACGCGGTCTACAACTTCAAGCCCACCGACCGCTACGGCGCCGATGAGCGCTCGCGCGTCGTCGTGAGGCTCGAGAAGGGGCAGTGGAAGCTCGTTCCCTGATGGAAGCCAAGACAATGAAGAAACAACACCTGATCCGCATCCTCGGCCTCACTGCCGTGGCGCTGGCCGCCACGCAGGCCATCGCCGCCGACCTCAAGATCGGCTTCATCAGCTCGCTCTCGGGCCCCGTCGCCGCGCTCGGCGTGCCGTACGAGAAGGGCATTCGCGCGGCCATCGCCGAGCACCCGCAGATTGCCGGGCGCAAGGTCGAGCTCATCGTGCTCGACGACGCTTCCGATCCGACCACCGCCGGGCGCAACGCGCGCAAGCTCGTGACCGAGGACAAGGTCGACGTGCTCATCGGCACGTCGGGCGTGCCCGGCGCCATGGCCATCGCGGCGGTGGCGCGCGAGCTCAACACGCCGCTGATCTCACCCACGCCCGTCACCATCGCAGGCCCCGAAGGCGCATGGACCGTCACCGTCTCGCAGCCGTTCCCGCTCATGGTCGCGGGCGTCGTCGACCGCATGAAGAAGTCGGGCGTCAAGACCGTGGCCTTCATCGGCTTTTCCGATGCGCTCGGCGACCTGGCCTACGACTCGCTCGTGAAGAGCGCCGAGAAGGCCGGCATCCAGGTGGTGGGCAACGAACGCTATGCGCGCAGCGACTCGTCGGTCGCGGGCCAGGTGCTCAAGATCGTCGCCAAGCGGCCCGACGCCGTGTTCGCAGGCAACTCCGGCACGCCCGGGGCGCTGCCGTACCTTGCGCTTGCCGAGCGCGGCTACAAGGGAAAGATCTACGGCACGCACGGCCTCATCAACGCCGACTTCGTGCGCGTGGGCGGTGCCTCCATCGAAGGCCTGCAGGTGCCCAGCGGCCCGGTGCTGGTGGCCGACCAGCTGCCCGACAGCAACCCCATCAAGAAGGTGGCGATGAGCTTCCGCGCGGCCTACCAGAAGGCCCATGGCGCCGTGCCGACCGATGCCTTCTCGTCCTACACCTACGATGCCTACCTGCTGCTCGCCGACGCGGCTTCGCGCACCAAGGGCGAGCCGGGTACGCCGCAGTACCGCACGGCGCTGCGCGATGCCATCGTCGCGACCAAGGAGCTCGTGGGTACCCACGGCATCTACACCTTCAAGCCCGACGACCGCTACGGCTCCGACCAACGCGGTGTGGTCGTGATGCAGATGCAGAAGGGCCAGTGGAAGCTGGTGCCCTGACGCGACCCCGGACGACCCAAGGCCCGCGCCGATGACACCCGCCTACCGCGACCACCCCGAGCGCATTGCCGCGCTCGTGCAGGACGACCGCGTGCACCGCGACCTGTACCTGAGCGAGGAAATCTTCGCGCTCGAGCAGGCGCACCTGTTCGCGAACAGCTGGGTCTTCCTCGGCCATGCGAGCCAGGTGCCGGAGGCCGGCGACTTCGTGGCCGCGGAGATCGCGGGACGGCCGCTCGTGATGGTGCGCCAGCCCGACGGCGGCCTGCGCGTGCTCTACAACCGCTGCGCCCACAAGGGCACGCAGCTGGTCACCGACGAATGCGGCAACGCCGGCCGCTTCTTTCGCTGCCCCTACCACGCGTGGACTTACAAGCTCGACGGCGCGCCGCTGGGCATGCCGCTCAAGCAGGGCTACGAAGGCACACGGCTCAAGGCCTGCGAATCGGGGCAGGGCATGGCGCCGGTGAAGCATGTGAAGGTGTACCGCGACTTCGTCTTCGTGCGGCTCGCCGACACCGGCCCGGGTTTCGAGGACTACTTCGGCGAGGTGCTCGGCGCGATCGACAACATGGTCGACCGCTCGCCCGAAGGCAGGCTCTCGGTGGGCGGCGGCGTGCTGCGCAACATCGTGCACTGCAACTGGAAGATCTACCTCGAGAACATCAACGACACGGTGCACCCGATGTCGACCCACGAGTCGGCCACGCAGGCGGCCGAGGCGCTGTGGGAAGGCCATGCGCCCACCGATCCCAAGCCGATGGCGATGGAGCAGATCCTGCCGTTCGGTGCGGGTTACGCGTTCTTCGACGACATGGGCGGCCGAGTGTTCGCCAACGGCCACAGCGTGCTCGGCGTGAACTTCAGCATCCATTCCAACTACGCGCAGCTGCCCGACTACGAGGCCGCGATGCGCGCCGCGCACGGCGAGGCGCGCGCCACCGAGATCCTGCAGCGCTCGCCGCAGAACTCGGTGCTGTACCCGAGCCTGTCGGTCAAGGGCTCGCCGCAGGCCATCCGCGTGATCCGGCCGCTGGCCGCGGACCGCACGCTCGTCGAGGCCTGGAGCTTTTGCGCGGCCGGTGCGCCCGAGCTTCTTTTCGAACGCGCGATGAGCTACAACCGGCTCGTGTTCTCGCCGATGTCGGTGGTGGCGCACGACGACGTGCACCTGTTCGAGAGCATCCAGCGCGGCCTGCGCGCCGAGGGCAACGACTGGGTGAGCCTGCACCGGAACTACGACCCCGCCGAGCGTGCGCAGACTACGCTCACCACCAATGGCACCAACGAGCTGCTCATGCGCAACCAGTTCCGCGCCTGGGCACAGGCCATGGCGGCAGGCATGGAGGCCCCGGCATGAACGGCGACCCGCGCGATTTCGCCGCGCACGAGGCGGCCCTGCTCGACGAGCGGCGCTTCGCCGAGTGGCTGGCGCTCTTCACCGACGACGGGCACTACTGGGTGCCGCTGCTCGGCGCCGCGCAGGCTGACCCGTTCTCGCACAACTCGCTGGCCTACGAAGACCGGTTGCTGCTGCAGCTGCGCGTGGACCGGCTCGGCAACCCGCGCGCCCATTCGCAGCATCCGCCGAGCCGCAGCCAGCACGTGCTGCAGCCGTCGCGCATCGAGGCCGAGTCGCCCGGTGAGGTGCGCCTTCGCACGCCGTTCCTCTACGTCGAAGCACGCGGCGACGCGCAGGTGCTGCTGAGCGGCACCGCGCGCCATCACCTGGTGCGCACGCCTTCGGGCTGGGCCCTGCGCGAGAAGCGCGTCGACCTGCTCGACTGCGCGCGTGCATTGCCTGCGATCCAGTTGTTCATCTGAGTTTTCTCCCGTTCGTTTCATCCACCTTCCCTCACCGGAGCCAAGACATGAAGAGCCTGATGTTGACCTTGACACGCGGCGCCCTCGCCGCGGCGCTGACCGCCTGCGGCATGGCGGGCGCCATCGCGGCCGATCTCAAAGTGGGGCTGAGCGTCTCGCTCTCGGGGCCCAACTCCTCGCTCGGCGTGCCCTATGCCAAGGGCATGCAGGCCGCGCTGGCCTACAAGGGCGAGGTCGAGGGCCGCAAGATCCAGCTCATCGTGCTCGACGACGGTTCCGACCCCACCACGGCCGGTCGCAATGCGCGCAAGCTGATCGAGGAGGAAAAGGTCGACGTGCTCATGGGCACCTCGGGCGTGCCGGCCGCCATCGCGATGGCACAGGTCGGCAAGGGCGCGAAGACGCCGATGATCGGATTGACACCCATCCTGCTGGATCCGGCCGACAACGAATGGGTCATGACCGTGGCGCAGCCCACGCAGCTCATGATCGATGCGGTGATCGAGCGCATGAAGCGCAACAACGTCAAGACCGTGGGCTACATCGGCTTCTCCGACGCCTGGGGCGACCTGGTCTACAACGCGATGATGAAGGCCGCACCCGCGGCCGGTATCAAGGTGGTGAGCAACGAGCGCTATGCGCGCGCCGACGCATCGGTCACCGGGCAGGTGCTCAAGATCGTGGCGCTGCGCCCCGACGCGGTGATGACCGGTGGCGCGGGAACGCCGGGCGCACTGCCTTTCCTGGCGCTGCAGGAGCGCGGCTTCAAGGGCGGCGTGTACGGCCAGCATGGGCTGATCAACCCCGACTTCGTGCGCGTGGTCGGCGCGGCCGGGCAGAACGCGCTGATGCCCACGGGGCCTGTGATCGTGGCCGAGCAATTGCCCGAGAGCCATCCGACCAAGAAGATCGCGACCGACTTCCGTGCCGTGTTCCAGAAGGTCAACAACGCCGCCACCAACGATGCCTTCTCGGCCTACTCGTTCGACGGCTGGCTGGTGTTCGCCGATGCCGCCGCGCGCGCCATGAAGAAGGCAGAGCCGGGCACGGCCGAGTTCCGGGTGGCGCTGCGCGATGCGATCTTCAGCACCAAGGAAGTGGTGGGCACCCACGGCGTCTACACCTTCAAGCCCGGCAGCCTCTACGGCGTGGACGAACGCGCGCGCGTGATCGTCAAGCTCGACAACGGCCAATGGAAGCTCGCACCTTGAGTACACGCGCGCGAACGATCCGGACAACAACGATCCTGCAGGGAGTTTCCTCATGACATGGGACGTGGCATTGATCCTCGTCACCGATGGCCTCGCCAACGGTGCCGTCTATCTGCTCGCCGGCCTCGGGCTGGTGCTGATTTTTTCCGTCACCCGCGTGGTGTTCGTGCCGTTCGGCGACCTCGCGGCCTTTGCCGCGCTGTCGCTCGCGGCCTTCGAGACCGGCCGCGTGCCGCCGACCATCGGCATGGTGGCGGTGCTCGCGGCGCTGGCGCTTGCCACCGAGATCGGCAGCCTGGTGCGCCGCGGTGAGGCTGCGCGCATTCCGAAGGCGGTGCTGATGTGGGGCGTGCTGCCTGCGGTGCCCTGCGTGCTCGCATGGCTCGCGGCGCGGCCCGGCGTGCCCGTGGCCGTGCACATTGCCGTGGCCGTGCTGCTGGTGGTGCCGATGGCGCCGCTGCTCGCGCGGGTGGTGTTCCAGCCGATTGCCGACGCCTCGGTGCTGGTGCTGCTGATCGTGTCGCTCGCGCTGCACTTCCTGCTCTCGGGCCTGGGCCTGCTGTTCTTCGGACCCGAGGGCTCGCGCACCACGCCGCTCACGAGTGCGGTGTTCACGCTCGGCGACGGTTTCACCGTCAGCGGCCAGGTGGTGCTGATGGTGGGCGCCGCGATCGTGCTCAGCGGGTTGTTCTTTCTAGTCTTCGAACGCACGGTGGCCGGCAAGGCCCTGCGCGCGACCGCGGTCAACCGCGTGGGCGCGCGGCTGGTCGGCATCCGGCCGGTGCGCACCGCGTTGCTGGCCTACGGCTGCGCGTCGCTGCTCGCCGGCCTCATCGGCGTGTTGATCGCGCCGGTGACCACGATGTACTACGACTCGGGCTTCATCATCGGACTGAAGGCCTTCGTGGCCGCGATCATTGGCGGTCTGGTGAGCTACCCGATCACGGCGCTCGGCGCGCTGGCGGTCGGCGTGGTCGAGAGCTTCGCGTCGTTCTGGAGCGGGGCGCTGAAGGACGTGATCGTCTTCAGCCTGCTGATACCCGTGCTCATGCTGCGATCGTTCCTGGCGGTCCACAGCGAAGAGGAAGAAGACGAGGTGGAGCAATGATGAACGCGAACCGCAAACGCATGGCGTTGATCGCCGGAGTGGTCGTCGTGCTGGCACTGCTGCCGGCGCTGGCGGGCAGCTTCACGGTCTCGCTCTTCAACGACATCGGCATCGGCGCCCTGGTGGCGCTGGGCCTGGTGCTGCTCACCGGCGTGGGCGGCGCCACGTCGTTCGGACAGGCCGCCTTCGTGGGCATCGCAGCCTATGCGACGGCATGGCTCACGACCACGCAGGGCCTGTCGCCGTGGATCGGCCTTTTCTTCGCGCTGCTGTTGACCGGCGTCTCGGCGTTGGCGATCGGCATGCTCACGCTGCGGCTCGGCGGACACTTCCTGCCGCTCAGCACCATCGCCTGGGGCCTGTCGATCGCAATGCTGTTCGGCAACGTCGATGCGCTCGGGCGCCACACGGGGCTGTCGAACATTCCGCCGCTGCATGTCGCGGGCTGGTCGCTCGCCGATCCGCGCGCGATGTACTACCTGATCTGGGCGATCGTCGGGCTGGCCTGCCTGTTCAGCCACAACCTGCTGCAGTCGCGCCCGGGCCGCGCCATCCGCGGACTGCGCGGCGGCGCCACGCTGCTTGCGAGCGTGGGCGCCGACGCCTACCGCGTGCGCCTCACGCTGTTCGTCACGGCTGCGCTCTTCGCGGGCCTGGCGGGTTGGCTCTATGCGCACATGAACCGCTTCGTGAGCCCGTCGCCGTTCGACGTTCGGGTGAGCATCGAATACCTGCTGATGGCGGTGGCGGGCGGCCTGGGCCACCTGTCGGGCGCGCTGGTGGGTGCGGCGCTGGTGCTGGTGCTCAAGAACGGGCTGCAGGACGTGCTGCCCATGCTCACGCAGCGCGCGGGCCAACTGGAGGCGGTGGCCTTCGCGACGCTCTTCATCCTGCTGCTGCACTTTGCGCGCGGCGGGCTGATGGGGCTGCTGCGACGCTGGACGCGGCGGCATGGCGGTACCTCGGGGGCTTCGCGCTACGAAGGGCCTGAAGTGGCGCCGCTCGCACACCGGCAGTTGCCCGCGCGCGGCACGCAGGTGCTGTCGGTCAAGGGCGCGGTCAGGCGCTTCGGCGGCCTCGTGGCGGTCAACGACGTGAGCTTCGAGGTCAATGCGGGCGAGATCGTCGGCCTCATCGGGCCCAACGGCGCCGGCAAGTCGACCATGTTCAACCTGCTGACCTGCACCTTGCCGATGAGCGCGGGCGAGGTGCGCTTTCTCGGGCGCGACATCGCGGGCATGCCGCAGCGGCAGGTCGCGCGGCTCGGGCTGGCGCGCACCTTCCAGCACGTCAAGCTGCGCCCCCACATGAGCCTGCTCGACAACGTGGCGCTGGGTGCGCATTCGCGCACGCGCTCGGGTGTCCTCAGGGCGGGCCTGCGGCTCGACCGCGCCGAGGAGCGGCAGATCCTGCAGGAGGCGCAGCGCCAGCTCGACCGCATCGGCCTGGGCGACCGCGCGGACGAACTCGCGGGCAGCCTGCCGCTGGGCACGCAGCGCATCCTCGAGATCGCGCGTGCGCTCGCGGCCGACCCGGTGCTGCTGGTGCTCGACGAGCCCGCGGCGGGCCTGCGCCGCAAGGAAAAGATGGCGCTCGGCGACCTGCTGCGCAAGCTGCGCGAGGAGGGCGTGACGATCCTGATCGTCGAACATGACATGGACTTCGTGATGAAACTCGTGGACCGGCTGGTGGTGATGAATTTCGGCTCCAAGCTCGTCGAGGGCGTGCCGTCGGCGGTGCGCGCCGACGAACGCGTGCAGGCGGCTTATCTGGGGAGCGTTGTATGACCGCCATGCTCGAGATCGGCGACCTGCACGTGTCGTACGGGCAGGTCGAGGCGGTGCGCGGCGTGTCGCTCGAACTGCAGCCGGGCCAGATCATCTCGGTGATCGGCCCGAACGGCGCGGGCAAGACCACGCTGCTCGCGGCGGCGATGGGCCTGCTGCCCTGCAAGGGAACGCTGCGCTTCGAGGGCGAGGACCTGCAGGGCCTCGACGTCGAATCGCGCGTGGAGCGCGGCCTGTGCCTCGTGCCCGAGAAGCGCGAGCTGTTCGGCGAGCTGACGGTGCTCGACAACCTGCAGCTCGGCGCCTATGCCAAGCGGCTGCGCGGCGACGCGATGAAGAAGCGCTTGCAATCGGTGTACGACCGGTTCCCGCGCCTGGCCGAGCGCCGCGCGCAGCGCGCCGACACGCTCTCGGGCGGCGAGCGGCAGATGCTCGCGGTCGGGCGGGCGCTGATGTCGGCCCCGCGGCTGTTGATGCTCGACGAGCCGAGCCTCGGGCTGGCACCGCTCATCGTGCGCGACATCCTGTCGATCGTGCGCAAGCTGCGCGACGACGGCGTCTCGATCCTGCTGGTCGAGCAGAACGCGCGCGCGGCGCTCGAGACCTCCGACCACGGCTACGTGCTCGAGACCGGCGAGATCGCGCTGTCGGGCGCGTCGGCCGAACTGGCGGGCGACCCACGCGTGCAGGCCACCTACCTCGGCGGGGGCACGCACGATGACGAGTGAAGCGCGCGCGCTGCCGCCCGGCCAGCGCACGCTGCCGGCGATGCTGCAGCGGCAGGCCGAGCGCTTCGCGGGGCGTCCGCTGGTGCGCATCGCGGGGCGGCAGTGGACGCACGGCGATGCGGCGGCGGCGGCCGCGGTGCGCGCCGGCGCCCTGGCCGCGGCCGGCGTGGCGCGCGGCGACCGCATCGCCGTGATGTGCGGCAACCGCATCGAGTTTCTCGAGGTCTTTCTCGGCGCCGGCTGGCTCGGCGCGGCGGTGGTGCCGGTCAACAGCGCGTCGATGGGGCCGCAGCTCGAATACTTCCTCGCCAACAGCCAGGCGAAGCTGCTGGTGATCGAGGCCGGATTCCTCGAACGGCTCGCGACGGCCGACCTCGCGCGCACGTCGCTGCAAGCGGTGTGGGTGGTTGGCGAGGCTGCCGCTGCGTGGACAGCGCCGGCAGGCGTGCGCGTGAGCCGCTATCCGCTGGAGGGGCCTTCGCTGCCAGCCGCAGACGTTCTGCCCGGCGATCCGCTTGCCATCCTCTACACCTCGGGCACCACCGGCCCCGCCAAGGGCGTGGTCTGCCCGCATGCGCAGTATTTCTGGTGGGGCGTGAACAGCGCCGAGGTGCTCGGCGTCGGTGCGGACGATGTGCTGTGCACCACGCTGCCGCTGTTCCACATCAATGCGCTCAACACCTTCGCGCAGGCCGCGTTGACCGGCGCGGAAGCGGTGTTCGAGACACGCTTCTCGGCGTCGGGCTTCTGGCCCGCGATGCGCGACAACAGCGCGACCGTGGTCTACCTGCTCGGCGCGATGGTGCCCATCCTGCTCGCGCAGCCCGAGGGCCAAGGCGAACGCGGCCACCGCGTGCGCATCGGGCTCGGGCCGGGCGTGCCCGCGGCGGCCGCACAGGCCTTTTTGGCGCGCACCGGCGTGAAGCTGCTCGAGGGCTACGGCTCGACCGAAACCAACTTTGCGATCGCCACCGCGCCGGATTCACCGCGCGGCGGCGTCATGGGCTGGCTGCGTCCGGGCTTCCAGGCGCGCGTGGCCGACGAGGGCGACGTGGAACTTCCGATCGGCGAAGCCGGCGAATTGCTGCTGCGTTCGGACGAACCCCATGCCTTCGCGAGCGGCTACTTCCAGATGCCCGAGAAGACGGTCGAGGCCTGGCGCAACCTCTGGTTCCACACCGGCGACCGCGTGGTGCGCGATGCCGATGGGGCGTTCCGTTTTGTCGACCGCATCAAGGACGCGATCCGCCGCCGCGGCGAGAACATCTCGTCGTTCGAGGTCGAGCAGGTGCTGCTGAGCCATCCCGGCGTGGCGGCCTGCGCGGTCTATCCGGTGCGCTCGGAACTTGCCGAAGACGAGGTGATGGCCGCGCTCGTTGCGCGCGAGGGCGAGCACATCGAGCCGGCCGCGCTGGTGCGCTTCTGCGAAAGCCGGCTGCCGTACTTCGCGGTGCCCCGCTACATCGACCTGCTGCCCGACCTTCCGCGCACGGAGAACGGCAAGGTGCAGAAGTTCAAGCTGCGCGAACGCGGCGTGACCGCCGGCACCTGGGACCGCGGGCCGGCGTCGCGGCCTGCCGCAAAGGCGGCCTGATGGCCGCATCGCCCGTGCTCGCCGGCCGCGCCGCCTTCGTCACGGGTGCGGCGCAGGGGCTGGGCGAGGCCATCGCGCGCGGGCTGGCCGAGGCGGGCGCGCGCACCGTGCTCGCGGACATCGATGGCGATGGCGCCGAACGCGCGGCCGCGCGCTTGCGCGGCACAGGCGCCGACTGCGTGGCCATGCAGCTCGACGTGCGCGACGAGGCGGCGTTCTCGCGCTGCTTCGATGCGGCCGCCGCGCGCTTCGGCGCGGTCGACGTGCTGGTCAACAACGCCGCACGCACCGCCTTCACCTCGCTCTGGGACATCACGCCCGAGGAGTGGGACGAGGTGCTCGCGGTCAACCTGCGCGGCAGCTTCTTCGGCTGCCGCATCGCGGGGCGTCACATGCGCGCGCGCGGGCAGGGGCGCATAGTCAACATCGCGTCCATGGCGGGGCAGCAGCCCAGCGCGGCCACGGGCGCGCACTATGCGGCCAGCAAGGCGGCGCTGCTGGCGCTGACACGCAGCTTCGCCGCGGAACTGGCGCCGCACGGGGTCACAGTCAACGCCGTCGCGCCCGCGGCGGTCAGGAGCCCCGCGCTCGACGCGCTCGATGCGGCGCGGCAACAGGCACTACAGGCCGGCATTCCGGTAGGCCGCTTCGGCGAGCCCGAAGAAGTGGCGGCTGCGGTGGCCTATCTCGCGTCGCCCGCAGCGGCCTTCATGACAGGCGCCACGCTCGACCTCAACGGCGGCCGTTTCATGCGCTGAAAAGGCGATGCGCCAAAATCGCGGTTCGAAAAGTTCATAAGTAAATATTTCAGGTATGCAAGCAAATCCACTCGCCGGACGCCATGCACTCGTGACCGGCGCCGCGCGCGGCATCGGCGCCGAAATCGCCCGCACGCTCGCGGCCGAGGGCGCCACATTGACGTTGCTCGGGCGCGACCTCGATGCGCTCGCGCGCGTGGCCGCATGGCTGCCGGGCCAGGGGCACGGTGTCGCGGCGGCCGACGTGGCCGACGAGGCCGCGGTGCGCGCGGCCTTCGCACAGGCCAGCGCTGAACGCGGGCCCGTCGCCGTCCTCGTGAACAACGCGGGCGCGGCAGAGAGCGCACCGTTCCTCAAGACCACGCCCGCGCTCTGGCAGCGCATGCTCGACGTCAACCTGACCGGCACCTTCCTGTGCACGCAGGCGGCACTGCCCGGCATGCTCGAGGCCGGCTGGGGCCGCATCGTCAACATCGCGAGCACTGCGGGCCAGAAGGGCTACGCGTACGTAGCGGCCTATACGGCGGCCAAGCACGGCGTGATCGGGCTCACCCGCGCGCTCGCGCTCGAGGTGGCGCGCAAGGGCATCACGGTGAACGCGGTGTGCCCCGGCTACACCGACACCGAGATCCTGCGCACGAGCGTGGCCAACGTGGTCGGCAAGACCGGGCGCAGCGAAGCCGATGCGCTGGCCGAGTTCTCTGCCGTCAATCCGCAGAAGCGCATCGTGCAGCCCGCCGAAGTGGCCGATGCGGTGCGCTGGCTCTGCGGCGAGGGCGCCGGCTCCGTCACCGGGCAATCGGTGTCGGTTTCGGGCGGAGAGGTGATGTGATGCGCAACGACGCCTCGCATGCGGCGCTCAGCGACGCCGAAGAACTGGGCCACGAAGCGCGCGCCGGCCACGACGACCACGCGATGCTCAAGCTCTGGCTGCGCATGCTGGCCAGCACCACGCAGATCGAGGCCGAGATCCGGCGCCGGCTGCGCGAGCGCTTCGGCATCTCGCTGGCGCGC
Source organism: Variovorax sp. Soil_C_26 (assembly GCF_057657075.1). NCBI lineage: Bacteria > Pseudomonadati > Pseudomonadota > Betaproteobacteria > Burkholderiales > Comamonadaceae > Variovorax > Variovorax sp. Soil_C_26. The sequence goes on from NZ_JBDGJC010000002.1 coordinate 497,465, forward strand.
TTCGACTACATGGCGCAGCTCCATCGCTACCGCGAAGGCCTCAAGATGCGCGTGCTCTCGCGCTACCTGATGGTGACCGGCGGCAACGTCACCGGCCTGACCGACGAGCTCGAACGCGATGGCGTGGTGGTGCGCACGCACAGCCCCGACGACCGTCGCTCTTGGATCGTGAGCCTCACGCCCAAGGGCCGCACGAGCTTCGAGGCCATGGCCAAGGAGCACGAACAGTGGATCCTCGAGATGTTCTCGGGGCTCGACATGAAGACCGTCAAGCAGATGCATGCGCAACTCGGGCAGCTGCGCGTGCACGTGATGCGCAGCGAGCCTGCGGGCGAGGAAGCGGCGTGAGCGCCATCGACGCGCCCGCCCAGACCGTGGTCGAGTTCCAGCGCGCGCGGATGATCCGCTTCTCGGACTGCGACCCGGCGGGCATCGTCTTCTATCCGCAGTACTTCGTGATGCTCAACGGCCTCGTGGAAGACTGGGTGGGCGAGGGCCTCGGCGTGGACTACCACGCGCTCATCGGCGGGAGGCGCATCGGCCTGCCGACCGTGCGGCTCGAGGCCGATTTCCGCGCGGTGAGCCGCATGGGCGACGATGTGATGCTCGGGCTCTCGGTGGAACGGCTGGGTTCGCGTTCGATCGCGCTCGCGCTGCGCTGCTTCGAGCCTGCGACCGGCGAGCTGCGCATGCAGGTAAAGCAGGTGCTCGTGACCACGTCGCTCGAAAGCCACCGTGCCGTGGCCGTGCCCGAAGACATCCGCGCTGCGATCCTGCGCGGCTTTTCGCCGCCGGCCTGAACGGAACAGGCAAAAAAAAACCGCCTGGGCGGGTAGAAAAACGAACTGGCGTTTGGACGCGAGACTTCTGTCGCGGTCGTTCTTGTTCTTCTTTTGGTGCGTGACAGCAGTTTGCAAGATGCCACGCCAAAGGACTGTCCGGCGTAGGCGGCGGCCGGAAGCAACTCGGATTGGCTGTGAAACCGTGAAATATTTCCTCTTCTTCCGAGAGGATCCTCTCCGGCCGGGGCGGCGTATCACCATGAAAAAAGCCTGCTACCGAGCGGTAGCAGGCTTTTCGTGTTGGTTGGTGGGCCCTGAGTGACTCGAACACTCGACCTACGGATTAAGAGTCCGCTGCTCTACCAACTGAGCTAAGAGCCCTTGCTTTTCAAACGCTTGGCGTTTTTTGGCAAGACCGCAAGTATAGCGTAAAAATTTTGGGGCTCAACGATTTTGTGCGCCGCAGCGGTAGCATGCGTCATCGGCGGCGGTCCACGCCCTTCACCAGGAGAACACTTCCATGACAACAGCAGACACAAGCACCATGCCGCATGTGGTGATCACCGGCGCCGCGGGCGCGCTGGGCCGTGCGGTGGTCCAGCACTTTCTTGCGCAGGGCGCACGTCTCGCGCTTGTCGACCATCGCGCGGACCGGCTGGCCGATGCCTTCCCGGGTCTCGACAATTCGCAGCACCTGCTGCTGGAGGGCGACGTGACCTCGGTCGACGAGATGTCGGCGCTCGCGACGCAGGCGCGAAAGGCGTTCGGCCGCATCGATGCACTGGTCCACATCGCGGGCGGCTTCGAGATGGGCGAGGCCACGCATGCGCTCACGCGCGCGAGCTGGAACCGCATGATGGACCTCAACGCCTGGTCGTTCGTGGCGGTCACGCAGGCGGTGCTGCCTTCGATGATCGAGCACGGCGCCGGCCGCATCGTCGCGGTCACCGCCAAGGTGGCTGCGCGCGGCCTGCCGGGCATGGCCGCCTACATCGCGTCGAAGAGCGCGCTGCAGCGCCTGGTCGAAGCCATGGCGGCCGAAGCGGCGCCGCATGGCGTGGCCATCAACAGCGTGGCGCCCAGCGTGCTCGACACGCCGGCCAACCGACAGGCGATGCCCGACGCGAATCCCGCCGACTGGGTGTCGACCTCGGTCGCGGCGCAGACCATCGCGTTCCTCGCCTCGCCCGCGGCAGCAGCGCTGCATGGCCAGCACCTGACGCTCGACACCTGAGAAGCGGCGCGCCCGGCCCACGGGCGGCACGCATCCAGAGGCCCCGGCACACACCGAGGCCTTTTTCACGGGCGCGCCCCGCGCTGGTGCACACGAGGCAGGCGCTTTGTCATGCACCCGGGCGGCGGACCCGGGGCACATGTCTCCCCGGGCCGGGGGCGCACGGCCCATGCGCGCAAGCGTGCCAATTCCTACAGTGACGCCACATCACCGGGAAATACGCATGGAATCGCACGAACTGCTGCCAAGAAACTTCATGAACCTGCTGCGCGAGGAAGCAGGCATGTCGTTCATGGAGTTCGCACTCATCGGCTCGCTCGTGCTGGCCGTGTGCCTGCTCCTGCTGCTCGCGGTGCGGCGCAGCGCCTGACCGCCGGCAGACAGGAGCATCAGGCCATGCGCGGACTCGACGCCTTCCTCGACCTGTTGACGGTGGCGGCACTGGATTTTCGCCTGGGCGGGCTGCTGGTGCTGCTGGCGCTGGCCGCGGTCAGCGACTGGCGCTTCTACCGAATTCCCAACTGGCTGACCTTCGGCGGCATGGTCTTCGCGGTGGTCTACGGCACCATCGCGGCGCGCACGCCGGCGGCAGGTGCGTCGCACGCGTTCGGCGGCCTTGGCCTCGGCCTAGCCATCATGCTGCCGTTCTACCTGCTCGGTGTGATGGGTGCGGGCGACGTCAAGCTGATGGCGATGGTGGGTGCCTTTCTCGGCCCCCACCAGACGCTGACGGCCATCTTCTTCACATGCATGGCCGGGGGCGTGGCCGCCATCGCCTTTGCCATCCACCGCAGCCGCCTCTGCCACATGCTCGCCAACGTGGTCTCGGGGATGGCCTGCATGCGGCCGGACGCGGCCGGCGACCTGCGCCAGTCGATCGGAAAGCTGCCCTACGGCATCTGCATCTGCGCCGGGACCGTGACCCAGATCCTCGCGAACCAACTGGGCTGGTTGAAATGAAAGGGAAAGAACAATGAACCAGGTTCTCCAGGCCCTCGGCCAATCGACCCGCGGGTTCCTGCGCGGCGAAGAGGGCGCTCAGCTGGTCGAATACGCGCTGGTCATCGCGGTGGTGTCGATCACGCTGGTCGTGTCGTTCAGGGCGCTCGCCGAAGACATCGGCGGCTTCGAGACGATCTTCGGTCGTCTCACGGCCTGCCTCGCCCGGTCCGTCTGTGATTGAGCGGATACCGCCGGGCGCGGCCTGCCGCGCTCAGTGCGGCGCGACGTGGAGCTGGTGCTTCATCGCGTAGATGTACAGCTCGAGGCGGTTCGCGACGTCGAGTTTCTGGTAGATCGACGTCAGGTGATTGCGGAAGGTGTGCTCGGTCACGAACAGCCGCGATGCGAGCGTCTTGTTCGGCGCGCCGCTGCCTTCGACGACGGCGCGGATGGCCTGGCGCTCCTTCTGCGTCAGGCTTGCGATCCTGGCGGCTTCGGGGTCGGGCCTGGCGGCCTTCTTCGGCGAAGTGAGCTGCGAGAACACGCGGCCCATCGCCTGTGCGTCGATGCAGAGTTCGCCCTTGTGGACGCGCTCGATCGCGTCGAGCACCTGTTCCGCAGGGGCGTCCTTGCACAGCACGCCGCGCGCCCCGCTCAGCACCGCGAGGTCGAGCGTGTGCTGCTGGCGCTCGGCCGTAAGGATGAGCGCACGCGACACCTCGTTCGCGAGCAGCATCGGCAGGATGTCGAGGGCGCTCTGGCCGGCCAGGTCGAGATCGAGCACGATCACGTCGGGCATCGTCGCCTCGCTTCGCTCCAGTGCCTGTTCGGCGCAGTTGGCCGTGGCGACGACCTTCATGCGCGGCTGTTCGCCGTCGATCAGCTTCGAGAGGCCCCAGAGCATGGTCCGATGATCGTCGACGAGCATGACGCTGATGGGTCGGGCGGTGGTTGGCTGCATGGGCACCTTCTCCTTGATTCAGATGGGTATTTCGACCAGCACGGCAGTGGCGCCGTCCCAGCCCCGACTCACTCTGGCGCTGCCGCCTAGGGCGGCTGCGCGTTCGCTGATGGAACGCGGGTGGAATTCGACAGGTTCCGCGTCGCAGGCATCGTTCTCGATGCGCAACTGCAGCTTGCCGTCGGCGCAGCCGATGCGGATGCGGCCGTGGTGCGCGTCGGTGTGCTTGCAGATGTTGTGCAGGCCTTCGCGCGCGAGCTGCAGCACTTCGGCCGTCATGCGGTCGTCGAGCTGTACGTCGCCCTCGACCACGATGTCGATGTCGATACCGTAGAGCACCTTGATGCGCGCGGCCTGGCGGTGCAGGTGCGGCAGGATGAACTCGCAGCGGTTGTCGGCGCCGTCGCGCACGGTGCCCGCGTAGTGGCGCAGTTCCGCCACCACGCCGTCGGCCATCGCGGCCAGCCGGTCGAGGTCGGCAATCAGCGGGTTGTCGGCCGACGCTTTCTTGCGCAGCGCGCTCAACCCGAGCTTGAGCCCGATGTAGGGCTGGATGGCAGTGTCGTGCAGGTCGAGCGAGATCTTCAGGCGCTCCTTCGAGGCGGCCTCCGAGGCCATGCGGTCGAGCACCTTGATCGTCTCGATCACCGGGATGACCTGGCTCATGATGTGCGCGAGGAAGGTCGCGTCGGCCTTCTGGAACAGCCCGCCGCGCGAGCCCACGAAGATTCGCCCCTCGCCCTGGCGCAGCGGCAGCGGCGCGCTGATGAAGGCGCGCACCTCGAGCATGGCGGCCACCGCGGCGCTGCGTGCGAGCCCTTGCGCATCCTGGGCAAGCCAGCGCTGCGTGCGCGGGGCGCAGATCTGGCCCTGCGCGCCCAGCAGGCTCAGCGGCCAGGGCCTGCGGTTGCTCAGCACGATGTGCTCGGCGCCCAACCCCATCAGCGGCGAACTCGAGAGCAGGTCGAGCGTTTCGACGCTCGCCGGCTTGCCCGGGTCGGCGTGTCCGAGGCTGCGCATGGCCCAGGGGCCGTTGGCCGCGTCGCGCATCAGCAGGATGCAATGGCTCGCTTCGAAGAAGGCCATCGTCTTTTCCATCGTGCTCGCGAGGGTGCGGTCGACACCGAAGCGCGGGTTCGACAGCCGGCTCACCTGGCTCAGCAGCGCGAGGCGCCGCTGCAGCGCCACTTTCGATCCGCCCCAGTGGCCGACCATGTGGCCCAGCGCCAGCAGGAAAGTGGCGCGCATGAGCAACTGCGGCGTGCTGTTTCCCGTGACGCTCGCAAGGCAGCAGGCGCCGAACGAGACCACCGATGCCATCGTGATACGTGCGCCTTCCTCGTAGCCCCAGCGGAACGATGACGTGAGGATCGCGAAGAAGTAGAAGAGGAAGTAGTGGCTGTGGATGCCGCCGGTCACGAAGATGAGCAGCGTCGACCACAGCACGTCGAACCAGTGGATCGCCTTGCCCTGGAAATACGGCTGGCCGCTGCGCGTGCAGGCGTAGACCCCGAGGCTGTAGAGCGCGTAGCCCGAGAACGCGAGCCAGGTGCCGCCGTCCAGGCGCCGTTGCGACTCTCCAGCGTCAACCGCAACGGCCAGCAGGGCCGAGATCGCCAGCACCAGCCGCATGCCCGCCACCATGAGCGCATCGGCGGCGATGCCTGGGTCGGGCCCGAGGGGCGGGCTGAGGGGTTTGGCTGGCACGGAGTTGGTTCCAGTCCATACCGCGGCTCATGCCTGCCCGTTCCAACAGGCCAAGGCGTCCGCACCCCGGAAGGGGAGGTGGGAGGACGTAACACCTTGGTTCACTTTGGATAGATATTTAATAAATGCGAGGCATTTACAGTACTACCTTTGTAGTCAATTGCAAACTTAATCTGAAAAACCCACTAAAGCAGTACGCTTTTGTTAACACAGGAGTGCAAATGCGAGCGGGAGCCGTTGGAGGTTGCGGCCGCAGCGCGCGCCGCAAAGAAAAAGGGCTCGGTGAAAACCGAGCCCTCGAATGGATTGGTGGAGAGGATGAGGATCGAACTCACGACCTCCGCATTGCGAACGCGGCGCTCTCCCAGCTGAGCTACCCCCCCAACGCAAGCCGAATTCTAACCAGATCGTGTCCGCCGGCGCAGGGCCGGCCAGTGCATGCCAAGATGCGCGTCCCCCCACAAGGAGCAGCATCCGCATGGCCGCGCACGACGATCCCGCCTGGCTCGAAGGCATGTACAACAACCTCTCCCGGGTCAAAGAGTATCCGGCGTATTTCTCGCGCTGGGCGCGCGAATCGGCCGCGGCGCGCGAAGCGCTGCCGTGCCGCATCGACGTGCCCTACGGAGGCGGTGTCAACGAGACCTTCGACATCTTTCCCGCGCCGGTGCCCGACGCGCCGGTGCTGGTGTTCATCCACGGCGGCTACTGGCGCGCGATGGACAAGCGCGACCATTCCTTCATCGCACCCGCATTCAACGACCGCGGTGTCTGCGTGGTGATGCCGAACTACGCGCTGTGCCCCGGCACGCCCGAGCAGCCGGTCACGGTGCCCGGCATCCTGATGCAGATGGTGCGCGCGCTCGAATGGGTCTGGCGGCATGCGGCGGCGCTGGGCGCCGACCCCGCGCGCATCACGGTGGCGGGGCATTCGGCCGGCGGCCACATGGCGGCTGCGCTGCTGGCCTGCGACTGGCAGGCGGTGGCGCCCGACCTGCCGGCGCAGCTGGTGCGCAACGCACTGTCGATCTCGGGCCTCTACGACCTGCGCCCGCTGCAGCGCACGCCGTTCCTGGCCAACACGCTGAAGCTCGGCGATGCCGATGCGCTGCGCGCGAGCCCGGCGCTGTGGCCGGCGCCCGCGCGCGGGCAGCTCCATGCGCTGGTGGGGGGCAACGAGAGCGACGAGTTCCTGCGCCACAACGCGATGATCCGCGCCGCCTGGGGCCGGCATGCGGTGCCGGTGTGCGAGACGCTGCCGGGCCTGGACCACTTCAGCATCGTCGATGCGCTGGCCGACCCGGCGCACCGGCTGCACCGGTGCGCGGTGCAGTTGCTGGAGGCCTGACGAAAGAGGAGGCCTCCGGGCCGGGCGCTACATCAGCAGGTGTTCGCCTGCGTTGTCGCCGCCGAGCGTGACGTAGTTGACCTTGCGGATGTCCATCAGCGTGCGCCCGCCCGCGTAGCTGATGGAGCTCTGCACGTCCTGCTCCATCTCGACCAGCGTGTCGGCCAGCAGGCCCTTGATCGGCTCGAGGATGCGCTTGCCCTCGACGTGCTTGTACTCGCCCTTGTTGAAGTCGCTGGCCGAGCCGTAGTACTCCTTGAAGCGGGCGCCGTCGACCTCGACCGTCTGGCCCGGCGACTCCTCGTGGCCCGCGAACAGCGAGCCGATCATCACCATCGAGGCGCCGAAGCGCACGCTCTTGGCGATGTCGCCATGGTCGCGAATGCCGCCGTCGGCAATGATCGGCTTGGTGGCCACGCGCGCACACCACTTGAGCGCGCTGAGCTGCCAGCCGCCGGTGCCGAAGCCGGTCTTGAGCTTGGTGATGCAGACCTTGCCCGGGCCGATGCCGACCTTGGTCGCGTCGGCGCCCCAGTTCTCGAGGTCGATCACGGCTTCGGGCGTGCCCACGTTGCCGGCGATCACGAAGGCGCCCGGCAGCTTCTGCTTGAGGTAGCCGATCATGTTCTTCACGCTGTCGGCATGGCCGTGCGCGATGTCGATCGTGATGTATTCGGGCACCAGGCCCTCAGCCACGAGCTGGTCGACCGTCTCGTAGTCGGGCTTCTTTACGCCCAGCGAGATCGAGGCGAACACGCCCTGGGCCTGCATCTCGCGCACGAACTTCACGTTGTCGAGGTCGAAGCGGTGCATCACGTAGAAGTAGCCGTTCTGCGCCAGCCAGAGGCAGATCGGCTCGTCGACCACCGTCTTCATGTTGGCGGGCACCACCGGCAGGCGGAAGCTGCGGCTGCCGAGCACGACGCTGGCGTCGCATTCGGAACGGCTCTCGACGCGGCACTTGCGCGGCAGCAAAAGGATGTTGTCGTAATCGAAAATCTGCATGGACTGGCTCCTCGGAAATTTCGTCCCAAAAAAACGAATGAGCGCTTGGTCCGGCCGGTTCTCGTGTGCTTTTCACCAAAGTGAGCGGGCACAAAAAACCGGGCGCAAGAAACTTGGGCCCGGTGATTGATTTTACGCAGTCCCACGAAGGCGGGTCTTCCGCTTCTTCATATAACCCCCATACGCGGCGGTTTCTACAATCGACGGATGTTGTTCAACGATCCTGCGGCTGATGCCCACCCCTCGGACCTGCCGCTGCTGCAGAACCTGAACCCGGAGCAGCGCGCTGCGGTCACGTTGCCTGCGGGCAATGCACTCATCCTCGCGGGCGCGGGCTCGGGCAAGACCCGCGTCCTGACCACGCGCATCGCCTGGCTGCTGCAGACCGGCCAAGTCTCCGCAGGCGGCATCCTGGCCGTGACCTTCACCAACAAGGCCGCCAAGGAGATGATGACGCGGCTGACGGCGATATTGCCGGTGAACGTGCGCGGCATGTGGATCGGTACCTTCCACGGCCTGTGCAACCGCTTCCTGCGCGCGCACTGGAAGCTCGCCAACCTGCCGTCCACGTTCCAGATCCTCGACACCCAGGACCAGCTCTCGGCCATCAAGCGGCTGATGAAGCAGTTCAACGTCGACGACGAGCGCTACCCGGCGAAGCAGACGCAATGGTTCATCGCGGGCGCCAAGGAAGACGGCCTGCGCCCCAAGGACGTGGAGATCCGCAGCGAGGACGACCGCAAGAAGGTGGAGCTCTACCAGCTCTACGAAGAGCAGTGCCAGCGCGAGGGCGTGGTCGACTTCGGCGAGCTCATGCTGCGCAGCTACGAGCTGCTGCGCGACAACGAGCCGGTGCGCGAGCACTACCAACGGCGCTTCCGCCACATCCTGATCGACGAGTTCCAGGACACCAACCGGCTGCAGTACGCCTGGATCAAGATCCTCGCGGGCAACACGGTCTCGGGGCACTTCGTGCCCGGTCCCAACAGCGTGATCGCGGTGGGCGACGACGACCAGAGCATCTATGCCTTCCGCGGCGCGCGCGTGGGCAACATGGCCGACTTCGTGCGCGAGTTCGATGTGCAGAACCAGATCAAGCTCGAGCAGAACTACCGCAGCTACAGCAACATCCTCGATTCGGCCAACGAGCTCATCAGCCACAACAAGAAGCGGCTCGGCAAGAGCCTGCGCACGACCCAAGGCCCCGGCGAGCCGGTGCGCGTGTACGAGGCGCCGAGCGACCTGGCCGAAGCGCAGTGGATGGTCGAGGAGATGCGCCAGCTCGTGCGCGACGACTTCGAGCGCAAGGAAATGGCCGTGCTCTACCGCAGCAACGCGCAGAGCCGGGTCATCGAGACGGCGCTCTTCAATGCCGGCGTGCCGTACCGCGTGTATGGCGGCCTGCGCTTCTTCGAGCGCGCCGAAATCAAGCACGCGCTGGCCTACCTGCGCCTGCTCGAGAACAAGGACGACGACACCAGCTTCCTGCGGGTGGTCAATTTTCCGCCGCGCGGCATAGGCGCGCGCACGCTCGAGCAGCTGCAGGACGCCGCGCGCAACGCCGGGCGCTCGCTGCACGACGCGGTGCACGCCGTGGGCGGCAAGGCGGGTGCGAACCTCACGGCATTCGTCGCCAAGATCGACGTGCTGCGCGAGCAGACGCAGGGCATCAGCCTGCGCGAGATCATCGAGCTGGTGCTCGACCACAGCGGCCTCGTCGAGCACTACCGCGCCGACCGCGAAGGCGCCGACCGCATCGAGAACTTGGAAGAACTGGTGAACGCGGCCGAGAGCTTCGTCACGCAGGAGGGCTTCGGCCGCGATGCGGTGGCACTGCCAGTCGACGAGCTGCGGCAGTCGCCCGCGAGCCAGGGCCTCGACCCGAGCCGGCCAGTGCTAGACGAACCGCTCGCACCCGACGCCGAAACGGGCGAGACGCTGAGCCCGCTCGCGGCCTTCCTCACGCATGCGGCGCTCGAGTCGGGCGACAACCAGGCGCAGGCCGGGCAGGACGCGGTGCAGCTCATGACGGTGCACGCCGCCAAGGGGCTCGAATTCGACTGCGTGTTCATCACCGGCATGGAAGAGGGCCTGTTTCCGCACGAGAACTCGATGAGCGACTTCGAGAGCCTCGAGGAAGAGCGCCGCCTGATGTACGTGGCGATCACGCGCGCGCGCAAGCGCCTCTACCTGAGCCATTCGCAGACCCGCATGCTGCACGGCCAGACGCGCTACAACCTGAAGAGCCGCTTCTTCGACGAGCTGCCCGAGGGCGCGCTCAAGTGGCTCACGCCGAAGAACCAGGGGTTCAAGCCCTCGGCTTTCGGCTACGGCGGTGGTTACGGCAGCACGCGTTCCGGGGGCGGCGGCGGCTACGGCGGGGGCAGCGGCTACGGCAGCAGCAACAAGGACAGCTTCGCGAGTCCGCCGGTGCCGCCGCAGAAGGCCGCGCCCTCGCACGGCCTGCGCTCGGGCATGCAGGTGTTCCACAACAAGTTCGGCGAAGGCACGGTGCTCGCACTCGAAGGCACCGGCGACGATGCGCGCGCGCAGGTGAAGTTCTCGCGCCACGGCGTGAAGTGGCTCGCGCTGTCGGTCGCCAAGCTCACGCCGGTTTGACGATGCCCGCGCCGCAGGCGGGCTGCGGTTTAGGTCGATAGTTCAAACTGCGGCCACCGTCGCCCTCGCGGCAGCGGGTTATTTCGCATCGGCGTGCCCAACGCGGCGAGAAATCGGGAAAGATGCGGCTTCTTCTGCCCGAAGGAGGTGCCGCATGAAGCCTGGTGCGAACTCATCGCGCCCCATGGTGTGTGTTGTCCGTTGGTCCGTGGCGTTGGCCGCGGCCTGGTTCTGCGCGGCCGGCGCACAGCAGCCGGTCGGCACCGCACCGGACACGCCCGCGGTCACGCGCATGGCGGTGGACGACGCCGCGATGCGCCGGCCACCGGTGCTCGAGGCCGTCGATGCGGCCGTTGCCGCGGCGGTTCAGTTGCCGGTGCCCATCGAGCCGCACCCCGCGCGCGAATGGTGGCTGTGGGGCGCGCTGTGCGTCGCGCTGCTGCTGCTGGCGGGCATGGTCTGGTCGCTGTTCGCGAGCCTGCGCAAGGACCGGGCGCGCGGCTGAGCGGCGCGTCTCGCGCCGCGTTCAGTTCGGGTCGAAGCTGTCGCGGAAGGTGAACCAGGTCGAGCTCAGCGACATCGCCGCGAGCACCAGCGCCGAGCCGACGATCAGCATGTTGCCCAGGAAGGCCGCCGAGCCCACGCTCATCAGCACGGTCGCGACCAGGCCCATGGCAATGCCCGCGAGCAGGAACACGCCGAACCAGGCCACCGCGAACAGCGCGTAGGCGCCGAAGTTGCGGAACAGCGCCACGATGCTGAAGAAGATGCTCTTGACCGGCTCGACGCGGTGCCAGTGCACCAGCGCGGGCGCATGCCACATGGCCAGCGACAGCGGCAGGTTCAGGCACATCAGGAACATGCGCGCGAGCTGGAAGTCGCTGCTTGCCATCACCTCGGGCGTGGGCGCCTGGTCGAGCAGGTAGGCACGCGCCAGTTCGCCGCCGTCGATGAAGCCCGTGAGCAGCACCGCGAGCGCGAAGTACACCGCCGAGATCACGCCGAGCTTGACGAGCGCGCGCCATTCGGCCCGCATGGCGCCGATCACCGCGACCAGCATCGCGGAGCCCATGGGCCGCTGCACCTGGCCCGCGGTGGCGGGCTGCGGCGGACCCTCGCCGTAGGCCACGGAGGTGGCGACCATCAAGCCCAGCGTCATGAACGGCAGCAGGATCGGCGCCAGCAGGCTGCCGACCAGCGGCAGCAGCGACACCGTGGAGATGATCGCCATCAGCAGGAAGAACAGCGAGATGAAGGCCAGCGGCTGGCGCCAGAAGGTCTTGAGCCCGAGGCGGACCCATTCGGCGCCGGTTCGCGCCGGCACGATGTGGAGTTTCATTTCTTGGGGCTCAGGCGGCCATGGACTCGAGCGATCGCGCCATGGCGTGCGGATGGAAGACGCGCTCGCGCAGCACGCGCTCGAAGTGCGCCGGGTCGTGCGGCTTCAGCATGCTGGCTTCGCGTGGCAGGTGAAAGTCCCAGAGCCGCGAGGTCCAGAAGCGCAGCGCCGCGGCGCGCAGCATGGCGGGCAGCAGGGCGCGCTCGGCCGCATTCAGCGGGCGCACGGTCTCGTAGGCTGCGAGCAGCGCGTCGGCGCGCGCGGCATCGTGCCGGCCGGTCGCGAGGTCGATGGCCCAGTCGTTCAGGCACACGGCGAGGTCGAACAGCCAGGTGTCGGTGCCCGCGAAGTAGAAATCGAACACGCCCGTCAGGCGCGGTGTGGCGCCGGCTTCAGCGTCGGCCTCGGTGCCGCTCGCGAACATCACGTTGTCGCGGAACAGGTCGGCATGCACCGGCCCGCGCGGCAGCGCCGCATAGGCCGCCGATTCGGCAACGTGGTTCTGGTAGGCGAGTTCGGCGCGCAGCAGGGCGGCCTGGGCCTCGTCGATGTAGGGCAGGACCACCGGCACCGTCTCGTTCCACCACGCAAGGCCGCGCAGGTTCGGCTGGATACGCGGAAAGTCGCGCGCCGCGAGGTGCATGCGCGCGAGCATGCTGCCGAGCTCGGTGCAGTGCGCGGCGTTCGGCGCCAGTTCGCTGCGGCCCGAAAGGCGCTGCACCAGCGCGGCCGGCTTGCCCGCCACCTGCAGCAGCAGTTCGCAGGGCGCCTGGGCGGGCATGGTGAGGGGGTGGCCCGAAGGCGGCGCGACGGCTGGGTCGGCCACGGGCTCGGGCACCGGCAGGCCGCGCGCGGCCAGGTGCTTCATCAGGCAAAGGTAGTAGGGCAACTGCTCGGCGCCCAGGCGCTCGAACAGCGTCAACACGAACTCGCCACGCTCGGTGGTCGCGAAATAGTTGGTGTTCTCGATGCCGCCCTCGATGCCGCGCAGTTCGCGCAGGGGGCCCAGGCCAAGGCGCTGCACGAGCGCGTCGGCCTCGCCGAACTCGACTTCGGTAAAAACTGCCATGGCGGTGCTCAGCGGGGTGCTGCCAAAGGAAGGCGCAGCACGGTCAGAACTTCATCACGTTCCAGACGCGCGCGCCGTTCCCGCTCGAGTCGCTCGGTCCGGGGCGGGCGGTGCCGGCGTCCTGCGGCAGCACCTCGTAGCCGGGCATGTTCGACTTGGGCTTGACGTTGATGCTCTGCGTGCGGCCGCCGTAGCGGACTTCGTCGACCGTGGCGCCGCTGTCCTCGGTGCGGATGTGCTCGATCTTCTGGTTGCGGCGGCCGTCGGTCTGCTCCTGGTTCTGTAGCGACTCGGCCGGCGGCGCGGCGGGCGCGGGTTGCGCCTGCAGGGCGGCAACGGGGGTGGCGAAGGCCAGCGCCAGCAGGATGCGGCGGGCGACCAGGAGTGTGGAGTCAGGCATGGCCGGATTGTAGGCGCGCGCCCGTTCCAGCGTGTCGGTTGGCCGCGCATGCGCCCGTGGTTCGGAAGGCCGCGGCGGGCACGGCAAAATGGCCCGATGACCGACAAGAAAACGCTGCTGCTCGTCGACGGATCGAGCTATCTGTACCGCGCCTTCCACGCCATGCCCGACCTGCGGGCCGTGCCGGGCGATCCCAAGAGCCCGGCCACCGGCGCGATCCGGGGAATGATCAACATGATGACGGCGTTGCGCCGCGAGGTCCGCGCCGACTACGCGGCCTGCGTGTTCGACGCGCCCGGCAAGACCTTCCGCGACGACCTGTACCCCGAATACAAGGCCAACCGGTCGCCGATGCCCGACGAGCTGCGCAGCCAGATCGAGCCGATCCACGAGGTGGTGAAGCTGATGGGCTGGCCGGTGCTCTGCGTGCCCGACATCGAGGCCGACGACGTGATCGGCACGCTCGCCAGGACGGCCGCGGCGCAGGGCGTGGAGGTCATCGTGTCGAGCGGCGACAAGGACCTGAGCCAGCTGGTCGACGAGCACATCACGATCATCGACACGATGAACGGCAAGAAGCGCGACGTGGCAGGCGTGACGGCCGAGTTCGGCGTGCCGCCGCAGCTGATGGTCGACTACCAGACGCTCGTGGGCGACGCGGTCGACAACGTGCCGGGCGTGGACAAGGTCGGGCCCAAGACAGCGGCCAAGTGGCTGCTCGAATACGGCTCGCTCGACGGCTTGATCGCACGCGCCGCCGAGGTCAAGGGGCAAGCCGGCGAGAACCTGCGCAAGGCGATCGACCGGCTGCCGCTGTCGCGCCAGCTCGTCACCATCCGCACCGACTGCGACCTGGCCGCGCATGTGGCGGGCCTGCCTTCGCTCGAGGGCCTGCCGGTGAGCGCACCCAAGACGGCCGAGCTCAAGCCCTTCTACGAGCGCTTCGGCTTCAAAAGCCTGGTCAAGTCGATCGAGGCGATGGAAGTGCCGCCCGAGCTGATCGAGGAGAACATCAAGAAGCAGGCGGCGCGCGGTGGTGCGGCGAGCACCGACCAGGCCGGCCTGTTCGACGAATCGACCAACCTCGGCGCGCTGGCGGCCGCCGAACCGGCGAGCAACCTCAAGTACGACACGGTCACGACCTGGGAACTGTTCGACGCCTGGCTCGCCAGGCTCGAGGCCGCCGAGCTCGTGGCGATCGACACCGAGACCACCTCGCTCGACGAGATGGTGGCGCAGATCGTCGGTGTGAGCTTCAGCGTCGAGCCCGGCGAGGCGGCCTACGTGCCGCTCGCGCACGACTACCCCGATGCGCCCGCGCAGCTGCCGCTCGACGAGGTGCTCGCGCGGCTCAAGCCCTGGCTCGAGAACGGCGAGAAGAAAAAGCTCGGCCAGCACATCAAGTACGACCGCCATGTGTTCGCCAACCACGGCATCGAGGTGCAGGGCTATGCGCACGACACGATGTTGCAGAGCTACGTGCTCGAGGCGCACCGGCCGCACGGCCTCGCGAGCCTGGCCGAGCGCCACCTGGGGCGCAGCGGCATTTCGTACGAAGACCTGTGCGGCAAGGGCGCGCACCAGATCCCGTTCAGCCAGGTCGACATCGCCAAGGCCGCCGAGTATTCGTGCGAGGACAGCGACCAGACGCTCGACGTGCACCGCGCGCTGTGGCCGCAGATCGAGCGCGACGAGAAGCTGCGCTTCATCTACCGGCTCGAGCTGGACTCGAGCGAGGCGCTCTACCGCGTCGAGCGCAACGGCGTGCTGATCGACGCACCCACGCTCGCGGCGCAGAGCCACGAACTCGGCACCCGCATCATGGCGCTCGAGCAGGAGGCCTACGAGCTCGCGGGCCAGCCTTTCAACCTCGGTTCGCCCAAGCAGATCGGCGAGGTGTTCTTCACCAAGCTCGGGCTGCCGGTCGTCAAGAAGACGCCGAGCGGCGCGCCGAGCACCGACGAGGAAGTGCTCGAGAAGCTGGCCGAGGATTTTCCGCTGCCGGCCAAGATCCTCGAGCACCGCGGCCTGTCGAAGCTCAAGGGCACCTACACCGACAAGCTGGGCCAGCTGGCCAATCCGCGCACCGGCCGCGTCCACACGCACTATGCGCAGGCGGTGGCGGTGACCGGGCGGCTGTCGAGCAACGATCCCAACCTGCAGAACATCCCGATCCGCACGCCCGAAGGCCGCCGCGTGCGCGAAGCCTTCGTCGCCCCGCCGGGCAGCGTGATCGCGAGTGCCGACTACTCGCAGATCGAGCTGCGCATCATGGCCCACATCAGCGGCGACGAGTCGCTGCTGCGTGCGTTCCGCGAAGGCATCGACGTGCACCGCGCCACCGCTGCCGAGGTGTTCGGTTCCACGCCCGATCAGGTATCGAGCGAACAGCGCCGTTATGCCAAGGTGATCAACTTCGGGCTGATCTACGGCATGAGCAGCTTCGGGCTGGCGCGCAACCTTGGCATCGAGACCAAGGCCGCGGCGTCCTACATCGAGCGCTACTTCGCGCGCTACCCGGGCGTGAAGGCGTACATGGACGAGACCAAGGCGATCGCCAAGGAGCAGGGCTACGTCGAAACGGTGTTCGGCCGCCGCCTGTACCTGCCCGAGATCAACTCGCCCAACGGCCCGCGCCGCGGCGGTGCCGAGCGCGCGGCCATCAACGCGCCGATGCAGGGCACCGCGGCCGACCTGATCAAGCTCAGCATGGTCAAGGTGCAGGACGTGCTCGATGCCGAGCAGCGCGCCACCAAGATGATCATGCAGGTGCACGACGAACTGGTGTTCGAAGTGCCCGAGGCCGAGGTCGAATGGGTACGCACCGAGATCCCGCGCCTGATGGCCGGCGTGGCCGAGCTCAAGGTGCCGCTATTGGCCGAGATCGGCATCGGCCCCAATTGGGACAAGGCCCATTGAGCGGCGGCTGCGCCTGAAGAAGGCGTGGCTCGCGAGCGCCAGCAGGCCGACGCCGATGCCCGCATAGCGCATCACGTCGCCGAAGCCTTCGCGCAGCGCCGCCTGTGCGAGCGCGGGGCCGGCGGCGCCCGGCAGCACGTCGAGCTTGCCGGCCGCCACGCCCTGCGCGAGCTGCAGCAGTTCGCCGGGCCCTGAAGGCAGCCCCGCTTCGCCCAGGTGGCGCGCAATGCCGCTCACCAGCACGAAGCCCATGAGCGCGATGTTGAAGGCCAGCGTGATGAGCCGCGCGCTGAAGTCGATGCCCGAGGCCATGCCCGCGCGCGCCGCCGCCACCGAGCCGGTGCTGGTGTTGGTGACGGGCGAGTTCGTGAGGCCCAGGCCGATGCCCGCCGCGAGGCAGGCGGCGATCACCACGGCGTCGCTGCCCTGCGCGTCGCCCAGGGCCATGAGCCCGAACCCCGCGGCCATCAGCCCCAGGCCACCGGGAATGACGCGCTCGGCGCCGTGGCGCAGCGCCAGCCGCTCGGCCAAGGGCGGCACCAGCAGCGTGGGCAGCGTGTAGGCCAGCAGCGCCCAGCCCGTGCGCATCACATCGTGGCCGAGGCCCGCCTGGAAGTAGATCGGCAGGTAGATCATGAACGGCCAGAAGCTGAAGTTCATGCCGATCGAGCCCATCATCGCGCCGTTGAAGCGGTGGATGCGAAAGACCGAGAAGTCGAACATCGGGTGCGCGCTGCGCCGCTCGGCCAGCACGAACAACGCAAGGCTCAGCGCCGCGCCGGCCAGGAGCGCGAGCCCGAGCGGATTCGAAAAGCCGCGCACCGTGCCGAGCGTGATGAACCAGACCAGCGCGAACACCGCGAGCGTTAGCGTGAGCATGCCGGCCAGGTCGAGCCGGTGCGCATCGGGGTCGCGCGATTCCTGCACGCTGGCATGCACCAGGCCGAGCGTCAGCAGCGTGAGCGGCGCATGCACCAGGAACACCCAGCGCCAGTCGGCCAGGGCCACGATGGCGGCACCCACGATCGGGCCGAACCCCAGGCCGATGCCCGCGACCACGCCCCAGAGCGCGAACGCGCGCGAGCGCGCTGCGGGTTCTCGGAACTGCTGCGACAGGATCGCGAACTGGCAGATCATCATCGCGCCGGCCCCCACGCCCTGCACGAAGCGCGCCGCGATCAAGAGCGGCGCACTCGGCGCCAGGCCGCACGCCAGCGATGCCACGCCGAACAGCCACAGGCTCGCCACCAGCACCCGGCGCCGGCCGTAGCGGTCGGCCAGCGTGCCCGCGGCCATCAGCACCGAGGTGCAGGCCAGCGTGTAGGCGTTCATGATCCATTGCGCGTCCTGGAAGTCGGCGTGCAGCACCTGCTCGAGCGCCGGCAGGATCACGGGCACGCTGGAGATTTCGAGGCCGAACATCAGCGCGACGAGGCAGATGGCGGCGAGCGCGGCGGCATCGCGGCGCGGGCTGGGTGGGGAAACAGGCTGTGGCGGTGGAGTCATGCGGTCATCTTGATGGGAAAGCACTTCCGCATTGGCGACATCGGTTCTGCAGATTCGGGAATTAGAAGGCACAATCCCGCGCCATGACCGACCGATTCGATGGCATCCAGACCTTCCTCGAGGTGGTCGAGAGCGGCAGCCTCACGCTCGCGGCCGAACGGCTCCATCTCACGCGCTCGGCGGTGGGCAAGGCGCTCGCGCGGCTCGAGGCGCGGCTCGGCGTGCGCCTGCTCCAGCGCACCACGCGCAGCCAGAGCCTGACCGAGGAAGGGCAGGCCTATTACGAGCACTGCCTGCGTGCACAGGCCGAACTCGAGGCCGCGGAGTCGGGCCTCGACAGCGGCGGGCGCGCGCCGCGCGGCCGGCTGCGCGCCAGCCTGCCGCTGGCCTTCGGCCATCACTACGCCGCGCCAGCGCTGCTGGGGCTGATCGAGCGCCATCCGCAGCTGCAGGTCGAGATCGCCATCAGCGACCGCATGGTCGACCTGGTGCAGGAGGGCTACGACCTCGCGGTGCGCATCGGCGAGCTGCCCGACAGCGACCGGCTGGTGGCGCGCCGCCTCGGCGAGCAGACGATGGTGCTGGCGGCCTCGCCGGCCTACCTCGCACGCTTCGGACGGCCGGCGGACGTGGCCGCGCTGGCGCGGCACCGCGGCATCGACTATTGCGGCCCCGGCGATTCGCAGCGCTGGCAGCTGCGCGATCCGCAGGGCCGGCTGCTCACGGTGCAGTTGCCCTGGCATGCACGGCTGAACGACCTGCAGGCCGTGGCCGATGCGGCCATCGCAGGAGCCGGCCTCGCCTGGCTGCCGAACTGGCTGCTGGCGCGGTACGTGCAAGCCGGGCAGCTCGAACGCGTGCTGGCCGACCACCACGCCGACGCGATGCCGATCCACGTGCTCTGGCCGCACGCGCGGCATCTGCCCGCGAAGACGCGCTGCGCGATCGATGCGCTGGTCGCCGCGATGCCGGCCTGCATGGAAGAATGCCCGCACCGTGCGGTACCGGCCGCGCGGCCCCATAAAACAAAAGGACGTTGACCATGAATCCGTTTTCCGTTCGTTCCTGGCGCCACCTCGGCAGCGCCGGCCTGCTCGCTGCAATGTGCGGCGCCGCGCTGGCTGCGCCCGATGCGCGCATCGCCACCCTGGCCGCCGAGCAGAAGCAGCCGCTGCTCGATTCGCTGTCGCAGCTCGTGGGCATCGAGTCGGGCAGCCGCGACCTCGAAGGCCTCGCGAAGATCTCCGACCTCATCGCCGGCAAGCTCAAGGCGCTGGGCGGCGAGGTCGAGCTGATCGACCCCAGCGCCGAGGCCTACCGCATGGAGGACACGCCCGAGACGATGGGGCGCGTCGTGCGTGCCACCTTCAAGGGCACGGGCAAGAAGAAGATCATGCTGATCGCGCACATGGACACGGTCTACACCGTGGGCATGCTCAACAAGCAGCCGTTCCGCATCGAGGGCGACAAGGCCTTCGGCCTCGGCATCGCCGACGACAAGCAGGGCGTGGCGGTCATCATCCACACCGTGGCGATGCTGCAGGCGCTCAAGTTCAAGGACTACGGCACGCTCACGGTGCTGATCAACGGCGACGAGGAGATCAGCTCGCCGGGCTCGCGCGCGCTCATCACGCGCCTCGGGGGCGAGCACGACGCGGTGCTGTCGTTCGAGGGCGCCTCGGTCAAGGAAGACAAGCTCTCGCTCGCCACCGCCGGCATCGCCTCGGTCACGCTCAACGTCACGGGCAAGGCCTCGCATGCGGGCTCGGCGCCCGAGCTCGGCGTGAACGCGCTCTACGAGCTGTCGCACCAGGTGCTGCAGATGCGCGACCTGTCCGACCCCGCGACAGGCCTCAAGATGAACTGGACGATTTCGAAGTCGGGCAGCAACCGCAACGTGATTCCGGCCAGCGCCACCGCGGCGGCCGATGTGCGCGTGCTCAAGGTCAGCGACTACGACCGCATCGAGCAGCAGGTGCAGGAGCGCGTGAAGAAGCAGCTGATCCCCGAGGCCAAGGTCGACATGAAGTTCGAGCGCCGCCGTCCGCCGCTGGAAGCCACCGACGCCTCGCGCGCGCTCGCCAGGCATGCGCAGGCGATCTACAAGGACGAGCTCGGCCGCCCACTCGGTGCCGACGACAAGGCCGCGGGCGGCGGCACCGATGCGGCCTTTGCCGCGCTCAAGACCAAGGCGCCCGTGGTCGAGCGCTTCGGGCTGCAGGGTTTCGGCGCGCACTCGGCCGATGCCGAATACGTGCTGGTCGACTCGATCGAACCGCGCCTTTACCTTGCCACGCGCATGGTGATGGATCTTTCGCGCGACAAGGTCGGCGGCCGCTGAGCGATGCGGCTGCGCCACATCGAGGTCTTCAACGCGATCATGCTCACGGGCAGCGTGAGTGCGGCGGCCCGGCTCATCAACATCACGCAGCCGGCGGTGAGCCGCACCTTGCAGCATGCCGAGCTGCAGCTGGGCTTTCCGCTGTTCCAGCGCGCCAAGGGCCGGCTCACGCCGACCACCGAGGCGCTCACGCTGTACCCGCACATCGAGCGGCTGTTCGCGCAGCTCGACGAGGTGCAGCGCCTCGCGTCGAACCTGCGCGCGGGCAGCGACACGGGCGAACTGCGCATCCTGAGCGTGCTGGCGCTGAGCTACGAAATCCTGCCGCGCGCGCTCAAGGCCTTCCGCGAGAAGCACCCGGGCCATGCGATCACCGTCGAGTCGCTGCACTCGCCGCAGATCATGTCGGCGCTGTTGCTGCAGGAGGCCGACGTGGGCTTCGTCTTCAGCCCCGCGGTGCATCCGTCGCTCACGCAGGAGACGCTCGCCGACACGCGCATGGTGTGCATCGCGCCCAAGGGCATGCTGCCGCGGGCATTGGTGCGCAACGGTTCGGTGGCGCTGCACGACCTGGTCGACCGGCCGGTGATCGGCCTCGACAGCCGCGACCCGGTGGGCACCAGCCTGAGCCAAGCCTGCCGCCAGGCGGGCGTGGGCTTCCAGCAGGCGGTGGTCACGGTGCAGACCTACCACGCCGCGCTGTCGATGGCGCACCACGGCCTGGGCGTGGCGCTGGTCGACGGCTGCACCGCGCGCTCGGCCGACGCGGCCAAGGTCGACGTGCTCGCGCTGGAGCCGCACATTCCGGTGCCGGTGCGCGCCTTGCGCTTCGCGGGGCGGCCCGACTCGGTGGCGGTGCGCGGCATCACGCGCTGCATGCGCGAGGCCATCGAGCAGGCGGCATAATCCCGGCCCATGCACGCCCTTCGAGCCCTCCGCTTCCTGCACCGCCTGGTGCTGGCGTGGTTCATGGGCTCGCTGCTGGTGGCCGGGGCCTCGCCGCTGGTCAACCCGCAGTCGATCGAGCTGATCTGTTCCGCCGCCGGAACCGTCAAGCTCATCGTGCAGGGTGACGACGGTCCGGCTGAATTGAACGCGGCCGCCATGCACTGCCCGCTGTGCATGGTCTCCGGGCCACCGCCTGCCGCCGTGCAGGTCGTGCTGCCCACGCCGCTGCCGCTCGGCCGCGCGCTGCAATCGATTCCCGCTGCCCGCATCGCGGCAGCCACGGCCGCGCCGTTGCCGGCGCGCGGGCCGCCCGCGCTCTCCTGAACTTCCGCCTTTCGTCCGCCTGACGCAGCCCGCCCTGGGGCGCGTGGCGGTTCCCGGTCGTTCCGTGGCCGGCGCTGCGTCTGCGCTTTCTTCCTTGCGCGCGCACGCCGATGGCCAGAGAGATTCCATGTTCCGCCTTCCTTTTGCTCCCACGCTCGGGCTGCTTGCCCTTGTCGGCGCCGCGAGCGCCCCCGCACGCGCCCAGACCGCCGGCGCGCCCACGCTGCCACCGATCGAGGTGGTCGACGAGGCGCCGCGCGCGAACGGCCGCCTCGACCTCGATATTCCGTCCGGCACCGCGAGCCGGCTCGGCCTCACGCCGCGCGAGACGCCGGCCTCGGTCACGGTGGTGAACCGCACCGCGATCGAGGCGCGCGGCGCGCAGGACACGCAGGAGATCCTGCGCGCCATTCCGGGCGTGACCGCCCATGACGCGCCGGGCAACGTTGGCGTGAGCTACCGCGGCTTCGGCAGCAACTCGATCGGCCAGCTCTTCAACGGCATCAGCGTGCAGTATTCGATTGCGGCGCGCCCGGTCGACAGCTGGATCTACGACCGCGTCGAAGCCATCGGCGGACCCTCGAGCTTTCTGTTCGGCTCGGGCGCGCTGGGCGGCTCGGTCAACTACACCACGAAGGTCGCCGAGCGCGGCAACGACTTTGCCGAGGCGCAATTGCGGCTCGGCACCGAGCACCTCAGGGAGGCCTCTTTCGGCCTGAACCGCCGCGTTGTGGGCGATGGCGGGCCGGGCAGCCAGCATGCGCGCATCGACGTGAACCACCGCGATGCCGACGGCTGGACCGACGGCACCAGGCGCCGTGCCACGCAGCTCGCGGCCTCGCTGCTGTCGGATCTGGGCGGCGGCCTCACGCACACGCTGGCCTACGAATTCCAGGACGAGCAGGTCGACCGGCCGTACTGGGGCACGCCGGCGCTCAACCCGCTGGCCGGCACGATGCGCATCGACCCCGCCACCCGCTTCAAGAACTACAACAGCAGCGACGGCCGCTATGCGCAACGCGTGCAGTGGCTGCGCTCGGTCACAGAATGGCAGGCCACCGACGCGCTGCAGCTGAAGAACACCTTCTATGCCTATGACGCCCTGCGCGACTACCGCAACGTCGAGAGCTACCGCTACAACCCGTCGAACACGGCCGTGGTCCGCTCGGCCGCGCTGCTGCAGCAGCACGACCACACGGTGTGGGGCAACCGCATCGAGGGCGTCTACAAAGGGCAGCTCGGCGGGCTGAAGAGCGACTGGTCGTTCGGGCTGGATTTCAGCGAGAACCGGCAGACGCGCTTTCCGAACAGCCTGCCGGGTACGGTGAGCACGGTGGACCCCTACCTGTTCGCGACCGAGCGCTTCTTCGAGGTGCCGGGCATGGTGCCGGGCTTCCGGCCCGACCGCGACAACCGGGTGCGCACCACCGCGCTTTATCTGGAGAACCGCACCGCGCTGGCGCCGACACTGCATCTGGTGACGGCACTGCGCCACGAGCGCATCGACCTCGACCTGGTGAACCGCCGCACGGTCGACGCGTCGAATCCCGCCACGTTCCACCGCGGCTACAAGCCCACGACCGGGCGGATCGGCCTGGTGTGGGATGTCGCACCGGGCGCGAGCCTCTATGCGCAGTACGCGACGGCGGCCGATCCGCCCTCGGGCGTGCTCTCCACCGCATCGTTCGCCGACGTGCGCAACAACAGCGAACTCACCACCGGACGTCAGCTGGAGGTCGGCACCAAGCTCGACTTCTGGCAAGGCAAGGGCAGCGCCACGCTCGCGGCCTACGGCATCCGCCGCAACAACATCGCCGCGCAGGACCCGGCCAACAGCGCACTCACGCTGCTGGTCGGCGAGCAGTCGTCCAAGGGGGTCGAGCTGGCCGTCGGGCTGCAGCCGACGCCGCGATGGTCGCTGCAGGGCAACCTCAGCTATGTGGATGCGCGCTACGAGCGCTTCACGCAGGGCGGCGTGTCACTGGCCGGCCGCACGCCGACCAACACGCCGGCCACGGTGGCGAACCTCTGGGTGTCGTATGCGTTCACGCCCAACCTGCAGGGCAGCGTGGGCGTGCGGCATGTCGGCAAGGTGTATGCCGACGCGGCCAACACGCTGCACTGGCCCGGCTACACGCTGCTCGACCTGGGCCTGAGCTGGAAGCTCAACCGGTCGGTCACGCTGGTCGGCCGCATCCGCAACGCGACCGATCGCATCCATGCCACGAACGTGGGCAGCACCTTTGCCTACCTCGGCGCGCCGCGCACGGCGGACGTGTCCGTGCGCGTGGCCTTCTGAACCGGAGCCGCACCATGCACTGGAAGCGCTGGTTGTTCCTGGTCCACCGCTGGCTCGGCGTGCTGGCCTGCGCCTTCTTCGCGATGTGGTTCGTCTCGGGCGTGGTGATGATGTACGTGGGCTATCCGAAGCTCACCGAGGCCGAGCGGCTGCGGCACCTGCCCGTGCTCGACGCTTCTGCGCCGCTGCTCGCGCCACGGCAGGCGCTCGACGCGGCGGGGCTCGCCGGGCCGCTGAAGGACTTGCGGCTCGCGGCGGCGAGCGGCGGGCGCCCCGTGTACCTGGCGGGGCCGGCGGCGCGCGGCGGGGTGGTGGTGATCGACGCACGCACGGGCGCCGTGCTGCGCGAGGTCGACCGGGAGCGCGCACTCGCGAGCGCGCGCGCTTATGTGGGCGAGGGCCGGGCGGGCGAGGGCGTGGCCGCCGAGCACCGCGGCACGATCGGCGAGGACGCGTTCACGCATTCGCGCGCGCTCGATGCCCACCGCCCGCTGCAGGTGGTCGATCTCGCCGATGCCGGGGCCACGCGGCTCTACGTGTCGGGGCGCACCGGGGAAGTGGTGCGCGATGCGCCGCGCACCGAGCGGCTCTGGAACTACGCCGGCGCCTGGATCCACTGGCTCTATCCGCTGCGCGGCACCGCGCTCGATCGGTATTGGGCCGACATCGTCAACTGGCTGTCGATCGCGGGCATCGCGCTCACGCTGACCGGCACCGCGGTCGGCCTGATGCGCTGGCGCTTTCGCCGCAGCTACCACCGCAGCGGCTCGCATTCGCCCTATCAGGGACGCATGATGCGCTGGCATCACATCGCGGGGCTGTTGTTCGCGCTCGTGACGCTGACGTGGATTTTCAGCGGGCTCATGTCGATGAACCCGTGGCGCATCTTCGACAGCGGCGCACCGGCGCTCCGCACCGAGGCGATGAATGGCGGCCCGCTCGAACCGTCGGCGGACGACGCCGCGCCGGCGGCGCTGCTGGCTTCTGCCGGCACCGGGGTGCGCGAGCTGCGCTGGGTGCGCGTCGCCGGGCGCACGCTGGTGCGCGCCGAGCAGGCGGGCGGCCGCCCGCAATTGCTTGACGCACGCAATGCCGCGCCGCAGGCGGTCGATGCCGAGGCGCTGCGGCGTGCGGTGGCGCGGCTATTGCCCGACAAGGTCGAGCGCGTCGAGGTGCTGCGCGCCTACGACAGCCATTACTACGCCCGCGATCCGCACACCATGACGGGCGGCAACGAGAAGCCCTTGCCCGTCTGGCGCGTGGTCTTCGCCGACGCGAACGCCACCTGGGTGCATGTCGACCCGCAGACCGGCGCGGTGCTCGGCCGCTCCGACAATCAGCGCCGCCTGAGCCGCTGGCTGTTCGCGATGCTGCACAGCTGGGACTGGCTGCCGCTGCTCGAGCGGCGCCCGCTCTGGGATCTTGTGCTGGTCGCGCTGAGCCTTGGCGGTGCGCTGCTGAGCCTGACCGGCGTCGTCATCGGCTGGCGCCGCCTGGGTCGCAAGCTCAGGACGGCGACGGCGGGGCGGCGTCCAGCGCCTCGGCAACCCGCAGCGCGGAGCCGAACGCCAGCGTGAAGCCCAGCGCGCCATGCCCGGTGTTGAACAGCATGTTCGACGGCGCGCCGGCGAGCCGACCGATGATCGGCAGCCCCGTGGGGGTGGCCGGCCGCATGCCGGTCCAGGGGTGCAGTTCCGCGAGCCGGCTGGCGTGCGGGAACAGCGCGCGCGTGGCTGCCGCGAGCGTCTCGATGCGCGTGGCCGGAATGCTCGCGTCGTGGCCCACGAGCTCGGCCATGCCCGCCACGCGCAGCCGCGAGCCGATGCGCGCGAACACCACCTTGCGTGCGCTGTCGGTCACGTTCACGTGCGGCGCGGCGCCGGGCGCCGGGTCGACCTCGACCGTGATGCTGTAGCCCTTGAGCGGGTACACCGGCAGGTATGCGCCGAGCGCGCGGCCGAGCCGGTGCGAGGCCGTGCCCAGCGCCATCACGAAGGCATCGGCCTCGATCGCGTCCGCGCTCGTCTGCACCGCGGCCACGCGGCCGCCGTGCTGCACGAAGCCATGCACATCGGTGCCGAGCAGAAAGCGCACGCCGCGCGCTTCGAGCACGCGCATCAGCTCGGCGCACACCTTCAGGCAATCGGCCGCGCATTCGCTCGGCGTGTACACCGCACCGGCCATCCGGTCGCGGTAGCCGGCCAGCGCGGGTTCGATCGCGATGCACTCGTCGGGCGTGACGATGCGCTGTTCGCTGCCCATCGTGCGCTGCAGTTCGAGCTGCGCGTGCGCGCCCGCGAGCGAGGCCTCGCTCGCATAGAGCACCAGCTTGCCGGTGGCGGAGAAGTCGCAATCGGGCGACACATCGGCCTGCATCGCCTCGAACCCGGTGCGGCTCAGTGCGGCCAGCGCCAGCAGCCGGGCGGTTGTGTCGCGCGAGGTCGGGGCATTGCAGGCCGCCAGGAAGGCGAGGCCCCAGCGCCACTGCAGCGGATCGAGCTGCGGCCGCAGCTTGAGCGGCGAGGTGGGCGACAGCAGCAGCTTGGGCAGCTGCTTCCAGATCGACGGGTCGGCCAGCGGCTGCACGTACGAGTAGCTGAGCTGCGCGCCGTTGCCGCCGCTCGCCCCCGCACCGGGGGCGGCACGGTCGATGACCGTGACCTCGTGGCCCTGGCGCTCGAGCTGCCAGGCGGTCGCCAGGCCCACGATGCCGGCGCCGAGCACACACACATGCATCAGGCAACTTTCAGGAAGGAAGACGGGAACAACGGAGAAGACAGAAAGCAGAAGAACGAACCGGAACGACGAATGTAGGTGCGCCTCGGCCGTGCCGGAAATGCCAAAAGCGCCGCGCCCCATAGCCAAACCGCATGGCTGGCCTGCCAGGTACCCATAACCTTTGGGTATGGCCTAGGGTTCATTTGGAATTGTCGCGGTGTGTCACTCCTTCTTACACTGGCCGCTCCGTTCAACCCACTGAAGAAGGCACGCATGAAACTCTCCGCTTTGATGGCCGCCGCCCTGGTGACGCTCACCGCCACCGGCGTCCAGGCCGCCGACACGCTGGCCAAGATCGCCGCCTCCGGCAAGATCACGCTCGCCTACCGCGAGTCGTCGGTGCCCTTCAGCTACCTGGACGGGAACAAGCCGATCGGCTTCTCGGTCGAGCTTTCGAACGCCGTGGTCGAGGCGGTCAAGAAGAAGCTCAACAAGCCGGACCTGCAGGTCGGGCTCATGTCGGTGACCTCGCAGAACCGCATCCCGCTGATCACCAACGGCACGGTCGACCTGGAGTGCGGCTCCACCACCAACAACACCGCGCGCGGCAAGGACGTGGCTTTTGCCGTCAACCATTTCTACACGGGCACGCGGCTGCTGGCGAAGAAGTCGTCGAAGATCACGAACTACGCCGACCTCGCCAAGAAGACGGTGGCGAGCACCACCGGCACCACCAACGCGCTGGTCATGCGCAAGTACAACGCCGAGAAGAACCTCGACATGGACATCGTGCTCGGAAAGGACCACGCCGATGCCTTCCTGCTCGTCGAAAGCAATCGCGCGGTGGCTTTCGCGATGGACGACATCCTGCTGTTCGGCCTGATCGCCAACGCCAAGAACCCGGCCGACTACGAGGTGGTGGGCGACGCGCTGCAGGTCGAGCCCTATGCCTGCATGCTGCCCAAGGACGACCCGGCCTTCAAGAAGCTCGTGGACGACACCTTCACCGGCATGATGAAGAGCGGCGAGTTCGAGAAGCTCTACACCAAGTGGTTCATGTCGCCGATCCCGCCGCGCAACGTGCCGCTGAACCTGCCGATGAACCAGCAGCTCAAGGACAACATCGCGAACCCGAGCGACAAGCCGGCGACCTGATCGGGCAAGGCGCACGCGGCATGGCTTCCCCCAACGTCGTCGGCATCCTGGGCGGCATGGGCCCGGCGGCGGGGGCCGACTTCGTGCGGCTCTTCGTCGAGGCCTGTGCCGGGCAGATGCGCGCGCGCGGGCTGCCGGTGCGGGACCAGTCCTTTCCCGAGCACTGGCTCGCGCAGGTGCCGGTGCCCGACCGCACGCAGGCGCTCGGCTCGCCCGACAGCGGCGCGCACCAGCCGCTCGAGCCGATGCTGCAGGCGCTCGGGCGCCTGGCCGCGCTCGGCAGCCAGGCCGTGGCCATCGCCTGCAACACGGCGCATGCCTGGCACGCCAAGCTGCAGGAGCGCTTTCCGCAGGTGGAACTGCTGCACATGGCGCGCGAGGTGGCGCTGCACCTGGCCGCGCACAACGTGGGCAAGGTGGCGCTGATGGCCACCGAGGGCACCTACCGCGTGCGCCTCTACGAACAGGCGCTGGCCGAGGCGGGGCTCGAATGCCACGTGCCGCTCGCCGACGAACGCCGCGCCATCACACGGGGCATCTTCGACGGCGTCAAGGCGGGCAACATGCCGCTCGCCGAGCAATGCTTCTCGCAGGTGGCGCTGCGGCTCGCCGAGCGGCACGGGCCGGTCACCATCATCATGGGCTGCACCGAGGTGCCGCTCGGGCTGCAGGGCTCGGCGGCCGTGGCGGGCCTCGCCCTGGTCGATCCGGCGCAGGTGCTCGCCGACGCGTTGGCGCGGCGCGCCTACCGCGGCTGGACAACCCTGCCGTCAGTCGGGCCGGCCTGATTTCGCCTACATTGCGGCGTGCGTTCCAGAGCCTGGTCCGCATGCCCCTTCTGTTCGACGAACCCACTGGAGCCCCTCCCATGTCCCTTCGCGACGACAGCCGTTCCGACCTCCGATCCGAATTCGATTCGCTGCGCCCCGGCGAGAGCACCGAGCAGGGCGCCACGCGCCGCACCGCGCTCAAGGCCGCGATCGGCGTGGGCTATGCCGCCGCCGTCATGCCGGTGATGGCGCAGAGCACCGTCAGCACCTCGGCCGAGGGCCTGAAGGCCGGCCCGATCAAGTACACCGTCAACGGCTTCGAGGTGCCCGGCTATGCCGCCGCGCCGGCCGGCAAGACCGGGCTGCCGGTGATCCTCGTGGTGCAGGAGATCTTCGGCGTGCACGAGTACATCGCCGACACCTGCCGCCGCCTCGCGAAGCTCGGCTATCTGGCGATCGCACCCGAGTTCTATGCGCGCCAGGGCGACCCGCGCGGCTACACCGACATCCCCAAGCTGCAGGCCGACATCGTCTCGAAGGTGCCCGATGCGCAGGTCATGGCCGACCTCGACGGCGCACTCGCCTATGCCGCGGCCAACGGCGGCGACACCAGCAAGGCGGGCATCACCGGCTTCTGCTGGGGCGGCCGCATCACCTGGCTCTATGCCGCCACCGGCAAGGTCAAGGCGGGCGTGGCGTGGTACGGCCGGCTCGTCGGCAACGCGAGCGAACTGACGCCCAGGCACCCGGTCGACGTGGCCGCCAGCCTGCAGGCGCCGGTGCTCGGCCTCTATGGCGGCAAGGACCAGGGCATCCCCCTTGACACGGTTGATAAGATGAAGGCCGCCCTGGCGACCGGAACCCCGGCTGCCAAGGCCTCGAGCTTCGTCGTGTACCCCGAAGCAGGCCACGCGTTCCATGCCGACTACCGCCCGAGCTACGTCAAGAGCGCAGCCGACGACGGATGGCAGCGCGCCTCGGCCTGGTTCAAAGCCAATGGCGTCGCCTGACGATCGCCAGTAGCCAACCACTGCCGAAGGCCGTCCGCGTGACGGCCTTTTCCGTTTATTTGTTGATGAACGACATCGGGCGCATGCGCCCATCGACCTTGCGCAAGCAGCTATGAATTTGATAGTGATCATCGTGGCGACCCTGGTTGCCGGCATCGGAAGCGTGTGGCTCGCCGCAGGGTTGCTGCGCGTGGGCGTGCGCAGCGGCTCGGGCGGCGTGAATCCGCAGCACCTATTGAGCCTCGCCGCGGGCGCGCTGCTCGCGACCGCCTTCATGCACCTGCTGCCCGAGGCCTTCGAGAGCCGCATCGCGCCCGCGCTCCTGTTCGGCGTGCTGCTGTTCGGGATCGTGTTCTTCTTTCTGCTCGACAAGGCCGAGCTCTGGCACCACGGCCACGAGCATCACCAACATGGCGGCCATCACCACGCGCATGGCCACGATCACGACCACGCGCATGCCCCGCGCGCGGGCGGCGGCTGGGCCGTGCTGACCGGCGACAGCGTGCACTGCTTCGGCGACGGCATCCTGATCGCATCGGCCTTCGTTGCCGACATGCGCCTGGGCCTCGTGGCGGCCGTGGCGGTGCTCGCGCACGAGGTGCCGCACCACATCGGCGACCTGGTCGTGCTGCGGCAGACCTCGGCCAACCCGCGCGCTGCACTCGTCAAGGTGTCGCTTGCGGGCACCATGACGATGCTCGGCGGCATCGCGGGATGGTGGCTGGTCGACCAGCTCAAGGACTGGCTGCCGTATTTCCTGGTGCTGGCGAGCAGCAGCTTCGTCTATGTGGCGCTGGCCGACCTGATTCCGCAACTGCAGAAGCGCCTGGGCGCACGGCAGACCGCGGCCCAGGTGGCCTGGCTTGCGGTGGGCATCCTGCTGGTCGCGCTCGTGAGCGGGCTGGCCCACGGCGACCATGCGCATGGGCATGCCCAGGGACATGAGGAACATGGCCACGAGGGCCATGACCACGGCACGCACGGCGAGCCCGGACACAAGGACTGAATCCGCGGCCGGCGGGGATTTGGCGCAATCCCGAAACAGGCGCACCATCGGGGCTCGCGATTGTTTCGTCCATTCCCTTCGCCGAGGAGCCGATCATGAAGCACGTCGACGCCCACAAGCGTTCCGCCCCGCCGCCATCGAACGAAGATGAAGACGACTCGCCGGTCGACGATTTCGAGGAAATGGAATCCGAAGCGGGCGACGATCTCTCCGAGGCCGGCCTCGACCTCACGGACGCCAGCGATCTCGATGCCGACAACGTGCCGGCCGACGAGGAATTCGCGCGCGTGATGAACGCGCCCGACTAACCCGCCCAACTAACGCGCCGCTGCCGCGTCCCGCCGCACGATCACCTGCCCGTTGCGCGCCCCGCTGTGCACGCCGTGCTGCCAGGTGACGGCGCCGTTCACGATCACCACGTCGATGCCCTCGGCTGGCTGCGCCGGCGCTGCGTAGCTCGCGGTGTCGCGCACCGTGGCGGCATCGAAGATCACCACGTCGGCATGGTGGCCCGGCGCCAGTGTGCCGCGTTCGGTCAAACCGAAGTTGCGCGCGGTGAGCCCGGTCATCTTCCACACCGCCGTCTCCAGCGGGAACAGGCCGATGTCGCGGCTGTAGTGGCCTAGCACGCGCGGGAAGGTGCCCCAGAGCCGCGGATGCGGCTTCTCGCCTAGCGGAATGCCGTCGGAGCCGATCATGGTTTCGTCGAACGCCAGCACGCGCTGCACGTCGTCCTCGTCCATCATGAAATAGATCGCACTGCCGGGCAGCAGGCGCTTTGCCGCTTCTTCGGCCGGCACGCCCCAGTCGGCGGCGATGTCCTTCAGGTCGCGGCCCGCGCACTCGGGGTGCGGCACGCTCGAGGCGATCAGCACGCGGCCGTCGAGCATGCCCCGGTCGGTACGGATCATGGTGGAGCCTGCGGTGTACGGATAGCAGTCGAGCCCGATGCACTGGTGCTGCATCGCCTGCTGGATGAAAGGAAGCGTGACCTTCGTGCGGCCGAAGTTCTGCGCGTTCTGCACCTTGTGGTGCGACACCACCACCGGAATGCCGAGCGCGCGCCCGATGTGGAAGGTCTCCTCGAGCGATTCCATCACGCGGTCGCCTTCGTCGCGCATGTGCGTCACGTAGAGCGCCTTGCGGGCGGTGAGCGGGCGTGCGACCTCGATGATCTCCTCGGTCGTCGCCTTCGTCGCGGGCGGGTAGAAGGTGCCGGTCGACAGGCCGATCGCGCCGGCCTGCATCGCTTCTTCGACCAGCGCCTGCATCGCCGAGATTTCCTCTGCGGTCGCGGCGCGGTCGAGGTCGGACATCACCACCGCGCGCAGCGTCGAATGGCCGACCATCGCGGCCACGTTCACCGATGAGGGCGCGGCGCGCAGCGCGTCGAGGTAGGCCGTGAAGCTGGTGAAGCGGCCTTCGGCGGGCGCCTCGAGCAGGCTCAGCGGCATCGGCAGGTCCATGTCGGGCCGAAGCGGTGCAGCGCTGATGCCGCAATTGCCGGCCACCACGGTCGTGACGCCCTGCGACACCTTGAACGGCATCTGCGCCTGCGACAGCACGGCCTGGTCGTCGTGCGTGTGCGAGTCGATGAAGCCCGGCGCGACGATGCGGCCGGTGGCGTCGAGCACGCGGTCGGCCGTGTGGCCCGCGAGCTGGCCGATGGCGGCGATGCGGCCGCCCGCGATGCCGACGTCGGCATCGAAACGCGGCGCCTTGGTGCCGTCGATCACGGTGCCGCCGCGGATCAGCAGCTCGTAGTGGGGGGGCTTATCGGTCATCGGTGAGGTCGTTTCTTCAGCGGAAGTGGCAGGCGACCCAATGGCCGCCGGCCGATGACGAAGGGCGCTCGCCCAGTTCGGGCGTCTTTTCCTTGCAGACCGCCTGCGCCATCGGGCAGCGCGTATGGAAGCGGCAGCCGGAGGGCGGGTTTGCGGGGCTCGGCGGATCGCCCTGCAGCAGCATCCGGCGCGCGGGCGTGCGCGGATTGGGCACCGGCACCGCCGAAAGAAGAATCTCGGTGTAGGGATGCAGCGGCGTCGAGAACAGCGTGTCGCGGTCGGCGATCTCGACGATGTGCCCGAGGTACATCACCGCCACGCGGTGGCTGATGTGCCGCACCACGGCCAGGTCGTGCGCGACGAACAGGTAGGCGATGCCGAACTCCGCCTGCAGGTCCATCAGCAGGTTCACCACCTGCGCCTGCACCGACACGTCGAGCGCCGACACGGGCTCGTCGCAGACGATGAGCTTCGGGTTGAGCGCGAGCGCGCGCGCAATGCCCAGCCGCTGCCGCTGGCCGCCCGAGAACTCGTGCGGAAACTTGCTGGCCGCTTCGGGCCGCAGCCCCACGCGCGAGAACAGCCACTGCACGCGCTCACGCCGCTCGGCGGCGGCACCCATGCCGAAGTTGCGCAACGGCTCGGCCACGATCTCGCCGGCCGCCAGGCGGGGGTTCAGCGAGGCGTACGGGTCCTGGAAGATGATCTGCAGTTGCCTGCGGCGCAGCCGCATCTCGTTGGCCGAGAGCGTCAGCAGCTCTTCGCCCTCGAGCGCCACCGAGCCCGAGGTCGGCTCGACCAGCCGCATCACCGACTTGGCCGTCGTCGTCTTGCCGCAACCCGACTCGCCGACCAGCGAGAGCGTCTCGCCGCGCGCGACCGAGAACGAGACGCCGTCGACTGCCTGGATCGCCGGCTGAGCGGGTCGCAGCCAGCGCTTGGGCGAGATGTAGTGCTTGCGCAGGTTGCGTACCTGGAGCAGCGGCGCGCTGTCGGTCGTCGTCATGCGCTCACCTCCACGGCATCGGCGGGCTGGTCCCAGCGTTCCTCGACGGCGAAGCAGGCCACCTCGTGGTCGCCGCCCTGCGGCGCGAGCCGCGGCGCCTCGGTGCGGCAGCGCTCGCGCGCGTGGCTGCAGCGGGCGGCGAAGGCGCAACCGCGCCCCAGTTCGTGCGCAGCGGGCACCAGGCCCGGGATCTCGCTGAGCCGCGCACGCGCCGTGTTCATTGCGGGCATCGAGGCCATCAGCGCCCGCGTGTACGGATGCAGCGGCCGGTCGAACAGGTCGATCACGTCGGCTTCCTCGACCTTCTTGCCGGCGTACATCACCACCACGCGGTCGCAGCTTTCGGCCACCACACCGAGGTCGTGCGTGATCATCACCACGCCCATGCCGAGTTCCTTCTGCAGCCGCTTGATGAGGTCGAGGATCTGCGCCTGGATCGTCACGTCGAGCGCGGTGGTGGGCTCGTCGGCGATCAGCACCTCGGGGTTGCAGGCCAGCGCCAGCGCGATCATCACGCGCTGCCGCATGCCGCCCGACAGCTGGTGCGGGTATTCGTTCACGCGCCGCTCGGGCTCGGGGATCTGCACCACGCGCAGCATCTCGACCGCGCGCTGCATCGCCTGGGTGCGGGTCGCCTTCTGGTGCAGCTGCACCGTCTCGGCGATCTGCCGGCCCACGGTGAGCACCGGGTTCAGCGAGGTCATCGGCTCCTGGAAGATCATCGAGATGCGGTTGCCGCGGATCTGCCGCATCTCGCGCTCGCTCAGCTGCATCAGGTCGGTGCCGCGCAGGCGCACAGAACCCATATGGCGCCCGGGCGGCGTGGGCACGAGCCGCAGGATCGACAGCGCGGTCACGCTCTTGCCGCAGCCCGACTCGCCGACCACGCCGAGCGTTCGGCCCGCGCGCACCGTGTACGAGACGCCATCGACCGAACGCACCACGCCATTCAACGTGTGGAAGTGCGTGCGCAGCTCGTCGACCTCGAGCAGGGGCTCGCCGGGGGCGAGGGCCACATGGGACATCGGCTTCATGGCGCTCTTCCCACTTTCTACAGTTGCCGCGCCAGGCGCGGATCGAGCGCATCGCGCAAGCCGTCGCCCAGCAGGTTGATCGCCAGCACCGTCGCGGCCAGCAGCAGCCCCGGGTACAGGATGATGTGGAACGCCACCGCCACGAAGTTGCGGCCCTCGGCCATCATGTTGCCCCAGCTCGGCGTCTGCGCGGGCACGCCCACGCCCAGGAACGAGAGAGCGGCCTCGGTCAGCACCGCCGCGGCCGCGACGAAGGTCGATTGCACGATCAGCGGCGCCACCATGTTGGGCAGCACGTGGCGAAACAGGATCAACGGCAGGCGCGTGCCCACGGCGTGCGCGGCTTCCACGTAGAGCTGTTCGCGCAGCGTGAGCGCGAGCGAGCGCACCAGCCGCACCACGCGCGGGATCTCGGGCACGGTGATGGCGACGATCACCGTCGTGAGGCTCGCGCGCGTCACGGCCATGAGCGCGATCGCCAGCAGGATGCCGGGGATGGCCATGAGCCCGTCCATCACGCGCATCACGGGCCCGTCGGCCCAGCGCACGAAGCCCGCGAACAGGCCGATCAGCACACCGAACACGGTGGCCAGCGCGGCCACTGCAGCGCCGACGATCATCGACACCTGCCCGCCCCACACCGCGCGGCTGAACACGTCGCGACCGAGCGCGTCGGTACCGAACCAGTGCTCGGCCGACGGCGGCTGCATGCGCGCGAGCGGATCGATGTCCTGCGGATCGTGGGTGGCGATCCACGGTGCGGCGATCGACAGCACGGCCACGGCGATCAGCAGCAGCGCGCCGACGATCAGCGTCGGGTGCTTGCGCGCCCAGCGCCAGCGCGGCGGCACGAAGGGCGCCTCGTCGGGCATGGCAGCGGCAGGCGCCGCGGGCAGGGTGTGTTCGTTCATCGGAAGGATGCTGGACATCACGGTGGGCTAGTAACTGATGCGCGGATCGAAGAACCGGTAGCTCAGGTCGATCAACAGGTTGATCAGCACGTACACGCCGGCCGACAGCAGCAGCACGCTCTGGATCACCGGGTAGTCGTGGCGCTGCACCGAATCGATCACCAGCCGGCCCACGCCCGGAATGGCGAACACGGTCTCGGTGACCACCACGCCGCCGATCAGCAGCGCGATGCCGACACCGACGGTGGTGGCGATCGGGATCGCCGCGTTGCGCAGCGCATGCCCGAGCACGGGCAGCACGCCGAGGCCCTTGGCGCGCGCGGTGCGGATGTAGTCTTCATGCAGCACCTCGAGCACGGTGGCGCGCGTCATGCGCGTCACGAGCGCGATGTACACCAGCGCGAGGTTCACGCACGGCAGCACCAGCGAGCGCAGCCATTCGCTGGGCCCGTCGGCGAAGCGCACGTAGCCCTGCACCGGAAACCACGGCAGCTGGATCGCGAAGGCATAGATCAGCAGATAGCCGACGAGGAACACCGGCACCGAGAACGCGAGCACCGCGAACAGCATCACGAGGCGGTCGACCCAGGTGCCCGCGCGGTAGGCCGCGAGCGTGCCCAGCGGCACCGCAACCACGAGCGTGATCAGCATGGTGAGCGCAGCGATCGAGACCGTGGGCTCCAGCCGCTGGCCCAGCAGTTGCGACACCGGCACCTGCGTGAAGATCGAGGTGCCGAGGTCGCCGGTGAAGAGCTTGCCGAGCCACAGCACGAACTGCTGCCACAGCGGCAGATCGAGCCCGAGCGCGGTGCGCAGCTTCTCGATGTCTTCGACGCTCGCGAGGTCGCCCGCGATCAGCGCGGCCGGATCGCCCGGCGACAGGTGGATCAGCAGGAACACCACGACGGCGACCACCGCCATGACGGGAAGCGTCGCGATGACGCGTCGAACGATGTAGCCCATGGCGGTGCCTGCGTTGCCTATCGGCTGAGCGCCCAGAACATCGGCATGCCGGCCCAGAGCTTGTCGAGTCCCTTGAGGTCGGCACGCGCGGCGAAGGCGGCCGAGTACTGACCGGCGTTGATGTAGGGCACCGCCTCGTAGGCGCGGACCTGGAAGGCGTCGAGCAGCTCCTTCCGCTTGGCGGGCACGGTTTCCTTCAGCCAGGCGGTGCGCAGCTCGTCGAGCGGCTTGTCGCACGGCCAGCCCGGCAGCGTGTTGCCGCAGGCTGCACCCAGGTAGGCGTTGCTGATCGGCGAGTTGACGTCGAACTCGCCGGCCACCGTCACGTACATGTTCCAGCCGCCGGCCTCGGGCGCATCGCGCTTGGCGCGGCGCGCGCCGATGGAAGCCCAGTCGAGGTTCTGCGCATCGACGTTGATGCCGATGCTCTTCATGGTCTGGGCGGCCATCAGCGCCTCGGCGTTGAGGTAAGGCACGTCGCTCGGCACCAGCAGCACCACCTTCTCGCCCTTGTAGCCCGCGTCGGCCAGCATCTTCTTGGCCTTGGCGACGTCGGATTTGCGGTAGGGCTCGGCACCGGCCGCGGTCTCGTTCGGGCTGCCGCAGATGAAGAAGGTGGGGCAATAGGCCATGCGCATGTCGAGCGGATAGCCCATGGCCGCGACGAAGCGCTCCTGGTTCACCGCTGCGAGCAGCGCCTGGCGCACCTTCGGGTTGTTGAACGGGGGATGCAGTTGGTTCATGACCAGGAAGCCCTGGTAGGCGCCGCCCGAGCCGATCTTGATGCTGCTGTCGGTGCGCAGCGGCGCGATGTAGTCGGGCTGCAACTGCTCGACGAGGTCGACCTCGCCGCGCTTGAGCGCCGCGATGGCGCTGTTGGAATCGGGCAGGTAGAGCCACTCGATGCGGTCGAAGTGCGGCTTCTTGCTGCCCGCGAGGCCGTTGGGCGGCTCGCTGCGCGCCACGTAGTGCGGATTGCGCACGAACACCGCCTTGTTGCCCGGCACCCATTCATCGCGCTTGAAGACGAACGGGCCCGAGCCCAGCACCTCGGACAGCGGCGCGGTCGCCGACATCTTCGCGAGCCGCTCGGGCAGCACCACCGGCGGAAAGCCCGAGGGCTTGGCGAGCGCATCGAGCACCATGCCGAAGGGCTCGGCGAGCGTGAGCGTGAAGCTGCGCGCATCGGTGGCCTTCCACTCGGCGCCGACCGCGGTCATGGCACGGCCGAGGCTGTCGCGCGCGGCCCAGCGCTGCAGCGAGGCCACCGCGTCGGCCGAGGTGACGGCGCTGCCGTCGGAGAACTTGAGGCCCTCGCGCAGCGTGAAGTTCCAGGCCTTGCCGTCCTTCGAGACCGTGTATTTCTCGACCATCTGCGGCTGCGGCTTGCCCGACGCATCCTGCGCGAACAGGGTGTCGTACACCATGTAGCCGAAGTTGCGCGAGATGTAGGCGGTGGTGAAGGTCGGGTCGAGGATCTTCAGATCCGCATGCGCGACCACCTTGAGTGTCTTGTTCGCGGGTGCCTGTGCCAGCGCCGGCAGGCACGCGGCGGAAAGCGCCAGGGCAACAGCAGCAGCGTGGACTGCGAGCGTTCGTCGTTTCATGGTCGGTACTCCGGTGGGGCAAAAGAAGAAAGGAAAACTCAAGCGGCGACGCCGATCGGCCACTTGGGCAGCCGCGCCTTGCGGTAGGGCAGGGTGTTGAGATCGAGCGTGACCGCGCCCGGCGCGCCGGCGTAGATCACGTGCTTCGCGACCTTCGAATACGACGCGTAGAAGTGTTGCGACGACTTCACGACGATGATCTTCTTGGCCGCGAGGTCGCAGCCCAGCTGGGTGAACAGGTCGGTGCCCATGGCCTGGTTGCGCAGCGTGATCAGCACGATCTCGATGCCGTTGGCTTCGACGAGGGC
This sequence comes from Variovorax sp. Soil_C_26, assembly GCF_057657075.1. Taxonomy (NCBI): domain Bacteria; kingdom Pseudomonadati; phylum Pseudomonadota; class Betaproteobacteria; order Burkholderiales; family Comamonadaceae; genus Variovorax; species Variovorax sp. Soil_C_26. The sequence continues at coordinate 535,480 of NZ_JBDGJC010000002.1, forward strand.
GCTGTCGCCCATCAGCGTGGGCGTGCCGGCAAGCCCCGTCATCACCAGGTCGGGCCGCAGCGCCTTCACCGTGCATTCGAGATCGATCGGGTCGCCCGAGAGCGGACTGATCTTGCCGCCGAGGCGCATGGCCAGCTGGGCGCCCACGCCCGCGTCGAAGGCGATGCGCACCGCGATCGGGTCCCACATCGGGCCGAGCGCCGCATTGGCGATGCCGCGTTCGACCATGCGGCGCAGGATGAAGGTCGCGTCGCTGGCGGCGCCGCCGCCGGGGTTGTCGGCGCCATCGGCGAGCACCACAGGACCGCCGTCGAATGCCAGCGCCTCGTCGAGCGAGGCATCGATGCCGGGGTAGTTCACGGTGAGGCCGTCGCGCATCGCGATGACTTCGTCGGCGAGCTGGCGCGCGAGCGCATCGGCCTTGGCCTGGTCGCCGTCGGTGTAGACCAGCACCTTGGTGCCCATCTCGGGCACGTCGCCCCACGAGAAGCCGTGCGTGAGCGAGATCGACAGCACGCCGTCCTTTCCCTCGAGCGACTGCATGCGTTCGACGAAACCGCGCGCCGGCTCGCGCGAGGTGTGCACCGTCACGATCATGTCGCAGTCGACCACCGCCGCCACCGGCTTGACCTTGCCCTCGACCATTGCGGCGCAGAGGTCCACCAGCTCGAGCCCGCGCTCGAGCACGTCGGTGTGCGGGTATTCCTTGAACGAGATCATCAGGTCGGCGTTCGCGACCATCTCGGGCGTGAGATGGTTGTGCGGATCGAGCTCGGCACCGATCACCGCGCCGGGCCCGGCGATCTGCCGCACGCGTGCCAGCAGGTCGCCTTCGCAGTCGTCGTAGCCATCGGCCACCATCGCGCCATGCAGGCCGAGCAGCACCATGTCGACGGGCATCACCGCGCGCAGGTCGGCCAGCAGCTCGTCGCGCAGCGTCTCGTAGGCGTGGCGCGTGGTGGTGCCGCTGGGCTGTGCGCCGGCCACCATGCCCTCGAACAGTTGCCAGCCCTTGTCGGCGCCGCGCATGCGCGCGGCCCACAGCGGGCCCGAGAACAGCGTCATCGCATCGGGGTGCTTGCCGGCCGCGAAATAGCCGCGGTCCTTGAAGGAGGCAAGGCCGGTCGGCATCGGGCCGAAGGTGTTGGTCTCGGTGGCGAGCGAGGCGCTGAAGACACGCATGGGATGGTCTTTCGTTCGAGGGGGTGGTTGTTCTTGTCAGGCGGGCGACGCGCTGCGCAGCCGCTCGGGGCCGAGCATGGCGGCCGTGAGCCCGAAGGACGCGATGCGTTCGGGCAGCGGCAGCCCGCGGGCCAGGGCCGCGCAGGCCTCGCCCATCGCCGCCGAGGTCTGGATGCCGTAGCCGCCTTGCGCCGCGACCCAGAAGAAGCCCGGCGCGCCGGGCTCGAACCCGCCGACGAGGTCGCCGTCGGCCACGAAGGAGCGCAGGCCGGCCCAGGTGCGCGTGGGCCGGCGGATGGCGAGCGTGGTGGCTTCTTCGATGCGGTGGATCGCGATGGCGATGTCGAGCTCCTCGGGCTGCACGTCCTGCGGGTCGACCGGATCGGCATTGGCCGGCGAGCCGAGCAGCATGCCGGCATCGGGCTTGATGTACCAGCCCTCGTCGGCGCTGAAGACCATGGGCCAGTGCGCGACGTTCTCGCCCTCGGGCGGCGCGAAGATGAAGGCCGAGCGACGGCGCGGCTCGATGCCGATGGGCCGCACGCCGGCCAGCTGCGCGATGGCGTCGACCCAGGCGCCAGCGGCATTGAGCAGCACCGGCGCTTCGTAGGCAACGCCGCCGGCCGTCACGCGCCAGCGTTCGCCGATGCGCTCGATGGCCGTGACGCCGGCGTCGCACACCAGCTTGCCGCCGGCCTGGCGCATGCCGCGCAGGTAGCCTTGGTGGATGGCGTGCACGTCCATGTCGGCGGCATCGGGCTCGTAGACGGCTCCGTCGACCTGGTCGGGGCGCAGCGCCGGCACCATGGCGATGGCCTCGGCGCCGCTGAGGCGCATCGCCTCGCGGTCCATGGCGCGCAGCACGTTCCAGTGCGCATCGAGCACGGCGGACTGCGCGGCGCTGCCCACCATCATGGCGCCGCGCGGCGTGAGCAGCGGATGTTCGGCAAAGCCCTCGGGCGGGTTCCGCAGGAACGCGCGGCTCGCCATGGTGAGGGCCCGCACCTGCGGCGTGCCGTAGCTTTCCATGAACAGCGCGGCCGAGCGGCCGGTGGCGTGGTAGCCCGGCTGGGCCTCGCGTTCGAGAACGATCACGCGCGCGTGCGGCGCGAGCCAATGGGCCACCGAAGCCCCGGCAATGCCGCCGCCAATCACGAGGTAGTCGGCTGCCACAACGGGCGCGGGTGTGCTGGAAGTCATTGGCGAAAAGTGTAGGCAGGATTTTGCGGATACGCAAATTATTTGCAACGCACCAAGGGGAAACCATGACGCACCGCATCGGTGAAATTTGCGTGAATGCAATTTGCGGATACGCAACTTCCGCGCCTGCGTCATCCGGGTTGCCATGGATGGCGTGCTGCCCACTGGCAGAATCGCGATGCATCACAAGAGAAAGCCAAGCGTGAATCCACACACAGTGACCAGAGCGGGGACCAAGCCGAAGGACGAGCCGCCCACACTGGACCGCACCACTTTCGGTCACCGGCTGCGCAGTGCGCGCAAGCGTTTCGGCTGGACGCTGGCGCAGCTGGCCGAGAGATCGGGCGTGTCGATCACCACCATCTCGCGCGCCGAGCGCGGTCAGCTCGCACTCGGCTACGAGAACTTCACCGCGCTGGGGCGCGCGCTCGAGATGGACATGAACGCCATGTTCGCCGGGGCCGGCATCAAGCCCGCGCAGCTCGGCGGCCCGGTGGTCACGCGCGCGGGCAAGGGCGTGGTGTACCGGGGGCTTTCGATCGCCTACGAGTTCCTCGGCACCACCGCGGCCGGCAAGCAGATGAGCCCGATCGTCGGCACCGTGCACGCGCGCCGCATCCATGGCCCCGAAGACTTCGTGCGACATGCGGGCGAAGAGTTTGCCTATGTGCTCTCAGGCGAGATCGAGGTGCATTTCGAGAACGGCGAGGTGGTGCGCCTCGCGCGCGGCGACTCGTTGTACTTCGACAGCCGCATCGGCCATGCGTACAAGAGCGTGAGCCGCCAGCTCGCGAAGATCGTGGGCATGACCACGGGTGAAAGCGGGCACATGAAGTCGGCGCGCGAGGCGCCGGCGCTGGCGCCGAAGGGCGCCGCCCGAGGCCGAAAGGCCTGAGCCGCCTTACTTCGCGCCGCCCGTGTACTTGGTGACGCTCGTGGCGCTCACGTGGTAGCCGCTCACGCCCATCATCGAATCGTTGCGCTTGGTTTGCAGCTTGCCCGTGACCCACACGGTGTCCATCGCGCGGAACTTGGCGCCCTTGGGCGTCACCACGTGCAGGATCTGGTTCGCGGGCGGCGGCGGGGTGTGGATGCAGGCGCCGAAGTAGGGCACGAGCAGGAACTCGGTGACTTCGCCCTTGACCTCTTCGAGCGGCACGATGAAGCCCGGGATCTTGACGTCGACGCCGTTCATCGCCGGGTTGGTGGGCGCGTTGTTCGACACTTCCTGCATCTTCATGAGCAGCTCGTTCGCGCGCGGGTCGCCGTCCTCGAGCGCGCTCAGGTCGATGCCCTTGAACTCCTTGGCGGGATCCCAGTCCTTCGGCACCAGTTCTTCCCAGCTGATCTGGCGTGGCTGCCCGGCGGCAGCCTTGGCTGCGGCCGCCGGCGCACCCCCCTTGCCGCCGAGCGGGTTCGTGGCGGTGGTGTCTTTGGGCGCGGGTTCGGCGGCCCAGGCCGCAGCCGTGAGCAGCGAACTGGCCAGCGCCAGGGCGGCGCAGGAACGGAAGCCGCGAAGTCGGGGGGTGTTCATGTTTCTAGATCCTCGGAGAAAGCCCGTCCGCCAGCGACAGCCTGTACGCGCGGATTCCGGGCAGCAGGCTTGCCAGCCAGCCCGCGGCCAGCAGGCTCGCCAGCAGCAGCCATTCGTTCAGTGTAGGTTCCGAAAGGCTCAGTGTCAGCCCGAACTGCGACTGCAGCCATGGCGCCAGCAGGGCAATGCCGAGCACCGCCATCGCCACGCCGAAGGCCACGCCGAGCACGGTGACCATGGCGCCTTCGAGCGCGAGCAGCGCCAGCACATGGCGCCCGCCGGCGCCGACGGCGCGCAGCACCGCGAGCTCGCGCCGCCGTTCGTTGAGCCCCGCCAGCACAACCGACACCAGCCCCGCGAGGCTGACGAGCGCCACCAGCGCCGACATCAGGAGCAGCGCGTTCTCGCCCACGCCGATCACGCTCCACAGTTCGTCGAGGGCCACGCCGGGCAGGATCGCCATGAGCGGCTCGCCGTTGTAGGTCGAGATCCAGCGCTGCACGCCGAACACCGCGGCGCGGTTCTTCAGGCCCACGAGCGCGGCCGTCACGTTCTTCGGCGTTAGGTCGAACTTGCGCACCTGCTCGGCCGGGATCTTCACGCCCGGCATCGGTGCGCCGCCCACCCACTCGAGGTGGATCGCCTCCATCGCCTCGAGGCCGATGTGCACCGTGCGGTCGACCGGCGTGCCGGTCCGCGCGAGCACGCCCACCACGGTGAAGGGCTTGTCGGCATGCTCGGCGGTGTTGAGTTCGCCGCCGCCATGGGCGAGCGTGATCTTCTGGCCCACGTGGTAGCCGAGCCGGTCGGCCACTTCGGCGCCGACCACCGCGTCGAACAGCGCGTCGAAGGGCTTGCCCTCGCGCAGCACGAGCGGCTGCCGGTTGCCGTAGCGGAACCGCATGAAGTACTCGGGCGAGGTGGCAAGCACGGCAAAGCCGCGGTGCGAATCGCCGAGCGACAGCGGCACCACCCAGTCGACGCCCGGGTGCGCGGCGAGCGCCTGCACGCTCTTCCACGCAATGTTGTTGGTGGCCGAGCCGATGCGGAATACCGAATACAGCAGCAGCTGCGTGGAGCCCGTGCGCGCGCCGACGATCAGGTCGGTGCCCGAGACCGACGCGGCGAAGTTCTGGCGCAGCTCGGTGCGGATGCGCTCGACCCCGAGCAGCAAGAAGGTCGACAGCGCGATCGAGAACACGGTGAGCGCGAGCGTGAAGCGGCGGTTCCAGGCGCTGCGCCAGGCGATCGAGAAGAGGGCGCTCATATCATTTCCGACGCGCCCGCCGCCGCGCGGTTGATCTCGGGCAGCAGCACGTGGCGCGCAAAGCGCTGGGCGATGCGCTGGTCGTGGCTCACGAAGACGAGCGCGCTCTGGTTCAGTGCGCAGGCGGTCAGCAGCACGTCGAGAAAGGCTTCGCGCCGGTCCTCGTCGAGCGCCGAGGTGGGTTCGTCGGCGATCACCACCTCGGGCTGGCCGATGAGCGCGCGTGCCGCGGCCACGCGCTGCTGCTGGCCCACCGAGAGCTGCATGGCCGGGCGCTGCCAGAGGCTGCGCTCGAGGCCCATGTCGCCGAGCAGGCGCTCGGCCTCGGCGCGCGCGCTGCCGCCGTGCTGCGCCGCCTGGTTGCTGCGCCGCTCGGAGAATCGGCAGGGCAGCAGCACGTTGTCGACCACGCTCAGGTACGGCAGCAGGTTGAACTGCTGGAAGATGTAGCCCACATGCGCCACGCGGCAGCGGTCGCGCGCCGCGCCCGAAAGCTTCGACCAGTCGTGGCCCAGCAGGCTCACGCGGCCTTCGTCCGCCACCAGCACGCCGGCCAGCAGCGACAGCAGCGTGCTCTTGCCACAGCCGCTCGGCCCGTGCAGGAAGACGGATTCGCCGGCGGTGATGCGGAAGGCTTCGATGTCGATGCAGGGCCGCGTCGCGCCGGGCCATGCAAAGCGCAGGCCTTCGGCGGCAAGCACCACGCGCAGCGGCTTCGCTTGGCCCGCGGCGAGGGTGCTCACGGCCTCATTGGCCCCAGCCGAGGCGAACCGGCTGGGCCGCCTTGGCGCCGCCCGGGCGCTTGAGCTGGCGCTTGAACTGTCCCTGGGCCGTGGCGACCTGCACGTCGATCTGCCGTATGCCCTTGAAGGCGGAGAAGAGGTTCACGTCGATGAATTTGGCCGCGGCTGCGCTGGTGCAGTTGAAGGAGAAGGTGGCGTCCAGGTCGGCATGGCCCGCGGCCTCGGCGGGGTCCGGCTGGCCCAGGCCCAGCGCGCTGGAGCGCAGCTCGACCGGGCCGAGCTTGCAGTTGGCCGCGGGATCGATGGCGAAGAGCTTGTCGGCCGCGCGCAACTGGGCCACGGCGTCCTCGGAGGTTTTTTTCTCGGCGTTGGTACGCGGCGCGCGCTCGAAGCCCACGAGGTTGTCGAGCGGGGATTCCATGGCGATCACCACCGTGGGGCCGTCGACGGCCACGTCGAGCGTGAGCTGGCCATGCACATGCGCATGCTGGTGCTGGGCCTGTGCAGGAAGAACGCAGGCGGCAGCCAATGCTGCTGCCATTGCGAGGGCGAAGCCGGACGACGTGCGTCGGAGTCGAATGCGTTTCATGGTTCTGCGCCTTGCCGGGTCGGCAGCCCCGGGGTGTTGCTCCATTCGCTCCAGCTGCCGGCATAGAGCGCGGTCGTTCCCAGCCCCGCGATCTGCATCGCCAGCAGGTTGGGCACGGCGCTCACGCCACTGCCGCATTGGTGCACGACCGTCGCCGGATCGCGTCCCGCGAGCAGCGCCTCGAACTCGGCACGCAGCTGCGATGCCGGCTTGAACTTGCCGTCGGGGCCGAGGTTCTCGGCGAAGGGCCGGTTCAGGGCCCCGGGGATGTGACCCGCGATCGGGTCCAGAGGTTCCACCTCGCCGCGATAGCGTGCGGCGGCACGCGCATCGATCAAGTTCTGGCCGGGCTGGCCGAGCCGGCGGACCACGTCGTCGGTGGTCACGAGCCGAGCGAGCGGCTCGCTGGCGACGAAGTTCGACTGGAAGCGCGCCGGCTCCTCGCGGTCGGTCACTTCGCCGCCTGCGGCCTGCCACGCCTGCAGGCCGCCGTCGAGCACGGCCACGGCATCGTGGCCCATCCACTTGAGCATCCACCAGAGCCGGCCGCAGTAGTTGGCGCCGTTGCGGTCGTACACCACGGCCTGCATGTCGTTGGAAAAGCCCACGCTCGACAGCCACTGCGCGAATTTCTCGCGGCTCGGCAGCGGATGGCGCCCGCCCGAGGCCGGCACGCCGTCTTCTTGTGCAACCACCACCTCACCGTGCGCGCCGGGCCTGCCGTGCGGCGCGCTCAGGTTGTCGTCGAGGTCGGCATGCACTGCGCCCGGGATGTGGGCCGCCGCATATTGCTTTGCGCCGGCTTCGGGCGCCATGAGGTCGAAGGTGCAGTCGAAGACCATCAAGGGCGTGTCGCCCGCTTGAAGCGCGCGGAGTTGTTCGACGCTGACGAGGGTGGTGTACATGGCAAGTTCCTTCGCTGTCGCGTTGATCGGTTTGATGCGCCGGCGTGTCAGTGTTCCTCGGCGGGCGCCTTGGGCACGGCGCGCTGACGCAGCACGGTGGCCGCGATGCCGCTCGCGATGATGAGCGCCATGCCGGCCCAGCCGGTGGCGTCGATGCGGTCGTCGAACAGCACCACGCCGTAGAACGCCGCAAAGACGATGCCGGAATACTGCAGGTTGGCGACCACGAGGGTGCCGGCCTGCGTCTTGGCAGTGGCATAGGCGCGTGTCATGCAGAGCTGGCCGAGGGCGGCCAGGAGGCCGATGGGCAGCAGCCAGAGCGCATGCTGCCACGTCCATGCGCCGTTGCCCGAAAACCCGGTGGCGCCGGTCGCGAATGCGCCGGCCACGGCCGAGCCCACCGCAAAATAGAAGACGGTACGCAGCTCGGGTTCGCCGATGCGCGACAGCGCCACCACCTGCATGTAGGCGAAGGCGGCCGTCAGGCCCGACAGCAGGCCCAGCATGCCCGCGAAGCCGTTGCTGTCGTCCACCGTGGGCTTGAGCATCAGCACCACGCCGACGAAGCCCGCGAGCACCGTGGCCGCGAGCGTGCCCTGCAGCGGCGGGCGCTCGACGCGGCCGTCGCGCCCGCGCACCGGCACCCAGGCGAGCAGCGTGCCGCCGACCAGGAAGGCCGCGACCCAGACACTGCTCATGTAGTTGAGTGTGACGGCCGTGGCGAGCGGCATGTGGGCGATGGCGTAGAACCACGCGCCGAGCGACACCACGCCAATGATGCTGCGCCAGGCGTGCATGCCGGGGTAGCGCGTGGCCATCGACACGCCGCGGCTGCGCGCCAGCAGCCACAGGAACACGATGCCGATCAGCCCGCGCCCGAGCACCATCTCGCCGCTGTTGAACCAGGCCGATGCAATCTTGACGACCACGCTCATGGTTGCGAAAAGAAAGGCGCCCAGCACCATCCACAGTGCTTGCATCAGTCGCCCCTGCCCGCCAGCGCAGCGGTCATCGCCTCAGGCGGCATGCATCGTCTGCCGATACCACTCGTGGAACTGCTGCATGCCGTCTTCCATCGGGCTCTGGTAAGGGCCGGTCTCGTTCTCGCCGCGCAGCATCAGCGCGCGGCGCCCGGCGTCCATGCGCTCGGCGATCTCGTCGTCCTCGACGCAGGTTTCCATGTACGCAGCGCGTTGGGCCTCGACGAATTCGCGCTCGAAGGCGACGATTTCCTCGGGGTAGAAGAACTCGACCATGTTGAGCGTCTTCTGCGGCCCCACCGGGTGCAGCGTGGAGACGGTCAGCACGTGCGGATACCACTCGATCATGACGTGCGGGTAGTAGGTGAGCCAGATGGCGCCGAACTTCGGCGGCTTGCCTTCGCGGTACTTGAGCAACTGCTCCTGCCAGCGCTGGTAGACGGGGCTGCCGGCGCGGCCGAGCCGGTTGGCCACGCCCACGGTCTGCACGGAGAAATTCTTGTTGAATTCCCAGCGCAGGTCGTCGCAGGTCACGAAGCTGCCCAGGCCCGGGTGAAAGGGGCCCACGTGGTAGTCCTCGAGGTAGACCTCGATGAAGGTCTTCCAGTTGTAGTTGCACTCGTGCAGCTCGACGTGGTCGAGCGCATAGCCCTCGAAGTCGAGTTCGGCTCGCGGCCCCAGCGTGGCGAGGTCGGCCGCCACGTCGCGCGCGTTGGCCTCGAACAGCAGTCCGTTCCACTCGGTGAGCGGGTAGTTGTGCAGGTTCAGGCAGGGGTCCTGGTCGAAGTGGGGCGCGCCGATCAGCGTGCCCGTGGTGCGCGGGTCGCTCGCCGCGTAGGTCCACCGGTGCAGCGGACACACGATGTTGCCGCCCGCCTGGCTGTCGAGTTGGCCGCGGCCCTGCAGGATCAGCGCCTGCCGATGGCGGCACACGTTGGAGATGAGCTCCACGCCCTTGGGCGTGTGCACAAGCGCGCGGCCCTGGTGCTCCTGCGGCAAGGTGTGGAAGTTGCCCGGTTCGGGCACGGCCAGCCGGTGACCCACGTAGCGCGGGCCTTGGGCGAAGAGCGTCTGCATCTCGCGCGCGTAGAGCGAGTCGTCGAAGTACGCTGAAACTGGAAGTTGGCTCGCGGCCTGCTGCAGTTGAAGACTTAAATCAGACATGGAGGACCTGACCAAGCTCCCCACAGGGAGAAAAGAGAAAGACGGAAGGGCGCCGTGCGGCAATGCGACGGCCCGAGAGTTGTGCCGGCGCTGCCGGCGGGGGAATCGGGCATTGTACCCAAGGGGGCGTCATCGCGCCGGCCCAAGGTCGAGGCCCGGCGGCAGCCCGCTGGTTCCCCGTCCTAAAATGCCATGTTTCATTCACATTCCCTCGCATGCCCAAGGTCACTCCCTCCGCTTCGTCCAGCCCGGAAGCCTCGCCCGACACAGGTCCGCTGCCGGCCAGCTACGAAGCCGGGCTCCAGGAGTTGGAGAAGCTGGTTGCAGAGCTCGAGTCGGGCCAGTTGCCGCTCGACCAACTGCTGGGCAGCTACCAGCGTGGCGCCGCCCTGCTCGCCTTCTGCCGCGAGAAGCTCCAGGCGGTCGAAGACCAGATCAAGGTGCTCGATGCCGGCGCGCTGAAGCCGTGGGCCGCCGAATGAGCGCTGAACGTCTGGCCGGGCACTGGGACTCGGCGCGCCTCGCGCGCTGGAGCGAACCGCACCTCGCACGCGTCGAATCGGCGCTGTCGGCCTGGGTCGGTGTCGATGCGCCCGTGCTGCTCGGCGATGCCATGCGCTATGCAGTGCTCGACGGTGGCAAGCGCCTGCGGCCCCTGCTGGTGCTGGCGGCGAGCGAGGCGGTCGACGGCAATCCCGCCGCGGCGCTGCGTGCGGCCTGCGCGGCGGAACTCATTCATGCGTATTCGCTGGTGCACGACGACCTGCCCTGCATGGACAACGACGTGCTGCGCCGCGGCAAGCCCACGGTCCACGTGAAGTTCGGCGAAGCCGATGCGCTGCTGGCCGGCGACGCGCTGCAGGCGCTGGCCTTCGAGCTGCTGACGCCCGAAGGCGACGAGGTGCCCACGGCGATGCAGGCCACCCTGTGCCGGCTGCTCGCGCGCGCCGCAGGCAGCCAGGGCATGGCGGGCGGCCAAGCCATCGACCTTGCCAGTGTCGGCATGGCGCTCGACGAAGCCCAGCTGCGCGAGATGCACCGCCTGAAGACCGGCGCGTTGTTGCAAGGCAGCGTCGAGATGGGCGCGGCCTGCGCGGCCGGTACGATGCCGCCCGGCGCCGTCGCCGCGCTGCGCGAATACGGAGCCGCGATCGGCCTGGCGTTCCAGGTGGTCGACGACATCCTCGACGTGACGGCCGACTCGCAGACCCTCGGCAAGACGGCCGGCAAGGATGCGGCCGCGGACAAGCCCACCTACGTCTCGCTCTGGGGCCTCGAGGGCGCGCGCGCGCAGGCGGCCCAGTTGCTCGCCCAGGCGCTCGCCGCGCTCGAACGCAGCGGCCTCGCCGACACGGCCGCGCTGCGCGCGCTGGCCCACATGGTCGTCGACCGCGACCGATGAACTGACCACCGATGGACAAGAAGACCCACGACGAACCCATGGCACCGCTGCTTTCCACGCTCCACGACCCGGCGCCGATCCGGCAGTACGACCGGGCCCAGCTCAAGCAGCTGGCGGACGAGGTGCGGGCCTGCGTGCTCGACAACGTCTCGCGCACCGGCGGCCACCTGAGCTCCAACCTCGGGACGGTCGAGCTCACGGTCGCGCTGCACCATGTGTTCGAGACACCGCACGACCGGCTGGTGTGGGACGTGGGCCACCAGACCTATCCGCACAAGATCCTGACCGGCCGGCGCGATCGCATGCCCACGCTGCGACAGATCGGCGGCATCTCGGGCTTTCCGCAGCGCACCGAGAGCGAATACGACACCTTCGGCACCGCGCACTCGTCGACCAGCATCTCGGCCGCACTCGGCATGGCGATGGCGGCCAAGCAGAAGGGCGAGGACCGCCACACGGTCGCGATCATCGGCGACGGCGCACTCACCGCCGGCATGGCCTTCGAGGCGCTCAACAACGCGGGCGTGTGCGACTGCAAGCTGCTCGTGATCCTGAACGACAACGACATGTCGATCAGCCCGCCCGTGGGCGCGCTCAACCGCTATCTCGCGCAACTGATGAGCGGCAACTTCTACGCCGCGGCCAAGAACGTCGGCAAGAGCGTGCTGCGCGCCGCGCCGCCGCTGTTCGAGCTGGCCAAGCGCTTCGAGCAGCATGCCAAGGGCATGGTGGTACCGGCCACGCTGTTCGAGCAGTTCGGCTTCAACTACGTCGGACCGATCGACGGCCACGACCTCGACTCGCTGGTGCCTACGCTCGAGAACCTCAAGCACCTCGACGGCCCGCAGTTCCTGCACGTGGTCACCAAGAAGGGGCAGGGGTACAAGCTGGCCGAGGCCGATCCGGTGGCCTACCACGGGCCCGGCAAGTTCGATCCGCAGGTCGGCCTGGTCAAGTCCGCCGCGCCGGCCAAGCAGACCTTCACCCAGGTCTTCGGCCAGTGGCTCTGCGACATGGCGGCGCACGACGGACGGCTCGTGGGCATCACGCCCGCGATGCGCGAGGGCTCGGGGCTGGTCGAATTCGAGCAGCGCTTCCCCGACCGCTACTACGACGTGGGCATTGCCGAGCAGCATGCGGTCACCTTCGCGGCCGGCCTCGCGTGCGAGGGCCTGAAGCCGGTGGTCGCCATCTATTCGACCTTCCTGCAGCGCGCCTACGACCAGCTGATCCACGACGTGGCGATCCAGAACCTGCCCGTGGTGTTCGCGCTCGACCGCGCGGGCCTCGTGGGCGCCGACGGTGCCACCCATGCGGGCGCCTACGACATCCCGTTCCTGCGCTGCATTCCGAACATGAGCATCGCCTGCCCGGCCGACGAGCGCGAATGCCGGCAACTGCTCACGAGCGCCTACGAGCAGAACCATCCGGTGGCGGTGCGCTATCCGCGGGGCGCGGGCGCCGGTGTGGTGCCGCACCTTGCGCTGGACGCGCTGCCCTTCGGCAAGGGCGAGGTGCGCCGCCAGGGACGGCGCATTGCGATCCTCGCGTTCGGCACGCTGCTCTATCCGGCGCTCACCGCCGCCGAATCGCTCGACGCCACGGTGCTCAACATGCGCTGGGCCAAGCCGCTCGACGTCGAGCTGTTGCTCGAGGCCGCCCGCACGCACGAGGCCATCGTCACGCTCGAGGAGGGCGCGGTCATGGGCGGCGCGGGCAGCGCGGTGCTCGAGGCGCTGCAGGCTGCGGGCGTGCAGAAGCCGGTGCTGCAATTGGGCTTGCCCGACCGCTTCATCGAGCATGGCGACCCGGCCGGGCTGCTGGCGTCGATCGGGCTCGACGCGGCCGGCATCGAGGCCGCCATCGCCCAGCGCTTCGGCGCGGTCGCAGGGTAAACCCCGGCGAGCCGGGTGTAAGCGGGTTTTTACAATCGCGAAGACTCACAAAAGTCCCCAACGCGGTCACAAGCCGCGTTTCGTTTTTTCTGAAGCACCCGGAGTGAAATCAATGGATCGTCGTTCTCTCATCAAAAACGCAGGCATCGCCGGCGTTCTGGCTGCCGGCATTGCGCCCGCGGTTCACGCGCAGGCCGCCGTCCGCTGGCGCCTCGCATCGAGCTTTCCCCGCTCGCTCGACACCATCTTCGGCAGCGCCGAAATGCTGTCGAAGACGGTCAAGGCCATGTCGGGCGGCAAGTTCGAGATCTCGGCGCACCCCGCCGGCGAACTGATGCCCGCGTTCGGCGTGGTCGATGCCCTGCAGGGCGACACGCTCGAGATGGCGCAGAGCGCCGCCTACTACTTCACCGGCAAGGACCCGATCTTTGCGTTCAGCTGCGCCGTGCCCTTCGGCCTCACCGCACGCCAGAACGACGCCTGGAAGGAATACGGCAACGGCCGCAAGCTGCTCGATGCCTTCTTCGCCAACTACAACTTCCACACCGCCAGCGCCGGCAGCACCGGCACGCAGATGGGCGGCTGGTACCGCAAGGAGATCAAGACCGTCGCGGACCTCAAGGGCCTGAAGATGCGCATGGGCGGCGGCGTGTTCGGCGAGGCGATGGCCAAGCTGGGCGTGATCTCGCAGAACATGCCGGCCGGCGACGTGTACCAGGCGCTCGAGAAGGGCACGCTGGACGCGGCCGAGTTCGTCGGTCCGCACGACGACCAGAAGCTCGGCTTCAACAAGGTTGCGCCGTACTACTACTACCCCGGCTGGTGGGAAGGCGGCGCCGACCTCGAGTTCTTCATCAACAACAAGGCATTCGCCAAGCTGTCCGACGAGAACAAGGCGATCCTCAACGCGGCCACCAAGGTTGCCGCGCGCGACATGCTCGCCAAGTACGACGCGTACAACCCCATCGCGCTGAAGAAGCTCGTGGCCGACAAGACCCAGCTCAAGGCCTTCCCGAAGGCAGTGATGGACGCCGGCTTCAAGGCTTCGATGGAAGTGTTCGCCCTGCACGAGGGCAAGTCGCCCGAGTTCAAGAAGATCCACCAGGACATGCGCGCCTTCCAGCGCGACCAGATCCTGTGGAACCGCTTCTCGGAGTACCCGTTCAACCAGTACATGAACTCGGTCAAGATCTGACCGGACGCACCGGCGAGCAATCGTCGGGCGCACGACAAAAAAGAAGGCCGGCCACTCGCAAGAGTGGCCGGCCTTTTTGCCGTCAGTGCCTGGCGGCAGGTCAGGGCTTCTTGCCCTCCTGCTGCTTGAGCGCGTCTTCCATGGCCTTCAGCGGATCGCTCTCTGCGCTCTCCGCCGGTTCGGCGGGTTCAGCCGACGGCGGCGGTTCTTCCGGCGCAGGGCTGCTGCCGAAGGTCGGCACTTCGGAGCCATAGGGCTCGGGCGCGAGTCCGCCGCCTTCGGGCGTGAGGCTTTCACGCATCTGGCGGCCGATGTCCTCGAGATTGACGTTCGGCGCCTTCTCGAGGCTGCCCGTCACGATCTGCGGGAACGCGATCAGGATGCCCACCATCGTCAGCTGGATCAGCAGGAAGGGAATCGCGCCCCTGTAGATCTGCATCGTGGTGACCGGCTCCATGACCTTCTGGGTCACGCGGTCGACGTACTGCTTTTCGGGCGCCACCGAACGCAGGAAGAACAGTGCGAAGCCGAACGGCGGATGCATGAACGAGGTCTGCATGTTGACCGCGAGCAGCACGCCGAACCAGATCAGGTCGATACCAAGCTTGTCGGCCACCGGCGCCAGGAGCGGCACCACGATGAACGACAGTTCGAAGTAGTCGAGGAAGAACGCCAGGAAGAACACCAGGATGTTCACCACGATCAGGAAGCCCACGGCGCCGCCCGGCAGCGAGGAGAGCAGGTGCTCGACCCAGATCGGGCCGTCGGCGGCCTGGAACACCAGGCTGAACACCGTCGCGCCGATCAGGATGAACATCACGAAGCTCGACAGCTTGGTGGTCGCGGCCAGCGCCTGCTTGAGCAGCGAGAAGCTCAGCCGGCGGCGCACCCAGGCCATGATCAGCGCGCCCATGGCGCCCATTGCGCCGCCTTCGGTCGGCGTGGCAACGCCCAGGAAGATGGTGCCCAGCACCAGGAAGATCAGCAGCAGCGGCGGGATCAGCACGAAGGTCACGCGCTCCGCCAGTCGCGACAGCAGGTTGAGCTTGAGCGCCTTGTTGGCCAGGGCGATCACCAGTGCGAGGAACACGCCGCCGCACAGCGCCACCACCACCTTCTCGTCGGTGGCCACGAAGGTGACTTCACGGCCCTGGATCCAGGTGTGCACCGCTTCCATGTTGCGCGCCAGCCAGACCGCCACCACGGCCGACAGCGCCGTGAGCCCCACCAGCGAGATGTAGCCGCCGCTGCCGTTGGGCTCACGGTAGGTGCGCGCCTCGGGCGGCAGCGCAGGCACCTGCGACGGCTTGAAGATCGCGAGGAGCACGACGTACAGCACGTACAGGCCCATCAGCATGAAGCCGGGCAGGAACGCGCCCTTGTACATGTCGCCCACGCTGCGGCCGAGCTGGTCGGCCATGATGATCAGCACCAGCGAGGGCGGGATGATCTGCGCCAGCGTACCCGAGGCGGCGATCGCGCCGCTCGCGAGGCGCCGGTCGTAGCCGTAGCGCAGCATGATCGGCAGCGAGATCAGGCCCATCGAGATGACCGAGGCGGCCACTACGCCGGTGGTCGCCGCCAGCAGGGCGCCGACGAAGATCACCGCGAGCGCCAGGCCGCCGCGCATGGGGCCGAAGACCTGGCCGACGGTGTCGAGCAGGTCCTCGGCCATGCCGCTTCGCTCGAGGATGAGCCCCATGAGCGTGAAGAAGGGCACGGCCAGCAGCGTGTCGTTGGCCATGATGCCGATGAGCCGCTGCGGCAGCCATGCCATCACCGAGGACTGGAACACGCCCAGTTCGATGCCCACGAGACCGAAGAAAAGGCCGCAGGCGCCGAGGCTGAAAGCCACCGGAAAGCCGAGCAGCAGGAAACAGATCAGCCCCGCGAACATGATCGGGGCGAAGTTGGCAGCAATGAATTCCATGATGTGGTTCTGGCGGGGTCAGTGCTGTGGCTTGGGCTCGGCGGCGGCCTTGGCGGCCTCGACCTCGGCCTGCAGGCGCAGGGCTTCGATGAGTTCGGCCTCGGCCGTCTTGTCGGTCAGGCGGCCCATCGGGTCGGGCCCCTCGCCGCGCAGGAATGCGATGCGCTTGATGAGCTCGGACCAGCCCTGCAGCATCAGCAGCATGAAGCCCACCGGCAGCGCCGCCCACACGGGCCAGCGGATCAGGCCGCCCGAATTGCCCGAGGTCTCGCCCGACTGGTACATCTGGAGCACCACCGGCGTCGACAGGTACAGCACCGTGAGGCACAGCGGCGTGAGAAAGAAGGCGAAGCCGATGATGTCGATCCACACCTGCTTGCGTTTGGACAGGCGGCTGTTGACCACGTCGATGCGCACATGCTCGCGGTGCAGCAGCGTGAAGCCCGCCGCAACCAGGAACGACCAGGCGAAGAGGTACCACTGCACTTCGAGGAACGCGTTCGAACTCATGTTGAAGACCTTCCGGACCACCGCATTGAGTGCGCTGATCACGGTGGCCGCTAGGATGAGCCAGATGGCGTATTTGCCCACTTGGGCATTGAGCCAGTCAATGGCCCGGGACAGCTTGAGCAAGCCTTGCATCACATCTCCATCTTTGTATTGGAAGCCCCCGATACGAATGCACCCGACGCACCGGCGTTGTGCGCCGATGGGTCGGGTGCGGGAGGGCGGGCTGAATTCTAATGAACTACCCAGGGGAATACCTTCAGGGGCTACCCGCGGGACGGTGCCGATAATGCGGACCATGGCCCAGGCACCGCGCTCCGCATTCGATCCGGCGATCTCCGTGCCCGCCGGCATCGATTCGCCCGAGATGCATCGGGCCGGGCGCGACCTGCTCTCACTGGCGCTGATCGACGCGCGCAACCACACGCTCCACCTGCTGTCGCTCTACGAACAGGCGCTGGGATCGGCCAGGCTGCCGGTGCCCGCGGGCGAGCCGGACGTGGTGCCGCCGCTCTGGCTCGCCGGGCACATCGGCTGGTTCGCCGAATGGTGGATCGGCCGCAACACCCAGCGTGCCTTCGGCGCCGACTGCCCGGTGCGCCCGACCCGACTCGCCGCCATCGACCCGCAGGCCGACGAATGGTGGAACCCGGCGCAGGGCGGGTCGTCGGACCTGCCCGACCTGGCGCACACCCGGGCCTACCTGCTCGAGACCCTGGAGAGCACGCTCGAACTGCTCGAGCATGCGGCCGAGACCGATCCGGGGCTCTACTTCTATCGCCTGGCGCTGTTCCACGAAGACCTGCGCGGCGAGCAGTTCATCGTGATGGCGCAAACGCTGGGGCTGCCGCTCGGCATCGGCCAGCCGCCAGCCGCCGTGGTGCGCGAGCCGCTGCTGCTGCCCGCCACGCCATGGGCGCTCGGCGCGGGCGAGGGCGGCGGCTTCGCCTTTGCGCAGGAGACCGGCCTGCAACGCCTCGAGGTGCCCGAATTCGAGATCGACGCGCAGCCCGTGACCTGGAGCCAGTACATCGAGTTCGTCGACGAGGGCGGCTACGACCGCGAGGCGCTCTGGCATCCCGAAGGCTGGCGCTGGCTCGGGCAGCAGGCCGAGGGGCGTCGCAGTCCGCGCCACGTCGAGCAGATCGGCGCGGCACGCATCGGCACCGGCGGCGGCTCGGTGCTGCAACACCGCTTTGGCGCCACGGTGCGCGCCGCGGGCCATCACAGCGCGGTGCACCTGAGCTGGTGGGAGGCTGATGCCTGGGCGCGCTGGGCCGGCCGGCGCATCGCGACCGAGGTCGAATGGGAGATCGCGGCCCACACTGCCGCGCGGCGCGGCTTCCGCTGGGCCGATGTGCACGAATGGACGGCGGGCACGCTGCGGCCGTGGCCAGGCTTTCGCGCCGATCCCTGGAGTGCGGGCAGCGAGTTCGACCCCGTGCCCGCCTTCGGCCGCGCGCGCGTGCTGCGCGGCGCCTCGTTCGCGACGCGCGCGCGGCTGCGGTCGCTGCGGCGCCGCAGTTTCGCGATGCCCGAACGCGACGACGGGTTCTTCGGCTTCCGGACTTGTAGCCTGTGACCCGCCACCCCCGAACAGGTCAACGGCCGTGCGGGCCTGTCGACATCGGCGGCGCCACTTCCTCGAGCGGCCTGCGTTCGGCGTCGGCCGCATAGCGCAGCGCCAGCAGCCCCGCCACGATGACCAGCACGGCGCCGATCGCGTAGCCGACCGTCACCGCGCCGCGGCTGCCGGTCTCGATGAGCATGCCGAACAGCAGCGGCGCCACGAAGCCGCCCGCGCCTGTGCCGATGGCATAGAAGATCGCGATCGCCATGGCGCGCATCTCGAGCGGGAAGACCTCGCTGACCGTCAGGTAGGCGGAGCTCGCGGCGGCCGAGGCCAGGAAGAACACCGCCGACCAGCACAGCGCCTGGCTGCGCGCGTCGAGCCAGCCCATCATGAAGGCCCAGCCCGTGAGCGCGAGGCCGATGCCGGCCAGCACGTAGGTCAGCGCGATCATCTTGCGCCGCCCCACGCTGTCGAACAGCGGCCCGAGCAGCAGCGGACCCAGCACGTTGCCGAGCGCGAACGGAAAGATGTAGAGCGCCACGTTCTCCTCGGCCACGCCGTAGAAGCGCGTGAGCACGAGCGCGTAGGTGAAGAAAATCGCGTTGTAGAAGAAGGCCTGCGACACCATCAGCGCCATCGCGACCACGCTGCGCGCACGGTAGCGGTGCAACAGCACCTGCGCCACTTCGCGCAGGGTGGGGCTGCGGCGCTCGCCGCCGTAGGCCACGCGGCTCGTCGAGGGGGCCGGCAGCGGCCCATGCTGCACGCGCACCTCGGCCTCGATGCGCTCGACGATCGCGAGCGCCTCGTCGGCGCGGCCGTGCGCCACAAGCCAGCGCGGGCTTTCGGGTACGTCGCGCCGCACCAGCAAGATCGCCACCGCCAGCACCGCGCCGAGCCCGAAGCCCACGCGCCAGCCCCAGACCGGCCCGATCACCTGCGGATCGAGCAGCACCAGGCTGAGCCCGGCGCCCAGTCCGGCGCCGACCCAGAAGCTGCCGTTGATCGCGAGGTTCACGCGGCCGCGCACGCGCGCGGGGATGAGTTCGTCCACCGCCGAGTTGATGGCCGCGTATTCGCCGCCGATGCCCAGGCCGGTGACGAAGCGGCAGACCGCGAAGAACGCGAAGTCGGGCGAGAACGCGGTGGCGAAGGTGCCGAGCGTGTAGACCACCAGCGTGACGAGGAACAGCTTCTTGCGCCCGAGCCGGTCGGTGAGGCGGCCGAACAGCAGCGCGCCGATCACCGCGCCTGCGATGTAGACCGAGCCCGACAGGCCGATCTCGGTGGCGCTCAGGCCGAGCGTGTCGGGCCGTTCGAGCACCGCGCCGATCGATCCGACCAGCGTCACCTCGAGCCCGTCGAGAATCCAGGCGACGCCGAGCGCGATCACCACGCGCCAGTGCCAGCGCGACCAAGGCAGGCGGTCGAGCCGCGCAGGGATGTCGCTGTAGAGGGTGTTGCTGCTGCTTTGGTCGGTCAATGCGCTCCGTGCTCCTTCTCGCGTTGAAAGGTCCACCAGGGCAGCAGCGCGCGCAGCGACTGCACTTCGCCGCTGCCTGCGGTCTCGTAGCCGGGCAGCGTGCCCAGCAGGTGCTGCCACCCGGCGCTGCGCAGCACCTGCACCAGCGCCTGCACGGCGGGCTGGTCGAGCGCCGACTTGAGGCAGGCGAGGTGGTAGCGCTCGTGCACCAGCGGCACGAAGCCCAGGCCTTCGGCATCGGCCGCCGATGCGAGCCCGAGGCCCACGTCGGCCTGGCCCGATGCCACGGCATGCGCCACCGCCGCATGCGAGGTTTCGCAGCGCTCGTGGTAGCCCGCGAGCGCGGTGCCGTCGAGCCCGGCCTGGGCGAGCAGGTCGTCGAGCAGCACGCGCGTGCCGGTGCCGATGGCGCGGTTCACGTAGCGCGCGCGCAGGCGTGCCGCGTCGGCCAGCGAGCGCAGGCGCAGCGGATTGCCCGGCGCCACGAGCAGCCCCTGCGTGCGCCGCGCAAAGCCGATCAGCTTGTGCTGGCCCGGCTTGAGCAGCGGCTGGTAGGTGCGCTGCGCCAGCGAGCCGCGCGGCGGGTTCTCCAGCGTGTGGAAGCCCGCCATCACGCAGCGGCCCTGGTTGAGCGCGCGGATCGCGTCCACGCTGCCGGTGAAATGGATATCGAGCTGCAACTGCGCCGTGCCCGCCGCATGGGTGCGCAGCAGCGCGAGCGCGTCGTCGTGGCTCGCCTGCAGGCTCAGCACATGGGTGCGGTCGTCGAAGGCGAGCGCGAAGGCGCGCTCGAGTTCGGCATGCAGCGCCTCGATCTGCGGCGCGAGCCGGGCCTGCGCCTGGCGCTCGGCCCACAGCAGCTTGTCGCCGAATTCGGAGAGCTGCGCGCGCTGGCCCTGTTCGCCCTGCACCAGCGGCCGGCCCAGCGTCTGCTCCCACGCGCGGAGTTCGCCCCACACATGGCGGTACGACAGTCCCAGCGCCCGCGACGCGCCCGATATGGAGCCATGCTCGCGCACCGCCAGCAGGATCTGCATCAGCGGATTGCGGATCTGCCGCGGTCCATGGCGGCGCGGCCGGATCGCGTAGGAAAGGTCGATCTGTTGCACGGGGCGGCGGAGGGTGGAGGCCGGCCCATTATGCAGAGCCGCCTCCGCCGGCGGGTGTCGGCCTGCGCCGCGCGGTGCGCGGCGTCCCTTTATTGCGTTTCGGCCAATGCGTCAGCCAGCGCGTTGACGAGGCGGTCGATCTCGGCCGGCTCGGCGATGAACGGCGGCGCGAGCTGGATCGTGTCGCCGCCGTAGCGCACGTAGAAGCCCTTCTTCCAGCAGTTCATCGCGATCTCGTACGGACGGCGTGCCGGCTCGCCCGGCAGCGCGGCGATCGTCAGGCCCGCGGCCAGGCCGTAGTTGCGGATGTCCGTCACATGCTTGCTGCCTTTGAGGCTGTGCACCGCGTTCTCGAAGTGCGGTGCGAGCGCCTTCGCGCGGCCGATCATGTCTTCCTTCTGCAGCACGTCGAGTGCGGCGATGCCGGCCGCGCAGGCGACCGGGTGCGCGCCATAGGTGTAGCCATGCGGGAACTCGAGCATGTAGTCGGGGCCGCCGGCCGCCATGAAGGTGTCGTAGATCTCCTTGCTCGCGATCACCGCGCCCAGCGGCTGCGCACCGTTGGTCACCTGCTTGGCCACGTTCATGATGTCGGGCGTGACGCCGAAGGCCTCTGCGCCCGTGAGCGCGCCGCAGCGGCCGAAGCCGGTGATGACCTCGTCGAAGATCAGCAGGATGTTGTTGGCAGTGCAGATGTCGCGCAGGCGCTTCAGGTAGCCCTTGGGCGGGATCACCACGCCGGCCGAACCCGCGAAGGGTTCCACGATCACGGCCGCGATGGTCGATGCGTCGTGCAGCGCGATCAGGTCGAGCAGGCGGTCGGCGAGCTCGGCGCCGTGCTCGGCCATGCCGCGCGTGAAGGCGTTGGCCGCGATCTGCGTGTGGGGCAGGTGGTCGGCTTCCACGCCCTGGCCGAAGAGCTTGCGGTTGGCCGCGATGCCGCCCACCGAGATGCCGCCGAAGTTGACGCCGTGGTAGCCCTTCTCGCGGCCGACCAGGCGCGTCTTGCCCGCCAGGCCCTTGGTGCGCCAGTAGGCGCGCGCCATCTTCAGCGAGGTATCCGCGGCCTCCGAACCCGAGCCCGTGAAGAACACGTAATCCAGGCCCGCGGGCGTGAGTTCCTTGAGCTTGTTGGCAAGCTCGAAAGACAGCGGATGACCGAACTGGAAGGCCGGCGAATAGTCGAGCTTCGCGATCTGGCGGCTCACCGCCTCGGTGATCTCGGGGCGGCCGTGGCCCAGGCCCGAGCACCACAGGCCCGAGAGGCCGTCGAAGATCTTGCGGCCTTCGCCGTCGGTGAAGTAGGCGCCCTTGGCTTCCACGATCATGCGCGGATCGGCCTTGAACTGGCGGTTCCCGGTGTAGGGCATCCAGTGCGCGTCGAGCCAGGCGGCGTCGGTGCGCAGGGCGGGCGTGGGATCTGCGGCGGGGGTGGCAAGGGTCATGGCGCGGGCTCCGGAGGTGAGTGGATGCGCCGATTGTTGATAGTGCCTTCAGTGTGGAGAATGGCGCAATATCAATGTTCACTTGACGATTCATGCAAGTAAAGGAAAAGAGCCGAAGTCGTGCGGTGCTCGGCCAGCTCAGCGACATGGACCTGCGCCTGCTCAAGGTGTTCAGGAGCGTGGTCGACTGCGGCGGCATGGCGGCGGCCGAGCTCGAACTCAACATCGGCACCTCCACGGTGAGCCGCCATGTCAAGGACCTCGAGACGCGGCTCGGCCTGGTGCTGTGCCGGCGCGGCCGCGCGGGCTTTGCGCTCACGGCCGAGGGCCAGCGCGTGTACGACGAGACGCTGCGTTTGCTGGCCTCGGTCGATGCCTTTCGCGGCAGCATCGACGACATCCACAACCGCATGGGCGGCCAGCTCGACGTGGCGCTGTTCGACAAGACAGCGACCAATCCGAAGGCGCGCATCGGCGAGGCGATCGCGCGCTTTGCCGAGATCGCGCCCGAGGTGAACCTGGCCGTGCACGTGGGCTCGATCAACGCGATCGAGCAGGGCGTGCTCGAAGGCCATTTCCAGATCGGCATCATCCCCGCGCACCGGGCGTCGAAGAGCCTGGTGTATGCCGACCTGTTCGACGAGACCATGCTGCTGTATTGCGGTGCCGGGCATCCGCTCTTCGGTGCGAGCCACGCGAAGCTCACCTGGGCCCGGTTGCGCGAACATCATTTCGCGGGCCTGGGCTACCACTCGCCGAACATGGAACTGAGCCACCGCGCGAAGCTGTCGCGCAAGGCCACGGGCTTCGACCAGGAGGCGATCGCGACCCTGATCCTGTCGGGTCGCTTTCTCGGTTTTCTGCCCGACCACTACGCACAGGTGTTCGAGCAGCGCGGGCTCATGCAGGCCGTGCTGCCGGCGCGGTTCAACTATGCGTGCCGGTTCGTGAGCCTGCTGCGCAGGTCGCCGAAGCCGTCGCGGGCGGTGCTGGCGTTTCAAGCGTGCCTGGAGGAGGCGCATTGCTGAATGCGATGTCGTGCAGAAAGTAAAACAAAAGCGTGCATACATCACGCGGTGGACGCCTTCTTTTCGGGCTGCGGCCAGAGCCTGGATTAGGCTTGCGCTCCCTCCAGAAACCGCGCGACAGACCCGTTCGCCAGCTCCCACAGATTCCCATCCCGCGCTACAAGACCTTCACCGCCTCGCTCGTGCTGGCGGCTTTCGCTTCGAGTTCGCATGCCGCGGACATCGGCGTTCAAGCCACCGACCCGGTGGTCAGCAAAGCGCTTCCGTCCGGTTCGGGCATGACCTGGCATGCGGGGAAGTACTTCGTCGTGGGTGACGATTCGCCCTATCTGTTCGAGCTGAACCGCAAATTCGCGATCGTCGACAAGACCCTGCTGCAGGACTATCCGCTCAAGAAGAACGGCCGCATTGCCAAAAACATCAAGCCCGACCATGAAGCGATGACCACGGTCACATGGAATGGGGTCGTCTGGAACCTGATCCTGGGCTCGGGCAGCAAGCAGGGAACGCGCGAAACGGGCCTGCTGGTTGCCGTGAGTGGCAAGTCTGTCGCCCATGTGCGGGACATGGCCGGGCTCTATCGCGACTTCGCCGCCCTCGCGGGCTTCGAGGCCGGCCAGACGGTCAACATCGAGGCCGTGGCGGTGGCCCTTGACGCGGTTTACTTCTTCAATCGGGGCAACGCCGGGCAGAACATGCTCTTCAAGGTGACGCTCGCCGACCTCATGGCCTACATGACCGGCCAGGCGAGCCGCATCACCGACATCCGCCGGTACGTGGTGCAGCTGCCGCGGCTAGGGGGACGCGAGGCAGGGCTCTCGGGCGCCGACCACTGGCCCGAGATCGACAGCCTGGTCTACAGCGCCTCGGTCGAGGGAACCGACAACGCCTACGATGATGGCGCGGTGCTCGGCAGCTTCCTGGGGTTGATTCCGCTGTCCGAGCTGGACGATGGCGCGCCGCTCGACCTGACCCAACGCGCGCAGCGCCTGCTGTCGAAGGGCGGGGTGCCACTCAAGACCAAGGTGGAATCCATTGCGCTGACGCACACGGAGCCGCGCCAGGCCACGGCGGCCTTGGTCAGCGACAACGACGACGGCACGAGCGAGTTCTTCGATGTCGTCTTGACCCTGAAGTCCGCGCAGCGACGCTGACCACGCGGGCCTGCGCGCCTACCGCTGTCCCCCACTGGGCAGCAGCAAATGCTTCGCCCCGATGTGCGCCTCCATCTCGTGCATGTGGGCCTCGGCGTCGACCATGTGCTCGGCCATGAGCCGGCGCACCTCGTCCGCATCCTCCTTGCGGTAGGCCGCGAGCAGCTGCGTGTGGTAGTCCACGTTGGTCTCGCCGAAGTGGTGGTGGTCCAGCGCCTTCTTGTAGACCACCAGGTCGCGCAGCAGGTCATTGAGGAAGCGGCACATGAACGAGAGCACCGGATTGGGGCAGCGCTCGGCCAGCAGGGTGTGAAAAGCGAGTTCGGCCTCGCGCTGGGTGCGCAGCTCGTCTTCGTTGGTCGGCTCGATGGTGCACAGGCGCACGTTGGCCTCGAGCTGCTCGAAGTTCTCGGGCGTGAGCCGCCCCACCACGCTCACCGCGAGCTCTGGTTCGAGCGCCTTGCGCAGCTGGTAGATGTGGTGCCCGTCGAGGTGATGGAAGTGCAGGAAGTTGCGCAGCGGCTCCGACGCATGCTCGACCGACACCTGCTGCAGGTAGGCGCCGCCGCCGGGGCCGGTGCGGATCGCCACCAGGCCGCGCACCTCCAGCGCCTTGAGCGCCTCGCGCACCGTGCTCTTCGAATAGCCGAACAGCTCGATCAGCTCCTTCTCGTTCGGCAGCCGATCGCCGGGCTGCTTGCGCTCGGCCACGATCCAGCGCTTGACGTCTTCGACGATGACGTCTGACAGCTTTTGCCGCTTGGGGCGGCGCTGCCCGAAGCTCCTGGCGTCCTGCGGTTTCATGCGTGAGAAAGAAGTCCTTGCGAGAGGGAAAAGCAATGTGCGAGCAGGTATCGGATTCGGTCGCTGCCGATTTTGGCACGCGCATTGCTAGCGGGTTTTTACCAGCATATTAATCCTATTTATCCGCTTAAATTGCTGCGATTCGACGCAGCACCCTCTCTCACTTCACCCCGACCGGAGAACTCCATGCAACGCAGACACCTTCTTCAGCTCGCCGCCCTCTCGGCCGCGCCCGCCGCCTCCCTGCTGGGCGGCCGTGCCGCCTGGGCCCAGTCAGCCGAGGCGATCCGCTTCGGCTGCCCGGTGCCGATGTCGGGCGCCTTCGCGGCCAACGGCAAGTACGCCGACCTGGGCATGAAGCTCGCGATCGAGCAGTACGGCAGCGTGCTCAAGCGTCCGCTCGCCTACACCGTGCTCGACACCGAGGGCAAGCCGGCCACCGCCGTGCGCAAGGTGCAGGAAGCGCTGCAGCAGCAGGGCACCAAGTTCTTTGCCGGCGGCATCCTGTCGTCGGAGGCGCTCGCCATGGGCAAGGAGGCCGAGAAGGCCGGCGGCGTGTTCATCACCACCGCGGGCGCCGACGAGATCACCGGCAAGGACTGCAACCCGGCCACCTTCCGCTGGTCGGTGCCCACCTTCGGTGCGGTCGAGCAGACAGTGCGCCCGCTGATCGCGAGCATGCCGAAGGCCAAGCGCTGGTACACCATCACGCCGCAATACGTGTTCGGCGAAGGCCTGCTCAGCGCCGCCAAGAACATCTTCCAGGAGAAGGGCATCGAGCACGTGGGCAACAGCTACCACTCGCTCAACGAGAAGGAGTTCAGCGGCTATCTCACCAACGCGCTGGCCGCCAAGCCCGACGTGCTGCTCCTGCTGAACTTCGGCGCGCAGTCGTCGGCGGCGCTGCGCCAGGCGGTGAGCTTCGGCATGCACAAGAACATGACGATCCTGATCGCCTGGGCGTCGGGGCTGGAGCAGTTCGATGAACTCGGCGCCGACCTCTGCGACGGCGTGTACTTCGGCGCGCAGTACTGGCACACGGTCGACTCGGCGCTCAACAAGGACCTGGTCAAGCGCACGGCCGACAAGCTCAAGATCGTGCCCAACTACAGCCTCGCGGGCTCGTACGTGTGCACCAAGATCCTGATCGACGGCATCGTCAAGGCCGGCAACGTCGACCAGAAGGCCGTGATCGCGGCGCTCGAAGGCCTGAAGTACGACGGCCTCACGGGTGCCGAGGAAATCCGCAAGGCCGACCACCAGGTCATCAAGGACTACTACCTGCTCAAGGGCAAGGCCAAGTCGAAGATGAAGGATGCGGCCGACTACGTGGACGTGGTGAGTTCGGGCAAGTCGTTCCTGGCCCCCGACAAGACCGGCTGCAAGCTGGGCTGAGCACGCAAGGAAACCGACGCGCCCCATGTCCGTCTACCTGCTCCAGACCATCAACGGCATCGGCATCGGGATGCTGTATTTCCTGCTGGCCGTTGGCTTGTCCATCGTGTTCGGCCTGCTGCGCTTCGTCAACTTCGCGCACGGGGCGTTCTACCTGCTGGGCGCCTACCTCTGCTTCCAGGTGATGCAGTGGGGGCTCGACTTCTGGCTCGCGCTGGTGGTGGTGCCGGTGTTCGTCGGTGCGCTCGGCTGGCTGGCTGAAAAGCTGCTGCTGCGCCGCGTGTATGCCAAGCCGCACGAGTTCCACATCCTCGTGACCGTGGGGCTCGCGCTCGCGGTGCAGGAGATCGTCATCGTCGTCTGGGGGCCGCTGGGCAACAGCGTGCCGACGCCCGACCTGCTGCAGGGCGTGGTGATGTGGGGCAGCTTCATCTACCCGAAGTACCGGCTGTTCGTGATCGGCTTCACGGCCGTTCTCGCGGTGCTGCTGTGGTGGGTGCTCGAAGGCACGCGGCTGGGGAGCGCGGTGCGCGCGGGCAGCGAATCGACCGAGATGGTGTCGCTGCTCGGCATCAACGTGTTCCGCGTGTTCAGCCTGGTGTTCGCGCTCGGCGCGGCCACGGCCGCACTGGCCGGTGTGCTGGCCGCGCCGATCCGCGGTGCCGAACCGTTCATGGGCGTCGAGGCGCTGGGCGTGGCGTTCGTGGTGGTGGTGATCGGCGGGCTCGGCAGCTTCGGCGGCGCGTTGGTGGGCGGCCTGCTGATCGGCATCGTGCAGAGCCTCATGAGCACCCTCTGGCCGCCGGGCGCGAGCCTGATGATCTACATCGCGATGGGCGCCGTGCTGCTGCTTCGTCCACATGGCCTGCTCGGCCGGAGGGCCTGACCGCCATGTCGAAAAAAATGACGTTTCTCCTGGCGCTGATCGTCGCCGCGGGCCTGCCGCTGGTGCTGCGCTCGGGTTCGCTCGCGAGCGAGGTGCTGATCTACGCGCTGGCCGCGCTGGGCTGCAACCTGCTGCTGGGCTACACCGGGTTGCTGTCGTTCGGCCAAGGCATCTTCTTCGGCCTGGGCAGCTACACCATCGCCATCCTTCTCACGCGGCTTGCGCTGCCGATGCCGCTGGCATTGCTCGCGGCCATTGCCATGGGCGCGCTCGGCGCGGCGGTGGTCGGCTGGGTCGCCATTCGTCAGCGCGGCACCTACTTCGTGATGCTCACGCTGGCCTTCGCGCAGATGTTCTATTTCGTGGCCTACACGGCCTCGGGCCTGACGGGCGGCGACAACGGCCTGCTCGACGTGCCGCGCCCCGCCTTCATGGACACCCCCTGGAAGTACTACGCCTTCGTCGCCGTGATGTTCCTCATCGCGTTCGGCCTGCTGCTGCGCGTGACCGATTCGGTGTTCGGTCGCACGCTGCTCGCCATTCGCGACAACGAGGACCGCGCCGCCGCCGTGGGCTACAACCTGCGGCGCTTCAAGCTGCTGGCGTTCGTGATCTCGGGCGCTGTCACCGGCCTGGCGGGCGGCCTGCACGCGATGATGACCGGCATCGCACCGCTGTCGAACGCCGAGTACCACACGAGCGAGATGATCCTGGTCATCACCGTGATCGGCGGCACCGGCAACCTCTTCGCGTCGGTGCTCGGGTCGGCCTTCTACGTGCTGCTGGCCGACTGGCTCTCGACGCTCTGGCCGCGCTGGCTGTTGCTGCTGGGGCTGCTGCTGATCGCGGTGAGCATCGGCATGCAGCGCGGGCTCTGGGGCCTTGGCGAAGGCGCCTGGCGGCGCGTGTTCCGCAAGGCACCGCCTGCGGCCCGGCTGCCCGACGCACAAGGGGAAAAAGCATGAGCGAGGTGCTCATCGAAGCGATCGGCGTCACCAAGCACTACGGCAAGTTCGCCGCGCTCGGCGGCGTCGACCTGAAGATCAGGGCGAACACCGTGCACTCGGTGATCGGGCCCAATGGCGCGGGCAAGACCACGCTGTTCCACATGCTGACGGGCACCGGCACCACCACGGGCGGGCGCATCCTGTTCGATGGCCACGACGTGACGCGCGAGCCCGACCACCGGCGCGTGCAGCGCGGCATGGCGCGCTCGTTCCAGGTCACGAGCCTGTTCGCGAGCCTCGCGGTGCGCGAGAACCTTCGCGTGGCCGCGCAGGGCGTGGCGCCGCGCCAGGCCATGAACTGCTGGCGCGCGCCGGTCGGCGAGCGTGCCTGCACGCAGACGGTGGACGAGGTGCTGCAGCGCGTCGGCCTCGAGCGCATGGCCGACACGCCGGCCGGCGCACTGTCGCACGGCCAGCAGCGCCGCCTCGAGGTGGGCATGGCGCTGGCCGCCCGACCCAAGGCGATCTTTCTCGACGAACCGACCTCGGGCATGGGCATCGACGACCTCGACGACATGAAGCAGCTGATTCGCGGGCTGCGCGACGCGCACACCGTGGTGCTGATCGAGCACAACATGAACATCGTGATGGACATCTCCGACACCGTGACCGTGATGCAGCTGGGCCGCGTGCTCGCCGAAGGACTGCCGGGCGACATCCGCGCCGATGCGCGCGTGCGCAGCGCCTACCTGGGCAACATGATCACCGGAGGAAAAGCATGAGCGCCGTTTCTTGCTCCCTCTCCCCCTGGGGAGAGGGCAGGGGTGAGGGCAACGGCCTTCGCACATGCACTGCCCCTGCCGTCGCCGCTGGCCCTCACCCCAGCCCTCTCCCCAAGGGGAGAGGGGGCAGCAGCCAGGCCATGGCCGATTCTCGGGGAACGGAGGCGACCCGATGAGCGCGAACATCCTCGAAGTCGAGTCCCTGCACGCCCACTACGGCAAGAGCCATGTGCTGCAGGGCGTGTCGCTCACGGTCGGCGAGGCCGAGCTGGTCACGCTGCTGGGCCGCAACGGCGCCGGCAAGTCGACCACGCTCAAGAGCATTGCGGGCGCCGTCACGCCGAGCGGCGGCCGCGTGCGCTTCCAGGGTGCGGACGTCGCGGGCCAGGCGGCGCACCGGATCGCGCAGCGCGGCGTTTGCCTGGTGCCCGAGCACCGCGGCATCTTCAGGCTGCTGACGGTGGAAGAGAACCTCATGCTCGGCCAGCGGCGCGACTCGCGCTGGCAGTTGGGCGACGTGTACCGCATCTTCCCGCGCCTGAAGGAGCGCCGGCGCAACGGCGGCGGCCAGCTCTCGGGCGGCGAGCAGCAGATGCTCGCCATCGGCCGTGCGCTGATGAACCACCCGCGCCTGTTGATCCTCGACGAGCCCGTCGAAGGCCTCGCGCCGGTCATCGTCGAAGAGATCGTCGCCCAGCTCAAGACCATCAAGGCGGCTGGCGTGGCGATCCTGCTGGTCGAGCAGAACCTCGAGGTCTGCGTGCAGCTGGCCGACCGCCACTACATCCTGGAGCAGGGCGTGGTCGTGCACGAGGCCGGCAATGCGGCCTTCATGGCCGACCACGAGGTGAAGGACCGCTACCTGGGCGTGGGCCTTGCTTGAGGTTCCGCACTTCCATTCTTCGAACACCATGACACCCCACACCGAAATCCGCATCGACGGCGAGCGCCTCTGGCAGTCGCTGATGGAACTGGCCCAATTGGGCGCCACCGCAAAGGGCGGCGTCTGCCGCATCGCGCTGACCGACCTTGACCGCCAGGGCCGCGACCTTTTCGTGCGCTGGGCGCGCGAGGCCGGCTGCGCGGTGCGCGTCGACCGCATCGGCAACATCTTCGCGCGCCGCGCGGGCCGCGACGACGCGCTGCCGCCCGTGGTGACCGGCAGCCACATCGACACCCAGCCGACGGGCGGCAAGTTCGACGGCAACTACGGCGTGCTGGCCGGGCTCGAGGTGGTCCGCAGCCTCAACGACGCGGGCATCGTCACCGAAGCGCCGCTCGAGATTGCCGTGTGGACCAACGAGGAGGGCTCGCGCTTCGTGCCCGTGATGATGGGCTCGGGCGTGTTCGCCGGCGCCTTCACGCTCGAGCATGCGCTGGCCCAGCGCGACAACGACGGCATCAGCGTGGCCGAAGCGCTCGCGGCCATCGGCTATGCGGGCGATGCACCGGCCTCGGCCGCCGCGTCGCCTGTGGGCGCGTACTTCGAGGCGCACATCGAGCAGGGCCCGGTGCTCGAGGCCAACGAGCGCGTGATCGGCGTGGTCGAGGGTGCGCTCGGCCAGCGCTGGTACGACGTGGTGCTGCAGGGCATGGAGGCGCATGCGGGCCCCACGCCGATGGAACTGCGCCGCGACGCGCTGCTCGCGGCCGCCGAACTCGTGGTCGAAGTGAACCGCATCGCGCTCGCCCATGCGCCGCACGCGCGCGGCACGGTCGGCTGGATCGACAACTACCCCAACTCGCGCAATGTGATCCCCGGCCGCGTGAAGCTCAGCGTCGACCTGCGCGCGGCCGACGACGCGGTGCTGTCGGCCCTGGACGCCGCATTCAAGGACGCGGTGCAGCGCATCGCCGCCAAGGGCCGGGTCGAGGCCACGGTCGAACAGGTCGTCTATTTCCCGCCGCAGCCCTTCACGCCCGCGCTGGTGTCGGCGATCCGCGAGGCGGCCGAAGTGCAGGGCCTGAGCGCGATGAACGTGATCAGCGGTGCGGGCCATGATGCGGTGTACCTCGCGCGCGTGTGCCCCGCCGCCATGATCTTCGTGCCCTGCCGCGACGGCATCAGCCACAACGAGATCGAGGACGCCGAAGCCGCGCACCTCGAGGCCGGCTGCAACGTGCTGCTCCAGGCGATGCTGCAGAGCGCGGGAGTGGCCGCATCATGAAAGTGCTGATCGCGCGCCTCAACCACGAGACCAACACCTTCTCGCCGGTGCCCACGCCGCTTTCGGCCTTCGGGCCCGAGGGCCCCACGTTCGGCGCCCAGGCCTATCGCGACAACAAGGGCATGCGAACCGCGATGTCGGCCTTCATCGACCTGGCCGAGCAGGCGGGCGCCGAGGTTGTCACGCCGGTGTCGGCCTCGGCCAACCCGAGCGGGCCGGTCGATGCCGAGGCCTACACCACGCTCACGCAGAGCATCGTCGATGCGGCGCCGGGCTGCGACGCCATCCTGCTCGACCTGCACGGCGCGATGGTGGCCGAGAACAGCGCCGACGGCGAGGGCGACCTGCTGCTGCGCCTGCGCGCCGCGGCCCCGGGCGTGCCGATCGGCGTCGCGCTCGACCTGCATGCCAACGTGACGCCGGCAATGGTCGGCAACGCCGAGGTGATCGTCGGCTTCAAGACCTATCCGCACGTCGACATGTACGAGACCGGCGCCCACGCGGGCCGCCTGCTGTTCGACCTGCTCGCGGGGCGCAGCCGGCCCGCGATGCGCTGGCACGGGCTGCCGCTGATGGCGCACACGCTGCGCAGCGCCTCGTTCGTGGGCGCGATGCAGCGCGCGATCGAGGCCGCGCGCGCTGCCGAGGGCGCGGGCGAATCGCTCGCGGTGTCGATCTTCGCGGGCTTCTCGCTGTCGGACATCGAGGCGCCCTGCATGAGCGTGGTGGCGGTCGACGCGCAGTCGCCCGAGCGCGCGCAGGCCACCGCCGACCGCATCGCCGCGCAGATGTGGGCCGAGCGCGAGGCGTTCGTCTACCGCAGCGAGCCGCTGGCCGAATCGGTCGCGCGCGCGAAACGGCTCGCCGACGGCGCGACGCGCCCGGTGCTGCTGCTCGACCACGGCGACAACTGCATGTCAGGCGGCAGCTGCGACACGATGGACGTGCTGCAGGAAGCGCTGGCGCAGGGGCTGGCCGGCATTGGCGTGGGCCCGCTCTGCGACCCCGAAGCCGTGGCCGCGCTGGTCGCGGCGGGCGAGGGCGCCACGGCCACGGTGGCGCTCGGCAACAAGGTTTCGCTCGCGGGCATCGGCCGGTCGGCGCCGCCCGTGGTGCTGACCGGCGTGGTGCGCACCGTCTGCAATGGCGAGTACGTGATCACCGGTCCCACCTACACCGGGCAGCGCAGCAGCATGGGCCGCACCGTGCTGTTCGACACCGGCGCCGCGCGCATCGTCGTGACCGAGCGCACGCAGGAGCCGTGGGACCTCGGCGTCTTCGAATGCACGGGGCTCGATCCGCGTACCGAGCGCTTTCTGCTGCTCAAGTCGCGCATGTACTGCCGGCCGGTGTTCGAGCCGCTGTCGGCCGGGCTGGTCGAATGCGACAGTCGGGGGGTGACGAGTTCTGACTACAGCCTGTTCCCGTTCTCCAAGGTCCGCAGGCCCATCTTTCCGCTTGACGCAATCTGAGGCGCGCGCCTCGTCACCTATGCAAAAATTTACATAGGTAATTGGGGCCACGCCCCGATACTGCGGCGCCTTCCCACGCCTCCCATGAAGCCCGCTGCATGAACACCTTCGCGCAAAGTGCCGTCGCGGCCTGGCACCTGCTCGCCGACGGCGACCCGATGCTGCTGGCCATCGTCGGGCGCTCGCTCGCGGTCAGCGCCAGTGCCTGCGTGCTGGCCTGTGGCTTCGGGCTGCTGTTCGGCGCCTGGCTCGGCGTGGCGCGGTTCCGCGGGCGGGCCGCGCTGCTGACGCTGCTGAACACGCTGCTGGCGCTGCCTTCGGTGGTGGTCGGGCTGGTGATCTACCTGCTGCTGTCGCGCTCGGGCCCGCTCGGCTTCCTGGGCTGGCTGTTCTCGTTCCAGGCCATGGTGCTGGCGCAGACGGTGCTGGTGCTGCCGGTGGTGACGGCGCTCACGCGGCAGACCATCGAGGACACCGACCGCGCGCACGGCGAGCAGCTGCGCTCGCTCGGCGCGCGGCCGCTGGTGCGGGCGCTGCTGCTGGCATGGGACGAGCGCTACGCGCTGCTCACGGTGCTGATCGCGGCCTTCGGGCGCGCGGTCTCGGAGGTGGGCGCGGTGATGATCGTGGGCGGCAACATCGACGGCTTCACGCGCGTGATG
The DNA here is from genome assembly GCF_057657075.1 of Variovorax sp. Soil_C_26. Lineage (NCBI taxonomy): Bacteria > Pseudomonadati > Pseudomonadota > Betaproteobacteria > Burkholderiales > Comamonadaceae > Variovorax > Variovorax sp. Soil_C_26. Next base: position 568,881 of record NZ_JBDGJC010000002.1, read on the forward strand.
ACCACCGCCATCGCGCTCGAGACCAGCAAGGGCGACCTGCCACTGGCGCTCGCGCTCGGGCTGGTGCTGTTGGGCGTGGTACTGGTGCTCAACCTCGCGATCGCGGCGCTGCGCGGCTGGCGCGAGCGGATCGACGGCGGCGCAGGCCCGGGCGCCGCGGCGCCGGCCTGGCGTGCGGAGGCGCGCTCGTGATCGCGGATGCGGCCGTGTTCTCACTGAAGGGCGTCGACGTGCGCCTGGGGCGGGTCGTGGCGCTGCAGGGCGCCACGCTGCGCATCCATGCGGGCGAGCGGGTGGCGCTGATCGGCGCCAACGGCAGCGGCAAGACCACGCTGCTGCGCCTGCTTCATGGGCTGGTGCCGCACGTGGCGGGCAGCCTGGCGGGCGCGGTGCCGCGCCGCCAGCAGGCGATGCTGTTCCAGCGGCCGCACATGCTGCGCGCCTCGGTCGCCACCAACGTGGCGCTGGCGCTCTGGCTGCGCGGCATGCGCTGGCGCGAGGCGCGCCGTGCGGCCCTGCCGGCACTCGCGCGCGTGGGCCTCGAAGACCTCGCGGAGCGCAATGCGCGCGCGCTGTCGGGCGGGCAGCAGCAGCGCGTCGCGCTGGCGCGCGCCTGGGCGCTGCATCCGGCGGTGCTGCTGCTCGACGAGCCCACGGCCAGCCTCGACCCGACCGCCAAGCGCGAGGTCGAGTCGCTCATCGCCGAGGCCGCGAGCGGCCGCACGCTGGTGTTCGCGAGCCACAACCTGGGGCAGGTCAAGCGGCTCGCCACGCGCGTGGTCTACCTCGAGCACGGCCGCATCCTGGCCGACCTGCCGGTGCACGATTTCTTTCATGGGCCGCTGCCGGAAGAGGCCCGCCTGTTCGTCAAAGGAGAGTTGGCATGAACTTGTCTTTCAAGCACCTTGCGGCCGCGCTGGCCATGTTCGCGGCGGCTGCGGCCGCCGCACACGCCGAGACCATCACCATGGCCTCGACCACGTCCACCGAGCAGTCGGGCCTGTTCTCGCACCTGCTGCCGGCCTTCAGGAAGGCCAGCAACATCGACGTCAAGGTGGTGGCGGTGGGCACCGGTCAGGCCATCGACATGGCGCGGCGCGGCGATGCCGACGTGCTGTTCGTGCACGACGCCGCGGCCGAGGAGAAGTTCGTGGCCGAAGGCTTCAGCGTCAGGCGCTATCCGGTGATGTACAACGACTTCGTGCTCGTGGGCCCGAAGGCCGACCCGGCGGGCGCAAAGGGCAAGGACATCGCCACCTCGCTGAAGAAGATCGCCGCGGCGAATGCGCCTTTCGTCTCGCGCGGCGACAAGAGCGGCACCGACGCGGCCGAGCGCCGCCTCTGGACGCAGGCCGGCGTGGCCGAAGCGGGCCAGCCGGTGCCGAACGAGCGCAAGGGCAGCGGCTACAAGGAGTGCGGCTGCGGCATGGGCCCGGCGCTGAACATCGCGGCCTCCTCGGGCGGCTATGTGCTCGCGGACCGCGGCACCTGGCTCAGCTTCAAGAACCGCGCCGACCTGGCGGTGCTGGTCGAGGGCGACAAGCGCCTGTTCAATCAGTACGGCGTGATGGTCGTGAGCCCGGCGAAGTTTCCATCGCTCAACAGCCGGGGCGCGCAGAAGTTCGTCGACTGGGTGATCTCGCCGGCCGGGCAGGACACGATCGCGGGCTACAAGATCGGCGGGGAGCAGCTCTTCTTCCCGAACGCCTCGGCCAACTGAGCGGCGCCGGCGCGCCATGACCTCCGAGGTCATCGACGCCCAACGCGCGCGGCGCGACCATCCTTTCACCCCGCGACGTTGCGGGCATCGACCTCGAAAGGACACGCACCATGAACACCGCCGCCCACGACGCCACCGCCATCGCCCAGCGCTACATCGATGTCTGGAACGAAACCGACGCCGCACGCCGGGCTGAACTCATCGCTTCGGGCTGGACCGCCGATGCACGCTATGTCGATCCCATGGCGCAGGCCAGCGGCCGCGAGCAGATCGGCGCACTGGTCGGTGCGGTGCAGCAGCGCTTTCCGGGCTTCCGCTTCAAGCTGCTCGGCGAAGCGCAGTCCCACGGCGATAACCTGCGCTTTTCGTGGACCCTGGGACCGAGCGAGGCCGAGGACATGATCCAGGGCACCGACTTTGCACAGCTCGAGGCGGGCAAGCTGCACGCCGTGACCGGGTTTCTCGACAAGGTTCCCGCGAGCGCCTGAGCCTCAGCGCGAAGCCGAGCGCCCGCGCCACAGCTTGCGGTAGACCGTGGCACGGCTGATGCCGAGCGCACGTGCAGCCTCGGCCACGTTGCCCCGGGCGTCGGCCACGGCCTTGCGGATCAGCGCGGTCTCCACATCGCGCAGCCGGGGCCGCGATTCGGCAACGGGCTCCGGCGGGTGCTTGCCGCCGCCGCGCTGCGGCCGCACCTGCACGCGCAGCCCCGACCAGAGCGGGGCTTCGAGCACCGCGTCGCCGCGCCGTGCGGCATCGAGCAGCATCTGCAGCGGCAGCGCGAACAGGTCGCTGCAGTGCAGCGGCGCCTGGGGGCTGCGACCGAGCGGCTCGTGCAGCATCTGCCGCGCGGCGGCATTGGCGCCGATCACGCCGCCCTCGGCATCGACGCACAGCAGGCCTTCGGTCGCCTCGCTGGGCGGACAGCCGGGCCACGACAGGTGCAGGCGCATCTCGCAGGGCTGATTCAGCACCAGCAGGTTCTCGATGCTGCGCGCCGACAGCATGGCCAGGTGGCGCAGCTCGGGCCGTTCGGCCACCTGCACGCCGGTCAGGTCGAGCATGCCGATGCAGTCGCCCTGCGGGCCGAAGAGCGGGGCGCCGGCGCAGCTGTAGACGCTGGTGTCCTCGAAGAAGTGCTCGCCACGGTGCAGCCACACCGCCTCCTGCTCGGCCAGCGCGGTGCTGATGGCGCTGGTGCCGATGGCGCGCTCCGACAGGTCCACGCCGATGCGGCCGATGTTGCGCGCATAGCGGGCGCTGTCGTCGGCGCCGTCGGGCAGAGCGCCCACGTCGACCACGATGCCCTCGGCATTGGTCAGCACCGCGAAATAGCGCGTGTCGGCAATGGCGCGCGACAGCCGCTCGATCACCGGCCGCGCCGCCGCCATGAGCGCCCGGTTGCGCTCGGCCACGTCGCGGATGGCCGACTGGCCGACCGGATCGAAGCTCACGCGTTGCTGCGGCTGGCGCCCGGCCTCCATGCAGCGCTGCCAGGAGCGCGCGATCCAGGGCTCGATGCGTACCGGCGCGCGGGCCTCGCCGTGGATCAGGGCCCGGCGCGCCTCGGCAATGGCGAGCGAACGCTCGGTCAGGTGCGGGGCGATCGGAGCGGACATCGTTCTGGTTTACGCGGGGAGGGGCGTCGTGGGGAGCGCTTGCCGGCCGCAAGCTGTTTCATTTTGAGAATTTCGCGCCCGTGGCGCAAGCGCTGAGGGTTTTGCCTAGGATAGTGCACGTGGCCGGCATCCAAGATGCCTTTCGCTGAACCAGCCATCACCTTCAACGGAGACAGCCACATGCAGGTAGCTTTCACGGTCAACGGCCGTCAGGTCACGGTCGACGCACCCCCCAACACCTTTCTCGTGCACGCCATCCGCGAGCATCTCCACCTGACCGGCACCCACGTCGGCTGCGACACGGCCCAGTGCGGCGCCTGCACCATCCACCTCAACGGCCGCGCGGTCAAGTCGTGCAACATCCTCGTGGCGCAGGCGGCCGGTGCCGAGATCACCACCATCGAGGGCATCGCCGAGCCCGACGGCACCATGCACCCGATGCAGGCCGCCTTCAAGGAATGCCACGGCCTGCAGTGCGGCTTCTGCACCCCCGGCATGGTGATGAGCGCCATCGACCTGTGCACGCACCATCCCAAGTCGAGCGAATCGGAGATCCGCGAGCTGCTCGACGGCAACCTGTGCCGGTGCACCGGCTACCAGAACATCGTCAAGGCGGTGCAGATGGGCGGCGAGGCCATGGCCTCGGGCACCCCGGTCAAGACCACGGCTTCGGCCTGAAGGGAGCGACATCATGGGTGCTTCCGACTTCTCGAACCTGCCCCACATCGGCGAGGCGCTGCGGCGCAAGGAAGACTACCGCTTCCTGACCGGCGCGGGCAACTACACCGACGACATCACGCTGGCCAACCAGAGCCACGCGGTCTTCGTGCGCTCGCCGCACGCCCATGCGGTCGTCAAGTCGGTCGACACGGCCGAGGCGCTGAAGATGCCCGGCGTGGTCGGCATCTTCAGCGGCAAGGACATCGAGGGCAAGATGGGCGGGCTGCCTTGCGGCTGGCTCATCAACAACCCCGACGGCACCCCGATGAAGGAGCCAATGCACCCGATCCTCGCGATCCACAAGGTGCGCTACGTGGGCGACCATGTGGCCATGGTGGTGGCCGAGACGGTGGAGCAGGCCAAGAATGCCGCCGAGGCCGTGGTGGTCGACTACGACGTGCTGCCCGCGCTCGTGAGCGTGGCCGATGCCGCCAAGAAGGCCGGCGGCGTCACGCTGCACGACGAGGCGCCCGACAACCAGTGCTACAAGTGGGCGCTGGGCGACAAGACCGCGGTCGATTCGGTGTTCGCCAATGCGGCGCACGTCACGAAGCTCGACCTGGTCAACAACCGGCTGGTGCCCAACCCGATCGAGCCGCGCGTGGCCATCGGCAGCTACAGCCGCGGCACCGACGACTACACGCTCTACGTGTCGAACCAGAATCCGCACGTCGAGCGCCTGCTGATGACGGCTTTCGTGCTGGGCCTGCCCGAGCACAAGGTGCGCGTGATCGCACCCGACGTGGGCGGCGGCTTCGGCTCGAAGATATTTCTCTATGCCGAGGACGTGTGCCTGACCTGGGCCGCCAAGCAGCTCAACCGCAACATCAAGTGGACGGCCGAGCGCTCGGAGTGCTTTCTGTCCGACGCGCACGGCCGCGACCATGTGAGTCACGCCGAGATGGCGATGGACAAGGACGGCAAGTTCCTCGCCATGCGCGTGCACACCGACGCCAACCTCGGTGCCTACCTGTCGACCTTCTCGACCGCGGTGCCGACCATCCTGTACGCCACGCTGCTCGCGGGCCAGTACGCCACGCCGCAGATCTACGTCGAGGTCGATGCCTGGTTCACCAACACCGCGCCGGTCGATGCCTACCGCGGCGCGGGACGGCCCGAGGCCACCTACCTGCTCGAGCGGCTGGTGTCGCGCTGTGCCTGGGAAATGAACCTGGGCCAGGACGAGATCCGCAAGCGCAACTTCATCACCACCTTTCCCTACCAGACGCCCGTGGCGCTGCAGTACGACACCGGCGACTTCCATGCGTGCATGGACAAGGCCCGCGTGCTCGCCGACGTCGACGGCTACGCCGAGCGCAAGTCGGCGACCGAGGCGCAAGGCAAGCTGCGCGGCATCGGCTACTCGAGCTACATCGAGGCCTGCGGCATCGCGCCGTCGAACATCGCGGGCGCACTCGGTGCGCGCGCGGGCTTGTTCGAATGCGGCGAGATCCGCGTGCACCCGACCGGCAGCGTGACGGTGTTCACCGGCTCGCACAGCCACGGGCAGGGCCACGAGACCACGTTCGCGCAGGTCGTTGCGGCGCGGCTCGGCATCTCGGTCGAGAACGTCGACGTGGTGCATGGCGACACCGGTCGCGTGCCCTTCGGCATGGGTACCTACGGCTCGCGCTCCATTTCGGTGGGCGGCGCGGCCATCATGAAGGCGCTCGACAAGATCGAGACCAAGGCCAAGAAGATCGCGGCGCACCTGATGGAGGCGAGCGACGCCGACGTCGAGTTCGCCAATGGCGAGTTCACCGTCAAGGGCACCGACAAGAAGATTCCGTTCGGACAGGTCGCGCTCACGGCCTACGTGCCGCACAACTATCCGCTCGACAAGCTGGAGCCGGGCCTCAACGAAACCGCCTTCTACGACCCGACCAACTTCACCTTTCCGGGCGGCACCTACATCTGCGAGGTCGAGATCGACAAGCAGACCGGCGAAGTGAAGGTCGACCGCTTCACCGCGGTGGACGACTTCGGCACCATCATCAACCCGATGATCGTCGAGGGCCAGGTGCATGGCGGGCTGGTGCAGGGCATCGGCCAGGCGCTGCTCGAGAACTGCGTCTACGACAACGAGACGGGGCAATTGCTCACCGGCAGCTTCATGGACTACGCGATGCCGCGCGCGGGCGACTTCCCGCAGTTCAAGCTCGACACCGTCTGCACGCCGTGCACCCACAATCCGCTCGGCACCAAGGGCTGCGGCGAGGCCGGCGCGATCGGCTCGCCGCCGGCCGTGATCAATGCCGTGCTCGATGCGCTGGCGCCGCTCGGCGTGAAGGACTTCGACATGCCCGCTTCGCCGAACCGGGTCTGGGAAGCGATGCAGAAGGGCGGCAACCCGCACGACGTGCAGGCGCCTTCGCTCGCCGCCAGCACCCAGGGCCGCCCCGCGCCCTGAACACCGCAAGAACCGACAAGAAAAGAAGCACGAAAAGAAGGAACCCCACCATGTACGCCTTCACACTCGAACAGCCGACCACCGTGGCCGATGCGGTCCGGCTCGCCGCGGCGGGCGCCAAGCCGCTCGCAGGCGGGCAGACCCTGCTGGCCTCCATGAAGCTGCGGCTCTCTGCGCCCGAGCAACTCGTCGACCTCGGCGGCGTCCGCGAACTCACCGGCATCCGCAAGGACGGCGACACGATCACCATCGGTGCGATGTCGCGCCACATCGAGGTGGCGAACCATGCCGACGTCAAGGCCGCCTACCCGGCACTGGCCGACCTGGCCGCGCGCATCGGCGACCGGCAGGTGCGCGCCATGGGCACCATCGGCGGCTCGGTGGCCAACAACGACCCGGCCGCCTGCTACCCGAGCGCGGTGCTCGGCTCCGGTGCGACCGTCGTCACGTCGAAGCGCGAGATTGCCGCCGACGATTTCTTCCTCGGGCTCTTCACCACGGCGCTCGAGGAGGACGAGCTGATCACCGCCATCCGCTTCCCGGTCCCGAAGCGCGCGGTATACGAAAAGCTGCGCCAGAAGGCCTCGCACTTTCCGCTCGTCGGCGTGTTCCTCGCGCAGTACGACGGCGGCGTGCGCGTGGCCGTCACCGGTGCCGGCAACGGTGTGTTCCGCCACGCGGGGCTCGAGGATGCGCTGAACCAGAGCTTCACGCCCGCGGCGGCGGCCGCGGTGAAGATCGACGCGAGCGAACTCAACAGCGACCTGCACGCGTCGGCGGCCTACCGCGCGAACCTGATCAGCGTGCTGAGCCAGAGGGCGGTGGCGCGGGCGCTGGGCTGACGGACGAGACCTTCGGCTGCCTGTTCGAGACCCCTGCGTCCGGCAGCCTGCGCTACCCTTTGCCATGACCTTCGCCTCCATCGACGCCCTTTCCGACAGCCTGGTGCAGGCCGGCTACTTCGCCGACCGGCGCCTGGCCACCGCGGTGTTCCTCGCGCTCAAGCTGCAGCGCCCGCTGCTGCTCGAGGGCGAGCCCGGCGTCGGCAAGACCGAGCTTGCCAAGGCCTTGTCGAAGGCGCTGGGCCGCGCGCTGCTGCGGCTGCAGTGCTACGACGGCCTGGAACAACGCGAGGCGCTCTACGAATGGAACTACGCCGCGCAATTGCTACATATGCGCGCGGCCGAAGCTGCGGGCGCTGCCCGGGATGTGGAGTCCGAGGTCTACCAGCCGCACTACCTGATCCGCCGCCCCCTGCTGCAGGCACTGCAGACCCCGATGCCCGGCGCAGTGCTGCTGATCGACGAAGTGGACCGCGCCGACGAGCCCTTCGAGGCTTTCCTGCTCGAATACCTGGGCGAGTACCAGGTCAGCATTCCCGAGCTCGGTACCGTGCGCGCCGTGGTGCCGCCGGTCACCATCCTCACGAGCAACCGCACGCGCGAGCTCAACGACGCGGTCAAGCGGCGCTGCCTCTACCACTGGCTCGACTACCCCGAGCGCGAGCGCGAGCTGGCGATCGTTCGGGCCCAGGTGCCCGAGGCCGGCGAGAAGCTCTCGGCCCAGGTGGCCGCCTTCGTCGCGCGGCTGCGCGATGCGCCTTTCGTCAACGCGTTCCAGCGCGCGCCGGGCATTGCCGAGAGCGTCGAATGGGCACGCGCCCTGATCGCGCTCGACACGGTCGAGCTCGACCCCGAGGTGGTGGTCGACACTGCCGGCATCCTGTTCAAGCAGCGCGACGACGTGGCCGCGCTCACGCACGAACTGGCCGCCGATGCGCTGCGGCCGGAGGAGGAGGCCGGGGCATGAACGCGGGCGCCGTGATGTCCGCCCGAGCCCGCCGATGCAGCAGCTAGGCGACGCCCGCACCGGCAAGCTGGCCGGCAACATCACGGCCTTCGGCCGCGCGCTGCGCCGCGCGGGTGTGCGCACCGATGCGATGCGCATCGCGCTGGCCGCCGAAGCCGCGACGCTGGTCGGCGTGGAGAGCCGGCGTGATCTTGGCGCCGCCATGGAGGCCGTCATGGTGAGCCGCGAGCAGGACCGCATGGTGTTCCGCGAGCTGTTCGATGCCTGGTTCCGCGACCCCGAGTTGGCCAACAAGCTGCTGGCCCAGATGCTGCCGAGCGCCGAAGGCAAGGCCGAGCCGTCGAAGCGGCGCCCGCGCGTGCGCGAAGCCCTGAGCCCGCCGCGCGATGCGGTGAAGCCGGCTGCGGCGGCCCCGCCGGACAAGGAGATCGAGTTCGACGCCGCCATGACGGCCAGCGACCGGCATCGGCTGCGGCACGCCGATTTCAATGCGCTCGGCGCCTCGGAATACCGGCTGGTCGAGCGGCTCGCGCGCGAGGTCACGCTGCCCGTGCCCCTGCTGCCTTCGCGCCGGCTGCGCGCGACCGGCCAGGCGGGAGCGCATGCGCGCATGCACTGGCCCGGCGTGCTGCAAGAGGCCGCGCGCACCGGCGGCGAGATCCTGCGCCTGCCGCGGCTCACGCGGCGCGAAGAGCCGCTGCCGCTTTTGGTGCTGGTCGATGTGTCGGGCTCGATGGAGCGCTACGCGCGGCTGCTGCTGGCCTTCCTGCATGCCGCCACGCGGCGCGCCGGGCGGCGCGACGTGTTCGCCTTCGGCACCGGACTCACCGATCTCACGCCGGCGTTCCGCCTGGCCGACACCGACGCGATGCTCTCGGCCGCGAGCCTGGCAATCGACGACTTCGCGGGCGGCACCCGGCTCGGCAGTTCGCTGGCCGAACTCCGGCGAACGCATGCGCGCCGGCTGACGGGGCTGCGCACGCTGGTGCTGGTGATCAGCGACGGGCTCGACACCGGCGAACCGGCCGTGCTCGACCACGAGCTGCTCTGGCTCAAGCGCCATTCGCGCCGGCTGCTGTGGCTCAACCCGCTGCTGCGCTTCGAGGGCTACGCCCCCTTGGCGCGTGGGGCCGCCGTGCTGCACCGCCATGCGGATGCGATGTGGGCGGTCCACAATCTGAATGCCCTCGAACAGCTGGCCGCCAGCCTCGCGGCCCTGATGCGCTCCGGCCGTTGACCGGAAGAAGCAAGCACGCTAGCGAAGAACCCCAAAGGAAACCACCATGGAAATGCTCGGCAACCGTCGCCTCGGCGTGACGCAACAACAGGCCTGGGAAGCGCTCAACGACCCCGAGACGCTCAAGAAGTGCATTCCGGGCTGCGACAAGTTCGAAGCCACCGGCGACAACCAGTACAGCGTGGCGCTGGCGCTCAAGATCGGCCCCGTGTCGGCCAAGTTCAGCGGCAAGGTCATGCTCACCGACATCGTCGCCCCCGACGGCTACAAGCTCGCGTTCGAAGGGCAGGGCGGCGTAGCGGGTTTTGCCAAGGGATCGTCGAGCGTGACGCTCCGGCCGGTCGATGGCGGCGCCGCCGGCGATGCGGCCTGCGAGCTCGACTACACGGTGCAGGCACAGGTCGGCGGCAAGATCGCGCAGCTTGGCCAGCGGCTGATCGACGGCGCCGCCAAGTCCACCGCCGACGACTTCTTCAAGCGCTTCGATGCCGAGATGCAAAGCCGCTACGGTGCGCCGCCCGCGGAAGGTGCCGCCGAAGCGCCGGCCGAAAAACCCGGCATGGTGTCGGGCTTGATGAAGAAGATCGGCCTCGGCAAGAAGGACGACAGCGACACGCCCGACGCGGCGAGCTAGGGGCGAAGGGATGGAAAATCTCGACGTCATGGTGCTGCGCACGCTGCGCGACTGGCGACAGGCCGGCAAGCGTGCGCTGCTGACCACGGTGGTGCGCACCTGGGGCTCGTCGCCACGGCCGGTCGGCTCGATCATGGCGCTGGCGGACGACGGCGCGGTGGTGGGCTCGGTCTCGGGCGGCTGCATCGAGGACGACCTGATCGCACGCTACAGCCACGCGCACGACATCGGCGAGCGCGTGCCGCCGGGCACGCCGCCCGCGCTCGTCAAGTACGGCATCACGGCCGACGAGGCGCATCGCTTCGGGCTGCCTTGCGGCGGCACGCTGGAGCTGCTGCTCGAACACGACCCCGATGCCGCGTCGCTCGCGGCGCTCGTCACCGCGCTCGAGAAGGGCCGGCTCATGCGGCGCACGGTCGCGCTCGCGAGCGGCGCCGTGCAGCTGGCCGAGGCCAGCGCGCCCGACGAACTCAAGGTGGACGAGACCGAGCTCACCAACACCTTCGGTCCCGAGTACCGCATGCTGCTGATCGGCGCCGGGCAACTGGCCGAATACCTTGCCACCATGGCCAAGTTCAGCGGCTTCGCCGTGACGCTGTGCGACCCGCGCGCCGAGTACCGCACCGCATGGTCGCTGGCCGGCGTGGAGATCACCACCGAGATGCCCGACGATGCGGTGCTGGCCTTCAGGCCGGACCGGCGCAGCTGCGTGGTCGCGCTCACGCACGATCCCAAGCTCGACGACCTCGCGCTGCTCGAGGCCCTGCAGAGCGAGGCCTTCTACGTGGGCGCCATCGGCTCGCGCCGCAATGCCGAGGCACGGCGCAGCCGCATGATCGAGCACTTCGACCAGACGGACGCCTCGCTCGCGCGGCTGCGCGGGCCGATCGGCATCTACATCGGCAGCAAGACGCCGCCCGAGATCGCGGTCAGCGTGATGGCCGAGATCCTCGCGGTGAAGAACGCGGTGACGCTGCCGCGCGAAATGGAAGTGGCGCGCGCCAAGGGCCTGCAGCAGGCGGTGGCGGGCTGACACGCGCGGGGGCGCGCGCTATTCCACGCCCAGCAGGTCGTAGATGCGGCGCACGTACGCGCCGAAGGCCGGGCTGGTCTTCACATGCAGCTTGCGCGGTTCGGGCAGCTCGATGGGGAAGAAGTCGGCCATGCGCGCGGGCCCGGCGGTGAGCACGGCGCAGTGCGAGCCCAGGAACACCGCTTCCTGGATGCTGTGCGTGACCACGACGAAGGTCTTGCGGCTCTGTTCCCAGATGCGCAGCATCTCGAGGTTCATCTTCTCGCGCGTGAGCGCATCGAGGGCGCCGAAGGGCTCGTCCATCAGCACCAGCTTCGGATCGTGGATCAGCGCGCGCGCAATGGCCGCGCGCTGCTGCATGCCGCCCGAGAGTTCGTAGGGCAGCTTGTCGGCGAAGCCCGCGAGGCCGACCATCTCGAGCAGCTCGTGCGCGCGCTGGCGGGCAGCGCGGCGCTCCAGCCCGAGGATGTCGGCGGGCAGCATCACGTTGTCGAGGATGGTGCGCCACTTGAGCAGCAGCGGTTGCTGGAACACCATGCCGACATCGCGCCCTGGCTGGAAGCCGGCACCGCCGGGCCCGCCGATCTCGAGCGTGCCGCCGTCGTGGCCGTGCAGTCCCGAGAGGATCTTGAGCAGCGTCGACTTGCCACAGCCCGAAGGCCCGACCAGCGAGACGAGATCGCCGGCGTGCACGTCCATCGTGACGTCGGAGACGGCGAGGAATTCTTCGTTGCGCTTGCGGTAGACCTTGCGCAACTGCCGCATGCGGATCAGCGGCGTTTCGTCGCGCGATTGCAGAACGGCGCTCATGCCAGCCACCGCGCAAGGTTCGCCTGCACGAACGCATCGTCGGCCAGGTCGCCGTGCTGGCGGTAGACGCGGTCGATTTCGTCCGCCTGCCCACGGCCGAGGCCCTCTTCGGGGTCGAGGCACCAGATGCCTTCGAGCAGGCCCTGGCGCCGCAGCACCTCGTGGCAGCCGGCGATGCAGCCGTGGAAGTTGTTCGGCACGTCGAAGAAGGCGGCATTGCAGTCGGTCACGCGCGCATCGAGCGCGAGCAGCGACGGGCTCAGCGTGCCCCCGCCCGCGGCGAGCTCGGCCTTGATCGCCTGCAGTTGCTTCACTGCGCTCGACGTCCAGACCGACCAGTGGCCGAGCAGTCCGCCGCGAAAGCGCACCTCGACCGGCGTGCCGTCGCGCATGGCGGCGAACGGCAGCGCAAGGTCGAGCACGATGTGGTCGTCGTTGCCCGTGTAGAGAAACACGCGCTCCTCGGCGCGCGCATCGACCAGCCCACGCACCACGTCGAGCGTGCGGTAGCGGTTGAACGGCGCGACCTTGATCGCGAGCGCATTCGGTATCGATGCGAAGCGGCGCCAGAAGTCGCTCGACAACACCGGGCCGCCGACGACCGTCTGCAGGTAGAAGCCGACGAGCGGAATCTCTTCGGCGATGGCTTCGCAGTGGGCGATGAGTTCGTCTTCGGGCGAGCCCGCGAGCGCGGCGAGGCTCAGCAGTCCCGCGTGGTAGCCGAGGGAGACGGCCGTGCGCGCCTCGGCCTGCGCCTGCGAGGTCGGGCCGCAGAGGCCGGCGATCATCGCCATCGGGCGGCCGCTCCAGGCAAGGCGGTCGTGCATCGCGGCTTCGAGTACCGTGGCGTAGAGGCCGCGCTCGCGGATCGCGAACTGCGTGGTGTGCACGCCCACCGCCAGCCCGCCGGCGCCGGCATCGACGTAGTAGCGCGTGAGCGCACGTTGACGCTGGCGATCGAGGCGGCGCGACGCGTCGAGTGCGAGCGGGTGCGCGGGAATCACCGTGCCTTGCGAGAGCAGCGCGAGCACGTCGGCGGGCAGGTCGGATCGATTCAATGGCATCTGGATGTCCTCAGCCGAACTCGGGGCCGGCAATGGCGTGGATGAAGGCAGGCTGGCCGAGCGGCGGTGCCGTGCCGGGGCGCGTGGCGAGCGCCATGCGCGCAAAGCTGCGCTGCGGCGTGAAGCCGGCTTCGCGCAGCGCCGCGGCCATGGCGGGGCGGTTTTCGGGCACGTCGATGAAGATGCGGCCGCCCAAGCCGCGTGCGGCGTCCTGCAGCAGCGCCGCGGCCGTGTGCTCGTCGGCCGACAGCAGCGGACCGATGTGATGGGCGATGCGGCCTGCGCGCACCAGCCCGAAGCCGAGGCCGTTGCGCACGCAGCGGCTGTCCTCGCGCGCGAGCAGGTCGGCGAGCACGGCCGGGCGCGCCATGCCGAGCGCCTCGGCGTCGAGTGCGGCGAGGCTGTCGATGGGCGGCTTGCCGGCCGCGAGCGCATCGGTGGGGCCTGCGGTGGCCTCGCGCTGCCAGCGCGCCAGCCGCCACAGCGGGGTGAAACCGAAGCTCGCATAGAGCGGCTCGCCCTGCGGCGTGGCGTCGAGCATGGCGACCAGGCCCGCCGCTTGCACCTGCTGCAGACAGCGCGCGAACACCGCGCGGCCCAGGCCCTGGCCGCGCATCTCCGGCTGCACGAGGATCATGCTGATCCAGGCTGCGCCTTCCATCGGCAGCACGGCACCGCTCGCGACGATCGTGCCGTGCGCATCGCGCACGACGTGCAGCGTGCCGAGCCGCTCGAACAGTCGCCAGTCGCAGCCGGTCTGGTTCCAGCCGCTGGCGGCGACCAGCGCATCGAGCATCGGCTGCGTGCCGGGCGTGATCGACGCGAGCGTTTCGACGGCGGGCGTGGCCACGGCTTCAGTACTTTCCGTCGCGCGATTCGAATTTCGTCGGCTTGCCGTACTGGCGCTGCTCGCGCGAGATCCAGTCGGCCACCCAGCGGATCTGCTGGGCGAGCGGCACGCGCGGATAGCCGAACAGGCGCTCCGCCTCGCCAGTGTTCATGAGCCAGGCGGTCGGGGCCTCCTGGCCGGTGATCGTCGCGGGCTTGCCGAAATGACGCGCAAATTCTTCGGCGAGCCAGCGGATCGAGGTCGTCTCGGGGCCGCTCACGTTGAGCGGCGAGGTCGGCACCGTGGCCACCGACAGGCAGCGCAGCGCCTGTGCGTTCGCATCACCCTGCCAGATCACGTTGACGTGGCCCATCGTCACATCGACCGGCTCGCCGCGCCAGACCTTGAGCGCCACGTCGGCCAGCACGCCGTAGCGCAGGTCGATTGCATAGCTCAGGCGAAACAGCCGCCCGGGCGTGCCGTGCTGCTGAGAGAAATACTCGAACATGCGTTCGCGGCCCACGCACGAGTTGGCGTATTCGCCGGGCGGATTGGGCGCATCGCCTTCGCTCGCGCCCTGGCCGATCACCGGCACGAACGGGTACACGCAAGCGGTCGAGAAGGCCACGATGCGCGACGCGCGAAAGTGCTCCGCCACCAGCGCCGGCACATGCACGTTCATGGCCCAGGTGAGCGGGTTGTTTGCATCGGCGCCGAATTTGCGCCCGGCCATGAAGACCACGTTGGCGCACGGCGGCAGCGCGGCGATCGCGGCGCGGTCGAGCAGGTCGCAGGCGATGGTCTCGATGCCGTGTGCTTCGAGCGATTCGCGCACGCCGGCTTCGCTGAAGCGCGCCACGGCTATCACGCGGCGGCCCGGCATCGCGTTCTTTGCGAGGCGCGCGAGCGTCGGGCCCATCTTGCCGCCCACGCCGAGGATCATCAGGTCGCCGTCGATGCGCGCCATGTCGCGCACGAGGTCGCGCGAGGGCGTGGCCAGGTAGTCTTCGAGTGCAGCTTCGGTCTCGAAGCGATCGGGAAAGGGAAGCTCGTCGAGCACGATGGGTGCGGTCATTGGATTCTTGCGTCCTGGGTGATGAAGAGGCGCTCGAGCAGGAGCACCAGCAGGTAGAGCAGAACGCCCAGGCCCGTGATGAGCAGCACGGCCATGAAGACCGCGGGCGTGTCGAGCGAGGCCTGGACCTGGATCATCAGGTAGCCCAGCCCGCGTTCGGAGGCAATGAACTCGCCGACCACTGCGCCGGCCACCGCGAGGATGGTGGCAACCTTCATGCCCGAGAACACGTAGGGCAGCGAGCCCGGCAGCTGGATGTAGCGAAACAACTGCCAGCGCGAACCCTTGAGCGCACGCACCAGGTCGAGCATCTCGGGCTCGGCCTCGTTGAGGCCGCGAATGGTGGTCAGCAGGATTGGAAAGAAGCAGAGGCTGAAGGTGATCAGGATGTTGGGCCCGATGCCGTAGCTGAACCACACGATCACGAGCGGGCCCATCGCCACCTTGGGAATCATGTTGAGCGTGACCAGGAGCGGAAACACCAGCAGCATGAGCCGGCGGCTGGTAATGAAGAGCAGCGCCGAAAGAATGCCGAGCACCAGCCCGAGCGCATAGCCGCCGAACACCTCGAGCGCGGTGACGCCGGTGTTCATGAGCCAGCTGTAGTTGGGGTTGCCCAGCGTGGCCAGCACCTTGGACGGCGCGGGCAAGACAAAGGACTGGACCTCGAGCACCCGCACGACGATTTCCCACAGCACGACGGCCGCGACGTGCACCGCGACCACGATGGCCCAGCGCTGCCAGTCGGGGCGCTCGCCCGCGAAGGGCGCGGGGGCGGTTGGCGCGAGTGCGCCCTCGGGTGCCGTCATCTCGATTCCTGGTCTGGGCAAGCAATGCGGCGGATCATAGGACCCGCACCGGACCGAGTCAACCAACCGGTTGATAAAAAGCGGGCGAGGAAACCCTCAGGGCCTCAACGCGTTGAGTGCGAACTCGACCACGTGCTTGCGGCGCTTGCGCAATGCGCCGCGCGCGTCGAGCGCCTTGCCGAAGATCGCCGACAGCGTGTGGTTGTTGGAGAAGAAGAAGTACGAGATGCCCGCGATCGAGATGTAGAGGTTGATCGCGTCGAAGTCGGCCCGGAACACCCCCGCTGCCACGCCGCGCTTGAGCGTGGCCTCGAGCATGTCGATGAACGGCGAATGCATCTTCTGCAGCCGCTCGGAAGCGCGCAGGTGGGCGCCCTGGTTGCGGTTCTCGTCCGCCAGCAGCGCGATGAATTCGGGGTGCTCGGCGAGGTAGTCGAAAGAGAACGCCACCAGCTTGGCCATGGCCTCCATCGGTTCGAGCGCATCGAGCGTGAGTTTCTTTTCCTTTTCGCGGATCTCGGCGTACACCGATTCGAGCGCGACCAGGTACAGGCCCTGCTTGTTGTCGAAGTAGTGGTAGACGAGCTGCTTGTTGACGCCCGCGGTCGCGGCGATCTCGTCGACACGCGCGCCGGCGAAGCCCTTGCCGGCGAACTCGGCCACGGCGGCCGCGATCAGCGCTTGCTTGGCGGCGGCCGGGTCGCGCTCGCGGCGCGCGGGTGCAGGTGCAGGTGCGGATGCAGGGCGGCGGGAGAGGGAGGAGTTTGCTGCGGGCATGGTGGGATGGATTCTGGCCCCATGGGCGGGCGTGTCTGGATTGCCTGTCAACCAAACAGTTGGTACGATGAATTGCAGAATCTGTTTTTACCCTCTTTTGGAGCGACCCGCATGAAAAAGCTGCTGCCGGCACTCGGCGCCACCGCGCTGCTGATGGTCTCGATCCCCGCCGCCTTCGCGGCCGATTCCATGAGCCTGATGCTCAACTGGACGCCGACGGCCGACCATGCGCCGATCTATTTCGCGAAGTCGAAGGGCTGGTACACCGAGGCCGGCATCGACCTGAGCATCGAGGCCGGCAAGGGTTCGGCGGTTTCGGCGCAGCGCGTGGGCACGGGCGGCGCCGAGCTCGGCATCGCCGACCTGCCCACCGCCATCCAGGCGAAGGGCAAGGGTGCCGACGTGAAGGCGGTGATGGTGATCTACGCGAACAGTCCGCAAGGCTTCTACTGGCTCAAGTCTTCGGGCATCACCGGACCCAAGGACTTCGCGGGCCGCAAGATCGGCAACCCTCCCGGCGATGCGGCGCGCCTCATGTGGCCCGCGTTCGCCAAGAAGGTGGGGCTCGATCCGGCGAGCGTGGGCTTCGTCAACGTGAGCCCGCAAGCCAAGGTTGCGGCGCTCAAGAGCAAGTCGGTCGACATCATCAGCGACTTCTACAACGAGCACGACCTGAAGGTGCGCGAGTTCGGCAGCGACCTCGGCTTCCAGCCCTGGCGCGACGCGGGCGTGAACGTGTATGGCAACTCGCTGATCGTGAACGGCGCGTATCTGGCGAAGAACGCGGCGCAGGTGAAAAAGTTCGTGGCGGTGACGCAGCGCGCCTACGACGCCTGCGTGAAGAGCTTCGATCCCTGCCTGCAGGCGCTGACGGCCAGCGTGAGCGGCCTCACGCCCGACAACCAGCGCGACCAGTGGAGCCGCATCAAGCAGCTGATGCGCGACGACACCACCACCAAGGTGGCGCTCGGCGCCTTCGACGGCCAGCGCGTGAAGGCCGACTACGAACTGGTGTCTTCGCTGATCGGCATCGACAAGCCCTACGACCCGGCGACACTCTTCACCAACGAGTTCCTCGACAAGGGCGTGCGCATGGCGCCCAACTGAGGCCGAGCCGGCTTCAGCCCGACTTGGCCTGGGGCGGCACGTCGCCGCCCTTTTGCCGTTCGCGGAACAGCGCGGCGCGCATCAGGAAGATGGTGGTGATCGGCGCGGTGAGCGCGATGAACAGCACGATCAGGATGGCGTGCAGGAACAGGCTGAAGCCTTGCACCGAGAAGTAGACGATCATCGCGATCGTCATGCACCATACGCCGACGGTGGCGCCCAGCGTGGGCGCATGGATGCGGCGAAAGAAGCTCGGTAGGCGCACGAGCCCGAAGGAACCGATGGCCGCGAAAACAGCGCCGAGCACCGCGAACACCGCGGTCGCGATCTCGGCCCACAGCGGCAGGGGGCCGACGATGAAATCATTCACTCTATGACCTCCCCGCGCAACAGGAACTTGGCCATCGCCGTCGATCCCACGAAGCCGAAGATCGCGACCAGCATCGCGGCCTCGAAGTAGACGTTGCTCGCGTAGTTGATGCCGAGCACCAGCATCATCAGCATGCCGTTGATGTAGAGGCAGTCGAGCGCCATCACGCGGTCCTGCGCAGTCGGTCCGATCAGCAGGCGCCAGAGCGCACAGAGCATGGCCACCGCCAGCAGGAAAAGCGCGGCCTTGAGGGCCCAGAAAAGAACGGGCGTCATGATTCGAAGATCTCCATCAGCGGGCGTTCGTAGCGCGTCTTGATCATCTCGATGAAGGCGGCTTCGTCGTCGAGGTCGAACAGGTGGATCAGCAGCGTGCTGCGGTCGAACGCGATCTCGCCCCAGGCGGTGCCCGGCGTCAGGCACATGATCATGGCCAGCACGGCGAGGGCGTTCGGGTCGCGCAGTTCGAGCGGGACCTGCACGAACTTCGAGGCGATGCGCGACGTGCGGCGCGTGAGGAGCAGCCGCGACACGTCGTAGGCCGACTTGAGCATGTCCCAGAGCACGACGAACGCCAGCCGCAGCGCCAGGCCGGGCCGGCGCATGCGAACCGGGGCGGGGCGCAGGCCCTGCGTGAGCAGGGGCACGGCAATGGCCATCACGGCCGCCGACATCAATGTGGCGGCGTCGAGCGACTGACTCAGCAGCAGCCACACCGCAAACAGCGCGAGCGAGAGCGGCGGCGACGGCATCCATCGCTTCATGGGGTGCCCCCCTTGGCCGGCCGCGGCGGGTTGGGCACCTGCCGCGCATCCATCACGGCCTTGCGGTATGCGGTGGGCGTGCGCAGGTTCTCGGCCGTGGCAGTGGCGTGGCGCATGACCGGGCCGGCCCAGACCGTCAGCGCCACGCAGGCCGCGAGCAGCCCGGCCACGGGCAGCACCTCGAGCGCCGGCAGCGCGGGCATGACGGGATGCGGCTGGGTCCAGAAATGCCGGATGCCGGTGCGGCTCAGCGCGATCAGCGCCAGGAAGCCCGACGCCAGCAGCAGCGCAAGGAAGATCCAGGCGGGCGTCGAGGTGCCGCTGGTCACGAAGGCGCCCGACAGCATCGCGAACTTGCCCACGAAGCCCGACAGCGGCGGCAGCCCCGCGAGCAGCAGCGTGCAGCCGATGAAACTCAGGCCCAGGAAGGCGACGCCGGCCGGAATGGCGCGGCCGTAGAGTGCCTGTGCCTCGTCGTCGAGGTTCACGTCGTCGACCACGCGCAGGTCTTCGGCAAGAAACGGGGCGTTGCCCGCCTGCTCGTGCGGCGCGACGCTCAGGCCGGCATTGCGCCAGCGCTCGATCATGTCGACCAGCAGGAAGAAGGCACTGACCGCGAGCGTCGAACTCAGGAGGTAATAGAGCGCACCCGCCCAGACCGCGGTTTCGCCGAGGCCGATGGCCGCGATCAGCGTGCCGGCCGACACCAGCACGCTGAAGCCCGCGAGGTTGGAGAGCCGCTGCGTGCCGACGATGCCGAGCGCGCCCGCGAACAGCGTGGCGAGGCCGATCGCGATCAGCACCGATTGCCCGAGCCCGGCCGAGGCGCCGGTGTCGGGCGCGAAGAGCACGGTCCAGAGCCGGAGCAGCGTGTAGACGCCGAGCTTGGTGAGCAGCGCGAAGACCGCGCCCACCGGCGACACCGCGGCGCTGTAAGCCGGCACGAGCCAGAAGTTGAGCGGCCAGGCGCCGGCCTTGGCGAAGAAGGCGGTCGCGAGGATGGCCGCGGCCGCATGCACGAGGCCGCGGTCGCCCGCATCGAGCTGCGCGATGCGCATGCCGAGGTCGGCCATGTTGAGCGTGCCGGTCACGCCGTAGAGCAGCGCCGCACCGACCAGGAAGAGCGCCGAGGCGGCGAGGTTGATCGCGATGTAGTGCAGTCCGGCCTGCACGCGCAGCCGGCCCGAGCCGTGCAGCAGCAGGCCGTAGGAGGCCGCCAGCATCACCTCGAAGAACACGAACAGGTTGAACAGGTCGCCCGTGAGGAAGGCGCCGTTCAGGCCCATGAGCTGCAGCTGCAGCAGCGGATGGAAGTGCACGCCCGCGCGGTCCCAGCGCGAGGTCGAGTAGATGGAGGCCGCGAACGCCACCACGCCGGTGAGCGCGACCATCATGCTGGAGAGCCGGTCGGCCACCAGCACGATGCCGAACGGCGCCTGCCAGTTGCCCGGCAGGTAGATGCCGACCGAGCCCGGCCCGTCGCCGGTGTCGGGCGCATTCACCCAGCGCAGCAGCGCCAGCGCGGCCAGGAGGCCGGCGAGGCCGGAGATCACGCTCAGCGCCGACTTGGTGCGGCGGCGGCGCTCGCCGAGCAGCATCATCAGCGCGGCCGTGAGCAGCGGCAGCAGGATCGGTACCGCCACCAGGTGCGGCATGCCGAACTCGAGCAGCCGGTCGAGCAGGTGCACGAGGCCGGTCATTGGTGCTTCCTAGGCGCTGCGCTCATTCCGCCGTCCCCTGCCGCTCTTCGCCGTCGACGTGGTCGGTTCCGGTGAGGCCGCGCGAAGCCAGCATCACCACCAGGAACAATGCGGTCATCGCGAAGCCGATCACGATCGCCGTAAGCACCAGGGCCTGCGGCATCGGGTCGGCGGTGTTGGCGAGCGTGGCGGTGAAGCCTTCGATGAGCACCGGCTCGCTGTCGACCTTGAGCCGCCCCATGCTGAAGATGAACAGGTTGACCGCATACGAGATGAGCGTGAGGCCCATGATCACCTGGAAGGTGCGTGGACGCAGCAGCAGGTACACCCCCGAGCCGGAGAGCACGCCGATGGCGATGGCGAGCACGGCTTCCATCAGCGCGCGCCCTCCGCGGCCAATGCGGCGGCGGCTGCTGCGGCCTCGGCCGCCTTTTCGTCCTGCTCGGCGGCCCAGCGGTGGCTCCGGATCGATTGGTGCGCGAGCGCGGTGAGTATCAGCATGGTGGCGCCGAGCACCAGCGCGAACACGCCGATGTCGAAGAAGAGGGCGCTGGGCACGTGCAGTTCGCCGAGGATCGGGACATGCAGGTGCGCGGTGTGCGTGGTCATGAACGGATAGCCGAGCAGCACGGCGCCGCTGCCGGTGGCCATGGAAAGCAGCAGCCCGACCGCGATCCAGCGGCGCGGATAGATGCGCAGGTGCTCTTCGACCCATTCGGTGCCCGACACGATGAACTGCAGCACCAGCGCGACCGACATCACGAGGCCGGCGACGAAGCCGCCGCCCGGCGCGTTGTGCCCGCGCATGAAGAAATACACCGACACGAGCACCGCGAGCGGCAGCAGCAGCCGTACCAGCACCGCCGGCACCATGAGGTAGCCGACCGCGGTGTCCTTCGCGAGCCGCGGGTTCAGCAGGTCGCTGCTGCCGTCGTCGGTCTGCGCGCGCTGCTGCGGGGGCAGCGCCATCGATTCGGGCGCGGGCCGGAAGCGGCGCAGCAATGCATACACCGTGAGCGCCACCACGCCGAGCACCGTGATCTCGCCGAACGTGTCGAAGCCGCGGAAGTCGACCAGCATCACGTTGACCACGTTGGTGCCGCCGCCCTCGGTGAGCGCGCGTTCGAGGAAGAACGGCGAGATGCTCTGCGGGAACGGGCGCGTCATCATGAGCCAGGCCAACGCCGCCATGCCGCTGCCGGCGCACGCGGCCACCAGCAGGTCTCGCCCGCGCCGGCCCCAGGGCCTGAGCCGCGCGCGGGCGGGCTGCACTGCGTCCTTGCTGCGCATCGGCAGCCAGCGCAGGCCGAGCAGGATCAGCACCGTGGTGACGGCTTCCACCACGAGCTGCGTGAGCGCGAGATCGGGCGCCGAGAACCAGATGAAGGTGATGCAGGCAACGAGGCCCGCCGCCGACGCGAGCATCAGCGAGGCGAGCCGGTGGAATTTGGCCTGCCATGCCGCGGCCAGCGCACAGACGCCGCCGATGAGCCAGGTCATGGCGAACATCGGCGAGAACGGCAGCGGTTCGCGGCTGCCGCGTGCCACCGGTGCGGTCCAGAGCGCGGCCGCGGCGCCGGCGGCCGCCACCACGACCAGCAGCAGCAACTGCGACTGCATGCGCCGGGTGCCGAGCACGCGGCGGCTGCGGCGGCCGGCCTCGCTGAGCTGCGCGAGCAGGTGCTCGAAGATCAGCTGGCCGTCGAAGCGGTGCAGCAGCGGCGTGTGTTCGAGCGCGCCGCGTGCGCGGCGGCTGCGCTGCGACAGGTAGAGCGCTGCGCCGCCGGCGAGCGCGACGAAGCTCATCGCGAGCGGCAGGTTGAAGCCGTGCCACACCGCGAGGCTGTAGGCCGGCAGCACGCCGCCCACCACCGGTTGCGCGGCGGCCGCGAGCAGCGCGCCGATCGACCATGCCGGCGCCACGCCCACGACAAGGCAGACCAGCACCAGCAGCTCGACGGGCACGCGCATCCAGTGCGGCGGCTCGTGCGGCTGCTTGGGCACGTCGGGGCCGCAGGGCGGGCCGAAGAACACATCGAACACGAGGCGCGCCGAATAGGCCACGCTGAAGATGCCCGCGACCGTGGCGATCACCGGCAGGCTGAAGTCGATCCAGGGCGTGGACTGGATGAAGACGGTCTCGGCGAAGAACATCTCCTTCGACAGGAAGCCATTGAGCAGTGGCACGCCTGCCATCGCGGCGCTGGCGATGATCGCCAGCGTGCCCGTGATCGGCATCAACCGCATCAGGCCGCTGAGCTTGCGGATGTCGCGCGTGCCGGTCTCGTGGTCGATGATGCCGGCCGCCATGAAGAGCGACGCCTTGAACGTCGCGTGATTCATGATGTGGAACACCGCCGCTACCGCGGCGAGCGGGCTGTTGAGCCCCAGCAGCAGCGTGATGAGCCCGAGGTGCGAGATGGTCGAGTACGCCAGCAGTGCCTTCAGGTCGCGCTGGAACATCGCGATGAAGCCGCCGAGCAGCAGCGTGATCGCACCTGCGCCGCCGACCAGCCAGAACCACTGCTCGGTGCCCGAGAGCACGGGCCACAGGCGCGCCATCAGGAACACGCCGAGCTTCACCATGGTGGCCGAGTGGAGGTAGGCCGACACCGGCGTGGGCGCTGCCATGGCGCGCGGCAGCCAGAAGTGGAACGGGAACTGCGCGCTCTTGGTAAAGGCGCCGAGCAGGATCAGCACCAGCGCCACGGGGTAGAGCGCGTGGGCGCGGATCTCGTTGCCCGAGGCGAGCACCACGTCGAGCTCGTAGCTGCCAGCAATGCGGCCCAGCACCAGCACGCCGGCCAGCAGGCAGAGCCCGCCGGCACCGGTGACGGTGAGCGCCATGCGGGCACCGCGGCGCGCATCGCGCCGATGGTGCCAATAGCCGATCAGCAGGAACGAGAACAGGCTGGTGAGCTCCCAGAACAGCACCATCTGGATCAGGTTGCCCGAGAGCACCACGCCGATCATCGCGCCCATGAAGGCAAGGAAGAACGAGAAGAAGCGGGGCACCGGATCGGACGGCGACATGTAGTAGCGCGCATAGAGCACCACCAGCGCGCCGATGCCGAGCACCAGCATGCAGAAGAGCCACGCGAAGCCGTCCATGCGAAACACCAGGTCGAGGCCCAGTTCGGGCAGCCACTCGATGTGTTGGCGCAGCACGTTGCCCTGGGCGATCTGCGGAAAGAACCACGCGGTCTGCACCGCGCAGCCGAGCGCCACCAGCCCAGCCAGCGTCGACTCCCGATTGCGCGCATTGGACGGCAACAACGCGGCCAGCACGCTGGCAATGAAGGGGAGGGCGACGAGGAAGACCAGGGGCATTGCGGTCGATTCTATCGACCGCACCCCCGGCCGGCCCCGCCAAAGCCGGTGCCGTCGGCCGGTTTTACAGCCCCGATCGCGGTCAGCCGGCCAGCACCTGCACGCTGCGGATGCCGAGCCAGGTCGCGACGAGCGAGCCGCCGAGGTGGGCGGACGCGGTGAGCAGGGCCACGCCCACGCGGCCCTCGAGCAGCATCGTCACCACCTCGGCCGAGAAGCTCGAGAAGGTGGTGAGCCCGCCGAGGAAGCCGGTCACCAGCGCCAGCCGCCAGACGGGGTCGAGGTCGGGCAGCAGCTGGAACGCAGCGATCGCCACACCGATCAGGTAGCCGCCGATCAGGTTGGCGGCCAGCGTGCCCCAGGGCATGAGTCCGCCGCTACCCAGCCAGAGTGCGAGGCCCCAGCGCGCGAGCGCCCCCACGGAAGCACCCATGCAGATGGCGATGATCGGAAGCAGCATCGGCCTATTGTCGGTGGCGCGGATCTGTGGCTCAGGGCGCCATCTGCTGCGGCAGCCAGGTGACGAGCTGCGGCACGAAGTAGATGAGCAGCACGGCCGCTGCCATCAGCAGGAACATCGGCAGCGTGACGCGCGCGATGTAGAGCAGGTCCTTGCCGGTCATTCCCTGCAGAACGAACAGGTTGAACCCCACGGGCGGCGTGATCTGCGCCATCTCGACCACCAGCACGACGAAGATGCCGAACCAGATCGGGTCGATGCCGGCCGCGTGCACGGTCGGCATGATGACGCCCATGGTCAGCACCACCATCGAGATGCCGTCGAGGAAGCAGCCCAGCACGATGAAGAACATCGCGAGCATCGCGATCAGCTGGAACTTCGAGAGGCCGAGCGAACCGATCCATTCGGCCAGGTGGCGCGGCAGGCCGATGTAGCCCATGGCGAGCGTGAGGAAAGCGGCGCCGGCGAGGATCAGCGCCATCATGCAGTAGAGCCGCGTGGCGCCGAGCAGCGCTTCCTTGAAGCTGTGCCAACTGAGCGACCCCTGCGTGCCAGAGATGACCAGCGCGCCCACCACGCCCAGCGCCGCCGCCTCGGTGGCGGTGGCGATGCCGGCGTAGATGGAGCCGAGCACCGACAGGATCAGCAGCGCCACCGGGATCAGCGACAGCGAGGCCTTGAGCTTCTCCAGCAGCGGCAGCTTCAGGTCGGCCGGCGGCACGCGTTCGGGATGCCGCAGCGCCCAGACCATGATGTAGCCCGAGAACAGCAGCCCGAGCACGATGCCCGGCACCACCCCCGCGATGAACAGGCGTGCGATCGAAACGTCGGCACTCACGCCATAGACGATCATGATGATCGACGGCGGGATCAGGAGGCCCAGTGTGCCCGCGCCCGCCAGCGTGCCGATGACCATGTCGTCGGGGTAGCCGCGCCGCTTGAGTTCGGGCAGGCTCATCTTGCCGATGGTGGCGCAGGTGGCCGCGCTCGATCCCGAGACTGCTGCGAACACGGCGCAGCCCACCACGTTGGTGTGCAGCAGCCGCCCCGGCAGGCTCTGCATCCAGGGCGCGAGACCCTTGAACATGTCCTGCGAGAGCCGGGTACGGAAGAGGATCTCGCCCATCCAGATGAAGAGCGGCAGCGCGGTCAGTGTCCAGCTCGAGGCCGAGCCCCAGATGGTCACGGCCATTGCGTCGCCGGCCGGGCGCGACGAGAAGACCTGCATGGCGATCCATGCGACGCCCGAAAGCGTGAGCCCGATCCAGACGCCGCTGCCGAGAATGAGGAACAGCGCCGCGATCAGCAGCGCTGCGACGGCAATGTCATTCATGGCGCAGCGCCTCCGCACCCTCGGCCTTGGCCGGGCGGCCGCGCCACTCGATCACGAACTCGTCGAGCGCCGCAATGGCGAACACCAGCGCGCCGAGCGCCATCGAGAGTTGCGGCAGCCACAGCGGCGTGGCGTCGTTGCCGGTCGAGATGTCGTGGAATTCATGCGACTGCAGTACCAGCCGCGCGCTGTACCAGGCGAACAGCAGCGCGAGCACCGCACCGGCACCCATGGCCCAGCGCTCGAGCCAGCGCTGCGCCGTGGGCGGCAGGTGCTGCAGCACCAAGGTCACGCGGATGTGCTCGCCGCGTTTGAGCGTGTGCGCCAGCGCCAGGAAACCCGCACCGGCCATCAGGTAGCCCGCATAGGCGTCGATGCCCGGCACGTTGAAATGCAGCTGCCGGCTGACGATCGACAGCAGCACCATCGCCAGCAGGCCGATCATGAAAAGCGCCGCCAGGGCGGCGGCGCTGTCGTAGAGGAAGTCGAGGGCTTTTCGCATCGGGCGCGGTGCGGGCTCGGCTCACATCTTCTTGTAGGCGTCGACCACGGCCTGTCCCTCGGGCCCGGCCTTCTCGAGCCATTCCTTGATCATGGTGTCGCCGATCTTCTTCATGTCGGTTTTGAGTGCGGCCGAGGGCACGTGCACGGCCATTCCGTTCTTCTTGAGCAGGTCGAGGTACTCGACGTTCTTCTTCTTCGAGAGTTCCCAGCCGCGTTTCTCGGCGTCGGCTGCGGCCTTGCGCACGGCGTCCTGTACGGGCTTGTCGAGCGCATCAAAGGCCTTCTTGTTCATGAGGATCGCGTTCTTCGGCAGCCAGGCCTGCGTGTCGTAGAAGTTCTTGATGTATTCGAAGGTCTTCGTGTCGTAGCCGGTCGAACCCGACGACATGTACGACTCGATCACGCCGGTGGCCATGGCCTGCGACAGCTCGGCCTGCTGCACGGTGACGGGCTGGGCGCCGACGAGTTCGCCGATGCGCGCGGTGGCGGGGCTGTAGGCGCGCCACTTGACGCCCTTGAGGTCGGCGGCCGACGCGATCTCCTTCTTCACGAAGATGCCCTGCGGCGGCCAGGCCACCGTGTAGAGCAGCACGATGCCCTGTTCGGCGAGCTTCTTCTCGAGCGCGGGCTTCTGCGCCTGGTAGAGCTTCCACGCCGCGTCGTAGCTGTCGGCCAGGAACGGAATGCCGTCGGCACCGAACATCTGCCACTCGTTCTGGTAGTTGACCAGCAGGATCTCGCCGAGCTGCGCCTGGCCGCCTTGCACCGCGCGCTTGATTTCGGGCGCCTTGAACAGCGAAGCGTTGGCGTGCACCGTGATCTTGAGCTTGCCGCCGCTGCCCTTGTCGACGTCGCTCGCGAACTGCATGTTGTTCTCGGTGTGGAAGTTGCTCGCCGGGTAGGCGGTGGGCAGGTCCCACTTGGTCTGCGCGAATGCTGCGGCGCCAAGGGTGAGGCCAGCGAGGGCGATGCCGAACTTGTGATTCATGGGCTCTCCGGACGTATGAAGTGAAAAACGAAGGCCAGCATACGTGCAAATTCCGGGCCACTTGTGAGGCATTTCCCTGCCACGCGATGCCATGTGCGCGCTGGCGCGCCGTGCGGCCGGGCATGAAAAAGCCGCCCCGGAGGGCGGCTCGGTTCGCAGCGGCTGCTGCGGTGGGCTCAAGGCTTGGCTGGCTTCGCAGGCTTGGCCTCGGCCGACGCGGCAGCCGGCTTCGCCATGCTCGCGGGCGGGGTTGCCGCGGGTGCGGTCGCCGGCGCGGCCGCTGGTGCGCTGAAGGCCTTGCCGTTGACCGTGAGCCCTTCGCCCGAGAGCTTTTCGGCGGTCTTGTCCTTCACGCCCTTGACGCGCTGCATCAGGTCGGCCCAGTCCTTGAACTCGCCCTGCTTGCGTGCATCGAGGATGCGCGTCGACATGGCCGGGCCCACGCCCTTGATGCCATCGAGATCGGCCGCCGTGGCCTTGTTGACGTCGACCGCGGCGAACGAAGCGGCGGCACACAGCATCGCCAGTGCGGCGAAGATTTTCTTCAGCATGATTTTTTGAACTCCCTGATGGTTGATCGAACTTCTCGCCGGCAGAGGTGCCGGCGCGCGTTCAACGGCCCAGGAAGATCTGCGTTGACGGCGCTGTGGCTGGCAGCCGCCCAGGTGACCATTGTCCCCAACCGTGGTCGGAATGTGGCTCAGAGTTCCTCGACGCGGCGCGGGGGATAACTGTCCCAGGCCTGGCATCCGGGGCAGTGCCAGAAGTACTGGTGCGCCTCGAAGCCGCAGGCGGCGCAGCGGTAGCGCATCAAGGGCCGCGTGGCCTGGTCGAGCGCGCGCTGGACCTGCGGATGGAATTGCTCGTGCTCGAAGCGTTCGCCGGCAAGCCAGCGCGATGCGGCCACGAGCGAGGGTTGTTGTGCCAGGTGCGCGATGTAGCCGTCGCGTGGCGCGAGCGGCTGGTCGTCGGCGGCCGGCGTGGCCGCATGGGGCGCACCGCCGAGTGCGATCAGCGCCTCGAGCACGTCGATCGAGGGTGACTCGGCATAGCGCCGTTGCAGCAGTGCCAGCGCCTCGGACTCGCGGTGCGCCGCGACGGCCGCCTGCTGCAGCGTGGCGGCATAGAGCGGTAGTGCGAGCGGCGCGGTTTCGCCGAGCGCCAGCAGCGTGTCGAAGGCCGCAGTCGCATCGCCATTGCGCAATTGCAGCGTGGCGGTGTCGATGGCGGGGCGCGGCGCCTGCGGCGCCTGTGCCACGGCTTCGTCGAGCAGGCGGGCGGCCGCGGCGAGGTCGCCTGCCGCCGCCTGCTCGGCAGCCTGCTCGCAGAGGTGGTGCGCGCGGCGCGTGCTGTAGCTCGCCTGGTCGGACTCGTCGAGCTTGCGCGCCACATCGGCCGCCTGCGTCCATTCGCGCGAACGCTCGTAGATGGCCAGCAGGGCGAGCCGTGCTTCATTCTCGTAACGCGTGCCTTCGAGCTTCTGCAGCGCGGCCTCGGCGCGGTCGAGCAGCCCGGCGCGCAGAAAGTCCTGCGACAGCGCATGCTGCGCGCGCTCGCGGTCGGCGCGGCTCAGGTCGCCGCGGCCGAGCAGATGTTCGTGCACCCGCACCGCGCGCTGGTATTCGCCGCGCCGGCGAAACAGGTTGCCGAGCGCGAAGTGCAGCTCCTGCGTGTCGGGGTCGTTCTGCACGGCTTCGATGAAGGCATCGATGGCCTGGTCCTGCTGCTCGTTCAACAGGAAGTTGAGGCCGCGGAAGTAGGCCTTGGGCGCCTGCCGGTTCTCGAGCTTGAGCTGCCGGAGGTCGAAGCGCGATGCGAGCCAGCCCAGCACGAAGGCGACGGGCAGGCTGATCAGCAGCCAGCTGGGATCAAAGTCCATGTTGACGTGCGGCCGGGAGGTCGGTGGCGGAGAGGGATGGCGCCGGCGCGGGCGCCGTGGCGGGCGGGCCCGGCATGGGCTGGACCTGCGGCGCGGCGGAAGCCGGCTGCGCCGCCGCGGCGGCGCGATGCTTCCACCAGCCCGGCAGCATGCCGAGCGCACCGACCACGAGGCCGCCCGCGAAGGCCGCGAGCACGACCAGCACCAGCGGCGCGCGCCAGTGCGTGCCGAAGAAGAAGTACACCGTGGCGTCGTGCTGGTTGTTCAGCGCGAAAGCGAAGAGCGTAAAAAAAATGGCTGCCTTGAGCAGCCACAGGATGTATTTCATAGCCATTCCCGTTGCCGGGGGCATTTTACGGTTGCCGCCGCCATGTGCGGCTCAGGGCTTCCGGTCGGGAGGCAGCGCGCTGGTGCCGAGTTCGGCGGTGCGTGCATCGACGGCCTCACGCAGGGCCTTGCCGGGCTTGAAGTGCGGCACCCGCTTCTCGGGAATCTGCACGCTCTCGCCCGAGCGCGGATTGCGCCCGATGCGCGGCGGACGCCGCGTGACGGAAAAGCTGCCGAAACCGCGGATCTCGATGCGGTGGCCGCGAACCAGCGCGTCGCTCATCGCGTCGAGGATGGTCTTGACGGCGTATTCGGCATCGCGGTGCGTCAGCTGCGCAAAGCGGGCTGCGAGTTCTTCGACAAGATCGGAGCGGGTCATAGGCCGGGCAAAAAACGGGGACGAAAAAAAAGACAGAGCGGCCCCAGGGCCTGCTCTGTCTTCGGACTCGACTTACTTGCTGTCGTTGTTGTCCAGCTTGGCGCGCAGCAGGGCGCCCAGGCTCGTCGTGCCCGCGTTCTCGCGTGACGACTGCTGGCTCAGGTTGGCCATGGCGCCTTGCTCGTCGACCATGTCCTTCTGCTTGATCGACAGCTGGATGTTGCGGGTCTTGCGATCCACGTTCACGACGATGGCGGTGACTTCGTCGCCTTCCTTCAGCACGTTGCGGGCATCTTCGACGCGATCGCGCGAGATTTCCGAAGCACGGAGGTAGCCGATGATGTCTTCGCCGAGGTCGATTTCAGCGCCGCGGGCGTCCACGGTCTTGACCTTGCCGGTCACGATCTGGCCCTTGTCGTTCACCGTGGTGAACGTGGTGAACGGGTCGCCGTCGAGCTGCTTGATGCCCAGGCTGATGCGCTCGCGGTCGACGTCGACGGCCAGCACGATCGCTTCGACTTCCTGGCCCTTCTTGTAATTGCGAACGGCGGTTTCGCCGGCTTCGTTCCACGAGAGGTCGGACAGGTGCACCAGGCCGTCGATGCCGGCAGCCAGGCCCACGAAAACGCCGAAGTCGGTGATCGACTTGATCGGGCCCTTGACGCGGTCGCCGCGCTTGGTGTTCTGCGCGAATTCCTGCCACGGATTGGCCTTGCACTGCTTCATGCCCAGGCTGATGCGGCGCTTCTCTTCGTCGATCTCGAGGACCATGACTTCGACTTCGTCGCCCAGCGAGACGATCTTGTTCGGAGCGATGTTCTTGTTGGTCCAGTCCATTTCGGAGACGTGCACCAGGCCTTCGATGCCGGGCTCGAGTTCGACGAACGCGCCGTAGTCGGCGATGTTCGTGACCTTGCCGAACAGGCGGGTCGACTGCGGGTAGCGGCGCGAAACGCCCATCCACGGGTCGTCGCCCATTTGCTTCAGACCCAACGAGACACGGTTCTTCTCGGTGTCGAACTTGAGGATCTTGGCGGTGATTTCCTGGCCGGCCTGAACGACTTCGCTCGGGTGGCGGACACGGCGCCATGCCATGTCGGTGATGTGCAGCAGGCCGTCGATGCCGCCGAGGTCCACGAACGCGCCGTATTCGGTGATGTTCTTGACCACACCGCGCACGACTGCGCCTTCCTTCAGCGTTTCCATCAGCTTGGCGCGCTCTTCGCCCATGCTGGCTTCGACCACGGCACGGCGCGACAGCACGACGTTGTTGCGCTTGCGGTCGAGCTTGATGACCTTGAATTCGAGGGTCTTGTTCTCGTAGGGGGTCAGGTCCTTGATCGGACGCGTGTCGATCAGCGAACCCGGCAGGAACGCGCGGATGCCGTTGACGAGCACCGTGAGGCCGCCCTTCACCTTGCCGCTGGTGGTGCCGGTGACGAAGTCGCCTGATTCCAGGGCCTTCTCGAGCGCGAGCCACGAAGCGAGGCGCTTGGCGGTGTCGCGCGACAGGATGGTGTCGCCGTAGCCGTTTTCGACGCTGCCGATGGCAACGGAAACGAAATCGCCGGCCTGGACTTCGAGTTCGCCCTTGTCGTTCTTGAACTCCTCGATCGGCACATACGCTTCGGACTTGAGACCGGCGTTGACGACGACGTGGTTGTGCTCGACGCGCACGACTTCGGCCGTGATGACCTCGCCGGTGCGCATTTCAGAACGCTTCAGGGACTCTTCGAACAGATCGGCAAAAGATTCAGACATTGATGGTTCCTTCCGTCAGGCAGGGTTGGCAGGCGCTCATGCGGAATTGCGTGCGACTGCGCTGAGGTCTGTAGACGGCGGTTGTTTGGGCGGTTGCCCGGTTGGTTGAACATCCCGGCGGGCCAGTGCGCTGTCGCGCGAGAAGAGCCTGCCGGAGCGGTGGGCGCCATCCGGAACCCGGCTGGCGCGAGCCTTTCAAGCGGGCTTGAAAGGCCGTCGGTTCAGTCGTTCAAGTGGGCTCGAACGGCTGGATCTGCTGCCACCATGCCAACACCTGATCGATCGATTGCGCGATGGACAGCTGGGAGTTGTCGAGGTGGCGGGCGTCGTGCGCCGGCTTCAGAGGGGCCACGCTGCGGGACGAATCCCTGGCGTCGCGCGCCTCCAGGTCGGAGCGAAGACTGTCGAGTGTAGTCGAAATACCCTTTGAAATCAACTGCTTATGCCGCCGCTCGGCGCGCTGGGCGGCGCTGGCGGTGAGAAAGACCTTGAGCGCCGCGTTGGGAAAGATCACGGTGCCCATGTCGCGCCCGTCGGCGACCAGGCCCGGCAGCTGCCGGAAGCGCTGCTGCAGGCCCAGCAGCGCCTCGCGCA
Organism: Variovorax sp. Soil_C_26; assembly: GCF_057657075.1. Taxonomy (NCBI): domain Bacteria; kingdom Pseudomonadati; phylum Pseudomonadota; class Betaproteobacteria; order Burkholderiales; family Comamonadaceae; genus Variovorax; species Variovorax sp. Soil_C_26. The sequence continues at coordinate 600,922 of NZ_JBDGJC010000002.1, forward strand.
CGGCCGGCAGCGTCGAGACGCGCGAGGCGTCCATGCCCGCGGCTTCGGTGCGGATCTCGTCGCTCACGTCCTCGCCGCCGAGCAGCACCTTGCCCTCGGCGAAGTGCAGCGGCAGGGTGCTCGCGAGTGCGGCGATGCGCGCCTCTTGCGCCGGCTCGGCCTCGAGCCCGGCGCGCCGCATGGCGAGGCCGGTCACGCGGTAGAGCGATCCCGAATCGAGGTAGTGGTAGCCCAGCAGGCGCGCGACCTCTGCCGCGAGCGTGCCCTTGCCCGACGCCGTGGGGCCGTCGATGCAGATCACCGGGATCTCCGCGGCCCGTGCGACCGAGAACAGGGTCTCGAAGTAGTCGGGAAAGGTCTTGGCGACGCAGTGCGGCTCGAGAATGCGGACCGGCAGGCCGGCCGGATTGAACGCCGCGAGCGAGAAGCACATCGCCACGCGATGGTCGTCGTAGGTGCGGATGCTCGCCGGCCGCCAGAGCGCCGCAGCCAGCGGATGCACGCGGAGGAAGTCGGGGCCGGACTCGACCGTGGCGCCGAGCTTGCGCAACTCGTTGGCCATGGCCTCGATGCGGTCGGTTTCCTTGACCCGCCAGCTCGCGATGTTGCGCAGGGTGCTTGGGCCATCGGCGTAGAGCGCCATCACCGCGAGCGTCATGGCGGCATCGGGGATGTGGTTCGCGTCGAGGTCGATGGCCTTGAGCGGCCACGCGCCGCGCCGGACTTCGAGCCAGTTGGGCCCGCTGTCGACCTGCGCGCCCATCTGGCGGGCGGCGTCGATGAAACGGATGTCGCCCTGGATCGAGTCGGCACCCACGCCTTCGATGCGGATGCCGCTGGCGCCGGCATCGCCCGTGGCGATCGCGCCAAGGCCGATGAAATAGCTGGCCGACGAGGCGTCGGCCTCGACGTGGATGTCGCCGGGCGAGCGGTAGCTGCTGCCCGCGGGAATGGTGAAGCGTTCCCAGTTGTCGCGCTGCACCGCGATGCCGAAGCGCGCCAGCAGGTTCAGCGTGATCTCGATGTAGGGTTTGGAGATGAGTTCGCCGACCACTTCGATCACGACATCGCGTTCCGCCGCCAGTGGGAGTGCGAGCAGCAGCGCCGTGAGGAACTGGCTCGACACGTCGCCGCGCACGCGGATCGGCGCATCGAGCACCAGCGCGTCGCGGTCGACCGGGTGGATGCGCAGCGGCGGATAGCCGGGGTTGCCGAGGTAGTCGATGCGGCAGCCGAGCTGGGTCAGCGCATCGACGAGGTCGCCGATCGGGCGCTCGTGCATGCGCGGCACGCCGCTGAGTTCGAAGTCGCCGCCGAGCAGCGACAGCGCTGCGGTCAGCGGCCGCATCGCGGTGCCCGCGTTGCCCAGGAAAAGCGACAACAGCGCGCCGCCGGATTGGAACTGGCCGCCGATGCCGGTGATGCGCAGCGCCTTGCCCGAGGCCTCGACGCCGCAGCCGAGCGCGCGCAGCGCATCGAGCATCACGCGGGTGTCGTCCGAGTCGAGCAGGTCGTGAACGGTGGTGGTGCCGTTCGCGAGTGCAGCCAGCAGCAGCACGCGGTTCGAAATGCTCTTGGAGCCCGGCAGCTGCACCGTGCCGGCGGCGGACACGAGGGCGGGTAGGTCGAGGAAGGCGGTCGAAAACATGTCAGTGGCGCCCCCCGGCCGCCCGAAGCCGCTGACGCGCCCCCTCGGGGGGCAGCGATACGCAAAGCGATGAGCGTGGGGGCAGTTTCATTTCAGGCGTCCAGGGCGGAGGTGTCGCTGCCCGGCTGCCAGGCCGCGCGGGCCTTGCTGGCCATTGCAATCGCCTGCTCCAGCGCGTTGCCGTCGGCCGCGGCCATCAGCGCCTCCAGATCGAGCAGTGCCTGGCGGAAGGCCTGCGACTGCTGCAGCACCTGCTCGCGGTTGGCGAGCAGCACATCGCGCCACATGACCGGGTCGCTGGCCGCGATGCGAGAAAAATCTCGGAACCCGGGACCCGCGAGACGGAGGAAACGGTCGCCCTGCGGCTGGGAGAGCAGGGCGTTGGTGTAGGCAAAGGCCAGCAGATGCGGCAGGTGGCTCACGGCCGCGAAGGCGCTGTCGTGCTCCTCATGGGTCATGGTGAGCACGTTGGCGCCGATGCCGCTCCAGAGTTGCGAGGCGCGCTGCACGTTCGAGCGCAGCGTGGCCTTGACCGGCGTCAGCACCACCTTGCGGCCCGTGAAGAGCGAGGCCTCGGCATGCTCGACGCCCGACACTTCCTTGCCCGCGATCGGATGCGCCGGAACGAAATTCGCGAAGTGGTTCTGCAGGCCATGGCGCGCGGCCTCGATCACGTCGCCCTTGGTTGAACCCACGTCCATGATGAGCGTGTCGCTAGAAAGGCCGTGGCGGATGGCCTTGAATGTGGCCTCGGACGCCGCCACCGGCACCGCCAGCAGCACGAGGTCGGAGCCCGAGACCGACAGCAGCGCTGACGGCGCGGCGACGTCGATCACGCCGAGTTGGCGCGCCCGCTCGGTGGTGGACGGCGACTTGCTGTAGCCCACCACGCGCTTCACCAGCCGGGCGCGCTTGAGCGCGAGCGCGAAGGAGCCGCCGATGAGCCCGCAGCCGATCAATCCCAATTGCTCGAACATGGTGCGCGTCCGGTCAGGCTTTGACGGGATAGGCGCCGAGCACCTTGTAGAAAGCGCAGAGGCCGCGAAGCTCGGCCAGCGCCGCCGCCACGTTGGGCTGCGAAGGATGGCCATCGAGGTCGATGTAGAAGTAGTACTCCCACTGGCCGGTACGCGCGGGCCGTGACTCGAAGCGGGTCATCGAGACGTTGTTGACCTTGAGCGGCACGAGCAGGTCGTGCACGGCGCCCGGTCGGTTGGGCACCGAGACGATCAGGCTGGTGCAGTCGCGCCCCGATGCAGGCGGCATGGCGAGCGTCTGCGGCAGGCAGATCACCGAGAAGCGGGTGCGGTTGTACGAGTCGTCCTGGATAGCGTGCGCGACGATGTGCAGGCCGAAGCGCGTGGCCGCCCGCTCGCCCGCCAGAGCGGCCCATGCCGGGTTCGATGCGGCGAGCCGGGCGCCTTCGGCGTTGCTCGAGACGGCGCGCCGTTCGGCATTCGGCAGGTGCTTCGAGAGCCAGGTCTGGCACTGCGCGAGCGCCTGCGGATGGGCCAGCACGGCCTCGACGCCCTCGAGCGTGTTGCTGGTGCGCAGCAGATGATGGCGCACGAGCAGGCTGACTTCGCCGACCACATGGGTGGGCGAGTGCAGGAACAGGTCGAGCGAGCGCGTGACCACGCCTTCGGTGGAGTTTTCGACCCCGACCACGCCGTACTGGGCGCTGCCTGCGGCCGTGGCGTGGAACACCTCGTCGAAGCTGGCGCAATAGACCAGGTCGGCGGCACCGCCGAAGTATTCGATCGCGGCCTGTTCGCAGAAGGTGCCTTCGGGCCCGAGCACGGCCACGCGCTGCGGCGATTCGAGTGCCAGGCAGGCCGACATGATCTCGCGCCAGATGGCGGCCACGTGCAGGTCCTTGAGCGGACCGCCGTTGCTCTTCTGCATCTTCTCGATGACCTGCGCCACGCGGTCGGGGCGAAAGAACGGGGTGCCTTCGCGCTTCTTGACCTCGCCGACCTGTTCGGCCACATGGGCGCGCTCGTTGAGCAGGGCGAGCAGTTGCTGGTCGAGCGAATCGATCTGCACACGCAGATCAGACAGGCTGTCGGAATTTTCGGGGGAAGAGGGCGGTGTGGGTGCGGAGGCGGTCATCGTGGCGAGCAGCGGCTGGGCATGCCCCTAGGCATGCGATCGCTCGAATTCTCGCATGTAGCCCACGAGTGCCTGCACGCCTTCGAGCGGCATCGCGTTGTAGATGCTCGCGCGCATGCCGCCCACCGACTTGTGGCCCTTGAGCTGCAGCAGGCCCGCTTCGCGCGCACCTGCCAGAAAGGCGTCGTTGCGGCTTTCGTCCTGCAGGAAGAACGGCACGTTCATGCGTGACCGGCAGCCCGGATCGATCCTGTTGACGTAGAACGAGGAGGCGTCGATGAAGTCGTACAGCAGCTTCGCCTTGGCGATGTTGCGCTGCTCCATGGCGGCCACCCCGCTCAGCGTGCCTTCGGTCTGCTGCAGGAGCCACTGGAACGTGAGCCCTGCCATGTAGATGCCCCAGGTCGGCGGGGTGTTGTACATGGACTTGTTGTCGGCCACGGTCTTGTAGTTGAACGCGCTCGGGCAGATCTCGAGCGCACGGCCGAGCAGGTCGTCACGCACGATCACGAGCGTGAGCCCGGCCGGGCCGAGGTTTTTCTGCGCACCGCCGAAGGCGAGGCCGACGCGGCGCCAGTCGACGCTGCGCGATGCGACGTGCGAGGAGAAGTCGATCACCAGCGGCGCGCTGCTGCCGAGCGCTGCGAGATCGGGAAGTTCGTGGAATTCGACGCCGTTGATGGTCTCGTTGGTGCAGACGTGCACGTACGAGGCATCGTTGCCGAGTTGCCAGGTTGCAGGATCGGGCAGGCGCGTGTGCTGGTCGCCGGCATTGCTGGCCGCGACGTGCGCGGTGCAATAGCGCTGGGCTTCCTTCTGGGACTTGATGCTCCAGCTGCCCGTGATGACGAAGTCGGCGGTGGTGCCGCGCGACAGGTTCATTGGCACGATGGCGTTTTCGCCGAGCCCGCCACCCTGCATGAAGAGGATGTGGAAGTGTTCTGGAACGGCCAGCAGCTGGCGGATGTCGGCTTCGGCCTGCGTGCAGATGGCGCCGAACTCCTTGCCTCGATGGCTCATCTCCATCACGCTCATGCCGCTGTCTTGCCAGTCGAGCATGTCGGCGGCAGCGCGTTGCAGCACCGCCTCCGGCATGGCGGCCGGGCCCGCCGAGAAGTTGTACGGGCGCGTGCCGGCGGGCATGGGCTGCTGCTGGGGCGTCACGTCACTTCTTGTTGTTGTTAGACGAGGACCTGGCCGGGGCCTTGGCGGGCGCCGCGCCTTGCGAGCCGCCCGTGGGGGCACCGAGTGCCTTGGCCACGTTCTCGTCGAGCGCGCGCATCTTGGGCTCGATGGTGGCGCGCGTTTCGGTCACGAGCTTCTCGGTCAGCGCGGTCTGCATCTTCGGATTGAGGTCTTGGTACTTCTTGCTGAGCGGCGAGTTGATCCAGGCCAGCAGCTGCTTGAGCTCGTCTTCGCTGAAGTTCTGCTCGAGGATCGGGGTCAGCGCGCCAGGTGCGAGCTGCACGGCCTTGTCGCGCACGATCGGATAGGACTCGTCGAAGTACTTCTTGAGCTCGGCGTCGGCGGCCTTGGCGGCAGCTTCGCGCTTGGCTTCGGGCACCTGCGTCTGCAGGTACTGCGAGCCGGCCTGCGCGATCGGGGCGCTCGATTGCTCGATCAGGCCACGCGCGAGCGATTCGATGCCGGGGCGCTGCACGTCGATGAACTGCTTGATGAGCGCGGCCTTGTCCTGGGCCATGGCGGCCATCGAACTGCCGGCCAGTGCGACCGTCAGAAGTGCGAGCTTGTATTTTTTCACTGAGGATTCTCCGTTGAAGATGTGGAAGTGTCGTCCGCGTCCGGCTCGATGTCGCCGTTTGCGTCGTTCTCGACGATACGCTGTAGCCCGCTGAGTTTTGCGCCTTCGTCGAGCCCGATCAGCGTGACGCCCTGCGTTGCGCGACCTAGTTCACGAATTTCGGCAACACGGGTGCGCACGAGCACGCCCTTGTCGGTGATGAGCATGATCTCGTCGTCCGCATGCACGAGGGTGGCGGCAACGACCTTGCCGTTGCGCTCACTCTGTTGAATCGCAATCATGCCTTTGGTTCCGCGACCATGCCGCGTGTACTCGGTAATGCTTGTGCGTTTACCGTAACCATTTTCGGTGGCAGTCAGCACGCTCTGCTGCTCGTCCTCCGCCACCAGCATCGCGATCACGCCCTGGCCTGGCTCGAGCGACATGCCGCGCACGCCGCGCGCATTGCGGCCCAGCGGGCGCACGTCTTCCTCGTCGAAACGCACGGCCTTGCCACCGTCGCTAAACAGCATCACGTCGTGCTTGCCGTCGGTCAGCGCGGCGCCGATGAGGTAGTCGCCCTCATCGAGGTTCACCGCGATGATGCCGCCCTTTCGCGGGTTGTTGAACTCGTCGAGCGTGGTCTTCTTGACCGTGCCCATCGAAGTCGCCATGAAGACGTACTGGTCGGCCGGGAAGTTGCGCTTCTCGCCGGTGAGCGCGAGCGCGACGTTGATCTTCTCGCCTTCCTGCAGCGGGAACATGTTGACGATGGGACGCCCGCGAGAACCGCGCGAGCCTGCCGGCACTTCCCAGACCTTGAGCCAATACAGGCGGCCGCGGTTGGAGAAGCACAGGATGTAGTCGTGCGTGTTGGCGATGAAGAGCTGGTCGATCCAGTCGTCTTCCTTGGTCACCGTGGCTTGCTTGCCGCGGCCGCCGCGCTTCTGGGCGCGGTATTCGTGGAGCGGCTGGCTCTTGATGTAGCCGCTGTGCGACAGCGTGACCACCATGTCGGTGGGCGTGATCAGGTCTTCGGTCGAGAGGTCGAAGGCACTGTGCTCGACCAGACTGCGGCGCGCGCCGAGCTTCGATTGGCCGAACTCCTGCTTGATCGCGCCGAGTTCCTCGCCAATGATGACCGAGACGCGCTCGGGCTTGGACAGGATGTCGAGCAGGTCGTCGATCTCGGCCATGACGTCCTTGTACTCGGCGACGATCTTGTCCTGCTCGAGGCCGGTCAGGCGCTGCAGGCGCATCTGCAGGATCTCCTGCGCCTGGGTTTCCGAGAGGCGATAGAGGCCGTCGCCGCCCATGCCGAACTCGCGCTCGAGGCCTTCGGGGCGGTAGTCGTCGGCGTTGATCACGCCGCCGTCGGCCCGCGTGCGCGTGAGCATCTCGCGCACCAGCTTGCTGTCCCAACTGCGGGTCATGAGCTCGGCCTTGGCCACCGGCGGGGTGGGCGCGTTGCGGATGATCGAGATGAACTCGTCGATGTTGGCGAGCGCCACCGCCAGGCCCTCGAGCACGTGGCCGCGTTCGCGCGCCTTGCGCAGCGTGAACACGGTGCGCCGCGTGACCACCTCGCGGCGGTGCTGCAGGAAGACCTGGATCAGGTCCTTGAGGTTGCAGAGCTTGGGCTGGCCGTCGACCAGCGCCACCATGTTGATGCCGAAGGTGTCCTGCAGCTGCGTCTGCTTGTAGAGGTTGTTCAGCACCACTTCGGGCACTTCGCCGCGCTTGAGTTCGATCACCAGGCGCATGCCCGACTTGTCGGACTCGTCCTGGATGTGGCTGATGCCCTCGATCTTCTTCTCGTGCACCAGCTCGGCCATGCGCTCCTGCAGCGTCTTCTTGTTGACCTGGTAGGGGAGCTCGTCGACGATGATCGCCTGGCGCTGGCCGCGGTCGATGTCCTCGAAGTGGCACTTGGCGCGCATCACGACCTTGCCGCGGCCGGTGCGGTAGCCGTCGCGCACGCCATTGATGCCGTAGATGATGCCGGCGGTCGGGAAGTCGGGCGCCGGCACGATCTCCATCAGCTCATCGATGCTCGCCTCCGGATGGCGCAGCAGGTGCAGACAGGCGTCGACTACCTCATTGAGGTTGTGCGGCGGAATATTGGTGGCCATGCCGACTGCAATACCGCCGGAGCCATTCACCAGCAAATTCGGCACCTTGCTCGGCAGAACCTTCGGCTCTTTTTCGGAGCCGTCGTAATTGTCCTGAAAATCGACCGTTTCCTTGTCGATATCGGACAGCATTTCGTGCGCAATTTTGGCCAGCCGGATTTCCGTATACCGCATTGCGGCCGCGTTGTCTCCGTCCACAGACCCGAAGTTGCCCTGGCCGTCCACCAGCATGTGGCGCATGGAGAAATCCTGCGCCAGCCGCACGATCGTGTCGTAGACCGACTGGTCGCCGTGCGGGTGGTACTTACCGATCACGTCGCCCACGATGCGGGCGGACTTCTTGTAGGCGCGGTTCCAGTCGTTGTTGAGCTCGTGCATCGCGAAGAGCACGCGCCGATGCACAGGTTTCAGGCCGTCCCGCGCGTCGGGAAGCGCTCGGCCCACGATCACGCTCATGGCGTAATCGAGATAGCTGCTGCGCATTTCCTCTTCGAGACTGATGGGCAGGGTTTCTTTGGCGAAGGAGGTCATTGAGGCGAGAGGCTGGCGGCAGAAGGCGGAATTTTACGCTCTGAGGGGTGTCGCTCCGCCGCAACACAAGGCGGCTATTCCGCCTCCGTCCTACGCTTCCGGGGCGCCCAGCGGCCTGTTTGCCAAAGACCCTATGGCACAATCGCCTCAACGTTTTGGGTGGTGGTCACTTAAAGCGTCCTTGATTCGCAGCGCGGCTGCGGCTTTTTCCCCAAGAGGAGAACCATGAAGAAACTGAATAAAGTGGCGATGATGTTTGCAGTCGCTGCGCTCGCCACTGCCGCCGGCGCGCAGACCCGTGTCACCGCTGCGAATGGCGGCCCTACCATTGACAACTGGCAGAACGGCACCGGCGAACTCGTCTGGAAAAACGGCACGAACGAACTGTGCTGGCGCGATGCCAACTGGACGCCCGCCACTGCCGCTGCTGGTTGCGACGGTGCTCTGGTTCCTGCTGCACCTGCAGCCGTTGCGCCCACCCCGGCTGCTCCGGTCGCTCCTGCGCCTGCACCGCAAGTCGCCGCTTCGAAGGTCACCTTCGCTGCCGACGCCTTCTTCGACTTCGACAAGTCGGTCCTCAAGCCTGAAGGTCGCGCCAAGCTGACCGACCTGGTTTCGAAGATCCGCGACGTCAACCTCGAAGTGATCATCGCTGTGGGCCATACCGACTCGATCGGTTCGGACGCCTACAACCAGCGTCTGTCGGTGCGCCGCGCCGAAGCCGTGAAGGCCTTCCTGGTCTCGCAAGGCATCGAACGCAACCGCGTCTACACCGAAGGCAAGGGCGAGAAGCAGCCAGTGGCTGACAACCGCACCAAGGAAGGCCGCGCCAAGAACCGTCGCGTGGAAATCGAAGTGGTCGGCACCCGCGCCACCCGCTGATTCGATTGAACCGCTCAAAAGAACCCCGCTTCGGCGGGGTTTTTTTATGCCCGTCTGTTTCTCGCAGGCGCTGAATGGCCCGGGCTCCCGCGACCGTTCTCCGTTTCATAATCGTGGCATGACAGACCAAGTGAATGCCGACCCGGCCGAACTCGCCAAGTTTTCTGAACTGGCCCATCGCTGGTGGGATATGGACGGCGAATTCCGGCCGCTCCATGAAATCAATCCGCTGCGACTTGAATGGATCGATTCCATTGCGCCGATCTCGGGCCGCAAAGTGCTCGATATCGGCTGCGGCGGAGGCATCCTCGCGGATTCGATGGCGAGGAAGGGTGCCGACGTGCTCGGCATCGACCTTGCCGGCAAGGCGCTCAAGGTGGCGCGCCTTCATGCGCTCGAGGCCGGCACGAGCGGCGTCAAGTACCGCGAGGTCAGCGCCGAGGCGCTGGCGGCCGAGCAGCCGGGCGGTTTCGATGTCGTCACCTGCATGGAGATGCTCGAGCACGTGCCCGAGCCCGCGTCGGTGGTCCAGGCCTGTGCCACGCTCGTGAAGCCCGGCGGCTGGGTGTTCTTCTCGACGATCAACCGCAACCTCAAGTCCTTCGCGTTCGCGATCGTGGGTGCCGAATACGTGCTGGGCATGCTGCCGCGCGGAACGCACGAGTACGCGAAGCTGATCCGCCCGAGCGAACTCGCCGCGCACTGCCGCGCCGCGGGGCTCGACCTGCGGCAGACCCGCGGCATGGAGCACAACCCGCTCACGCGCCGCTATTGGCTCAGCGCCGACACGAGCGTCAACTACATGTTCGCCACGCAGAAGCCGGCTGTGCCGGGGCCGCAAGCGTGACGCGCGCTCCCATCCAGGCCGTGCTGTTCGACCTCGACGGCACGCTGGTCGACAGCGCGCCCGACCTCGGCGCGGCGGCCGACAAGATGCGCACCGACCGCGGGCTCCCGTCGTATCCGCTGGAGCGCTACCGCTTCATGGCCGGTGCCGGTGCGCGTGGCATGCTCGGCGTCGCGTTCGGCATCACGCCTGACGCGCCGGAGTTCCCCGAACTGCGCGAAGAGTTCTTCGTGGCGTATGAAAAACGCATGCTGCTCAACACGCAGGTGTTCGATGGCGTGCAGGCGCTCATCGAGGCCATCCATGAACGGGGCCTGGCCTGGGGCGTGGTCACCAACAAGTCGAAGCGCTTCACCGACCCGCTGACGCGCGCCATCCCGCTCTTCGCGAGCGCCGGCGCCATCGTGAGCGGCGACACCACGCCCTATTCGAAGCCGCACCCGGAGCCGCTGCACGAAGCTGCGCGACGCCTTGAAGTACCGTCCGGCGCCTGCATCTACGTGGGCGACGACGAGCGCGACATCATCGCCGGTCGCGCCGCGGGCATGCGGACAGTCGCGGCGACCTACGGCTACATGGGGCCGCAGGCCGACGCGACCCTCTGGAATGCCGATGCTACGATTTCAACGCCCCTGGCGCTCTTGAAGTTACTCGATTAGGCCTAAAATGAGTCGCTTGGGGCTGCACTGGTTTCGACGTGGGTTCGGAATCGCAGCGGGGCATGTCGAGCTGAATGCGCTCGTAAAACAGATTCAAACAAACTAACTGCAAACGACGAACGTTTCGCACTCGCTGCTTAATTGCCAGTGAGCCTTGCAACAGTTGGCCGATGGGCTGGGCAAGGGGGTCTGGAGCAATCCTGACCTCCCGGCTGCAAGGATAATTACATGGGCTGGCTCCGATCCGGGTACCTTGGGTCGGGGCGAGAAAATAGGGTACTGGCGTCCGGTTTAGCGTGTGACTGCGCGACTCCGGAAGCGAGACTTAAATCAGATCACTAAACATGTAGAACTGCGCGAAGAAGGCTTGCGGACGGGGGTTCAAATCCCCCCAGCTCCACCACACAACGTCCAAGGGCGTTCACTGAGGTTCAGTGAACGCCCTTTTCCATTGAAGAAGCTTTCGGTGTGCGACGTTCGAACAGCTCCACGACAACACTCCGCAGCCAATTCAGGCCGGCGTCGTTCTCGAATCGCCGATGCCAGCGCAGTTGCACGTCGATGGCGGGAAGGTCGAACGGCAACGCCATCAGACGGTAGCTTCCTTCGCCATTGAAGGCGTGCGCGACACTGTGCGGAAGGATGGCGGCCAGATCGGTATGGCGCAGGATCTCGGGCGCCACGGTGAAGTGGGGCAGTCTGAGCACGATGTCCCGATCGATCGCCAGATCGAAAAGCCATTGCTCGAGCATGTGGTGGCCCGTCGCGTCGCTGTCGGCGAAAACATAGTGCAGCCGCCGCACATCGTCGGCCGTCAGCACGTGGGTGGGATGAGGATGCCCTGCACGCACCATGCAGACGTGATGGTCCTGAAACAGCGTGTGCGAGGCGCACTGGGCTGACAGTCCCGGCACATAGCCGAGCGCGAGGTCGATGTCTCCAGAACGCATGGCCGTCTCCAGCGCGTGCAACGGCGTCGGCACGATCTCGAAGCGCACAGACGGTGCCCTCGTCCGCAGTGTGTCGAGCAGCGGCGGCAAGAAGTAGAACGCCGACATGTCGGACATCGAGACGCGGAACGTGCGCATGGCGGTGTCCGGGTCGAAGCCCGAATGCTGTTGAAGCGCGGCGCCGATGATGCTCAATGCCTGATCGATGGGGCCGTGCAGGCGCACCGCGGCGGCCGTGGGCAGCATGCCGCCCGGCGTGCGCACGAACAACGGGTCGTCGAACAGGTCGCGCAACCGGCGAAGGCAGTGGCTGACTGCGGGCTGCGTCAGCGCCAGCCGATCGCCGGCAAGCGTGAGGCTGTGGGTATCCCAGATTGCCAGGAACACGCGCAACAGATTCAGGTCGGCGGTACCGACATTAATTTTGGACATTCCGGAAATTCCAAACGTTGATTTGACGCATTTTGTGGGTCAAAGATATGGTCCACCCGTGTGTACCCGTCAGAGGAATTGAAATGCGCATGAAACAAGAGGGCAGGATCTTGCCGTGTTTTCGCTCGCGGCTGTTCATCGCGGCCTCGTCTGCGGTCTTTGTTGCCGCCTGCGGAGGCGGCTCCGGCAAAACCTTCGCGCCCCTGCCGGTTGTGGGTGGCGGTGCCGAGCCGCCGCAGGCGCAGCCCGAGCTCTCGCGCTGCGCCACGCTGGCAGGCACGACGCTGGCGAACACCACGTTCACCGCCTCGGAAGACGTTCCTGCAGGCAGCTTCCTGACCCCTTCGGGCGCTACCGTCAGTGACGTGCCTGCGTTCTGCCGTCTCGCCGCGACGTTGAAGCCGGCCGCGGAGTCCGACATCAAGGTGGAGCTGTGGATGCCCGCGAGCAACTGGAACGGCAAGTTCCTCGGCGTGGGCAACGGCGGCGCCGCCGGGACCATCCGGTACAACGACTTGGGAGTCGGCTTGCGGCGAGGCTACGCCGTCGCCACCACGGACATGGGCACCGGCCCCGACGGCGTGACCGCGGTGGTCGGCAAGATGGAGAAGATCGTGGACTACGGGTACCGGTCCACGCACCTGATGACCACCTTCTCGAAGGACATGCTCCAGCGGTTCTATGCGGCGACCCCTTCGCGGTCGTACTTCATGGCTTGCTCCACCGGTGGAGCACAGGGCGTCCAGGAGGCGCTGAAGTTTCCGCAGGACTACGACGGCATCGTCGTCGGTGCCATGGCGCACGACCGCGTGCCCGCCCACGTCTCGGGGCTTTGGGCCTACGCAGTGACGCAGAAGGACATGACCACCTACCTGACGCCCGAAAAGCGCAAGCTGTGGGCGGACAAGGTCATGGCGAGTTGCGACGGGCTCGACGGCCTCGAGGACGGGCTTGTCGGCCGGCCCGACAGGTGCACCGTCGACCCCGCCGTCCTGCAATGCGCGGCGGGCGGCGATGGCGCGGACTGCCTCTCCGCGGGCCAGGTCGATGCCTTGCGCAAGATCTATGCAGGACCCGTTCATGCCGTCACCGGCGAAAAGCTCTACCCCGGGTTTCTTCGCGGCACGGAGCTCAGCTTCACCACAGCGGTTCCGTCGCCGACCAACGTCTCCGACGGCGGCAACTTCCTGTTCCAGTGGATCTGGGGCAAGAACTGGGACTGGCGCACCTTCGATTTCGGAAGCGACGTGGATGTGATGCGCAACATGCTCAACCATGCCGTCGATGCGAACAAGGGCGACCTCTCCGCCTTCAAGGATCGCGGCGGGAAGATGATCCTGTTCCAGGGTCTCATCGACTTCGTGGCGGCGCCCGAGGGAACGCTGAACTTCCTCAAGGGCGTGGAGAAGGCGATGCCTGGCCAGTCAGACCATTTCGTCAAGTTGTTCAACGCACCTGGCATGGCGCACTGCCGCGGCGGCCCGGGTCCGAACTACTTCGGCAACTGGGCGGGCAACGCCCCGGTGCCTTTCCCGCAAAATCCGACCGACCCCACCCTGGACTTGCTGGCGGCCATGGAGCACTGGGTCGAGAAAGGGCGCACGCCCAACGAAATCATCGCCACCAAGTACGCAGGCAACCAGCCCACCGGCGCCGTCGAACGGACCATGCCCCTGTGCGCGTGGCCGAAGGTGAGCAAGTACAAGGGAACTGGCGACGTCGATTCCGCCGGCAGCTTCAGCTGCGTCGACCCTGATTGAGTGGGCAGGAGCGCTCCATGAACCTGATCCAGAAGCTCTTTCTCTGCGTGTTCGCGCTTCCGTTGGCGGCGGTTGCGGCAAGCCCCGCGGACACTTTCCCGAAGCGTCCGATCCGCATCATCGTGCCGTTTCCGCCCGGCGGCGGCACGGACACGGTGGCGCGCAGCGTTGCGGCCAAGCTGTCCGAGCGCTGGGGCGTGCCTGTCACGGTGGACAACCGCCCCGGCGGCAACACGGTGATCGGCGCGGAGCTCGCCTCGCGGGCCGCGCCCGACGGCTACACGTTGTTCCTGCCGATCGACTCCACGCTCGCAATGAACCAGAGCCTCTACGCGAAGCTGCCGTACGACCCGATCAAGGGCTTCGTGCCGGTGTCGCTGGCGATCACCATGCCGATGGTGCTGGCGGTGCATCCGGCTGTGCCGGCGCGCAGCGTGAAGGACCTGATCGGCCTTGCGAACACGCGCGATGGCAAGCTGGCCTACGCCCACGGCGCGCTGCCGGCGCAGGTGGCCGGCGAAGCGTTCAAGTCGGTGGCCAAGGTCGACATGGTCGCCATTCCGTACAAGGGCAGCGTCCCGGCGATGACGGACGTGATGGGCGGGCAAGTGCCGGTCATCTTCGATGCGCTCGGCCCGGCCATGGCCTTCGTGAAGTCCGGCAAGGTCCGGCCACTGGCGGTCACCAGCGCCAGGCGATCGCCGTCGCTGCCGGACGTTCCCACGCTGGCGGAGTCGGGGCTCGCCGGCATGGACCTGGTCACCTGGATCGGCTTCGTCGCGCCCGCGGGCACCGACCGCGCGATCGTCGCCAAGCTCAACACTGAGATCACGCGCATCCTCAAGCTGCCCGAAACCAGGGAGAAGCTCGGCGCGATGGGCATGGACGTGGTGGCCAGCACGCCTGAGCAGTTCGCGACGACCATCAAGGACGATGCCGCGAAGCTGGGCGCAGTCATCAAGGCCGCGGGCATCCAGCTCGACGGCAATTGACGCGCTGAACAGCGGGTCGTCGCTTCGCCACCATCACCTTCGGAGAATCCACATGCTCGCAAATCGAGCCGGCACCGCGTTGCCGGTGTTTCCCTGGCATCTGCTTCGCGCGGCCCTGTTCGTTCCCTTGCTCGCCGCGTGCGGAGGCGGCTCGAATGAGGCCGTCTCGCCGATCCAGCCCGTGGCCACCCGTTGCGCTTCGCTTGCGGGAATGAAGGTTGCGGACACCACGTTCAGCGTGGCCGAGGATGTCGCGTCGGGCAATTTCGTCCCACCGTCGGGCGCAACCATCGCAGACCTGCCATCGTTCTGCCGTCTGGCGGCGACGATCAAGCCCACGACGGAGTCCGACATCAAGGTGGAGCTGTGGATGCCCAAGGCCTGGAACGGAAAATACCTGGGCACCGGCAATGGCGGAATGGCCGGCCGGATCGACTACGAAGCGCTGGCCAATGGCGTGCGACGCGGGTACGCGGTCGCGAACACCGATCTCGGTACGTCCGCAGGCGTCGAGCGCATGGTGGGGCGCATGGAGAAGATCGTCGACTTCGGCCATCGAGCGACCCACTTGATGACCACACTCGCAAAAGCCGTCGTGAAGGAGTTCTACGCAACGGGGCCGAGCCGTTCGTATTTCCTCGGGTGCTCCACCGGCGGTGGGCAGGGCATGCACGAGGCGCAGAGATACCCCGACGATTACGACGGAATCGTTGCAGGCGCACCGGGGGCGAGTCGCGTACCGGCGCACGTCGCCTATCAGTGGGCCTATTCCGCAACCCAGCAGGACGAGACCACCTGGCTGACCGTCGAGAAGAGAAAACTGTGGGCCGACAAGGTCATGGCAGCGTGCGACGGCCTGGACGGGCTGACCGACGGCGTCATCGGGCGCCCCGACAAATGCACGATCGATCCGGCGGTGATGCAATGTGCCGCAGGCACGGACGGCGCCGACTGCCTGTCGTCCGGACAAGTGGGCGCGCTGCGCAAGATCTACGCGGGACCTACGCACCGCGTGACGGGAGAACAGATCTTCCCCGGCTATCTGCATGGGACGGAACTGAGTTTCACGGCATCCGAGCCGACCCCGACCTCGGCGCCGGCTTTTCCTTTTCCCTTCCAGTGGGTCTGGGGACTCAACTGGGATTGGCGGTCGTTCGATTTCGGCAACGACGTGGACGTGATGCGCAAGACGCTGGACTTCGCGGTGGACGCAACGAACCCAAACCTCGCTGCATTCCACGCACGCGGCGGCAAGCTGATCGTCTACCAGGGGCTTGCCGACGGCACGCAGGTGCCCGGTGCGGCCGTGGACTATCTGAAGAGCGTGGAAGCAGCGATGCCGGGCAAGACGCCGGAGTTCTTCAGGCTGTTCAACGCACCCGGCATGGCGCACTGCCGCGGCGGTGTGGGCCCCAACACCTTCGGAAACCTGCGGCCCGGATTTCCCATCTCGCCGAACGACCCTTCCAGAGACGTTCTGGCCGCGTTGGCACTCTGGGTGGAGTCGGGGCGCGCGCCCGACGAGATCATCGCCACGAAGTACCTCGGCGACCAGCCAACCGCTGAGGTCGAACGCACGATGCCGCTGTGCGCCTGGCCGAAAGTCAGCAAGTACAACGGCGTCGGCGATGTCAATGTCGCGGCGAGCTTCAGCTGCGTGTCACCGGAGTAAAAGCGGGCTAGCGGCCTAAAGGGGCCGCACCTCGAAATACGCTTCGTCCGTATCGCCGAGGTCGCGAAAGCCCGCGGTCCTGGCCGCGTCATACGCCTTGGCCCATCGTTTGGCCAGGGCCAATTCCTCCTTGGCAAGATCGCTTTCGGCCGACTCGCTTGCGTTCTGAAATGCGCGCAGGGCCGCGATCACCTCGCCGCCGAGCTGCTTGTCGATTTCGCGGCGAAAGCGCTGCTTCGCCACACAGATCGCATCGGACCCTGCGTATGCGTAGTCGGCGAGTCTGACGGTGTAGAGGGCCTGCGCCTCGAACTCGGCGTCGTCGTCGTATTCGGCCTGCAGTGGCTCGGATTGCACGGGTGCGGACGGCATCGAGACATCGAACACCGGCACTTCCGCCGCGCGGTAGAAAAGTTCAGCTTGGTTCATGTGGGTCATGGCGTGGCCAGCGAGTTGCTGTATGAATATACAGTCAATTGATGCATCCAGGAACGTCTTGCGGCAGGAGTGGCGACTGTCCGACCCGGCATCGCGCGATGGCAGGCGAAGGTCGGCGCATGCCATTGCTCAGGCGCATCGCCGTAACCGTGACCGAGGACGAAGAGGGCGCCTACCGCTGGCGCCTGGTCGAACTCGGGGACGAAAGTTGGCAAATGCTGAGAGGGTCGCCGCGCGGCTTCGAGACCTACAAGGCGGCGATGGCTGAGGGCCTGCTCGAACTGCAAGACATGGTCAAGGACCTCGACGCGGGCCCGCGCGAGGCGGAGCCAGAGGGGAAGGCCGAGCAGGCCCAAGCAGGCACAGGCGGGTCCGCCTTTGGTTTTGGCTTCGGGCTGCCGAAGGTCGAGTGACCGGTCGGCGGCTTTGTTTCGCCCGGGCGCCGAAGCTATAGTCGACGAGCGCAGTCGCCGCCTCGATCCCACCAAAGGACGCCGTGCCCGATCCATCGATTTCGACCCTCACGAGCTACTACGACACGGTGCCCTATGAGTCGCATCCGTTCCCGCAATCCGCGGTCGAGCACCTAGAGGCGATCGCCTTCCTGTTCGGCCTCGACACGCCACCGCCGTCGCGTGCGCGCGTGCTCGAACTCGGCTGTGCGGCCGGCGGCAACCTGATTCCGTATGCGGCGCGCCATCCTGGGGCCAGCGCACTCGGGCTCGACCTCTCGCGGGTGCAGGTCGAACAGGGACTTGGCGCGATTGCGCGTACGAGCCTTTCGAATGTCGCGCTGCGGGCCTTCAACCTGGCGGACGTCGATGCATCGCTCGGCCAGTTCGACTACATCGTCTGCCACGGCGTCTACAGCTGGGTGCCGGGGCCGGTGCAGGACGCGATCCTGCGCGTGTGCGCCGAGAACCTGACGCCCGATGGCGTGGCCTACGTGAGCTACAACGTCTATCCGGGCTGGAAGGCGCGCGAGATCGTGCGCGACGCGATGATGCTGCGCGGCGGCCCGCGCGACACGCCCGACGAGAAGCTGGCCTATGCGCGCGGCATGCTCGAATTTCTGGAGCAGTCGGCCCGGCCCGGCAGCGTGCTGAAGAAGACGCTCGAGGAAACGATGCCGATCGTGCGCAACGCGAGCGGCTACTACTTGCTGCACGAGTTTCTCGAACCCTGCAATTCGCCCTGCTACTTCAAGGAGTTCGCGGCCCGTGCTGCCGCGAAAGGACTCGCCTACCTGGGCGATGCCGAACCCTCGACGATGTTCGTTCAGAACTACGGCGAGGCGGTGCGCGAACCGCTGCTGCGCGAATGCGGCGGCAGCCAGATCCTGATGGAGCAGTACCTCGATTTCCTGGTCAACCGCACCTTTCGCCAGACGCTGCTCGTGCCGCAGGCGCGCGCCGGCAGCATCCGCTTGCGGCTTGATCCCGCGCGCATCCGCGCGCTCGAATTCGCAGGCGCGTTCGGCAGTGCGGACGGCGGGCCGTTCACGCTCGACGCGCGCGAGCAGCAGTGCACGGCGCAGCGCGGCGTGACGCTCACGCTGCGCTTGCCTGCGCAGAAGGCGCTGGCGCAGCTGCTCGATGCGCGCTATCCCTCGAGCATGCCGGCAGAGGCATTGATTGCCGCGGTGGCCGAGCGCACGCGCGAGCCTCTGGCTTCGATCGAGCCGATCGTGATGTCGATGCTCGAAGAACTCGCGATCATGGGCGCGGTGCGGTTCCGCCGTTCACCGGTGCAGGCCGCCGCGGAGGTGTCCGCATTCCCGCGCGCATTGGCCGCGGTGCGCAGTGCGCCGGGCCTGGCGTTGAGTGCCGGCGACACCGCCAGCGCCTGCAACCAGTGGCACGAATCCGTGGCGCTGACGCCGCTCGAACGTGCCTTGCTGCCGCTGCTCGACGGCACGCATTCGCACGAGATGCTGGCCGACCATCTCGCGGCCGAAGTTCGCGCCGACCGGCTGCGCTTCGTGCTGCGCGACAAGCCGCTCATCGATCCTTCGGCGCTGGAGGCGTTTGCGCTCGGCCAGGTGGCCCTGGGGTTGCAGGCGCTGCAGCGCAAGGCGCTGCTGGTCGGCTGACCCACGCACAATCTCTCTCTCGTCATCAAACACACAGGAGGCTTCCCATGCAGCAATTCCGTTGGACCCCGAGACTGCGCGCCGCGGTGGCGGCCGCGCTCATGCTGGGAGGAGCGGGTGCCTCGCACGCGGCCTCGCAGGCGCCGGTCGCGGCCGAGCACGGCATGGTCGTGAGCGCGCAGCATCTCGCCACGAAGATCGGCGTGGATGTGCTCCAGCGCGGCGGCAATGCGGTGGATGCCGCCGTCGCCGTGGGCTATGCGCTCGCGGTGGTGTATCCGGCCGCGGGCAACCTCGGCGGCGGCGGCTTCATGACCCTGCAACTGGCCGACGGGCGCAAGACCTTCCTCGACTTCCGCGAGAAGGCGCCGCTGGCCGCCACGGCCAATATGTACCTCGACAAGGACGGCAATGTCATCAAGGGCCTGAGCACCCTCGGCCACCTTGCGGTCGGCGTGCCCGGCACGGTCTCGGGCATGGAATACGCGCGCGAGAAGTACGGCACGATGAAGCGGGCCGACCTGATCGCACCGTCGATCCAGCTCGCCGACAAGGGCTTCGCGCTCCAGCAGGGCGACGTCGACATGCTGCTGACGTCGACCGACCATTTCAGGAAAGATCCGGCGTCGGCTGCGATCTTCCTGAACAAGGGCGAACCCTTCGCCGTGGGCCAGAAGCTGGTGCAGAAGGACCTGGCCAAGACCTTGCGCTCGATCAGCGTCAAGGGCGTGGACGGCTTCTACAAGGGACCGGTCGGCGCCGCCATCGTGGCGTCGAGCCAGGCCGGAAAGGGCATCATCACGCAGGCCGACCTCGACCAGTACAAGACGCGCGAGCTGGCCCCGATCGAGTGCGACTACCGCGGCTACCGCGTGGTGTCGGCGCCGCCGCCGAGTTCGGGCGGCGTCGTCATCTGCGAGATGCTCAACATCCTCGAGGGCTATCCGCTCAAGGACCTCGGCTTCCGCTCGGCCGAGGCGGTGCATTACCAGATCGAGGCGATGCGCCACGCCTACGTCGACCGCAACAGCTACCTGGGCGACCCCGACTTCGTTAAGAACCCGCTCGAGCGCCTGCTCGACAAGGGCTATGCCGAGAAGATCCGTGCCGCCATCGATCCGCAGAAGGCCGGCGTCTCCAAGGACATCAAGCCGGGTGTCGCGCCCCACGAGGGCAGCAACACCACCCACTACTCGATCACCGACCAATGGGGCAACGCGGTGTCGGTGACCTACACGCTCAACGACTGGTTCGGCGCCAAGGTCACGGCCGACAAGACCGGCGTGCTGCTGAACAACGAGATGGACGACTTCACCTCGAAGATCGGCGTGCCCAACCTCTACGGCCTGGTGCAGGGCGAGGCCAACGCCATCGCGCCGGGCAAGCGCCCGCTGAGCTCGATGAGCCCGACCATCGTCTCGAAGGACGGCAAGCCGGTGTTCGTGGTCGGCACGCCCGGCGGCAGCCGCATCATCACGGCCGTGCTGCACACCATCCTGAACGTGGTCGACTACGGCATGAACGTGCAGGAGGCGGTGGACGCGCCGCGCTTCCACCAGCAATGGCTGCCCGATGTCACCAACGTCGAGCCCTACGCGCTCAGCCCCGACACCCGCAAGATCCTGACCGACATGGGCCACAACCTGGGCGTGCCGCAGCCCGCCAACCACATGGCGGCGATCATCGTGGGCGCGCCGTCGCTCGGCGGCAAGCCCGTCGGCAACAACCGCTTCTACGGCGCCAACGATCCGCGCCGCAACACGGGCCTGGCGGCAGGGTACTGATGCACCTGCAAGACATCCTCTACACCCAGGGTTTCGGCACGCGGCGCGTCTGCGCGGGGCTGGTCCAGCAAGGCTTCGTCACCATTGCCGGCGCGGTGGTCGACGACCCTGCCGCCGACCTGGAACCGGAAGGCCTGCGGTTCACGGTGCAGGGCACCGAATGGGCGTACCACGACAAGGCCTACCTGATGCTGCACAAGCCGGCCGGCACCGAGTGCTCGCAGAAGCCGTCGACCTACCCGAGCATCTACACGCTGCTGCCATCGCCGCTGCGGCTGCGGCCCAACAAGGCGGCGGTGCAGGGCGTGCAGGCGATCGGACGGCTCGACCAGGACACGACCGGCCTGCTGCTGTTGACCGACGACGGCCAGTTCATCCACCGCATGGGCTCGCCGAAGCACCATGTGCCGAAGGTCTACGAAGTGACCGCCAAGCACCCGGTGGACGCGGCGCAGATCGCGCGCCTGCTGGCCGGCGTGGTGCTCGACGACGATCCAAAGCCGGTGCGCGCCGCCGCCTGCGAATCCGACGCCCCGCTGCACCTGCGGCTGACGCTCACCGAAGGCAAGTACCACCAGGTCAAGCGCATGCTGGCCGCGGTGGGCAACCGGGTCGAGGCGCTGCACCGTTCGCGCATCGGCACGGTGGCGCTGCCTGACGATCTGGCGCCCGGGCAGTGGCGCTGGCTTGATGCGGCCGAGGTCGCCGCGCTGCGCGCGCCCGCCAAATAAGCGGCGATTTCCTGTGCCGGCGGTCAGCCGGCGGGCGCATACGATCGTTACCATCCGAAGCACTTCTCCGGAATTTCACTTGCGTCTTCCTGCCCGCCAGCCCGGCCGCGCCGCGGCCCTTGTTCTTTTGTACGCCTTGCTGAGCTGCGCGGCCGCCCTGATGGCGCCCGCCGCCGCCAGCGCCGGGCCATCGGAGCCGCCGCCGCCGATCTTCGTGCTCAATTCGCTCGATGCCAGCGTGAGCGTGATCAGCCCGGTCGACTGGACCGAGAAGCTGCGCATTCCGACCGGCAAGGAGCCGCACCACATCTACATGACGCCGGACGAGAAGTCGGTGATCGTGGCCAACTCGGCCGGCGACTCCCTGACTTTCGTGAACCCGCGCACCGCCGAGGTCCAGCGCGTGGTGTACGGCATCATCGATCCGTACCACCTCCAGTTCTCGCGCGACATGAAGTGGTTCGTCACCGCGGCCAACCGGCTGAACCACGTCGACGTCTACCACTGGGACGGCCACGACCTGAAGCTCGCCAAGCGCATTGCCACGGGCAAGACGCCGAGCCACATCTGGATCGACCGGACCAGCACCGTCGCCTACGTCACGATGCAGGACAGCGACGAACTCATCGCCGTCGACCTGCCGACGCAGACCATCCGCTGGCGCATCGCGACGGGCCCGATGCCGGCGGACGTGTACGGCGCGCACAACGACCAGACGCTGCTCGTCGGCCTGACCGGCAGCGATGGCGTGCAGGTGTTCGATGTGGCCGGCCCCCAGCCAAAGTTGGTCGGCCAGATTCCGACGGGCAAGGGCGCCCACGCGTTCCGCGCGGCCGGCGACGGCAAGAGCGTGTTCGTGAGCAACCGCGTCGCCAACTCCATCAGCCGCATCGACCTGGCGACGCTGAAGGTCACGGCGATCTATGCCGTGCCCGGCGGCCCCGACTGCATGGATGTGTCCGCCGACGGCAAGACGCTGTACGTCACCTCGCGCTGGGCCAAGAAGCTCAGCGTGGTCGACCTTGCGAGCCAGAAGGTCGTGCGTCAGATCAACGTCGGCCGTTCCCCGCACGGCGTCTGGACCCTGGACCATGCGAAGAGGACCTGAGCCGGCGCGCCGGCATGCGTTGCGCGGGCTGGCCGCCGCCATGGGGGTCGCGGCCGCCTTCGGCACCACGCTGGCGGCAGCGGCCGGCACCGGGGGCGCCTGCGCAAAACCCCTCTACCTGACCTTCGACACCGGCCACATGGGCGTGGCCGAGCTCGTGGCCGACGTGCTCCGGCGCCACGACGTGCGCGTGACCTTTTTCGGCGCCGCCGAGCGCACGCTGGACGGCGGCGACAGCCTCGACCGGCACTGGGCGCCCTGGTGGAAGGCGCGCGCGGCCGAAGGCCACGAGTTCGCATCGCACACCTACGACCATGCCTACTGGCGCGCCGACCTCGAGGGCGCCGAACCGCGCTTTCGCATCAAGCCATCGGCCGGTGCGTTGGCGGGGCGCGAATTCACCTGGAGCGTCGCCGAATACTGCGCCGACATCGCCAAGGCCTCGGAGCGCCTCGCACTCGTCACCGGCAAAAAGCCCCTGCCGCTGTTCCGCGCGCCCGGCGGCAAGACCTCTGCGCGGCTGCTCGCGGCCACCAAGGCCTGCGGCTTCGCTCACGTGGGATGGTCGCCGGCCGGGTTCCTCGGCGACGAGCTGCCGAGCGAGAAGTTCAGCAACGAGAAACTTCTGAAGCAGGCGCTCGGCAGCATCCGCCCCGGCGACATCCTGCTCGCGCACCTGGGCATCTGGTCGCGCAAGGACCCCTGGGCGCCGGCCAATCTCGAGCCACTGATCGTGGGCCTGAAGGCGGAGGGCTTCTGCTTCGAAACACTGCGCCAGCATCCCCAGTACCGCGACTGGATCGCATCGCATCCTTGAACAGGCCGAGATGATCGACGGGTTCACCGATGCCTTTTCCGCGCTGCAGGGCTGGTTCTTCGAAACACTGGTCCAGCCGCTGGTGTATGCGGCCGGCTTCGGCGGCTGGACCGAGGACGCGTTCGACGCCACCGGCTGGCTGCTGGTCGGCCTGATCCAGGTGCTGGTGCTGCTCGCCGTCATCGGGCCGCTGCAGCGCTGGCGCGCAGTCGAGCCGGTGGCCGATCGCCGCGCGATCCGCACCGACATCCTCTACACGCTGATCCACCGGCTGGGCCTGTTCCGGCTTGCGATGTTCTTCACGCTCGAGCCCGTCTTCGACGACGCCCTCGGCAGCCTGCGCGCCGCGGGCTGGGGCACCCTGCACCTCGACGGGCTCTGGCCCGGCGTGACCGACGTGCCGCTGGTCGCGTTCGTGGTCTACCTCGTGGTGCTCGATTTCGTCGGCTATTGGATCCACCGCGGCCAGCACCGCTTCAGGTGGTGGTGGGGCCTGCATTCGCTGCACCATTCGCAGCGCCAGATGACCATGTGGAGCGACGACCGCAACCACCTGCTCGACGACGTATTGCACGGCACGCTGATCGTGCTGGTCGCACAGCTGATCGGCGTGGCGCCGGGCCAGTTCATCGCCTTCGTGGCCTTCACCCAGCTCAGCGAGAGCCTGCAGCATGCCAATCTCCGGCTCGGCTTCGGTGCCGTGGGCGAGCGGCTCTGGATCAGCCCGCGCTTCCACCGCCTGCACCACAGCATCGGCCTGGGCCACGAATCGCGCGGCGCCCACACGCTGGGCGGCTGCAACTTCGGCGTGCTGCTGCCGTGCTGGGACCTGCTGTTCGGCACCGCGAACTTCGAGAACCGCTACGACCCGACCGGCATCCGCGACCAGGTCGAGCCCGGCGCCGACGGACGCCTGCGCGATTACGGCCAGGGCTTCTGGTCGCAGCAATGGCTCGGCCTGAAGCGCCTGGTCGGCCGGCACTGAGCCTCGGCGCCTCCCGGGGCGGTTATCCTTCCCACCCAATGCGCCTGCTCATCGACTCCTTCTGGCGCGCGGTCGCCTATTGCATGCTGCCGCGCGTGATCGTGCTGTCGCTGTTGCCGCTGGCCCTCATGGTGCTGCTGGCCGCGGGCTTCGGCTATTTCTTCTGGGACGCGGCTGTGGCATGGACGCGCGAGGCGCTCGATGCCTGGCCGCTGTTGTCGAGCTTCTGGAGCTGGATCGGCCGGCTGTTCTCGAGCGACGTCACCTCGGTGCTCGCGCCGATGGTGGTGGTCTTTGCGGCCACGCCGCTGATCGTGGTGGTCTCGCTGATCGTGGTGGCGGGCCTCATGGCCCCGCCGCTCACCACGCTGGTGGCGAACCGCCGCTTCCCGGTGCTCGAGCGCAAGAAGGGCGCCTCGTTCATCGGCAGCGTGGCGCGCTCACTCGGCGTCACCGTGCTGGCGCTGCTGGCGCTCGTGGTGTCCATGCCGCTCTGGCTCATTCCGCCGCTGGTGCTGATATTGCCGCCGCTGATCTGGGGCTGGCTCACCTACCGCGTGATGAGCTTCGATGCGCTGGCGGACCACGCCAGCCCCGAGGAGCGCGCCACGCTGCTGCGCACGCACCGGGTGCCGCTGCTGTGCATCGGCGTGTTCTGCGGCTACCTCGGCGCGGCACCGAGCATCGTCTGGGCCTCGGGCCTGCTCTTCGCCGCCGCTTTCTTCGTGCTGGTGCCGCTCGCGATCTGGATCTACACGCTGGTGTTCGCGTTTTCCGCGCTCTGGTTCGCCCACTACTGCCTCGACGCGCTCGCGAAACTGCGCGCGCAGCGCGAGGCCGCGGCGACGCTGGCCGGCGCAAACCCTTCTGCGGACGAGGCCGACCGGGCCGTTCTTTCTCAATGGAAATCCCCATGACCCGCGCTTTTGGCCTGATCGTCGTCGGTGACGAGATCCTTTCTGGCAAGCGTGCCGACAAGCACATGCCCAAGGTCATTGAGCTGCTGGCCGCCCGTGGCCTTCAGCTCGGCTGGGCCGAGTACGTAGGCGATGTGCCCGCGCGCATCACGGCGGCGCTGGCGCGTGCCTTCGCCTCGGGCGATGTCGTCTTTTCGACCGGTGGCATCGGTGCCACGCCCGACGACCACACACGGCAGTGCGCCGCCCAGGCACTCGGGCGGCCGCTCGAACTGCATCCCGAGGCCGAGGCGCTGATCCGCGAACGCATGCAGGACACCGCGCGCGAGCAGGGCACGGTCTACGAGCCCGACCGGCCCGACAACATCCACCGCCTCAACATGGGCGTGTTTCCTCAGGGCGCGACGATCATCCGGAACCCGTACAACAAGATCCCGGGCTTCAGCGTCGAGCATGTGCATTTCGTCCCGGGCTTTCCCGTCATGGCGTGGCCGATGATCGAATCGGTGCTCGAGAGCCGCTACGCCGACCTGTTCACGACCGGCCAGTCGGCCGAGAAGTCGGTCATCGTCTTCGGCGCCATGGAAGCCACGCTCACGCCACTGATGCTGGCCGTCGAGGCGGCGCATGCCGGCGTCAAGGTGTTCAGCCTGCCGAGCGTCGACCATCCAAAATACGGGCGGCACATCGAACTCGGCGTCAAGGGCGATCCGCTGCAGCTCGATGCCGCCTATGCCCAGCTGATTGAAGGGTTGCACGCCTTTGAAGCGAAGTTGGGCCCAGAATTGGTGCGCTGATCTCGTTTGCACCAGTTTGGTGAATCATCTTCATCATTTGGGGGCGGTCGCCGTGCCCGGAGCCTCCCCAAGACGGGGCGACAATGGCACAGAACCTGCATTCCCCGACCCTGTCATTCCAACCACCCATCCAACCAGGAGAAACTGATGGCAAAGACCGTCGCCGACGTACTCAAGCTCGTGAAGGAAAACGAGGTCAAGTTCGTCGACTTCCGCTTCACCGACACCCGCGGCAAGGAGCAGCACGTGACCGTGCCCGTGTCGCACTTCGATGAAGACAAATTCACTTCGGGCCACGCGTTCGACGGTTCGTCCATCGCCGGTTGGAAGGGCATCGAAGCCTCGGACATGCAGCTCATGCCCGACCCCAACACCGCCAACATCGATCCGTTCTTCGAAGAGACGACGCTGATCCTGACCTGCGACGTGATCGACCCGACCGACGGCAAGCCCTACGAGCGCGACCCGCGTTCGCTCGCCAAGCGCGCCGAGGCCTACATGAAGGCGTCGGGCCTGGGCGACACCGCTTTCTTCGGTCCGGAGCCGGAATTCTTCGTGTTCGACAGCGTGCGCTGGAAGAACGACATGTCGGGCTGCTTCGTCAAGATCGACTCCGAAGAAGCCTCGTGGAACACTGACAAGGAATACGAGCACGGCAACACCGGCCATCGCCCGGCGGTCAAGGGCGGCTACTTCCCGGTGCCTCCGGTCGACAGCTTCCAGGACATGCGCTCCGAAATGTGCCTGGTGCTCGAATCGCTCGGCATCCCGGTCGAGGTGCATCACCATGAAGTGGCCAACGCCGGCCAGATGGAGCTCGGCACCAAGTTCAGCACGCTGATCCAGCGCGCCGACTGGGTACAGCTGCAGAAGTACGTGATCCACAACGTGGCCCACGCCTACGGCAAGACCGCCACCTTCATGCCCAAGCCCATCGTCGGCGACAACGGCTCGGGCATGCACGTGCACCAGTCGGTCTGGAAGGACGGCAAGAACCTGTTCGCCGGCGACGGCTATGCGGGCCTCTCGGACTTCGCGCTGCACTACATCGGCGGCATCATCAAGCACGCCCGTGCGCTGAACGCCATCACGAACCCCGGCACCAACAGCTACAAGCGCCTGGTGCCCGGCTTCGAAGCGCCGGTGAAGCTGGCCTATTCGGCCAAGAATCGCTCGGCCTCGATCCGCATTCCGTTCGTGTCGAACCCGAAGGGCCGCCGCGTCGAGGCGCGCTTCCCCGATCCGCTGATGAACCCGTACCTCGGTTTTGCCGCGCTGCTGATGGCGGGCCTCGACGGCGTCGAGAACAAGATCCATCCGGGCGAAGCCGCCAGCAAGGACCTGTACCACCTGCCGCCCGAAGAAGACGCGCTGATCCCGACCGTCTGCCACAGCCTGGACCAGGCGCTCGAGTACCTCGACAAGGACCGTGCGTTCCTGACCAAGGGCGGCGTGTTCACCGATGCCTACATCGATGCCTACATCGAGCTGAAGATGCAGGAAGTCACGCGCTTCCGCATGGCGACCCATCCGGTCGAGTTCGACATGTACTATTCGCTCTGATCGCCAGCCCTCGCGGGCGCGACACAACCAAAAGGACGGCTGCGGCCGTCCTTTTTTCTGGGCCGGGAACATCGCATCATCGATCGTGTCGAATTGCACGAAAATGCCCGATTCCGCCACTTACGCCCCTCCATGAAGCTTGCCTCACTGATCTTTCTGGCCGGTTCGCTCGCTGCCTTGCCCGCGCTCTCGCAAGAGCGCGTGTGGCGCTGCGGGAACGAATACACCAACAACGCGACGATCGCGCAGCAGAAGGGCTGCAAGGTCATCGAAGGCGGCAACGTCACCATCGTGCAAGGCACCCGGCCATCGGGCGCCAGCGCTTCGGGCACTGGCGCCGCCAGCGGCAGCCCGGCGCCGTCGGCCTCGCGCTCGCCCGCCGGCAGCCCGCGGGTCGAAGGCGTCGACCAGCGTGCGCGCGACGGCGAGGCCCGTTCAGTGCTCGAGACCGAACTCCGCAAGGCCGAGGCGCGCCAGGCCGAGCTGCAGCGCGAGTACAACAACGGCCAGCCCGAAAAACAGGGCAGCGAAGGCCGCAACTACCAGAAGTACCTCGACCGCGTGGCCGAGATGAAGGCCGAACTCGCGCGCAACGAGAGCGACATCGCGGGCATCCGCCGCGAGCTCGGCCGCTTGCCGGCCAGGCCGTAGCCATGGTGTTCGGGAAGAAGGCGGCCAGCGCCACACCGCGCTTCCAGTCCTTCGACCTGCTCTCCACGCTGATCGCCGTGGTCAGCACCAAGGGGTCGGTGCTGTTCGCCAACGCCGCGCTCGAAGACGCGCTGGGCACTTCGCGCCGCACGCTCGAAGGCTCGCAGTTCGGCGCCTGCTTCCACGAGCCGCAGGTGCTGCGCACCGCCATCGACGGCGCGCGCAGCAACGACTTCGCCACGCTGCGTTACGAGGCCTTCCTGCGCCGGGTCAACCACGAGCTGATGCCGGTGCAGGTCACGCTGGCACAGGGCGACAAGGCCGGCGAGCTGATCATAGAGATGTCGCCACTCGAGCAGCAGGTGCGGCAAGACCGCGAAGAGCGCCTGCTCGACCAGGCGCAGGCCAACAAGGAACTCATCCGCAACCTCGCGCACGAGATCAAGAACCCGCTCGGCGGCATCCGCGGCGCGGCGCAGCTGCTGCAGATGGAGGTCGAGTCGCGCGACCTCATCGAATACACCAACGTCATCATCCATGAGGCCGACCGGCTGCAGACCCTGGTTGACCGCCTGCTGGCGCCGCACCGGCGTCCGCACGTCGTGGGCGACGTCAACATCCACGAGGTCTGCGAGCGCGTGCGCTCCGTGATCCTGGCGGAGTTCCCGCGCGACCTGCACATCGAGCGCGACTTCGACGTCTCGATTCCCGAGTTCCGCGGCGATCGCGAACAGCTGATCCAGGCCACGCTCAACATCGCGCACAACGCGGCGCAGGCGCTCGCCGAGCGTCGCGCGGCGGGCGACGCGCAGATCACTTTCAAGACGCGCATTGCCCGGCAGGTGATATTCAACAAGCAGTGGTATCGATTGGCACTGGAATTGCATGTCATCGACAATGGACCGGGTGTGCCGGACGCGATCAAGGACCGCATCTTCTATCCGCTCGTATCGGGCAGGGAAGGCGGAACCGGGCTTGGATTGACGCTGGCGCAAACTTTCGTGCAACAGCATCACGGCGTGATCGAGTGCGACAGTGTCCCGGGCCGAACCGATTTCAAGATACTGATCCCGCTGCCCTAGCAGCCACCGGCCCACAAGGAGATGCATGAAGCCGATCTGGATAGTTGATGACGACCAATCGATCCGCTTCGTGCTGGAGAAGGCTCTGTTGCGCGAAGACCTGCCGACGCGCAGCTTCACCAGCGCGCGCGAGGTGCTGGCGGCCCTCGAGCAGGCCGGCGGCGACGAGCAGCAGGGGCCGCAGGTCCTGGTGAGCGACATCCGCATGCCCGGCGGCTCGGGCCTCGACCTGCTCGACAAGATCAAGGCCAAGCATCCGGGCCTGCCGGTCATCATCATGACGGCGTTCTCCGACCTCGACAGCGCCGTCTCGGCGTTCCAGGGCGGCGCCTTCGAATACCTGCCCAAGCCCTTCGACCTGCCGCGCGCCGTCGAGCTGATCCGCCGCGCGGTCGACGAGAGCCAGCGCGAGGAAGTGGCCGAGGAGCGCATGGCTGCCGCGCCCGAGATGCTGGGCCAGGCGCCCGCCATGCAGGACGTGTTCCGCGCCATCGGCCGGCTCTCGCAGAGCAACGTCACGGTGCTCATCACCGGCGAATCGGGCTCGGGCAAGGAGCTCGTCGCGCGCGCGCTGCACAAGCATTCGCCGCGCGCCAACGGGCCCTTCGTGGCCATCAACACCGCGGCCATCCCGAAGGACCTGCTGGAGAGCGAGCTGTTCGGCCACGAGCGCGGTGCCTTCACCGGCGCGCAGACCATGCGGCGAGGGCGCTTCGAGCAGGCCGAGGGCGGCACGCTCTTCCTCGACGAGATCGGCGACATGCCGTTCGACCTGCAGACGCGCCTGCTGCGCGTGCTCAGCGACGGGCACTTCTACCGTGTCGGCGGCCACAACTCGGTGAAGGCCAACGTGCGCGTCATTGCGGCCACGCACCAGGACCTGGAGCAGCGCGTCAAGCTCGGCGGCTTCCGCGAAGACCTGTTTCACCGCCTCAACGTGATCCGGCTGCGCCTGCCGGCGCTGCGCGAACGCGGCGAGGACGTGCCGGCCCTCACGCGCCACTTCCTGCAGGTGAGTGCGCGCCAGCTCGGTGTCGAGCCCAAGCGCATTTCCGAGGCTGCGCTGGCCAAGCTCGCGACCTTCGGCTTCCCCGGCAACGTGCGCCAGCTCGAGAACATCTGCCACTGGCTCACCGTGATGGCGCCGGCGCAACTCATCGAGACCAAGGACCTGCCGCCCGAGATCATGGCCGTCGCGCCTGCCGCGGCCGAAGTGTCTGTTGCTGCTGCTGCTGCTGCTGCCGCGCCGCTGCATGCAGCACCGCTTGCATCGCCGGGCGGCGATCGCGAGTTTTCCGCGCCCATGGCCGCCGCGTCCGAGACCCTCGTCGCCGAAGTCCCGGTCGTTGCGAGCAACTGGGAGAGCGGCCTGGAGACGGAAGCCCAGGCGCTGCTTGCGGCCGGGCGCACTGACGTCTGGGACGTGCTCTCGCGCCGCTTCGAATCGCGCCTGATCCTCGCGGCGCTGGCCAGCACCCGCGGCCGGCGCATCGAGGCCGCCCAGAAGCTCGGCATCGGCCGCAACACGATCACGCGCAAGATCCAGGAACTCGGGATCGAATAGCCCCCGCAAGGGGAGCGAGCCTACCGGCTGCGCTGCCCCAGCGTCAGCGAGTCGAGCTGGAAGTTGCCGCTCTTGTCCCAGAGCCAGGTGTCGACGTAGGTGTGGCCGCCCAGGCGCCCCGGGCTCGGCAGCGGCGAGGCGCCCTTGATGAGTTTCGCGATCATCGGCGGCACTTCGGGCGCGTGGCTGGGCACGCGGCTGAAGGTCACGTTCCTCACGTTGCCCTCGGCGTCGAGGTCGGTCTCGACCACCACCACCGCATAGACCAGCGGCGGAATCTTGCCCTTGTAGATGCGCTTGGCGTACGTGTTGTAGATCTTGCGCGCGCCGGTCTTGCGGTAGGCCCGCACGACCGGTGTCTGCGCGGTGATCAGGCGCACCGTCGGCACGTCGCTGCGCGCGCCGGGCAGATCGTCGGAGGCCGAAGCGCCCGGTTTCCCGTCGTCGCCGGACTTGGTGTCGGATGGCTTGAGCACCGAGCAGCCGGCGAGCGTCAGCAGCACGGCGGCGACTGCGAGCAGACGGATGGTCATGGCGCCGGCACTCCCTGGTCGAGTTCGAGCACCACCGGCGCATGGTCGCTGGGCTTCTCCCACTTGCGCGGCACACGATCGATGACGCAGCCCCGTGCGCGCGGCACCAGCGGCTCGCTCACCAGAATGTGGTCGATGCGCAGTCCGCGGTTCTTCTGGTAGCCGAGCATCCGGTAGTCCCACCACGAATAGCTTTTTTCGGGTTGCTCGAAGAGCCGGAAGCTGTCGACCAGGCCCAGCGCCAGCAGCGCCTTGAACTCTTCGCGTTCTTCGGTCGTGTGGTGGATGGTTTCCTTCAGGCCCACCGGGTCGTAGCTGTCGCGGTCTTCGGGCGTGACGTTGAAGTCGCCGAGCAGCACCAGGTTCGGGTGCGCGGCCATCTCTTCGCGCAGCCATTCGCGCAGCGCGCGCAGCCAGCCCATCTTGTAGGCGAACTTTTCGGTCCCCGGCGCCTGCCCGTTGACGAAGTAGCCGTTCACCACGCGCAGCGGACCGGTCGGCGTCTGCACCGTGGCCGCGATCACGCGCGACTGGTCGTCGGTGAAGCCGCCGATGTTCTTCACCACGTCGCCCATCGGCATCAGGCTCAGGATAGCGACGCCGTTGTAGGTCTTCTGGCCGAACACCGCGCAGTCGTAGCCGGCCGACTTGAGCACGTCGAGCGGAAACTTGTCGTCGCTCATCTTGAGTTCCTGCAGGCACAGCACGTCCACAGGGTTGGCGATCAGCCAGTCGAGCACGTGCTGCAGGCGGGCGGTGAGGGAATTGACGTTCCAGGTGGCTATGCGCAAGGCGTTCTCCAGGGGGGTGGGGCAGCGGCTATTCTCCGGAATTTTTACCATTGATTCCGTTGGCTGCCACCCCAAGCCCTCAGGCGGCCCAGGCGCGCTCGACGATCTTCTTGAATTCGACTTCGGGCGCGAGCGTGCCGAAGGCGAAGCCCCAGTCGCCGCCGAGTCGTGAGGCGCAGAACGCCTCGGCCACATAGGCCGGGCTGAAGCGCAGCAGCAGCGAGGCCTGCAGCGCGAGCGCCATCTTCTCGACCAGGCGCCGCGCAATGCCGTCCATGCGCTCGCGGCGGAACGCTGCATCGCGCAGCCATGCGATGGTCACATCGAGGTGTGGGTTCATGCCGCGCGCAAGCTCGATTTCCTGCAGAACCGGCCGCAGCGCCTCGGGATCGCGGTCGACCGCGCGCAGCACGTCGAGGCAGATCACGTTGCCGCTGCCTTCCCACACGCTCTGCACCGGGGCCTCGCGGTAGAAGCGCGGCATCATCGAATCTTCGATGTAGCCGAAGCCGCCGTGGCATTCCAGCGCCTCGAAGGCATTGGCGCTCGCGCGCTTGGCGAGCCAGTACTTGGCGATGGCGGTGACCACGCGCAAGAAGCGCGCTTCGTTGTCGTCGGTGGCCGCCCGGTCGATGCTGCCGGCCAGGCGCATGAGCAGGGCGGTGGCGGCTTCCGACTCCAGCGCCAGGTCGGCCAGCACATTGCTCATCAACGGCTTGTCGACCAGCTTGGCGCCGAAGGCCGATCGCTGCTGCGTGTGGTGCAGCGCCCTGAAGAGCGTCTGGCGCATGATGCCCGCCGAGATCGATGCGCAGCCCAGCCGCGTGAGGCTGACCATCTCGATGATCGTGCGGATGCCCTTGCCCTCGTCGCCCACGCGCCAGGCGAGCGTGCCGTTGTATTCGATCTCGCTCGAAGGGTTGGAGCGGTTTCCGAGCTTGTCCTTGAGCCGCATGATCGAGAAGCGGTTGCGCGTGCCGTCGGGCAGCCAGAAAGGCACCAGGAAGCACGAGATGCTGCCCGGCGCGCCTTCGGTGTGTGCCACCGTCAGGAAGCAGTCGACCATCGGTGCCGAGAAGAACCACTTGTGGCCGGTGAGTTCGTACACCCCGGGCTCCTGGGTGGCACGCGCCACCGTGGTGTTCGCGCGCAGGTCGGAGCCGCCTTGCTTCTCCGTCATGGCCATGCCGATGAGGGCGCTGCTCTTTTCGGCCGAAGGGCGGTAGCGCGGGTCATAGCCGGTCGACGTGAGCAACGGCTCCCACTGCGCGCTCAGCGCGGGGTTGTTGCGCAGCACCGGCACGCCCGCATAGGTCATGTGCAGCGGGCATAGCGTGCCGCTTTCGACCTGCGCCATCAGCATGCTCGAGGCCGCGCGCGCCACATGGCTGCCGGCCTGCGGCTGGCGCCACGGCAGCGAATGGACCTCGTGCCGGCGCGCCAGGCGCATGAGCTCGTGCCACGAATGGTGCAGGTGAACCTCGTTGATGCGGTGGCCGTAGTTGTCGTGCGTGTGCAGTTCGGGCACGTGGCGGTTGGCCAGGTAGCCGTGGCGGATCACCTCGGGGTCGGCCAGTTCGGCGGCCAGCGCATCGAGCCGCGGCGCGGCCCACGCAGCGCCTTCGCGCTCGAGGCTTTCGCGCAGCGCATGGTCGCGCGCCAGCAGGTTGTAGCCGCCATAGGGCGCGGGCTGGTTGAACACCTCGTGGGTGCCGTGGGCGGCCGCAGGGCGGGGAGCGAGGGCAGTGGCTTCGGTCATGGGATGGGTTCGTCCGGGTTGTTTGTATCGACCGGATTAAATCAGATGCTTTATTGTCGGTAAAGCACTTGACTTAACAAATGCAAGGTTCCAGAATCCGCCACATGGCCGACACCACCCCCACTCCCCCGCCCGCCGGCAAGGACAGGCGTAAGCTGGCCGCCGCGCCGCGCAGCAGCGCCGACAGCGCCGACGTGCTGCTTCTGACCGCGCAGCGCCTGTTTGCCGAAAAGGGCATCGATGCCGTGTCGATGCGCGAGATCGCCCGCGAGGCGGGCCAGCGCAACAACTCGGCGCTGCACTACCACTTCGGTTCGAAGGAAGCGCTGATCCAGGCCATCCTGCAAAGTGGCATGGGCGAGGTCAACGCGCTGCGCAACGACTACATCGACCAGCTCTACAGCAGCGAGCGCCACGGCGAGCTGCGCGGGCTGGTCGAGGCGATCGTGTGGCCGCTCGCCTCCAGGCTGATGACAAGCCGCGGCAACACCTACAACCGCTTCCTGGCTGCGGCGCAGGTGCATCCCGACATCGACCTCGCCGCGTCCACGCGCGAAGAGGAAGACCGCGGTTTCCGCCGCATCCACGAGCTGCTGCAGCGTGTGCTGCCAGACATGCCCGAGCTGCTGCTGCGCCAGCGCTACCTGGCGGGCGTCAGCTTCGTCATGTTCAGCCTGGCCGACTTCGAGCGCATCAGCACGCGGCGAAGCAAGCGCCAGCTGGGCTTCGACCTGCAGCGCGCGATCGAGAACCTGATCGACATGGTGAGCGGCGCCATCGCCGCGCCGGTCTCGTTGCAAGTGCATGCGCGACTCGCGGCACATGACGCGCCGGAAGCCCCCGAGCCGCCGCCGAAGCCCGCGCCGCGCCGGCGCGCGGCGAGCTGATCCGGCGCGCCATCCTTGAACAAACAACGAAGGAGACAAGACATGAAGAAGCTGTTTGCGACCCTGCTGACCACGCTCGCGCTCATTCCCGGTGCGCAGGCACAGGGCGACTATCCGAACCGGCCGATCCGGATCGTGGTGCCCTACACGCCCGGCGGCCCCACCGACGCGGTGGCACGGCTCGTGGGCAAGGGCATCTCGGCCGAGCTCGGGCAGCCCGTCATCGTCGAGAACAAGCCCGGCGCCTCGAGCACCATCGGCACCGCTTTCGTGGCGAGCCAGCCCGCCGACGGCTACAGCCTCGTGCTGGTCGCGGCGCAGTTCGTCACCAACAGCGCCACGGGCATCAAGGCGCCGTACGAGCCGCTGCGCGACCTCGCGCCCGTGGTCAACGCGGCGTGGATGCCGATCCTGGTTGCGGCCAACCCCAAGGTGCCGGCCAAGGACCTGCCGTCGCTCATCGCGTGGATCCGCAACCAGAGCAACCCGGTGCTCTATTCGAGCCCGGGGGCGGGCTCGCTCACGCAGCTGTGGGGCGAACTGCTCGCGCAGCGCTACAAGCTGCGGCTCGAGCATGTGCCCTACAAGGGCTCGGCCGGCGCGGCGCAGGCGGTGATGGCGGGCGACGTGCCGCTGATGTTCGACGTCGCAGGCATCACCAGCACCATGATCCGCGAAGGCAAGCTCAGCGGCATCGTCACGCCGGGCACGGAGCGCCCGCCGGGCCTGCCCGGCGTGCCCACCGCCCGCGAGGCCGGCGTCAAGGACCTCGACGCGGCCAGCTTCCTCGGGCTGATGGCCCCGGCCAAGACGCCGCCCGCCGTGCTGGAGAAGCTCAATGCAGCGGCCAACCGCACGCTCCGGAGCAAGGAATTCGCAGATGCCGTGCACGGCCTCGGCATGAGCCCGGCCGGTGGCAGCGCCGACGAATTCGGCAAGATGCTCGCGGCCGAGATGCAGCGCTGGACCGCCGTCGCCAAGAGCGCCGGCATCAAGGCGGGCCAATGAACGATCCGCAGCAAGCCGCGCACGACGACCTGCCGCTCGCGGGCGTCAAGGTGGTGGAGTTCGGCCAGTTCATCGCCGGCCCGGGTGCCACGCAGATCCTGGCCGACCTGGGCGCGAGCGTCACCAAGATCGAAAGCCCCAACGGCGACAACGGCCGCCGTTTCGGCGTGAGCGCCTCGACCAAGGGCCGCAGCGGCCTCTTCATGGCCTACAACCGCGGCAAGCGTTCGATCGTGGTCGACATGCGCCAGCCCGAAGGCCTGGCGGTCGCACGCGATCTTGCGCTGCAGGCCGACGTGGTGGTGCAGAACGCGCGTGCCGGGGTGATGCAGTCGCTCGGGCTGGACGCCGCCACGCTGCGCGCGGCCAAGCCCGGCCTGATCTACGTGTCGGTCTCGGGTTTCGGCGCGGCGGGCCCGTCGCGCGAGCGGCCGGGCCTCGACATCGCCGCGCAGGCCGAGAGCGGCATGATGTCGATCACCGGCGAGCGCGGCGGCACCCCGCTGAAAGCCGGCTTTCCGGTGGCCGACGTCTCGACGGCGAACAGCACGGCCAATGCGATCCTCGCGGCGCTGTTCCGGCATGCGCGCACGGGCCGCGGCGACACCATCGAGACCTCGCTGCTCGCGGTGGCCATCTCGATGCAGGCCCAGATCTGGGCCGAATACCAGTGCACGGGCAAGCTGCCCGAGCGCGCGGGCAATGCGCAGCCGCTCGTTGCGCCGGCCGCCGACCTCATCACCGTGCGCGACGGCCACATCGTTATTTCCGCCTACCTCGACGACCACTGGCAGCGGCTGTGCAAGGCCATCGGCCAGCCCGCGCTCGCCGGTGCCGAGGCCTTTGCCACCAACAACGACCGCGTGCGCAACCGCGCGGCGCTGATGGAGGTGCTGAGCGCTGCGCTCGGCGTCTTCACCGGCGAAGAAGCGCGTGCGCTGCTCGAGCGGCATGGCGTCGTCGTGGGCGTGGTGCGCAACTACCCGCAGGTGCTCGCGAGCGCCGACGTGCAGGCCAGCGGCGTCTTCGAGACCATCGACGACGGGCAGGGTGGCGAAGTGCAGTTGCCCGGCCTGCCGTTCCGCTTCGAAGGTGCACCGCGGGGCAGGCAGGTGCCCGCGGTGCCGCGCCTGGGCCAGCAC
This sequence comes from Variovorax sp. Soil_C_26, assembly GCF_057657075.1. Lineage (NCBI taxonomy): Bacteria > Pseudomonadati > Pseudomonadota > Betaproteobacteria > Burkholderiales > Comamonadaceae > Variovorax > Variovorax sp. Soil_C_26. The sequence continues at coordinate 637,929 of NZ_JBDGJC010000002.1, forward strand.
ACCGACGAACTGCTCGCGCAGGCGGGCTATGCCGAAGCCGACATCGCGCGCCTGAAGGCCGCCGGCGCGGTCGGCCACTGAGCTGCCCGCGCCACTCCATTTCCCCAGCAAAGGACTCTTCTCATGTCTGCCGTGCTTCTCGACGTCCATGACGGATGGGCGGAACTGATCTTCCACCGCCCCGAGCGCAAGAACGCCATCGACGGCACGCTCGCCGCTGCCCTGCACGCCGCGCTCGAGCGCCTCGCCGAGGACGACACCGTGCGTGCCGTGGTGCTGCGAGGCGCCGATGGCGTGTTCTGTTCGGGCCTGGACGTCAAGGCCTTCGGCGTCGATCCGGCGCCCGACTGGAAGGCCGGCTTCCCTGCGCTCTGGGAGGCGGTGCACAACCAGCTGCTCGCGAGCCGCAAGGTGCTGATCGTCGCGCTCGAGCGCTACGCGATCAATGCCGGCGCCGCGCTCGCGCTGGCCGGCGACCTGATGGTGAGCGGCGAAGGCGCCTTCCTCCAGGTGGGCGAGATCGGCATCGGCATGGCCGCGCCGCGCAACGCGGCCTGGCTGGCGCTGCGCCACAGTGAAGCGGTCGCGGCCCGCGTGTGCCTCATGGGCGACCGCGTCGGCGCGGCCGACCTGCTGCGCCTGGGCATCGCGACTGAAGTGGTCGACGATGCCGCTGTGGTGGCGCGCGCCCGTGCCATGGCCGCGGCCATCGCCGCCTTTCCTACGCATTCGGTTTGCGCCGTCAAGTCGGGCATGCGCGCGGCCACCATGCAGATGCCGACCGGTCAGTGGATGGACGCCTGCGCGCGGGCCGACGCATTGAGCCAGGGCGGCGCGATCCACCAGGTGAAGGCGAACCGCCCATGAAGACCCGCATCACCGAACTGCTGCAGATCCGCTACCCGATCATCCAGGGCGGCATGATGTGGGTCGGCCGCGCCGAACTCGCGGCTGCCGTCTCCAACGCGGGCGGCCTCGGCACCCTGACGGCGCTCACGCAACCCAGCCCCGAGGCCCTGCTGGAGGAAGTGCGCCGCTGCCGCACGATGACCGACGCGCCGTTCGCGGTCAACCTCACGATCCTGCCCTCGGCGTCGCCGCCGCCGTACGAAGACTATGCACGGGCCATCGTCGACAGCGGCGTGCGCATCGTCGAAACCGCCGGGCTGCAGCCGGAGCCGATCACCGAGCTCTTCAAGTCCAAGGGCCTCGTCATCGTGCACAAGTGCACCTCGGTGCGGCATGCGCTGTCGGCCGAGCGCCGCGGCGCGGACGCGATCAGCATCGACGGCTTCGAATGCGCGGGCCATCCGGGCGAGGACGACATTCCCGGTTTGATTCTGATCCCTGCTGCCTGCGCCAAGCTGTCGATCCCGGTGGTGGCCTCGGGAGGGATCGCCAATGGGCGCACCATGGCCGCCGCGCTCGCGCTGGGCGCCGACGGCGTGAACATGGGCACGCGCTTCATGTTGACGCGCGAGGCGCCGGTGCACGACAGCGTCAAGGCTGCGCTGCTCGCGGCCAGCGAGCGCGACACCACGCTGATCTTCCGCGGGCTGCGCAACACCGCGCGCGTGTGGCGCAACCCGGTCTCGGCCGCGGTGAACGAACTCGAGCATCGCCCAGAAGGCGCGACCTTCAACGAGCTGCGGCCATGGGTCGCCGGTGCGCGCGGCCGGCAGGCGTTGGAGCAGGGCACCGTCGACGACGGCCTGATCTGGGCTGGCCAGTGCCTTGGCCTGATCGACGACGTGCCGAGCTGCGAACAGCTGATCCAGCGCATGGTGGCCGGCTGCCGGTTCGCGCTCGGGCGCGCTGTCGCGCTCTATGGCGACTCCGCCACTTTCACCGACCGCCGCGCCGCGGGCGCCGCGGACCTGCTCGAGACCGACTGAAGGAGCGCTGCATGGACATGGATTTCACGCCCGAGGAAGAGGCGTTCCGCGAACAGGTGCGGGCCTTCTTCCGCGACGAGCTGCCCGCGGACATCGCCGCTAAGGTCGCGCTCGACGAGCGCCTCGGCAAGGCCGACATGGCGCGCTGGCACGCGATCCTTCAGGCGCGCGGTTGGCTCGCCGCGGGCTGGCCGAAGGAACATGGCGGACCGGGCTGGAGCGCGATGCAACGCTACCTGTTCGAGTTCGAGAGCGCCATCGCGCAGGCGCCACGCATCATCCAGTTCGGCCTCAACATGCTCGGGCCGGTGCTCATCCGCTTCGGCACCGACGCGCAGAAGCGCCGCTGGCTGCCGCGCATCCTCGACGGCCGCGACTGGTGGTGCCAGGGCTATTCGGAACCCGGCGCGGGCTCGGACCTGGCCTCGCTCAAGACCACGGCGGTGCGCACCGCCGACGGCTGGGTCGTCAACGGCCAGAAGACCTGGACCACGCTGGGTCAGCATGCCAACATGATCTTCTGCCTGGTGCGCACCGACCCGTCGGCGCGCAAGCAGCAGGGCATCAGCTTTCTGCTCATCGACATGAACTCTCCCGGCGTCGAGGTGCGTCCGATCATCACGCTCGACGGCGAGCATGAAGTCAACGAAGTTTTTTTCACCGAAGTGCTTGTGCCTTTCGACAACCTCGTCGGCGAGGAGAACGCGGGCTGGGACTGCGCCAAGTACCTGCTCACGCACGAGCGCAGCGGCATGGCGGGCGTCGGCTATTCCTATGCCGCGCTGCACCGCCTGAAGCGCGCGGCGGCCACGCTCGCGCGCAACGGCCGGCCGCTGCTCGCGGACCGCGACTTCATTGCCCGCCTGGCGCGCGTGGAGATCGCGCTACAGAACATGGAGACGACGAACCTGCGGCTGCTCTGGGCGTCAGCCATAGGGGCGGCCCCGGGCGTCGAGAGCTCGATGCTCAAGATCCAGGGCACCGAGATCCGTCAGCAGATCAATGCACTGATGTTGCGCGCCATGGGCCCGCATGCGCCGGTTTTCGCCAACGACATGACCGATGCCGCCGGGTTGGACCTTGCCGGCATCGGGCCCGGTAGCGCGCCGCGCGCGGCCATCACCTGGTTCAACAACCGCAAGCTCTCGATCTTCGGCGGCTCCAACGAAGTCCAGAAGAACATCATCGCCAAGACCGTGCTGGGACTGTGAGGCCACTGCCATGAACTTCGAACACACGCATGAGCGGCGCCTGCTCGCCGAAAGCATGTCGCGCTATGTCGCCGAGCGCTACGGCGAGCCTGCGCGCCGGCTGGTGCCGCGGGCGACCGGCTTCGATCCGGTCCACTGGCGGGCGCTGGCTGAGATCGGCGTCGTGGGCGCACTGTTCGGCCCCGATGACGGCGGCCTCGGCGGCAGCGCATTCGACCTGATGGCGGTGTTCGAGGCGATCGGACGCGGCCTGGTCTGCGAGCCTTTCCTGGCCACCCTCATGGCTGGCCGGGCGCTGTCCCATGCCGCTGACGGGGCGCATGCGGCGCTGCTTGCGGGCATTGCAGAAGGCACGGTGCTGGCCAGCCTCGCGCACTGCGAGCCCGGCGGCCAGTGGGATCCGCTGCAGGTCGAATGCAGCGCCCGCCGCGAGACCGATGGCTGGGTGCTTGACGGCCTCAAGGCCGGCGTGCCGTGGGGCGGCGAGGCGCAGGTGCTGCTGGTGTCGGCGCGCACCTCTGGAGCGCCGGGCGACAGGGCCGGCCTCTCGCTGTTCGCGGTGCCGGTGCCGACCACGGGACTAGCGCTGTGCGGGCATCCCGACTTCGACGGCGGCCGTTCGGCCGATGCCGTGCTCCGCAGCGTGGTGCTGCCGGGCGACGCGCTCGTTGGGCGCGAGGGCGAGGCCGCCGCGGCGCTCGAGGCCGGGATCGGCTGCGGCATTCTGGCCGTGTGTGCCGAGGCGGTCGGCGCGATGGATGTCATGCTGGCCAGCACGCTCGACTACCTCCGGACGCGCAAGCAGTTCGGCATGCCGATCGGCGGCTTCCAGGCGGTGCAGCACCGCATGGTCGATCTCATGCTGCACCTGGAGCAGGCGCGCTCCGCCACGATCAACGCGGCCGTGCACCTCGATGCGGCCGGGCGCGTGTGCGAGCGCCATCTCGCCGCGGCCAAGTTCACCGCAGGCACCGCGGCGCTGGCATTCGCCGAGGAGTGCATCCAGCTGCACGGCGGCATCGGCATGACCTGGGAGCTGCCGCTGGCGCACCATGCGAAGCGGCTCGGTCTGCTGAACCTGCAGCTCGGCGATGAAGACTTCCACCTGGCGCGCTACGCCGCGGCCATGGATCCGGCGCCGCCCGCGCTGTAGCCGCTGTCCTGCATCAAGCGTGGGATCGCGCTGGCATGGCGCAGGGTCGCGGGCACGAAAACTGCCGTCACCTTCAACCCCCTGCCTGGAGACGCCCCGATGCTGGACGACATGAAGATCCACATTCCGCAAGACGATGAGCGCATCGACATCACCGACCTGAAGGAGGTCGACTACTGGACCAAGACGTTCGGGGTCGACGAGGCGCGCCTGCGCATGGCGGTGGCCTCTGCGGGCACGATGAAGGACGATCTTCGGATCTACCTCGGCCTGCCCTGACGGGCGCGCCGGGCCAGGGTCCGGCCGCATAATCCGCCGATGGCCGAATCGAAGATCGCGATCTATGGTGCCATCGCGGCCAATGTCGCGATCGCCGCCACCAAGTTCGTGGTCGCCGGCGTCACCGGCAGTTCGGCGATGCTGTCGGAAGGCATCCATTCGGCGGTCGACACCTTCAACGGCGTGCTGCTGCTGGTCGGCATCCGGCTGAGCAAGCGGCCCGCCACGCCCGAGCATCCCTTTGGCCACGGCAAGGAGCTCTACTTCTGGAGCTTGATCGTCGCGGTGCTCATCTTCGGGCTCGGCGGCGGCGTGTCGCTGTACGAAGGCATCCAGCACATCCGCCACCCGGAGCCGATGCGGGACCCGACATGGAACTACGTCGTGCTCGGCCTGGCGGCGCTGTTCGAGGGCACGAGCTTCTTCATCGCGCTGCGCGAGTTCCGGCGCCAGGCGCGCGGGGCGCCTTTCTGGCAGGCGCTCGGCCAGAGCAAGGACCCGACCACTTACACCGTGCTGGCCGAAGACTCGGCCGCCCTCGCGGGCCTGGGCGTGGCGGCGCTCGGCATCTACCTGAGCCATCGCCTCGACATGCCGGCGCTCGACGGCGCCGCATCGGTGGTGATCGGGCTGCTGCTGGCGGGCGTGGCGGTGCTGCTGATCAGCCAGGCGCACGGGCTGCTGATCGGCGAAGGCATCCGCCCCGAGACTGCGCGCACGATCCGCAGCTTCGCGATGCAGCAGCCCAGCGTGCACGACGTCGGCCATGTGCTGTCGATGTACATCGGGGCGAACGAGGTGCTGGTCGTCGTCGACCTGAATTTCAAGGAGGGCACCGCCACCGGCGATGCGGCCGATGCGATCGCCGCCATCGAGCAGCAGGTGCGTGCGCGCTACCCGATGATCCGGCGCCTTTTCATCGAGGCGAGCGAAGAAGTAGAAGCGCCCGTCGGCGTTGGCTGACGGGCGCTGCGGTATTTGCCTGAGCCAGCGCCCGGTGGTGCGCGTCCACTGTGGCGACTCACCCAGGAGATCGCCAAAATGAACACCCCGTCGCCCCCGCAGCAGCACAAGCGCACCCCCGACGAACCGGAGATCACGCAGGAGGAGTCCGTGCCCACGGACGGGCGCGACATCGAAGGCGAGGAGCAGATGAAGGAAGTCGGCAACGAGAAGCTCCGGGAGCCCGGCGATGCCGAACGCAAGACGCCGGAAAAGTCGTAGCCCGGCAGCCCGCGCGGCGCCGTGGCGTTGTCTTCTGCGGAAGAAGGGTGATGCCCTACAACCACAGCATCGCTGCCATTGATACAAATCCTCCTCGGGCCAGCACGGCCTGAACGATCGCTAAAAACAGAACAGAAAAGGACTGTCTGTCCATACGATGGAGGAAAGAAAATGAAACACGACGGTGCGGCTGATACGGCTCCGCAGGAAGAAGCCCTGATGAAGGTCGGCGTTCCCGGCCTCGACGATGTGCTCGGGGGCGGGCTCACGCCGAGCCGCCTCTACCTGGTCGAGGGAACGCCGGGTGCCGGCAAGACCACCATCGCGATGCAGTTCCTGCTCGAAGGCGCGCGACGCGGAGAATCGGTGCTCTACGTCACCCTGTCGGAGACCGCCCAGGAACTCAGGGGCGTGGCCCGGTCGCACGGATGGGACCTGGGCGGCATCGAGGTGCGAGAGATGCTGCCGTCGGAAACCGCGTTGGCGCCCGACGAGCAGTACACGATGTTCCATCCCTCCGAGGTCGAGCTCAGCGAGACGACGCTGAGGATCCTGACCGACGTGGACGTCATCAAACCCACCCGCGTGGTCTTCGATTCGCTGTCGGAACTGCGCCTGCTGGCCGGCAATTCGTTGCGCTACCGGCGCCAGATCCTCGCGCTCAAGCAGTTCTTCGCAGGCCGCCAGTGCACCGTGCTGCTGCTGGACGACATGACGGCGACGAAGCACGACCTTCAAGTGCAGAGCATCGCGCATGCGGTGCTGCGGCTCGAGCAGTCCCATTCCGACTACGGCGTTGCGCGGCGCCGGCTGCTGGTCAGCAAGTACCGCGGCCAGCAGTTCCGCGGCGGCTACCACGACTACCGCATCGAACGCGGCGGGCTGCGCGTGTTCCCGCGGCTGGTGGCGGCCGAGCATGCTGTGGCAACGAGCCAGGTGCGCATCCCGAGCGGTATCGGTGCACTCGATACGCTGCTCGGCGGCGGCATCGAGCGCGGCACGAGCACGCTGTTCGTCGGGGCGCCCGGCACTGGCAAGTCGACCGTGGCGGTGCAGTTCGCCATTGCCGCGGCGCAGCGCGACGAACACGCGGCGCTCTTCATCTTCGACGAGAGCACCCACACGCTGCGCACACGCTGCCACAGCATGGGAATGGACCTTGGCCGGTACATCGATTCGGGTCATATCCGCGTGCGGCAGGTCGATCCGGCCGAGCTCTCGCCAGGCGAATTCGTGCACCTGATCCGGCTCGCCGTGACCGAGGCGCATGCTGCCGTGGTGGTGATCGACAGCCTCAACGGCTACCTCAACGCCATGCCCGACGAGCGCTTCCTGATCGTGCAGCTGCATGAGTTGCTGTCCTACCTCGGGCAGGCAGGCGTCGCGACACTGCTCGTGGGCGCCCAGCACGGGCTCATCGGCATGCAGATGCAGACGCCGGTGGACGCCAGCTACCTTGCGGATGCGGTGGTGATGCTGCGCTATTTCGAGCACGACGGAGAAGTGCGCCAGGCCATCTCGGTGCTGAAGAAGCGCGGCGGCGCGCACGAGCGCACCATCCGCGACTTCGCAATGACCGACAGCGGGCTCCAGGTCGGCGAGGCGTTGCGCAACTTCAGGGGCATCCTCACGGGCATTCCCATTCCGATCGACAGCATCCAGCGCACGCCGTGAGTTCAGCACCCGCATTCGTCGAGCAGCGCATTCTGCTGCGCACGACCACGTCGAGGGATGCCTTCATGGCAACTGCCGTGCTGGGGCGTGCGAGAGTCGCGGCGCACAGCTGCGCCAGCCTGCGCGAGCTGGTGCACGGTATGCAGGAGGGCGCCGGCGCGATCATGCTGGCGGAAGAAACGCTGTCCGATCCCGCCAGCGCGGCCCTGATCGACGCGCTCGCGACGCAGCCACCATGGTCCGACCTGCCGGTGCTCATCCTGGCGCGCCAGGGCGCAGACTCCGCAGTCGTCGCCGACGCGATGAACCGGCTCGCGAATGTCACGGTCATCGAACGGCCGGTGCGCGTGGCTTCGCTCGTGAGCACGGTCCGAACGGTGCTGCGCGCGCGCAGCCGTCAATACCAGATGCGCGACCTGCTCGACAGCCTGCGCGAGGCCGACCAGCGCAAGACGGAGTTCCTTGCCACTTTGGCGCACGAGCTGCGCAATCCGCTCGCGCCGATGAGCACTGCGCTCACCCTGCTGACGCGCAAGCCCCACGAGCCTTCGGAGGCACTGCGTTACTACGAGCTCATGGGGCGTCAGGTCGACCACATGGTGCGGCTCGTGAACGACCTGATGGAGGTGTCGCGCATCACGCGCGGCAAGATCGAGCTGCGCATGGAGGCGGTGGCGCTCGAAGCCGTGATCAAGGACGCGATCGAGCTGAGCCGCCCGCTACTCGAGGGGGCGAAGCATGGGCTGGAGCTCGAACTCGGCGACGAGCCGCTCATGGTGCGCGGCGATGGTGTTCGCCTCACGCAGGTGTTCTCGAACCTGCTCAACAACGCCGCCAAGTACACGCGGCCCGGCGGCAAGGTCGGGATCGTGCTGCGTCGGGAAGGCCGCAGCGCTGTGGTCGAGGTGCGCGACAACGGCTCCGGCATCGCGCCCGAGATGCTGCAATCGATCTTCGAAATGTTCGTGCAGGTCAGCGGCACCTCGAAGGCGGCGCAGGGCGGGCTCGGCATCGGGCTCACGCTGGTGAAGAGCCTGGTCGAGCTCCACGGGGGCAGTGTCGAAGCCATCAGCGAGGGCCTCGGGCACGGCGCCATGTTCCGCGTGCAGCTTCCGCTCATGCGTGGCGAGGCCGGACTGCGTTCGTCCCCGACACCCGCCATCGGCGGATGGCCCGCGTCGCTGCCCGAGACGGTGCTGATCGTCGACGACAACCGCGACGCGGCCGATGCGCTCGGCGACCTGCTGCGGTCGCTGGGCGCCTCGCCCTGCGTGGCCTACAGCGGCGACGCTGCGCTGCGCTTGGTGGCCGACGGCGAGCGGCCGGGCCTGGCGATCCTCGACATCGGCATGCCCGGCATGGACGGCTGCGAACTCGCGGGCCGGCTGCGTGCCGACCCTGCGCTCGGGGGGCTGGTGCTGGTCGCGCTGACCGGCTGGGGGCAGCAGGGCGACAAGGAGCGCATTGCCGCCGCGGGCTTCGACCACCACCTTCTGAAGCCGCTCGACCTGGCGGCGCTGCTCGCCCTGCTCCAGGAACCGCCATGACGCACGATGCCACCACGCTCCCCCCGGCGGTACCTCCCACGGGAAGACAGGCGCTCTGGCGCCGCTGCCGACGCTTCGCGCTGCCGCTGCTCGGCATCGTGGTGCTGGGCCTGCTGCTGTCGCATGCGCACAAGGTCGACTGGGCCGGTGCATGGCAGGCGCTGCGCCGCTATCCCGCCACGGTGCTGCTCGCGGCGCTCGGCCTCGCCACGATGAGCCATGCGCTCTACGGCTGCTTCGACCTGATCGGCAGGCGGCACACGCGCCACGGCTTGCCCCGCTGGCGGACCTGGGCCATCGCGGTGGCGAGCTATGCCTTCAATCTCAACCTCGGCTCGCTGGTCGGCGGCATCGCACTGCGCGCGCGGCTCTATGCGCGCGCCGGCCTCGACGAGGCTACCGTGGCCCAGATCGTCGGCATCAGCCTGGCCACCAACTGGCTCGGCTACGGGCTGCTGGCCGGCAGCCTGTTCGCGTCGGGCGCCATTGCGCCGCCACGCGAGGCGCACATGGGGGCCGACGCGTTCCGCGCGCTCGGCGTGCTGATGATCGTGCTGGCGATGGCCTACGTGGTGGCCTGCTATTTCCTGCACGGTCGCCACTGGCATGTGAAAGGGCGGCGCCTCGAGCTGCCGTCGGCCCGGCTCGCGCTGGTCCAGCTTGCGCTCTCGAGTGCCAACTGGGCGCTCATGGGTTCGGCCATGTACCTGCTGCTCGGACAGCAGGTGCCCTATGCCACCACGCTGGGCGTGCTGCTGGCTGCCTCGATCGTCGGCGTGGTGACGCCGATCCCGGCCGGGCTCGGCGTGCTCGAGGCCGTGTACCTCGCGCTGCTGTCGGGCAGCGTGCGGCAGGGCACGCTCATGGGCGCGGTGCTGGCCTACCGCGCGGTCTACTACCTGCTGCCGCTCGGCGGCGGCCTGGTGCTGTACCTGCTGCTCGAGCGCCATGCTGCCAACCACCCTCCCGGCGAATAGAAGGACGACAGGCCATGGCGCGCGCAAGCCCCCTGAAACGCTACAAGGAGAAGCGCAACTTCGGCGTCACGCCCGAGCCGGAAGAGGGCGGCGATTCGGTCGTCGGCACGCTGCAGTTCGTGGTGCAGAAGCACTGGGCGCGGCGCCTGCACTACGACTTCCGCATCGAGCTTGATGGCACCATGAAGAGCTGGGCCGTGCCGAAGGGGCCCAGCTACGACACGCACGACAAGCGCATGGCCGTGCATGTGGAAGACCACCCGATCTCGTACAACCAGTTCGAAGGCGAGATACCCGCCAAGCAGTACGGCGCCGGCAAGGTGATCATCTGGGACAAGGGCACCTGGGTGCCAATCGGCGACCCGCGCAAGGGCTACCGGGCAGGCAACATCAAGCTCGAGCTGCACGGCTACAAGTTGCGCGGCAAATGGGCACTGGTGCGCATGCATGGCAAGAAGGACGACAAGCAGGACGCCTGGCTGTTGATCAAGGAGCACGACGGCTTCGCGCGGCCCGCGAGCGAGTTCAGCGTGGTCGACCAGTTTCCCGACAGCGTTGCGGCGCTGCCGATGCCCACTGCGGCGCCCACGGTACCGTCGCCCGCTGCCCCGCCGGCCACCGCGGCAGCGCAACCCGGCGCAAAGGCGCGGCGCGGCAAGGCGGCCGCCGCGGGCAACATGCCGGCCGATGCGGTCAAGGCCGCGCTGCCCGCGAAGCTCTCGCCGCTGCTCGCGACGCTGGTCGACGGTCCGCCGCCCGACCCCAGCAACTGGATCTATGAGATCAAGTTCGACGGCTACAGGCTGCTGGCGCGCGTCGATGTCAAGGGCGTGCAGCTCTTCACGCGCAACGGGCACGACTGGAGCGCGCGCATGCCGCACCTCGTGCGCGCCATCGAGCGCATGAAGCTCGCGCCGTGCTGGCTCGACGGCGAGATCGTCATGCTCGACGACGCGGGCAGCACCGACTTCCAGGCGCTGCAGAACGCCTTCGACAGCGCGAAGACGAACGACATCGTCTACTTCCTGTTCGACCTGCCGCACTACGGCGGCTTCGATCTCACGGGCGTGCCGCTGGTCGAGCGCCGCGCACTGCTGCAGTCGCTGCTGGCCAAGGCGCCGCCCGAAATCCGCTTCAGCGAGGTCTTCGACGCGCCGCCCGAGGACATCGTCGCCTCGGCCTGCAAGATCGGGCTCGAAGGCGTGATCGGCAAACGCAAGGACAGCAGCTATGCGTCGCGCCGCTCGCCCGACTGGATCAAGCTCAAGTGCTCGCGCCGGCAGGAGTTCGTCATCGGCGGCTACACCGATCCCAAGGGATCGCGCGTCGGCATCGGCGCGCTGCTCATCGGCGTGCACGACGAGAAGGGCGACCTCGTCTATTCGGGCGGCGTGGGCGCGGGCTTCAACGACCGCAGCCTCAGGGAGATGCTGCAGCGGCTCGAGCCGCTCGGCATCGACAAGCGGCCGTTCAAGAACCCGACCGAGAACGACCGCCGCGCGCATTGGGTTCAACCCGTGCTGCTGGCCGAGGTGAGCTTCTCCGACTGGACCAAGGACGGCCATGTGCGCCATCCGGTGTTCCACGGCGTTCGCTCGGACAAGCCGGCGAAGGCCATCGTGCGAGAGAAGCCGGTGCACCAGCCGCACGGCGCCAAGCCGGCGGCCGAACGCGATTCAGCGCATGTGCCCGCCGCCACGCTGCCCGCGAACTTCAAGGTCTCGCATGCCGACCGCGTGGTCGATCCGTCCACCGGCATCACCAAGGTGGAGGTGGTGCGTTTCTACGGCCTTGTCGCGCCGCTGATGATGGAACACCTCAAGGGACGGCCCGTGTCCTTCGTGCGCGCGCCGCAGGGCATCGCGGGGCAGCACTTCTTCCAGAAGCATGTGGAGGCCGGCCAGATGAACGGGGTGCGGCAGCTCGATCGCGCGCTCTGGCCTTCGCACCCCGAACTGATCGAAGTGGCGGGCCCGCTCGGGCTGCTGAGCGCGGCGCAAATGAACGTCGTCGAGTTCCATACCTGGAACGGCGTGAAGACGCTGATCGCCAAGCCCGACCGCATGACCTTCGACCTCGACCCCGGCGAAGGCGTGGGCTGGCCGCTGGTGCTGCAGTCGGCCGAGCTGATGCGCGTGGTGTTGCACGAACTGGCACTGCCCTGCTTCTGCAAGACCAGCGGCGGAAAGGGGCTGCACGTGGTGGTGCCGCTCAAGCGCCAGTACGACTGGGACACGGTGAAGGATTTCTCGCAGGCCATCGTGCGTCACATGGCACGCACCGTGCCGCAGATGTTCGTCGCCAAGAGCGGGCCGGCCAACCGCATCGGCCGCATCTTCATCGACTACCTGCGCAACGGCTTTGGTGCCACCACGGTCTGCGCGTGGTCGGCGCGCGCGCGGCCGGGCATGGGCGTGTCGGTACCGGTGGCATGGGACGAGGTGCCGTCGCTCACGAGCGGCGCGCAGTGGAACCTGCGGAACATCCATGCCCGGCTCGACCGAGGCAACGCGCCGTGGGCAGGCTATGCGAAGGCCGCAGTCAGCCCGGGCGCGGCCATGAAGAAGCTTGGCTTCATCAAAGTTCGATGAAGGCCGACGTCGCCTTGTTCAGTGCCAGCCGGCCCTTGGCCGTGATCGACTCCACCTGGGCGAGCTGGCGTATCGCGCGGCCGTCGGGCGCGTGGCTTGCCGGCGGGATGAAGGCCGTCACCAATTCGGCTGCGCGCAGCACGCGCAGGCGGTCGATGTCTGCAGGCGTGTGGACGACGTAGGGCAGCTTCTGTTCGGCAATGACTCGAAGAAACTCCATGGACATGAGCCGTCTCCTTGTCTAGATGGGCACGGAGATCATTCTGCGCAAAATTTCACACTTGTGCCTAATCCCTGCCCAACGCACGACTTTGATACGCCTTTGTGATGCGTAGGAAAGTGTTCATTTTGCTTGCGCCTTGAAACCGATGCGGTGAATTTGTTGCATGCTGCTCGGCTATCGCGCAAACCTTTCGGCGGCGGGCGCCCGGTCGTCCGGAAAAATCTGCCAGAGCGCCACATCGAGGCCTTCGAATGCGGCCCGATAGCGCTCGGCACTGGCGTCCTCGCGCGTGACGTTGCGGATCGCGATGTGCTCGATGCGGCCCGGATGCGCACGCGCCACCTGGCCGTAGATCTCGGGATCGCGCTCACCCGAGTCGCCCACGAGCATGAAGCGGCGCTGCGGAAAGTCGGCCAGCAAACGCTCGATCACCGCGAGCTTGTGCGCTCGCGAATCCTGGTCGCCCGGAATCAACGTGCGCCAGCTGGTGCTTTCGCGCAGGTGCATGCTGCCGGCCGGAAAGTTGGCGTCGCGCAGGAAATCGGCGAGCGCCGGGTAGAGTTGTATCGGGCTTGCCGAGAGGTAGTGAAAGCGCGTGCCGGGCACCTGCGCGAGCATGCGGTAGCCCGCCGCCATGCCGGGCGCGGGCTCGAAGCGGCGGGCAAAGGTGTTCAGCAGCATCTCGCGCCGGTCGCGCACCTGCGTGCGCTTGATGGTGTCGTCGATGTCTGAGATCACCGAGAGGCCCTCGGCCGGAACGACCAGTGCCTGGCCCCTGAAGCGATGCAGCAGTTCGCCGGGGCCGGTGACGGCGTGGAATTTCTGCCATTCGCCGGCCAGCGAGGCCGCGGGAACGTCGACCACCACGCGCAGGTTCATGCGCCCGTCGGCGCCCGAGGGCCGTGTGCTCACGCGCGTGGCGACGCCGTCGAAATCGAGTTCGAACACCTTGCCCTGCTCCGACTCGGCGTGGAACAGCGCGGTGCGCTGGTTGAAGCGCAGCCGCGCCGCGGGCGAGAGCTTCTCCAGGTCGAGGCCGAGGTAGCGCGCGAACACGGCATTGAGGCCCCAGCGGCGCTCGGGTTCGTAGACCCACGCATGCACGTCGACCTCGAGCCGGCCGTCCGGCGTGGGACGTGCGGTACCGGGCAGGAAGAGCGCTTCCTCGTCGGGCTCGAGCGGCTCCGCGGCCAGGAGCCCCTGCAGCGGTGCCAGGCCGACGGCCAGTGCGGCGCCCGCAAGCAGCGCGCGGCGCCCCGGCGCTGCACTCATGCCTGTGGCGCGTCGATGCGTTCGTAGGTCACGAACGCGAAGGGCAGGCCCTCCTTGACCGAGACATGCGCTTCGCGCCGGGTCTCGCGCCACTTCGCGGGCGAGAGCGCGGGCGCATGCGCATCGCCTTCGTAGTCGCGCGCGAGTTCGGTCACGACCACGCGCGAGGCCAGCGGCTCGGCCAGTGCATAGATCTGCGCGCCGCCGATGATCCAGACGTCGGGTACCTGCGTCTCGTCGCAGAGCGCGAGCGCTTCGGCGAGGCTTCCCACGCGGTGCGCGCCTTCGGCCTTCCAGTCGTCCTGGCGCGTGATCACGATGTTGTGCCGGCCCGGCAGCGGGCGAAAGCGCGGCGGCAGCGAATCCCAGGTCTTGCGCCCCATCACCACGGGCGCGCCGGCCGTCTGCGCCTTGAAGTGCACCATGTCTTCGGGCAGGTGCCAGGGCATGGTGCCCTTGATGCCGATCACGCCGTTCGCGGCGCGGGCGAAGATCAAATTGATGCGCGGTGTCGTCATGGCGCGAATCCTCCGCTCACACGGCCACGGGCGCCTTGATGGGCTCGTGGTGTCGGTAGTCGAGCACCTCGAAGTCCTCGTAGCGGTAGTCGAAGATCGAATCGGGGCGGCGCTTGATGTGGAGCGTGGGGTAGGGGTGCGGCGTGCGGCTCAGCTGCAGCGCCACCTGCTCGGCGTGGTTGCTGTAGATGTGGCAGTCGCCGCCGGTCCAGATGAAGTCGCCCACGTCGAGGTCGCACTGCTGGGCCATCATGTGCGTGAGCAGCGCATAGCTCGCGATGTTGAACGGCACGCCGAGAAAGATGTCGGCGCTGCGCTGGTAGAGCTGGCAGCTCAGCTTGCCGCGCTCGCCGCTCGCCTGCGGCGGCGCCACGTAGAACTGGAAGAAGGCATGGCAGGGCATGAGCGCCATCTTCGAGAGCTCGGCCACGTTCCAGGCGCTCACGATGATGCGGCGCGAGTCGGGGTTGGCCTTCAGCGTCTTGACGACCTCCGAGATCTGGTCGATGTGGCCGCCGTCGGGCGTGGGCCAGCTGCGCCACTGCACGCCGTACACCGGGCCCAGGTCGCCGTCTTCGCGCGCCCATTCGTCCCAGATGGAGACGCCGCGCTCCTTGAGCCAGTTGTTGTTGCTCGAGCCGGTCAGGAACCACAGCAGTTCCTGGATGATGGACTTCAGGTGCACCTTCTTCGTGGTCACGAGCGGGAAGCCTTCGTTCAGGTCGAAGCGCATCTGGTAGCCGAACACACTCTTGGTGCCGGTGCCGGTGCGGTCGCCCTTGTGCACGCCGTGCGTGTCGACGTGGCGCATGAAGTCTTCGTACTGGGAGCGGACGGGGCGGGAAGATGTGGGCGTCATGGGCGGTGAAGTCGGTCAGGCGGCAGGCCGGGCGGGGTTTCGAATTTTAAGTGGGAGCGCGTAGCATCGCAGGATGACCCAAGAACACCACCACGAAGGGCATGACCACGAACACAGCGCGCTCGGTGAGATGGACCTGCGCGTGCGGGCGCTCGAGAGCGTGCTGGCCGAAAAGGGCTACATCGATCCGGCCGCGCTCGACGTGCTGATCGACACCTACCAGACCCGCATCGGCCCGCGTAACGGCGCGCGCGTGGTGGCGCGGGCCTGGGTCGATCCGGCGTTTCGCGAATGGCTGCTGCGCGATGCCACCGCAGCGATCGCCTCGCTCGGCTACACCGGCCGGCAGGGCGAGCACATGGTCGCCGTCGCGAACACCGCCGAGCTGCACCACATGGTGGTCTGCACCTTGTGCAGCTGCTATCCGTGGCCGGTGCTCGGCCTGCCGCCCACCTGGTACAAGAGCGCGCCCTACCGCTCGCGCGCCGTGAAGGACCCGCGCGGCGTGCTCGCCGACTTTGGCGTGGTGCTGCCCGAGACCACGCGCATCCGGGTCTGGGACTCGACCGCCGAGGTGCGCTACCTCGTCATTCCCGAGCGGCCCGCGGGCACCGATCACATGAGCGAGGCCGAGCTGGCCGCGCTGGTCTCGCGCGATTCGATGATCGGCACGCGGCTGGCCGGCGTGCCCGAAGAGGAGGCCGGGCCATGAGCCACGCCACCCAGGCCGACCTCGGTGGCCAGCCCGGCTTCGGCGCGGTGGTGCCCGAGCCCGAGGGCGAGCTGTTCCACGCCGGCTGGGAGCCGCGCGCGCTGGCCCTGGTGCTGGCCATGGGCGCGACCGGTTCGTGGAACATCGATGCGAGCCGGGCGGCGCGCGAAACGCTGCCTAACTACCTGCAGCTGAGCTACTACCAGATCTGGCTCGCGGCGCTCGAGAAGTTGATGGCCGAGCGCGGCCAGCTCTTCGAGGACGAGATCGCACAGGGCCGCATGCTGCATGCGCCGGTGCCGCCGCGGCGCGTGCTGCAGGCCGGCGATGTCGCGGCCGTGCTCGCCAAGGGCGCACCCACCGCGCGCCCGGTGGGCGCGCCCGCGCGCTTCGCGGTCGGGCAGGCGGTGCGCACGCGCAGCGACCGGGTCGACCACCACACGCGCCTGCCTGGCTACGCGCACGGGCGGCGCGGCATCGTCGAGCGGGTGCATGGCGCGCACGTGTTCGCCGACAGCCATGCGCACGATGGCGGCGAGGCGCCGCAGTGGCTCTACACCGTGGTGTTCGACGAGGCCGAGCTGTGGGGAGCGCAGGCGCAGCGCCTCGCGGTGTCGGTCGACGCCTGGGAGAGCTACCTGGAGCCGGCCGAATGAGCGGCGCCGGCGCAGACCTTCCGTCCGAGGCACTGGCGCCCGGCATGCCGCGCGATGCGGACGGGCCGGTGTTCAGTGCGCCGTGGGAGGCGCAAGCCTTCGCGATGACGCTGGCGCTGCACGAGAAGGGCCTTTTCAGCTGGACTGAATGGGCCGCGGCGCTGGCGTGGCAGATCGAGGCGGCGCAGGCCGCGGGCGATCCCGACACGGGCGAGACCTACTACCGCCACTGGCTTGCCGCGCTCGAGGAACTCGTCGCCCGCAAGGGCGCGGCCACCGACCGCGAGCTCGCGCGCTACCGCCATGCCTGGGACCATGCGGCCGATCGCACGCCGCACGGGCAAGCAATCGCGCTGCGCGACGCGGATTTCGATTCCTAGCCGAAGGCCAGCCGAGCCGCCGCGCGCAGGTGCTGCAACCCGGGCAGGTGGGCCGCGGATGCACGCCGGTAGATCAGGGCCAGGGACGATGCGGGCAGCGGCTGCTGCAGGCGCAGCACTGACAGGCGTCCTGCCTCGACGTGCTCGCGCGCGAGCTCCAGCGGCGCGATCGTCAGGCCCAGCCCCGTCGCGCTGAGGCGCACGTTGCCGTCGAGGTGCGAAGCCTCGACGAAGGGCTGCGGCGGCTGCACCCCCTGCAGGTGGAACATGCCGTCGAGCGCGCGGCGCAGGTGGGTGGATGCAGGCGGCAGGATCCAGGGCTGCGCCGCCAGTTCGCTCCACGCCACGCGCCGCCGCGTGCCCGGGCGCAGCGAGGGCGGCGCCAACACCACTACCTGTTCCTCGCGCAGCCGCTCGACAGCCAGCGGCTGCGTGTCGGTTGCGGCCAGGTCGCCGGCGGCATACAGCGTCACCAGTGCCTCGATATGGCCTTGCAGCAGTTGCTCGAGCAGCAGCGGCAAGTGTCCATCCTGCACCCGCACCACGAGCGGCGGCTTTGCGCCGTCGGGCCGGGGCAGGCAGGCCAGCAACTGCGGCAGCACGCGCGAGACGATGTAGGGCGAAGCGCCCAGCGTGATCCGGCCCGCGGGCAGCGTCTTCGCGGCACCATCATCGGCCGCGAGTCCTTCGAGCTCCTGCAGCAGCAACCGCCCGTGCGCGATCAGGCGCTCGCCGCGCGGCGTGGCGACCATGCCGCGTGGGCGGCGCTCGAACAGCACCGCGTCGAGCGACGATTCGATCTCGCGCAACGCCTTGCTGACGGCGGCGGCCGACAGGCTCAGCCGCGCGGCAGCGGCGCGGACGCTGCCCTCATCGGCCACCGCGCACAGCATGTCGAGCTGGCTGAAGCGAAGCCGCGCATAGCGCTGCAGGGAAGTCATGAGGGCGTGGAGTGTCAACCAGAGGTGAACGCAAGTGTCCAAAAAGTCGCTTGGCAGGTCAATGCGTGATTCCTAGACTGGCCGCCATGGACGCACTGCGACGACTTTTGGTTCTCTCCGGCCTCGGGTTCGGGCTCAAGGCCGCCGCCGCGCAGGATGCCTGGCCGGTGCCGGGCCGACCCATCCGGATGGTCGTCCCGGCACCGCCCGGCGGGCCCGGCGACGTGGTGGCCCGGATGCTGGCGCGCGAACTCGGCGAGCGCATGAAAACGGCGGTCGTGGTCGACAACAAACCCGGCGGTGCCAGCATCCCGGGCGCGATGGACGTCGCACGGGCGGCGCCCGATGGCCACACGCTGTTGCTGACGCTCAACACCACCCACACGCAGGTGCCGCACCTGTACGCCCGCGTGCCTTTCGACCCGTTCGCAGACTTCACGCCGATTGCGCCGGTCTACCGTGGGCATTCGGTGCTGGTGGCGCACCCCTCGTTTCCCGCCGCCAACCTGGCGGAGGCGATCGCGCGCAGCCGCGAGCAGACCGTGGCCTTCGGCTCGCCGAGCCCGGGCACGACGGGCCATCTCTACATCGAGATACTGAATGCCGACCACGGGGCGCGCTTCGTCCACGTGCCGTACAAAGGGTCGAGCCCGGCCCAGCAGGACCTGCTCGCGGGCCACATCGGCTTGCTGTTCGACTCGCCGGCCACGGCCTTGCCGCATGTGCGAACGGGCCGCCTGAAGGCGCTCGCCAGCACCGGGCCGACGCGGCTTTCCGCCTTGCCCGACGTGCCCACTGCGCGCGAGCAGGGCCTGAGCGGACTCGACCGCGGGACCTGGCTGGGCGTTTTCGGACCGGCGCGGCTTCCCGATGCGATCGTCGCGCGCCTCAACCAGGAGATCGTGCAGGCCTTGGAAAGCTCCCAGCTGCGCGCGCAATTCGCTGCCTTGGGCGTCGAGCTTGCATCGGGAACGCCCGGCGACTTCGCGGAACTCATTCGCGCCGATCACCAGCACTGGGGCCGGGTGATCCGCCGCATCGGACTTCGACTGGATGGATGACATGGACACGACGACCCCCGACGCCGCGCTGCTGCAGCGCATCGCCGCCCTCGAAACCGACCTCGCGCAGCTGCGGCGCCGCGTCACGGTGGCAGAGGACATCGAGCTGATCGGCAAGCTCACGCGTGCCTACGGCTACTACCTCGACAAGGCGCTGTGGGACGAACTGCTGCCGCTGTTCACCGACGACTGCGAGGTGGAGATTTCCGCGCTCGGCGTCTACGTGGGCCGGGCGCAGCTGGAGCGGCTTTTCAAGCAGTTCCTTGGCCGCGGTCCCGCGAAGAGCGGCCCGAATGGCCTGGTCTGGGGACAGCTGTACAACCACATGATGGTGCAGGGGATCGTGCACGTCGACGACGACGGGCGGCATGCACAGGGGCGATGGCGGTCGTTCATGCAACTGGCCGAGTTTGGCAAGTACGGCCGGTGGGGCGAGGGCGTCGAGACCTTCGCGTACGAGAAGAACGATGCCGGCCAATGGCGCATTTCGCGCATGCACTTCTATCGCACCTTCCACACGCCCTACGAGGAAAGCTGGGCCACGGCAACGTCGCCGCGCGGGGGCATGCTGCAGGACTGCCCGCCCGATCGTCCGCCCACGGAGTCCTACGATCCCTGGCCCGGCGTGTACATCCCGCCGTTCCACTACCCGAACCCGATCACGGGACGCGGTTGGACGCCGGTGCCGCCTGCCCGCGAAGAGGAAAGGAACGCGACGTCTTGAAGGAGCGCGCACCCGTGTCGGCGCAAGACCACATGGCTGTGCGCCGTGTGTCCTCACGCGCGGGGCGCGCAAGCCCTTAACCTGGGGCTGATGACAGGAACGACGACGACGACGACGACAAACCCGGCGCATGCGTCGGCTTCCCACCCATCGCCCACGCCCCACCGCTGGCATTTCATCCGCGCCGGCGGCACCGACCAGGTCATCTTCCGCACCGGCGAAGACATCGCCCGCATCGGCGAGCTGGACCAGAAGCTCTGGGTGGCGCTGGCGTGCCCGACGCGTGGCATCGACTTCGACACGCGCACGCTCGACCTGATCGACACCGACCGCGATGCACGCGTGCGCCCGCCCGAGGTGGTGGCGGCGTGCGAATGGGTCTGCGCGCGCCTGCGCAATCCCGACGTGCTGCTGCAAGGCAGCGACGTGCTGTCGCTTGGCGACCTCGACGACCGCAACCCCGCAGGTGCGCGCCTGCGCGATGAAGCGCAGCGGCTGCTGCACCTCCAGGGCCGGCCCGACTCGGACACCCTCACGCTCGACGACATCGCCAATCGCGGCGAGCTGCTCGCGGCCATGCGCTTCAACGGCGATGGCATCGTCACGCCCGAGACGGCGCAGGACGAGGCGGTGCGCGCCACCCTCGCCGAGATCATCCGCACCCATGGCAGCGTGCCCGACCGCCACAAGCAGACGCCCGGCGTGGACCGCGCGCGCGTGGAAGCGTTCTTTGCCGAAGTGCAGCTTGCGCGCGACTGGCATGCCCAGGCCGACGCCGGCAACGCCGAGCTGATGCCGCTCGGCGAAGCGACGCTCGCGGCGGCGGATGCGACCGCCAAGGTGCAGGCCAAGCTCGACGATTTCTTCGCGCGCTGCCGTGTGGCGGCGTTCGACGCGCAAGCCGAAGCGGCGCTCAATCCATCGGCCAAAGCCTACGACGCGCTCGGCGCCGGTCGCCTCGACCTGCATGCCGAGCCCATTGCCGAACTGCCGCTCGCGCCGGTAACGCGCCATTGCGTGCTGCCGCTGCAGGGCACCAGCCTCAACCCGGCCTGGGCCGATGCCATTGCATCGTTCGCCAACCGCGCAGTCACGCCGCTCCTGGGTGCGCGCAGCGAGCTGGCCGAGGCCGATTGGCATGCCATCCGCCAAAAGCTTGCGCCGCTGCAGACGCTGATGGCTAAGCGGCCCGACAACTGGGCCGCGGCGCTGCCACTCGCACGGCTCGAGGCACTGCTGCAGACCCGCGACGCCGTGCTCGCGCTGATCCGTGAAGATGAGGAGGCCGAGACGCACAACGCCTTGCTGGTCGACCTGGAGAAGCTCATCCGCCTGCAGCGCGACCTCGTGGTGCTGCTCGAGAACTTCGTCTCGTTCAAGGCCTTCTACCACCGCGAAGGCGCGATCTTCCAGGCCGGCACGCTCTACCTCGACGGACGCAGCTGCGAGCTCACCGTGCAGGTCGACGACACGGCGAAGCACGCCGTGCTCGCCGGCCTGGCGAAGACCTGCCTGGCCTACTGCAACTGCACGCGCCAGGGCGCGAAGATGAGCATCGTCGCGGCCTTCACCGCCGGTGACGTGGACTTTCTCTTCGTGGGGCGCAACGGCGTCTTCTACGACCGCCAGGGCCGCGACTGGGACGCCACAATCACCAAGCTGATCGAGAACCCGACCAGCGTGGCACAGGCGTTCTTTTCGCCCTACAAGAAGTTCGTGCGCGTGATCGAGGAGCAGGTGGCCAAGCGCGCGGCCGCGCAGGAGGCTGTGGGCCAGGGCTCGCTCACGGGCTTTGCCACCCGCCTCACAACCGCCGACCAGGCCGGCGCCGCGGCCAAGGCAGGCCAGACCGCGCCAGCGCGCCCCGGCGGGCGCGTCGATGTCGGCACTGTTGCGGCCATCGGGGTGGCACTGGGCAGCATCAGCGCGGTGCTGGTGGGCATCTTCGGCAAGTTCATCGACCTGGGCCAGTGGATACCGATCGGGCTGCTGGGCATCGTGCTCGCGATCTCGGGGCCGAGCATGCTCATCGCGTGGCTCAAGCTGCGCCAGCGCAGCCTGGGCCCGATCCTCGACGCGAGCGGCTGGGCCATCAACGGGCGAATGAAAGTCAATGTGCGGCTCGGCGGCATGCTGTCGCAGACGGCGCGGGTGCCGCCGAACGGCCGCCGCGTCGCGCGCGATCCGTACCGCGAGCGGCATGGCGTCACGGGGCTGGTCGCCGCGGCCGTGCTGGTGCTTTCGCTGGCGGTGCTCGCCTGGCGCATGGACTGGCTCGACGACCGGCTGCCGGCGGGGTTGCGGCATTCGCCGCAGGCGCCGGCCGTGGCGTCGCAGGGCGGTTGAAGGGCGAGGGGGCTCGCTTCAGCCCGGCGCCGCGCCGGTGCTCGCACGGGTGACCAGTGTTACCGGCAGGGGGGCTGCAGCGGGGGCGGGAATGCCTTGCAGCTGCGCGAGCAGGTAGCGGCCCGATCGTTCGCCGATCTCGCGGATCGGCAGCCGCACGGTGGTCAGCGGCGGATGCACGAAGGGCGCGAAGTCGTTGTCGTTGAAGCTCGCGATCGACAGCCGGCGCGGCACCTCGATGCCGGCCTGGTCGAGCGCGGCGAGCGCACCGGCGGCCAGGTAGTCGCTGCCGCAGACGATGGCGGTCACGGGCGGTTGGCGCCGGGCGATGGCGTTCATGGCATCGAAGCCTTCCTGGAAGCCGTGTTCCGTCTCGGCGAGTGCGTCCTCGCACAAGGTCAAGCCGCGCTTGGAGATCGCAAGGCCCAGGTCGCGCAGCCGCCGCCGCGCGCGCTCGCTGTCGGCAGTGCGCCCGCCGATGTAGCCGAGGCGGCGGTGGCCGAGCGCCGCCAGGTGGTCGACCACCAGCGACGCCGCGGCGTACTCGTCAAAGCCCACGCTGTGGCCCGTGTCGTCCGGCGGCGCCCACATGGTGACGAACGGCGTGCGGTGTGCGGCGAGCATGGCAAGCACTTGCGGCGGCTGTTCGGCGCCGAGCAGGGCCACGGCGTCGACGCCGCGCTCGAGCAGGGCGCGCAGGATGCTCGTCTCGTACGCAGGGCGGGGGTCCGGCGCGGACAACAGCAAGGTATAGCCCTCGGCCCCCAGCGTGGCCTCGAGCGCCTGCACCAGCGCCGGAAACGACGAGCTCCCGAAGCGCGGCACGATGGCGCCGACCGTCATGGTGCGGCGCATCGCGAGCGCGCGGGCGGCGCCATTGGCCACGTAGCCGAGCCGTTCGACCGCCTCGGTCACGCGCAGCCGCGTGGCCTCGCTGATCATGTCCGGCCGGCTCAGCGTGCGTGAGACGGTGCCGGTGGAGACGCCAGCGAGCCTGGCCACGTCGGCCAGCGAGGCCGCACGTGCGCCGGCGGGTGGCGGTGTGGGGCCGCTGGGCGAAGGCGAGAGGCGGCGAGTGGGCGGGGTCATGGTTGCGGCAGGTCGAGCGAACGATCTTAACGGCGCTGCAACCGCATGCATCCGGTTGGTACTAACCCGATAGCTTGCATTTGTGAATTCGACCTATGCTTTGTGCAAGCGCTTGCATAAGCGCCGTCCACCCCACTGGAGACATGCCATGAAGCTGATTGCGCGCTATTGCCGCTCCCTGTTCGTTCCTGCCGCCGCGGCGTTGATGCTGATGGCTGCACCTGCCGCCGTGGCCCAGCCGGCAACCTGGCCGGTGGCCGGAAAGCCGATCCGTATCGTGGTGCCTTTTCCTGCGGGTTCCGGCTCGGATGCGACCGCGCGCGTCATCGCCAAGCTCATGACCGACGAACTCGGCGGCGCCAGCGTCATCGTCGACAACAAGCCGGGCGCGGGCACGTTCATCGGTGCACAGGAAGTGGCGCGCGCGCCGGCCGACGGCCACACGCTGCTCTACACCATCGTCATCACGCACACGCAGAACCCGCACCTCTACAAGAAGCTGCCCTACGACCCGGTGAAGGACTTCACGCCGCTCGCGCAGATGGTCAAGTCGGCCACGGTGCTGATCGCCCCGCCCGATGCGCCCTTCAACAACGTGCAGGAACTGGTCGCCTACGCCAGGGCCAACCCGGGCAAGCTCAACTACGCATCGTTCTCGCAGGGCTCGACCTCGCACCTGAACGGCGAGCTGCTGCAGATGCGCAGCGGCACCAAGATGACTCACGTGCCCTACAAGGGAACGGCCGATGCCTCGCGCGCACTCGTGGCAGGCGAGGTGCAGCTGTACTTCGACGGCACGGCCACGGCGGTGCAGCTGATCAAGGCGGGCAAGGCCAAGGGGCTCGGCACGGCGACACCCATGCGCGTGCCGGTGCTGCCCGAGATGCCGACCATCGCCGAACAAGGCGTGGCGGGCCTCGACATCGTGGGCTGGCAGGGCATCTTCGGCCCGGGCGGCATGGACCCGGCCGTGGCCCGGAAGCTCGGCGACGTGCTCGCGAAGATCGCGCGCTCGCCGGAGATGCTCAAGCTGATCGAGACGCAGGGCAATGAGCCCTCCGGCGCGTCGGGCCCGGCCTTCGCGGCCATCGTGAAGAACGACAGCGAGCGCTGGGGCGAGGTCATCAAGGCCGCCGGCATCAAACTGGATTGAAGAGAAGGAAGCGAAACATGTTCGACACCCTCATTCGCGGCGGCACCGTCGTCGACGGCAGCGGCCAGCCCCGATTCACGGGCGATATCGGCATCACCGATGGCCGCATCGCCGAAGTCGGCGGCAAGCTCGGCGCGGGCCGGAGCGAGATCGATGCGCAAGGCGCTATCGTCACCCCGGGCTGGGTCGACGTGCACACGCACTACGACGGTCAGGTGACCTGGGACCCGTACCTCAGCCCCTCGACCGACCACGGCGTGACCAGCGTCGTCATGGGCAACTGCGGCGTCGGCTTCGCGCCGGTGCATGCCGACAAGCGCGACTGGCTCATCAGCGTGATGGAGGGCGTGGAGGACATTCCCGGCACCGTGCTCGCCGAAGGCATCGACTGGCAGTGGGAGAGTTTTCCGGAATACCTGGATGCGCTGGAGCGCATGCCGCGCGCGCTCGACGTGGGGGCGCAGATCCCGCATTCGGCACTGCGCACCTACGTGATGGGCGAGCGCGGCATTACGCACGACGAGGCCACGCCGGCCGACATCCAGGCCATGGTGCAGTTGGTGCGCGAAGGCATGCGCGCCGGCGCGCTCGGCTTCTCGACCAGCCGCACCATCATCCACAAGTACCAGGGCCGCAAGTACCCGCCGGGTACCTTCGCGTCGCCCGACGAGATCCTCGGCATCGGGCGGGTGCTGGGCGAGGTCGGGCACGGCGTGTTCCAGATGACGTCGAACCACTACCAGATGGAGGCCGAGCTGCCGTGGATGGCGCAGCTCGCGCGCGACAACAACCTGCCCGTGGCCTTTGCGCTGGTGCAGACCGACCAGACGCCCGACACGTGGAAGCGGCTGCTCGCGGCACTCGACGAAACGCACCAGGACAACGTGCCGCTCTACGGCGCCGTGGCGGGCCGGCCGGCCGGCATCCTGATGGCCTGGCTCGGCTCGACGCACCCGTTCATGACGCACCCGCTGTGGCAGCAGATCGCGCCGCTGCCATGGCCCGAGAAGCTGGCGCGGCTGCGCGATCCGCAGGTGCGCGCGCAGCTCACCGACATGGCGGCGCTCATGGGTTCGGCGCAGTACGACACCCGCACCGCCTACCTGACGCAGAGCTTCCACAAGATGTATGCGCTGGGGGCAGAGCCCGACTACGAGCCGCCGCAGGAAAACAGCATCGCCGCCATCGCCGAGCGCGACGGCCGCACGCCGCTCGAGGTGGCCTACGACATGCTGATGGACCTCGATGGCAAGGGCATTGTCTACTTTCCGAGCTTCAACTACGCCTACAACGACCTGCGCCAGCTGCACGAGGAGCTGCAGCATCCGCGCACGATGATGAGCCTTGCCGATGGCGGGGCGCACTGCGGCTACATCTGCGACGTGAGCATGCCGACCTACATGCTCACGCACTGGGCGCGCGACCGCCGCCGCGGTCCCACGCTGCCGCTCGAGCTGATGGTGCAGCGCCAGACCCGCGACACGGCGCGCATCTACGGCCTCGAAGACCGCGGGCTGCTGCAGCCTGGCTACCTGGCCGACGTCAACATCATCGATTTCGAGCGGCTGCGCATCCCGCCGCCCTACGTGGCTTTCGACCTGCCGGCCGGCGGCCGGCGCCTGGTGCAGACCGCCGAGGGCTACCGGGCGACGCTCAAGGCCGGCGAGACGATCATGGAAGACGGCAAGCCCACGGGCGCATTGCCCGGCAGGCTGATGCGCGGGCCGCAGCGCCGCGCCGGCTAGATTGCCGACCGGCTAGACGCGGATCACCCGCCCCGGGTTCAGGATGTTCTTCGGGTCGAGCCCGCGCTTGATCGCCCGCATCATCTCGAGCGCCACCGGCGACTTGTGCTTCTCGAGCTTTTCGACCTTGAGCGAGCCCACGCCGTGCTCGGCCGAGAACGAGCCGCCGAATTGCTCGACGGCGTCGTACACCAGCGTGTTGATGCGCGCTTCCTCGTCCTGGAGGAAGGCGCGGGTGTCGATGTTCTCGGGCGCCTGCACGTTGTAGTGCAGGTTGCCGTCGCCGAGGTGGCCGAAGTTGACGAGGCGCACGCCCGCGATCTCGCGCGCGAGCAGCGCGTCGGTCTCGGCCACGAAGGCCGGAATGCGCGACACCGGGATCGAGATGTCGTGCTTGATGTTCAGGCCTTCCTCGGCCTGCGCGAGCGGGATGCTCTCACGGATGTGCCAGAGCTGGTGCGCCTGCGTGAGGTTCTCGGCCACCACCGCATCGGTCACGCAGCCGTCCTCGAAGGCGGTTTCGAGCAGCGCCTCGAAGCGCGCGCGCGCATGGTCTTCGGATTCGTTGTCGGAGTTCTCGAGCAGAACGCAGTACGGCACCGCTTCGTCGTCGATGAAGGGCACGCGCAATTGCGGCATGTGCTTGTCGACCAGGCTCAGCGCAAAGCGGCCCATGACCTCGAAGCCCGTGAGGCCCGCGCCCAGGTGCTTGTGCGCGAGGCCCAGCAGCGTGACCGCATGGTCGAGCGAAGGCACCGCGGCCCAGGCCGTGAGCTGTGCGGCGGGGAGCGGATAGAGCTTCATGGTCGCGGCGGTGATGATGCCCAGCGTGCCTTCGCTGCCGATCACCAGGTCGCGCAGGTCGTAGCCGGTGTTGTCCTTGCGCAGGCCGCTGGTGCCGTGCCAGATCTCGCCCTGCGCGGTGACCACCTCGAGGCCGAGGCAGAGCTCGCGCGTGTTGCCGTAGCGCACCACCTGCGTGCCGCCCGCGTTGGTGGCGAGGTTGCCGCCGATGGTGCAGCTGCCCTCGGCCGCCAGGCTCAGCGGGAACAGGAAGCCTTCTTTCTCGGCGGCCTCCTGCAGCGTCTGCAGGATGCAACCGGCTTCCACGGTCATCGTGAGGTTGGCCGCATCGATCGTGCGGATGGCGTTGAGCCGCTGCAGGCTCAGCACCACCTGGGTGCCGCTCTCGTCGGGAATCGAACCCACGGCCAGCCCGGTGTTGCCGCCCTGCGGCACGATCGCGGTGCCGGCCGCGGCGCAGGCCTTGACCACCTCGGCCACCTGCGCGGCATCGGCCGGCCGCACTACGGCCAGCGACTTGCCGCGCGCGCGCTTGCGCCAGTCCTGCTCATAGGCGGCGAGGTCGCCCTCGTGGAGCACATGGGCCGCGCCGACGATGGCGCGCAGACGGTCGAGCAGTGCGGTGTCGGAAGGAGAAGAGAAAGAAGTCATGGTGCGGAAGCTTCCAGGGGGCGGGCCGCCGCGGCGGCCTTGGCATGCCGAAGGCGCAGGCGCACGTGCAGCGCGCAGGCGGTGAAGAGCATGAGGCACAGCAGCACCTCGACCAGCGCGAGCACCTGCCCGACGCCATTGGTGTCGCTCCAGGCGCGCACCACGCCCTCGGTGAAATAGAGCCAGATCATCAGGCTGACCCAGCGGTAGGTGTACATGCGGTTCTTCCACAGGCCCGCGAGCGGAATCACCAGCGGCAGCACCTTCAGCGCCAACAGCGAACCGCCGGGCCGCAGCGGCGCGAGCCACAGCTCCCAGGCCAGGCCCAGCACGATCAGGCCGACGACGCTGCCGACGGCGAGCCAGCGCGTGGCGGCGACCGAGGGCGCGGGATGATGTTGCGGCGGAGGGGATTTCATGGACGGGAGGGCACCGCGGGATCGGCTTCGGGAAGGAGCGAAAAGGAGCGAAAAAGGCTCGGTTCTTATGATACCGGCCATGAACCGTCGCCAGCTCTGGAGGGATCTTTCGCGCTTTCCGTGGCGCAACACCGCCGCGGTGCTCGGCGAGCGCTTTCGCGAAGACCGGCTCGGCCTCACCGCGAGCAGCCTCACCTTCACCACCACCATCGCGATGGTGCCCTTCTTCACGGTGGCGCTGGCGCTGTTCACCGTGTTCCCGATGTTCGCCGAACTGCAGGGTCGGCTGCAGCGCTGGTTCGTCCAGAGCCTGATTCCCGAGGACATCGCGCGTCAGGTTCTGGGCTACCTGAACCAGTTCGCGAGCAAGGCCAGCGGGCTGGGCATCGCGGGCCTGGCGGTGCTGCTGATCACTGCGATCGCGTTGATCCTCACGATCGACCGCACGCTCAACAACATCTGGCGCGTGCGCTCGCCGCGGCCGTTCGCGCAGCGCGTGCTGATCTACTGGGCCGCCATCACGCTCGGCCCGCTGATCCTGGCCGTGAGCCTCTCGACCACGTCGTACGTGTTCGCCGTTTCGCGGGACGTGGTGGGCGGTGGCGTCGTCAAGCTGCTCTTCGACACCTTCGAGTTCGTGCTGCTGGCCGCGGGCATGGCCTCGCTCTACCACTACGTGCCCAACACGCACGTGCGCTGGTCGCACGCCTGGGCCGGCGGCATCTTCGTGGCGGCCGCGATCGAGATCGCCAAGCGCGTGCTCGGCTACTACCTGAGCCTGGTGCCGACCTATTCGGTGCTCTACGGGGCATTTGCCACGGTGCCGATCCTGCTGGTGTGGATCTACGTCGCCTGGGTGATCGTGCTGCTGGGCGCGGTGATCGCGGCCTACCTGCCGAGCCTTTTGACCGGCGTGGCGCGGCGCGGCGGCCGTGCGGGGTGGCCGCTGCAACTCGCGCTCGAGGCGCTGCAGCACCTGGCGCGCGCGCGCGCCATGCCGGCCAAGGGCATGGGCGCGAGCGAGCTCGTGCGGCGGATGCGGGTCGATGCGCTGCAACTGGTGCCGGTGCTCGAGACCCTGGTGGCGCTCGACTGGATCGCGCCGCTCGCCGAGGAGAGCGACACCGACGACCCGCGCTACGTGCTGCTGGCCGATCCGTCGACCCCGCTCGAACCGCTGCTGCGCGAACTGCTGATGCCGCGCGCCGAGCCGCTCGAAGACCTGTGGCAGAAAGGGCCGCTGCGCTCGCTTCGGCTGGGCGACGTGCTGCTGGTCTAGGGCGGCACTGCGCGTGGAGGGCGCTTTGTCCATAATAGCCAGGGCCTTCCCTTCCCTTCACTTGCCACCCGAAACTGCCTTGAGCGCTCTTCCCGCCGCCGCCGAATCCGCCGCGCCAGCCAGCGGCACGCCCTGGGTCGTCTGCCTGTGCGCCGAGTGGTGCGGCACCTGCCGCGACTACCGGCCGCTGATGGCGCAGGTGGCGCGCGCGCATCCGCAGTTCCGCTTCGCCTGGGTCGACATCGAGGACCATGCCGAACTGGCCGATGCCTTCGACGTCGAGACCTTCCCCACGCTGCTGATCGCAGGCGCCGACGGCACGCGTTTTCTCGGCCCGCTGCTGCCGCATGCCGAAACGCTGTCGCGCATGCTCGGCGCGCTGCAGGCGCCGCAGCCTTCGAGCCTCGACGTCGACCTGCTGCTGGCGGTGCTCGAGAAGCGGCCGGCCGAGTTCGCGGTCTGAAGCCGAGGTCAGTGCGCCGGTGCGCCGACGAAGTCGTGCAGCGCGAACAGCACCGCGTCGGGCGCCTCGCTCATCAGCGCGTGGCCCGCATGCACGGTCACCACCCTGGCCTGCCGCGCCTTGCCCACCAGTGCCTTGGTGGCACGCGGCGGCGTCATCTGGTCGGCGTCGCCGAGCAGGAACAGCACGGGGCACTGCACCTTCTCGATCGCGGCCTCGCCATTGGCGTAGTCGTTGCAGGCCTTGAAGCCCACATGGAACACGTTCGCGTCGCGGTTGCTCGCGAGCACGCGCCGCATCAGTGCACGCGAGCTGCCATGCAGCCAGGTGCCCGGGCCGAGCGAGGAAGGCGGCGGCGCGAGCAGCGAGTGCGAGAAGGTGTTGACCATCGCGATCGCGCGCTGCGGATCGGTCAGCGAGCCGTCGAGCAGCGCGGGCGACACCACCATGGGGTAGGCGGTGCCCACCAGCGCCAGGTGGGTGACACGCTCGGGCGCGCGTGCGGCGGCTTCGAGCGCGATCAGCGAACCGAAGCTGTGGCCGACCAGCGCGGCCTTGGGCACGCCGGCCGCATCGAGCAGCGCGAGCACGAACTGCGCCGCATCTTCCACGCTCGCGGGCGGCGGCCCTTCGCTCTTGCAGTGGCCCGGCAGGTCGAGCGCGAGCACGTTCCAGCCGTGGTTGGCGAACCAGCGGCTCTGCAGGATCCACACGCTGTGGTCGTTGAGCACGCCGTGGATGAAGACCACGGTGGGCTTGGCGGCATCGAAGGCCTTGCCGCCGGTGTAGCAGTAGGTGCGATGGCCGTTGACGCTGAAGTCCATGTCAGGCCTCCGCCTTTTCTGCCGCCTTGAGCGCGCGCTTCAGGTCGTCGATCAGGTCGATCGGGTCTTCGAGCCCGATCGACAGCCGGATCGTCCCCTGCGAGATGCCGGCGCCCGCGAGCGCTTCGTCGCTCATGCGGAAGTGGGTGGTGCTCGCGGGATGGATCACCAGGCTGCGGCAGTCGCCCACGTTGGCCAGGTGGCTGAAGAGCTTGAGCGATTCGATGAAGGCCTTGCCTTGTGCGCGCGAACCCCGGATGTCGAAGCTGAACACCGCGCCGGCTCCGCGCGCGCCGTGGCGCAGCAGCTTCTGCGCGAGCGCGTGGCTCGGGTGCGTCTCGATCAGCGGATGGCCCACGCGTGAGACGAAGGGGTGGCTCGCGAGGAACTCGACCACCTTCTGCGTGTTGTCGATGTGGCGCTCCATGCGCAGCGGCAGGGTCTCGATGCCCTGCAGGATCAGCCATGCCGTGTGCGGGCTCATCGAGGCGCCGAAGTCGCGCAGCCCCTCGCGCCGCGCGCGCAGCAGGAAGGCACCGACGGTGCTTTCCTCGCTGAACACCATGTTGTGGAAGCCGTCGTAGGCCTCGGTCAGTTCCGCGAACTTGCCCGAGGCTTCCCAGTCGAAGCTGCCGCCGTCGACCACCACGCCGCCGATCACCGTGCCGTGCCCCGACAGGAACTTGGTTGCCGAGTGGTAGACCAGGTCGGCACCCCAGTCGAAGGGCTTGATCAGGTACGGCGAGGTGAGCGTGGAGTCGACCAGCAGCGGCACGCGGGCGGCATGCGCGATCTCGCTCACCGCGGGAATGTCGAGCACGTCGAGACCCGGGTTGCCCACGGTTTCGCCGAAGAAGAGCTTGGTTTCGGGCCGCACCGCGGCGCGCCAGCCGTCGAGGTCGCCGGGCTTGACGAAGGTGGTCTCGATGCCGAAGCGCCGCATCGTGTAGTGCAGCAGGTTCTGCGAGCCGCCGTAGAGCGCGGTGCTCGCGACGATGTGCGAGCCCGCGCCCATCAGCGTGGCCACCGAGAGGTGCAGGGCGGCCTGCCCGCTGGCGGTGGCGATCGCCCCGATGCCGCCCTCGAGCGCGGCGACGCGCTGCTCGAACACCGCGTTGGTCGGGTTGCTGATGCGCGAGTAGACGTGCCCCGCGCGCTCGAGGTTGAAGAGCGCCGCCGCATGGTCGCTCGACTCGAAGACGAAGGAGGTGCTGAGATGGATCGGCACCGCCCGTGCGCCGGTGGCGGGGTCGGGTGCGGCGCCGGCATGCAGCGCCAGGGTGTCGAAGCCGGGGTCGGAATAGCCGGGCATGGAAGCCTTTCTGGGTTCGTTCGCGAGGCCCGCGACGTCTGCAAACATGCGTGCGCGTCATGGGCGTGACGGGGTCGCCGCCGATTGTGGGCTATATTCAAATCGGCACGCCGCCGAGACAGATTTCCGAGAGAGAGGAGCACACGATGAAAGTCAGCGACATCCTTCGCGTCAAGGGCAACACGCTCTTCACCATCACGCCTGACGACCTGCTGGCCGAAGCAGTCAAGACCATGGCGGAAAAGGACATCGGCTCCCTCGTGGTCATGGAACACGGCGACCTGGTCGGCATGCTCACCTTCCGCGAAGTGATCACCGCGATCGTCGCCAACGGCGGCCAGGTCGGCGGTACGCTGGTGCGAAGGGCGATGGACGATGCGCCCGTGACCTGCACGCTCGAGACCGAACTCGACGAGATCCGCCGCATCATGCTCGAGCGCCATGCGCGCTACATGCCCGTGATGGACAAGCGCATGCTGATGGGCGTGATCAGCTTCTACGACGTCGCCAAGGCGGTGGTCGACGCGCAGAACTTCGAGAACAAGATGCTCAAAGCCTACATCCGCGACTGGCCCGAAGAACAGTAGGCCGGCCCGCGGGCCGGCCGGCTGCTCATTCCTTGATGTTGGCCGACTCCACGATCTTCTGGTTGCGCGCGTATTCGGCCTGGACGAACTGGCCGAACTGCTCGGGCGTGCCGCTGCCGGGCAGGGCGCCCTGCTCGGCGAGCTTGCTGCGCACCTGCGGCTCGGCGAGCACCGCGTTCAGTTCCTGGTTCAGGCGCGCCACCACCGCGGGCGGCGTTTTGGCCGGCGCGAAGATCCCGGTCCAGCTCACCATGTCGTAGCCCTGGAGGCCCGGCATCTCGGCGAAGGTCGGCACGTCGGGCAGCGCGGCGAGGCGCTGGCTGCCGGTGATGCCCAGCGCCTGCAGGCGCTTGCCGTTCACATGCGGTATCGCGCTGGTGCTGACGAGCATCGCGAGGTCGACCTGGTTGCCGATCACGTCGGTGGCGATCTGCGCGCCGCCGCGGTAGGGCACATGGGTCACGAAGATGCCGCTCTTCTGCTTGAGAAGTTCCATCGCGAGCTGCAGCACCGTGCCCACGCCCGAGGTGGCGTAGTTGTAGGTGCCCGGCTTCGCCTTGGCGAGCTTCACGAAGTCGGCGTAGCTGCGGGCCTCCAGGCCCGGGCGCGCCACCAGCACCATGGGCGCGGTGTTGAGCATGCCGACCGGCGCCAGGTCCTTGAGCGGATCGAATTTGAACGCCGCGGGATTGACCAGCCGCCCGATCGCTATCGCGCTGTCGGGGCCGACCACGAGCGTGTAGCCGTCGGGTGCCGCATTGACGGCCTTGGCCACGCCGATCGCGCCGCCCGCACCTGCCACGTTCTCGATGACCACCGACTGCTTGAGCCGTTCGGCCAGCCGCGTGGCGACAAGGCGCGCGTTGACGTCCACGCTGCCGCCCGCGGTGAAGGGCACGACCAGCGTGATCGGCCGGGCAGCGGGCCAGGCCGCCTGCGCGAGGGCAGCGGCGGGAAGCACCGAACCCAGGGCGGTGGCGAGAAGAAGGAGGCGGCGGGAGGTGTTCATGGGGTGGCTCGTTGCGGTGGGTCGGAGGGCGGCGTTTCTGCGAGAAGGCGGGCGCGCAGCGCGTCGAAAGCGGCGCTCCACTCGGTGCGCCAGGCGCGGCGCTGGGTGTCGTCGATCCATGCGCCGTCGAGCCCGTTGTGCATGAAGCTGCGCAGGTCGTCCAGGCCGAAGCCGAAGTCGCGCACCATCATGAGCCAGGCTTGCGTGGGCGTGACCTTGTGCAGCGTCGGGTCGTCGGTGTTGGGGTGGATGCGCAAGCCCAGGCCGGGCATCCGGCGGATCGGATGGTCGAGCGCCCAGCGCGCCGGCGGCAGCGTGCGCAGGTAGTAGGAATTGGTCGGCACCACGGTGAAGAGCACGCCGCGCTCGGCGCACTCCCGCGCGAAATCGGGCTGGTCGACCACCGTGTAGCCATGGTCGATGCGGTCGACCTGCAGCAGGTCGAGCGCGGTGCGCACGTTGGTCCACGGCATGCCGAACTCGCCCGCATGCGCCGTGGTCCTGAGCCCCGCGTGCCGAGCCTCGGCGTAGGCGCGCGCAAACAATTCGGGCGGCCGGTCGACCTCGCGGTAGTCGATGCCGATGCCGACCACTTCGTCGCAGCGGTGGGCCTTGAGCCACTCGACCATCTCGACGGCGGCCTCGGGGCTCGCCTCGCGGTCGATCGCAGCGATGAGACGGCCCGTGATGCCGAACGCCTGCTCGGCGTCGTGGATCGCGCGCACGATCGCACCCTGCGCGTGGGCGTAAGCGATGCCCGATGCGTGCACGGTGCCGGTCGGGTTCCAGGAGAACTCGGCATAGCGCACGTTGTGGGCTGCCGCATCCTCCAGGTACTCGTGCGTGAGCTGGTAGAGATCGCCGGGGCTGCGCACCAGCTGCGCATCGAGCGCGCGCAGCACGCGCAGCACGCCGACGGGCTTTTCGCCGCGTGTGTAGAAGCCTTCGATCTCCTCGTCGGCGAGCGGGGCGCCGGCACGCTGGTTGAGCTGCCTGAAGGTCTGGTGCCGCACGGTGCCGAACAGGTGGCAGTGCAGCTCGACCTTTGGCATCTCGCGCAGCATCGATTCGAGCGTGAGGGGCGGCGCGGCGGGGTCGTTCATGCGGCCAGTCTAGGCAGCGCAGAACCATAAGCAAAATTTTGAATTTCTATAATTTGATTCATCCAATCGATGGACCAAGGAAAACCCATGGCCTCGCCACTGCGCGCACTCACGCTGCGACAGCTCCAGTTCTTTTCGGTGCTGGTGCAGGAAGGGCATTTCGGCCGCGCGGCGCGCCGGCTCGCCATCACGCAGCCCGCATTGAGCAACGCGATCAAGCAGATGGAGAAGCTGCTCGGCGCCGAACTGCTGACGCGTTCCACGCATCGGCTGGAGCTCACGGCCGTGGGCGCCGAAGTGCTCGCGCGCACCGATTTCCTCGTCAACACGGTCGAGGTCGCATTGCGCGACATCGAAAGCACCGTGCAGCGCGGCCGCGCCTTCGTGCGCGTGGGCGTGATCCCGTCGGCCAGCGCGCGCGTGACGGCCGCGGCCAGCGAGTTTCTCGCGCGCGGCGGCCACGCGCTCGAGATCGCCTGGCGCGATGCGCCCTCGACCACCTTGCTGGCCGAACTGCGCGGCGGCCAGCTCGACATGGCGGTGGCGGCCATCACCGAGCCGCCCGGCGGGCTGGTCTGCGTGGACCTGTTCCGCGATCCGCTGGTGCTGGTGGTGCGCCGCGACCATCCGCTCGCGGCCGCCGCGCGCACGCGCTGGGAGGCGATTGGCGGCGAGCGGCTCGTGATGTTCGAAAGCGGCAGCATGCCGGCGCTCGGCATTCCCGCGCGGGCGCAGTTCGCGCAGGGCGCGGAGCCCTACCGCGTGAGCTATTCCGAAACGCTCTATGCGCTGGTGCGCAGTGGCCATGCGCTGGGCCTGATGCCGCAGCTCTACACCTCGTCGCTGCGCGATCCCGAGCTGGCCGTGGTGCGGCTCACGCAGCCGCGCATCGAGCGCCGCGTGGTGCTGGCCTACCTGCCGGGGCCGATGCGCAACGTGGCGGCGCAGGAACTGATCGCCTGGCTGGGCGAACGGCTGCCGCGCGGCGCCGGGTCGGCGGGGGCGCGCGCGGGCAGCCGGAAACGGCCGCTGTAGCGGAACACGTCGCCGAACCAGCGGTGGCGCAGCACCATCTTCATGCCGAACGCCTCGGGGTCCTGCGGATCGGGCCGCTCCTCGACATAGGCAGTGCCCATCAGCAGGCCGAGCGGCAGCGGCAGATGCAGCCCGCCGATGCGCCAGACGTAGCCGCGGTCGCGGAACACCAGCGCGCCGTCCTCGGCGCTCACCGCCAGGCGCATGCCGATGCCGAAGCGCACGTATTCGATCACCTCGCCGTGCCGGCGCCCGAGCGCCATGTGCGAGCGGAAGTGGAAGGGCGCGCGGCCTTCGAAGCCGAAGACGCGGTCCCAGTACAGCAGGGCGCTGTCGGGCCGGCAGCGGTAGTGCACGTCGATCGGCACGTTGGCGCCGGTGTAGGGCACCAGCGCGCCGAATACTCGGCCGAAGGGCATCAGCAGCACGCGCGCCCATGGCGCATGGTGCACTTCGTCCATGGTGCCGCGCACGCAGACGTGGTCGGCCGAGAACGGTGCCATCGTGTAGTGCCTGCGGACCACCTCGCCGAGGCACTCCCACCGCGCACCGAGCGCCTGCTGGAAAACCGGGCGGCGGTCCGTCATGCCGCCGCCGGGCCGCTGCGCGTGGCCGTGACCATGCAGTAGTCGAAGTCGCGCCAGAACACGCCCAGCGCGAGCGCGCAGTAGCTGGCGACGATGTGCTTGCGGCGCCACGGGCCGAGCCGGCCGCGTGCCTTCCAGAGTTCGACCAGCGCGAAGCGCGTGGCGAGCAGCGGAATGTGCAGCGCGCTCGGCGCCACGCGCCAGCGCAGCGAACGCACCTCGATGTCGTGGAAGCCGTGCGTGCGCAGCGCGGCAACGAAATCGTCGCGCACCGCGAGCGTCGGAACGGCCCAGCTGTCGGCCCACAGGCGGTGGAGCCAGCCGGCCACGCGGCCCGGCCGCGGCCGCAGCAGGAAGCCGTCGACCACGGCGAGCCGGGCGCCGGGCTTGAGCAGGCGCGCCGCCTCGCGCACGAAATCCGCCTTGGCGGCTCCGCTGGCGTAGCAGGCGCTTTCCACGGCCCAGGCACCGTCGGCCTGCGCGCCGGGCAGGCCGGCGCGCGTGTAGTCGGCCTCGAGGTGCGCTACCCGGTCGGCCACGCCGGCCGCGGCATCGAGCCGTGCGGCGATGCGGTTCTGCACCGCCACGTTGGTGACCGTGACGGCGCAGAGCGCGGGATGATCGGCCAGCAGCGTGCGCGTGGTGGCGCCGGCGCCGCAGCCCAGGTCGACCACGCAGCGGCGCGGCGCCTGCGCCTCGGCCTCGCCGAGCCCGAGCGCACGGCCGACGACCCGGTTCATTTCCACCAGCATCGCTTCGCGCCGGAACGGGTTCAGGCCGAGCCGCCAGAAGCCGAAGTGCATGTTGTAGCTCGGACTCCATGCGCGATAGTCGTCGGCCACTTCGGTGAAGTAGTCCTGCGTATCTGCCTTGGTGACCGTGGCGGCCCCAGGCGTGGCGGGCAAGTGGAAGTCGGGCTGGAAGATGCTGGGCATCGGGGCTCTCTCTTTCTACATTCGGCAGTTGCCGTCGGCACAGGTGCCGCCGCGCGTGTGCGGGCGCGTCAGCAGCGCCACGAGCGGGCGCGGGAGGCGATGGCGGTGGCGCGCAAGCGCGGCGTAGGCGCGATCGGCCAGTCGCGCCACCGGCGGCAGGTCGAGCAGGAAGCCTCCGGCCGGCAGGCCCACGGCCTTGCGGCAGGCGCGGATGGCCGCCACGCCGACATGAAGTCGGCCCTCGGCGTCCACCGCATGAAGCGCCGTCATGAGCGCCTGGCGTGGCGCGGGTCCGCCATGGAAATCTGCGCGCGAGCAATCGACGAGGTGCAGGCGCGCCGCTGCGTCCCGGGATGCCATGGTCTTCATCTCGGCGGCGCAGAGCGGGCAGCTGGCGTCGTAGTAGACGGTCAGCGGGAAGGCGAGGGTGGACGACATATTGTGTTTCCGATATTTCTGTCAAAACAGAAATGAATGGACAAAAAAAGCACCGCTCAGATCATCGGCAGGCCGGCATGGTTCGGATCGGCGTCGCCGGCATCGCCCTGGCTGGCCGACGCCGGCGGGGCCGCGTCCCCGCGCACGAACTTCTGCACGCTCGCGCCCAGGCTCAGTACCTTGTCGAGCGTGCCGGGCGACAGCCGCAGCATCTCGTCGGCCCAGGTGGCGAGCTTGCTCATCAGGTCGAGGGTCGAGCGGATGCGGTCCTGCGCGTCGGCCGGTTCGTTCTGGAAGTCGGGGCTCGCGACGAGCTCGCGCAGCACGCGGACCGTGGGATCGAACTCGCGCTCCTTGCGCTCGCGCACCACGGTACGGAACAGCTCCCAGACATCGACGCTGGTCTCGAAATAGTCGCGCCGGTCGCCCAGCACATGCGTGACGCGCACGAGGTTCCAGGCCTGCAGTTCCTTCAGGCTGTTGCTCACGTTGGAGCGTGCCACGCCGAGCGTCTCGGAAATTTCCTCGGCGTGTACCGGCTTGCCATGGGCGAATAGCAGGGCGTGGATCTGCGACACCGTGCGGTTGACGCCCCACATCGACCCCATTTCGCCCCAGTGGAGAACGAACTTGCGCTGGATGTCGGTGAGTTGCATGCGTGAAAGTCTAATGTTCTTGAAATTTCTGTCAATACAGAAATCAGATTCTGTGGGATGGTGCAGGAGCAAAAATAACTGTATAAACATACAGTTTTCAGCCAAGAGGTCGCCATGCCAGCCGCTCTCATCCCGATCCATGCCATCAAGGGCCGCGGTGCGGCCACGCGCCTGGCGCACCGCTTCTCGCGCGACGAGCGCAACGACTTCGACGACGGCTGGGGCACGCTCGCCGACGAGGCGGCTGAGTCCGACGGCCTGGCGCCGCTCGCGACCGAAGTGCGCTTCGAAGACGTGAAATCGGTGCTCAACCAGAACGAATCGCCCGACATCTCGTTCGACCGCTCGCTCAACCCCTACCGCGGCTGCGAGCACGGCTGCATCTACTGCTTCGCGCGGCCCACGCACAGCTATCTCAACCTGTCGCCGGGGCTCGACTTCGAGACCCGGCTCATTGCCAAGCGCAACATCGTCGAGGTGCTGCGCGGTGAGCTCGGGCGCAAGGGCTACCGGCCCAGCCACATCGCGATCGGCACCGCGACCGACTGCTACCAGCCCATCGAGCGTGAGCTGCGGCTCACGCGCGCGGTGCTCGAGCTGCTGCAGGAGACGCGGCACCCGTTCGCGCTGGTCACCAAATCGAGCACGGTGGAGCGCGACCTCGACTTGATCGCGCCGATGGCCGCCCAGCGGCTGGCCGCTGTCTACATCACCGTGACCACGCTCGACGGCGATCTGGCCCGCAAACTCGAGCCGCGCGCCGCCGCGCCGCACCGGCGGCTGCGCACCATCCGCACCTTGGCCGAAGCCGGCGTGCCGGTGGGCGTGAGCGTGGCCCCGCAGATCCCGTTCGTGAACGAGGACATGGAGCAGGTGCTCGAGGCTGCCTGGGAGGCGGGTGCGCGCAGCGCGTTCTACACGGTGATCCGGCTGCCGTGGGAAGTGGCGCCGCTGTTCAAGGAATGGCTCGAACTGCACTACCCGCAGCGCGCGCAGCGCATCATGGCGCGCATCCACGAGATGCGCGGCGGCAAGGACTACGACGCCGACTTCGCCACGCGCATGAAAGGCAGCGGGCTCTGGGCCGACCTGATCCACCAGCGCTTCGAGAAGGCAACGCGCCGCATCGGCTTCAACCGCGAGCGCATCGCCCTCGACCTGGACGCCTTCCGGCCGCCGGGCGCGGCGGGGCAGGGGCTGTTGTTCTAGGGTCAGTCCCCATGGGCTTGCATGGGAGGGGGCCTCCAAATCAAGGTAGATTCGTAAACAAGGGGCGTGGGCCTTCGCGAACCGACCACAGGGAGTAGTTGCGCATGGATGGAATCTGGCTGGTGGTGATGGGTGTTTCCGGCTGCGGCAAATCGACGCTCGGCGAAGCGCTGTCCAGCGCGCTGTCGCTGCCGATGATCGAAGGGGACGACCACCATCCCCCCGAGAACCATGAAAAGATGAGCAAGGGCATTGCGCTGACCGACGCCGACCGGGCCGGCTGGCTCGACGCGCTGGGCCAAGCCCTCGCCGCCGAGCCGCGCGGTGCGGTGCTGGCCAGTTCGGCGCTCAAGCGCGCCTACCGCGACCAATTGCGCGCGGCCGTGCCCGATCTGAAGTTCGTCTTCATGGAGATCGACCGCGCGGAGAGCGAGCGCCGCGTCGCGTCGCGCGCCGGCGCGCACATCTTTCCCGCGAGCCTGGTGGCCAGCCAGTTCGAAACACTCGAATCGCCGGTGGGCGAGGACGGGGTGATCACGGTCGATGCGACCACGCCCGTGGAGGAACTGGTGGCGCAGGTCAGGCGCGCGCTGTCGGCCGAGCGCGGCTGAGACGCACCCGGCCGGTTCAATGCGGCCGGTTCAATGAGGCCGGGTCAACGAGGCCGGGTCGTCAGATCACTTCCGGCCACTGCGTGTGGAAGAACTCGCCCGCGGGCTTGTCCACGCGCTCGTAGGTGTGCGCGCCGAAGAAGTCGCGCTGCGCCTGCAGCAGGTTTGCGCTCAGGCGCTCGGTGCGGTAGCTGTCGTAGTACGCCAGCGAGGCGCTGAACGCCGGTACCGGAATGCCGTGGCTCACCGCGAGCGCCACCACCTCGCGCCAGTTCTGCTGCGTGCGGTTCAGCAGGTCCTTGAAGAACGGATCGAGCATCAGGTTGCCGAGCGCGGGGTCGCCGCGGTAGGCGTCGGTGATGTGGTTCAGGAAGCGCGCGCGGATGATGCAGCCGCCGCGCCAGATCGCGGCGATGCGGCCGAGGTCGAGCTTCCAGTCCTTCTTCTCGCCCATGGTCTTCATGAGGTCGAAGCCCTGCGTGTAGCTGATCACCTTCGAGGCATAGAGCGCATCGTGCACCTTGGCCACCAGCGCCTTCTTGTCGATCGACAGTTCGGCCTTCGGGCCCTGCAGCAGCTTGCTCGCCGCCACGCGCGCCTGCTTCTGCGACGAGAGCACGCGCGCCTCGACAGCGGCGTTGATGGTGCTGATGACCACCGCGTTCTCCGCGGCGTTGATGAGCGTCCATTGCCCCGTGCCCTTCTGGCCGGCCTTGTCGAGAATGACGTCGACCACCGGCTGGCCGGTCTCCGGGTCTTTCTGCTCGAGCGCCTTCGCGGTGATCTGGATCAGGTAGCTCTGCAGCTCGCCCTCGTTCCACTCGCTGAAGACGGCGGCCATCTCGTCGGTCGTGAAGCCCGCTGCCTTGAACAGGCTGTAGGCCTCGCAGATCAGCTGCATGTCGCCGTACTCGATGCCGTTGTGCACCATCTTCACGTAGTGGCCCGCGCCGCCCGGGCCGATGTGGATCACGCAGGGCTCGCCGTCCACCTTGGCGGCAATGCTCTCGAAGATCGGCTTCATCACCTCCCACGTAGAGAGCGGGCCGCCCGGCATGATCGACGGACCCTTGCGCGCGCCTTCCTCGCCGCCCGAGACGCCTGCGCCGATGAAGCGCAGGCCCTCGCCGGCGAGCCAGGCGTCGCGGCGCTCGGTGTCGCTGTAGAGGCTGTTGCCGCCGTCGATCACGATGTCGTCCTTGTCGAGCAGCGGGATCAGCTGTTCGATCACCTGGTCGACCGGCGCGCCGGCCTTGACCATGATCTGGACCTTGCGCGGCCGCGCCAGGCTCTGCACGAAGTCCTCGAGCGTCTTCGCGCCCACCAGCTTCTTGCCGGGGTGAGCGGCGACGAAGGCCTCGGTGGTGGCTTCGGTGCGGTTGTAGACGCTGACCTGGAAGCCGCGGCTTTCCACGTTCAGCACCAGGTTCTGGCCCATCACGGCCAGGCCGATCAGTCCGAAATC
Source organism: Variovorax sp. Soil_C_26 (assembly GCF_057657075.1). Taxonomy (NCBI): domain Bacteria; kingdom Pseudomonadati; phylum Pseudomonadota; class Betaproteobacteria; order Burkholderiales; family Comamonadaceae; genus Variovorax; species Variovorax sp. Soil_C_26. The sequence goes on from NZ_JBDGJC010000002.1 coordinate 679,546, forward strand.
GCTTTTCTTGTCGTTCATGGCCCTTCTTTCGTGTGCGGTCGATGTGACGGGCATTGTGCCGGGCGTGCCGGCACGCTGCCATGAAGGCCGTCTATACCCGCTTGGCAAGCGCCCGAGGCGTGGGTATGTTGGTGCCATGAACGCAAACAGCCCGCCCGCCGTCCGTACCTGGTCGACCGACGCCGCGCCGCCGTCGCAGCGGCTCGACTACTGGGTCGGCGCGGTCTGCGAGGGTTTCCTCGAGATGGACGTGACCAGTTCGCTCGCGGGCAGCTTCAGCGCCACGCTCGAGTCGGCGCCACTGGGCGCGATCGGCGTGAACCGGGTCCGCGGTTCTGCACAAGACGTGTACCGCACCCGGCGCGCCATCGCCCACAGCCGCAGCAACTACTACTACCTGCTGTGCAAGACCGATTCGCCCTGGGTCGCCGCACAGGACGGCCGCACGGCGCGCCTGCTGCCGGCCGATCTTGTGCTCGTCGACTCGCGCCGGTGCTACGAGTTTCATTTCCTGCAGTGCGCCGACACGCTGTCGCTCGAACTGCCGACGGCGTGGGTCGAGTCATGGCTGCCTCGCGCAAGTGACCATCAGGTGCGGCGCATCGACGGGCAGTCGGGCTGGGGTCGCGTGCTGAGCGGTTTCGTGCAGCAGCTGTCGCCGCAGGCCGTGCTGAGGCCTCCGTTGCCAGCAGCCTTGCTGACCGACCAGCTCGGTGGGCTGCTCGCACTTGCGGCAGGCGCCGACCCGGCTTCGGCAACGTGCGAGGGCGAGCGTGCCGCGCTGCGGCGGCGTGTGCTCGATGCCACGCGGGAGCGCCACGCCGAGCCGGGGCTAACTGCCGCCAAGGTGGCGTGCGGGCTCGGCATTTCGGAGCGCAGCCTCCACCGCTGCCTGGCCGGCGGCGCGACCACCTTCGCCACCGCGCTCGCCAGTTTTCGCATGGAGGTTGCGCGACGCATGCTGTGCGATGCGCGTTTCGACCGGCTCGGCATTGCCGAGATCGGCTTCCGCGTCGGATTCACCGACGCATCGCACTTCGTGCGCCAGTGCCGCCGGCATTTCGGCGCCACACCAGGCGCCTTGCGGCGCCACCGCTGAGACAGAGGCCGCATCCAGCAGGCGCCCGGCAGGCATCGGCCATTCGCCTGTCGGCGAGCGGCCATCCGGGCGGCCGCATGTTGCCTAAAGTCGTCTTCATCACGACCAAGAAGGAGACATGCATATGTCGGACACCTATGTTCTGGTACACGGCGCCTGGCACACCGGCGCCGAAATGGAAGCCGTGGCCGGCAGCCTGCGCGAGGCCGGCCACGGGGTGCATTGCCCCACGCTCGCGGGCAACCGCGCCGACGACGACCGCTCGCGCATCGGCCTCGAGGATGCCATCGAATCGGCTGTCCGCTTCATCGAGGAGAAGGACCTGGGCGATGTCCGTCTTGTGGGCCACAGCTATGGCGGCATGGTGATTTCGGGTGTGGCGGACCGCATCGCGCAGCGACTGAAGCGGCTGGTGTACGTCAACGCCTTCGTGCCGCTCGACGGGGAATCGCTCAACGACATGGTGCCGCCGCACTACATCGCGATGTTCGATGCCATTGCCGGCGCCAACGGCAATGCGGTGACCCTGCCATTCGAGGTCTGGCGCGAAGCCTTCATCAACGATGCCGACCTGCCGCTCGCGCAGGCCAGCTACGAGCGGTTGAACCCGCACCCCTACCGAACCTTCACCGACAAGATCCGGCTTTCCCAACCGCTGGCGGCATTGCCGCTCGGCAAGTCCTACGTCAATTGCCTGCAGGACACGGCCATGCCGCACAGCCTGCCATGGCATCCGCGTCTGTCGGAGCGGCTTGGCTTGTTCAGGCTGGTGGAATGCCCGGGCAGCCACGAGATGTTCTTCTCGAACCCGATGCGGCTGGCGCAGGCCATCCTGGAGGCGGGGCGCGACTAGCGCTGGCGGCCACTCGCCGCTGCGCCGCTCAGCGGTTGAACAGCGCGTCGTACACGCGGATCGACGCATAGGCATCGTTGGCCGCGTAGCGGATCTGCGCCGGCGAGAGCTGCCGGTTGGCCCAGTTCGAGGTGGTGGCTTTGCGCGACTTGATGAAGCGCTGGTTGAAGACCAGCGCGACGGCGGTCTTCACGCCCACCGACTTGCGGTAGCCGCGGCGGCGGAACTCGTGGTCGATGTCGACCACCGCCTGCGGCTCCACCGCGAGCCGCCGGCGCAGCAGCGAAAGGTCGCTCGACAGGCCGAAGCCGACCTTCTGCAGCGCGGTCGAGGCGACCAGCGCCGCGAGCACGTCGTTGCATTCGGTGCGATGGAGCTGGAACAGCCAGGCGGCCGTGGGCGTGGCGAACTGCACCACGTGCGGACCGCCCGAAACCTCGTTCTTCGCGAAGGTCGGCTTCGACTCGGTGTCGAAGCCGACCACGCGCGCGTCGAGCAACGCCACGGCGGCGCGCTCGGCGTCTTCCCGCGTCGCGACCACCACGATGCGCGGGAGGTCCAGCCCTTCGAAGGGCGCCAGCAGCGCGATCTGTTCGCGCTCGGGCAGCGGCGGGAGTAGGGCGGGGTCGTGGTTCAACGGGCGGGCGCTTTCTTTTTCCTGGCGGGTGCGGTTTTCTTGGCGGGCTTGGGCGCATGGCCCGAGCGCAGGGCGGCTTCGTAGGCGCGGCGGCCCCAGACCGCGGCTTCCTCGCGATCTTCGAACAGCTCGGCCGGGGCCTGGCGGTACGACATGGGCATTGCCTTGCCCTGGCGTTCGTAGGTGAAGGGCGGCAGGTCGAGCCGGTCGAAATGTGCAGCGCTTTCGGCGTCGCACTTGAGGTAGAGCGTGTCCTTGAACACCAGCGCGATCATGCGGCCGTCGTGCCAGACGCCGTGGCCGCCGAACATGCGGCGCGTCTCGATGCGGCCGATGCGTTCGAAGGTCTCGTGCAGGCTCTCGACGAAGGCGCTCATGAAAGGATGAATGAAGGGATCTCAGCCGTGGCGCTTGGCCGGCCCCGGCGGATGCCAATGGTAGGCGACCCGTTCGCGTCCGCTCGCGGGATGGTGGTCGACCGCGCCGCGCACCAGGCCGTAGCGTTCGTAGAAGCGCTGCGCCGCCGTGTTGCCGACGGCCACATGGAGCTTCCAGCCGAGCGGCATGCGCACACCGGCCTCGTCGAGCAACGCCTGCCCGAGGCCCTGGTTGCGCAGGTGGGGCTCGACGAAGAGCTGCGCCACGTAGCTGCGCCGCCCCAGCAGTACCATGAACGCGAGCACCTGGCCTTCGCGCTCCGCCAGCACCACGTCGGCCGGCGCAATGAACTCGGCCTGCACGCGCCGCAGCCAGTGCGTGATGGGTTCGACGACGCTGGTATTGCGATGGGCCGCGATCCAGGCGCGGCGCCAGATGCCGGCCAGTGCCAGGCTCTCCTCGGCGTTGCCGTCGCGGGAGCGCAGGCGGAAGGCGGGGATCTGCGCGGCCGACATGTCATGCACGCAGCGTCTGTGCGTGGTGCGCGATGTGGTCCGCCATGAAGGTCTGGATGAAGTAGTAGCCGTGGTCGTAGCCCGCATGGCGCCGCAGCGTGAGCGGCTGGCCGGCGGCGAAGCAGGCGGCCTCGAAGGCTTCGGGATGCAGCTGCTCGGCCAGGAATTTGTCGGCCAGGCCCTGGTCGATCAGGATGCCCTGCGGATAGGGCGCGGCGGTCTGCGACTTCATGAGTGCGCTGGCGTCGTACACGAGCCACTGCGCGCGGTCGCCGCCGGGCTCGCCGAGGTAGCCGCCGAAGGCCTTCTCGCCCCAGGGGCACTGCGTGGGCGCGCAGATCGGCGCAAAGGCCGACACCGACAGAAAGCGCCCCGGATGCCGCAGCGCGAGCGTGAGCGCGCCATGACCACCCATCGAATGGCCGAAGATGCCGAGCCGCTCGCCGTCGATGGCGAAGTGTTCCGCCACGAGGGGAAGCAGTTCCTGCATCGTCCAGCTCTCCATGCGCCAGTGGGTGGACCAGGGCGCTTCGGTGGCGTCGAGGTAGAAGCCGGCCCCGATGCCGAAGTCCCAGCTGGCGGTGGCGCCGGGCAGGCTTTCGGCGGCGCTGCCGCGCGGGCTGGTGTCGGGCGCGATCAGCGCGATGCCGAGGCTCGCGGCCATGCGCTGCGCGCCGGCCTTTGTCGCAAAGGTCTCCTCGTTGCATGTCAGGCCCGCAAGGTAGAGCAGGGCCGGCACGCGCTGCTGCGCGGCCTGCGGCGGCAGGTAGACCGAGAAGCGCATCGGCAGTCCGATCTCGCGCGAGGCATGCTCATAGAAGCCCTGCACGCCGCCAAAGGCATGGTGCTCGGAGAGGGTGGTGAGGGTGTCGGTCATGAAGAAGAAGGAGCGGTCAGCAGAAGGGGTACGAGCTCGCGCACGGCATCGGCAAAGATGCGCGGCACTTCCTGCGGCATGTTGTGGCCCACGCCGGGCACGAGCCGGTGCGAGCGCGGGCCGCTGAAGCAGTGCGCATGGGCCGAGGCCTCGGCGGGCGGGCGCACGCCATCGTCGGCGCCGTCGAAGGTGATGGCGGGCACGCGGATCACCGGCTGCGCGGCGAGCCGGCGCTCGATGTCCGCGCAGGCCGGGTCGCCCGCGACGAGCCCGAAGCGATGGCGGTACGAATGGACCACCACCTCGACGAAGTCCGGGTTGTCGAAAGCCGCGGCGCTGCGCTCGAAGGTGGCATCGTCGAATGCCCACGTCGGCGACCAGAGGCGCCAGAGCAGCCGCGCAATCGCGCGCCGGTCCCGGGCGAGCCCGGCGCGGCCGCGCTCGCTGTGGAAGTAGTACTGGTACCAGAGGCTGTGCTCGTTGGCCGGCGTGTCGGGCACCATCGCCTTCGCGATGTTCTGGATGTTGTAGCTGTTGAACGAGACCAGCCCCGCGCAGCGCTCGGGCCAGAGCGCTGCCACCACGCAGGCGGCGCGGCCGCCCCAGTCGTAGCCGGCCAGCACTGCGCGCGGGATGCGAAGCGCGTCGAGCAGCGCGAGCAGGTCGGCGCCGAGCGCGGCCTGTTCGCCCGAGCGCGGCGTGGCGTCGCTCAGGAACCGCGTGGCGCCGTAGCCGCGCAGGTACGGCACGATCACGCGGCAGCCGCTTTCGGCCAGCATCGGTGCCACCTCGGCATACGCATGGATGTCGTACGGGAAGCCGTGCATCAGCACTACCGGCGGGCCGTCGGCCGGGCCGGCCTCGAAGTAGGCGACGTCGAGCACGCCGGCCTGCACGGTGCGCAACGGTTCCATGCGGTCCATGGCTGGCCCCTTCGCGTTCAGTACAGGACGACGCCGCGGATCGATTCGCCGCGCTTCATCAGGTCGAAACCCTTGTTGATATCTTCCAGCGGCATGGTGTGGGTGATCAGGTCGTCGATGTTGATCTTGCCTTCCATGTACCAGTCGACGATCTTCGGCACGTCGGTGCGCCCGCGTGCGCCGCCGAAGGCCGAGCCTTCCCACTTGCGGCCCGTGACGAGCTGGAACGGCCGCGTGCTGATCTCGGCGCCGGCCTCGGCCACGCCGATGATGATGCTGCGGCCCCACCCCTTGTGCGTGCATTCGAGCGCCTGGCGCATCACCTTGGTGTTGCCGATGCATTCGAAGCTGTAGTCGGCGCCGCCGTCGGTCAGCTGCACGATGGTGTCGACGACGTTCTCGCCGGCTGCCTCGAGTTGCTTCGGGTTGATGAAGTGCGTCATGCCGAACTTGCGCGCCATGGCTTCGCGCTCGGGGTTCAGGTCGACGCCGATGATCTTGTCGGCGCCCACCATCTTCGCGCCCTGGATCACGTTCAGGCCGATGCCCCCGAGGCCGAACACCACCACGTTGGCGCCGGCCTCCACCTTGGCCGTGAAGAGCACCGCGCCGATGCCGGTGGTGACGCCGCAGCCGATGTAGCAGACCTTGTCGAAGGGCGCGTCCTCGCGGATCTTGGCAAGCGAGATCTCGGGTGCCACCGTGTAGTTGCTGAAGGTCGAGGTGCCCATGTAGTGGAAGATGGGCTTGCCGTCGAGGCTGAAGCGCGAGGTGGCGTCGGGCATCAGGCCCTTGCCCTGGGTACCGCGGATCAGCTGGCAGAGGTTGGTTTTGCGGCTCAGGCAGAACTTGCACTGGCGGCATTCGGGCGTGTAGAGCGGAATGACGTGGTCGCCCTTCTTGAGCGTGGTCACGCCCGGGCCGACGTCGACCACGATGCCCGCGCCTTCATGGCCGAGGATGGCCGGGAAGATGCCTTCGGGGTCGGCACCCGAGAGCGTGTAGTAGTCGGTGTGGCAGATGCCCGTGGCCTTGATCTCGACCAGCACCTCGCCGAATTTCGGTCCTTCGAGGTCCACGGTTTCGATGGTCAGGGGGGCGGCGGATTTCCAGGCGACGGCGGCTTTGGTTTTCATGGGCGTTGGGGGCAGGAAGGCAAAGGAAAGAGGATAGCGGGCCTGCGTTCAGGCGGGGCCAGCGGCAAAGATACCCGACATTCCCGTGAAGCCGGGCAGGTGGCGAAAGCGCCAGATCCAGTGGCGCAGCGCCGGGTATTCGTCAAGCGCGATGCCGCCTTCCCCCGCCAGCGCGGCATAAGGAAAGCAGGCCAGGTCCGCGAGCGTGGCGTGTGGGCCGGCCAGCCACGTATCGCCGCCGCTGGCCCGCTCGGCCAGGTGGTCGTCGAGCAGGCGAAAGACCGCATGCGCTCCGCGGCGGCAGGCCGCGATGTCGAGGTGCGTGTAGCCGAAGGCGTCGTGCAGCCGCGCGGCGGACGCGGTGCGCGTGAGCTCATCGGCAATGGCGAACCACATCGCGATCTCGCCGCGCAGCCGCGCATCGTCGGGGTACCAGCGGCCTTCGGCGTCGTAGCGGGTTGCCAGGTAGACGAGGATCGCCTGCGCGTCGCGCAGCACGAAGCCGTCGTCGTCGATGACCGGCAGCTGCCCGAGCGGATTGACGCGCGCCAAAAACGCCGCCGACCGGTGCGCGCGGCCCGGATGGAAATCCACCGGCACGCTGCGCCAGCCGTGGCCGAGCCAGGCGAGCAGCTGCCGCACCTTGAAGCAGTTGCCCGAGAGGGCGTAGTCGTAGAGCGTGATCATGCGGCCGGCCTCACGCCGAAGCGCATGCCGCGCTCGCGCAGCCAGCGGCGGTAGGTGACCGACGAGGTGTCGCCACGCGTCGGCGTTTCGGCGCGCCCCTCGAGCGGCATGCGCTTGAAGGCATGGTTCTCGAGGATCGGCTTGTCCTGGCCGAAGATGGTGTGCTGGAAAGCGATGAGCTCGGCATCGCTCGATGTGTCGTCGAAGCAGGCCAGCAGCGTGTGCGCGATCACATGCTCGTCGTCGATCGGCTGCAGGAAAAGCCCGATGGCGTCGAGCGCGCCGGCCCGGGAACTCGACTTGTAGAGCATGGCCGAGAAGGGCTGCATCACGCGGTACTTGTAGAGCACCTCGCTGCCGCTGCCGTCGTGCGCGGCCGAGGCGCGCGGCTGCCAGAAGCGGCAGTCGGTGGCCCAGATCTCGCCGCTGGCCGCATCGACCTGCACCTGGTACTTCGCCACTTCGGTGTGCGGCACGGCGCCCAGGCAGCCGGCATGCACGAACGGAAAGTGCGCCATGTCGAGGAAGTTCTCGATCACGCGCAGCCCCGAGACCGCCACGCCGATGCCGCCGCAGTCGACCAGGCGGCGCCCGGCTTCGCCGTATTCGGGAAAGTCGAACAGCTCGCGCGCGGGCCGGCCGCTCGGGCAGACCCAGAGATAGCCGTAGCGCGACTGCACCGCGAGCGGTTCTTCGCCGAGGCGGCATTGCACGGTACCGGCTGCGTCGCGCCAGAGCTGCAGGGTTTCGCCGAGCAGGCGCACGGCATGCGGCCGCGCGGCACTGCAGCCGGCCAGCGCCGAGGCGGGGCCGACGGCGAGCCACTCGTCGAGCATGTTGGGATCGTCCGTGATGAAAGGCATGGCGGGTTCAGGCAGTCTGTGCGGGTTGCAAGGCTTCTTCGACGCTGCTGCGCAGGTCGCGCGCGGCGATGTGCAGGTTCTTCATGGCCTCGCTGCCCGGTGCGGCATCGGTCCAGAGGTGAACGAACGCGAGCTGGGCCCGGGCGTCGAGCACCAGCGCGGCGGTGTCGGCGCCTCCGAGCCTGCCCCGCAGGGCGGTGGGCCCTTTGGCGGCGAAGCCGTGCGCCGCCAGCGCGCGGCGCGCCTCAGTGGATGAGGTGCGCAGGCCCAGCGTGCGGCAGAACAACCAGCCGGCGGGCACCGCATCGGCGGGAGGCGCCTCGGCCGGCGCCGCATCCCCAAGGTTCACCCACAGCATGCCCGCGGCTTCGGCCGCGTGGAAGGTCTTGGCGCAGACGCTGGGTGGAACGGCCATCGAAGGATGTGCGGGAATGCGCACGCACTGGCCGCTGCCCGCCGCGTACTGCCAGCCGTGGTAGGCGCAAGCCAGGCGATCTCCGCCCACCACCTGGCCGAGCGTGAAGCGCACGCTGCGGTGCGGGCAGCGGTTCTCCCAGGCTTGCGCGGTGCCGTCGGCGGCGCGCCAGAGCGCGAGCTCCTGGCCGCAGGCGAAGCCCGCCACGATGTTGGCGCCCGGCAGCAGCTCGGCCGAGCGCGCGACGGGATGCCAGGTCGAAGTGTCTTCAGTGCTCGTCATGATGCGCGCCACCATAGCGCAAGTCGCGTCGCGGGCGCCACGCCGATAATGGCGCCGACGCCTGCCACTCCTCCATTCCATCGCCATGAAGAAAATCCTCGTCCTCAACGGCCCCAACCTCAACCTGCTCGGCACCCGCGAGCCCGAGCAATACGGACGCGACACCCTGGCCGACGTCGAGCGCCTGTGCCAGGAGGCCGGCACGAAGCACGGCGTCGAGATCGAGTGCCGCCAGTCCAACCATGAAGGCGTGCTGATCGACTGGGTCCAGGAAGCCGGCCGCGAGGTGGCTGCTGGCCGCCTGCTCGGCGTGGTGATGAACCCGGGTGCCTACACCCACACCTCGATCGCGCTGCACGACGCCATCAAGGGCGCGAGCGTGCCGCTCATCGAACTGCACATCTCGAACGTGCATGCGCGCGAGTCGTTCCGCCACCATTCATACATCTCGCCGGCCGCCAAGGGCATCATCGTGGGGCTGGGCGTGAAGGGCTACGCGCTGGCGATCGCCGCGCTGGCGGGTTAGTCGACCTGCTTCGGCGCCGTGGCCTTCCAGCTGCGGCTGATGTGGCCGTGCACGTCGACGCTCTCGAGGTGCACGTCGAAGCCCCAGAGCCGTGCGACGTGCTTGAGCACTTCGTCTGCGTTGTCGTGCAGCGGCAGGTTGTTGCGCTGCGTGTGCCGCAGCGTGAGCGCGCGGTCGCCGCGCATGTTGACGTTCCAGACCTGGATGTCGGGCTCGCGGCTGCCGATGTCGTACTGGCGTGACAGCGATTCGCGCAGCGCCTGGTAGCCGCTGTCGTCGTGGATGGCCGAGACCTCGAGTTCGGGATCGCTCTGGTGGTCGCGGATCGCGAACATCCGGAAGTCGCGCATCGTCTTCGGGCTCAGGAACTGGCCGATGAAGCTCTCGTCCTTGAAGTTGCGCATCGCATAGTCGAGCGTCTTGACCCAGTCGGTGCCCGCGAAGTCGGGGAACCAGCGGCGGTCTTCCTCGGTCGGGTTCTCGCAGATGCGCCGCAGCTCGGTGAACATCGAGAAACCGAGCGCGTAGGGGTTGATGCCGCTGTAGGCGCGGTGGCCGACCGGCGGCTGGAAGATCACGCCTGTGTGCGAACTGAGCCATTCCATCATGAAGCCGTCGGCGAGCTGGCCGCGGTCGTACATGGTGTTGAGCAGCGTGTAGTGCCAGAAGGTGGCCCAGCCTTCGTTCATGACCTGGGTCTGGCGCTGCGGGTAGAAGTACTGCGCGATCTTGCGCACGATGCGGACCACCTCGCGCTGCCAGGGCTCGAGCAGGGCGGCATTCTTCTCGATGAAATACAGCAGGTTCTCCTGCGGTTCCGAAGGAAAGCGCCGTGACGAATCGGTTTCGGTCGCCTGCTCGCTCTTGCGCGGCAGCGTGCGCCAGAGGTCGTTGACCTGCTGCTGCATGTGGCGCTCGCGCTCGGCGCGCTGCAGGCCCTCCTGCGCGAGCGAGCGCTTCTGCGGCCGCCGATAGCGGTCGACCCCGTAGTTCATGAGCGCGTGGCACGAGTCGAGCAGTTGCTCGACCGCATCCACGCCGTGGCGCTCTTCGCATTCGGCGATGTAGTGGCGGGCGTAGACGAGGTAGTCGATGATCGACGACGCGTCGGTCCACATGCGGAACAGGTAGTTGCCCTTGAAGAAGCTGTTGTGGCCGTAGGCCGCATGGGCGATCACGAGCGCCTGCATGGCCATGGAGTTTTCCTCCATCAGGTAGGCAATGCAGGGGTCGGAGTTGATGACGATCTCGTAGGCCAGCCCCATGTGGCCGCGGCGGTAGTTCTTTTCGGTGGCGATGAACTGCTTGCCGTACGACCAGTGGCGATAGATCATGGGCATGCCAACGCTCGCGTAGGCGTCCATCATCTGCTCGGCCGTGATCACTTCGAGCTGGTTCGGGTACACGTCGAGCCCGTAGCTCCGTGCGGTCTTGGCGATCTCGGTGTGGTAGGTCTCGATGAGGTCGAAGGTCCAGTCCGACGGGCTTGGCAGGCGTTCGAGCCGCGCCTGCGGCGGGAAGTCGAATGCGGTGGTCATGCGGTGGCTCCCTCCTTCTTGAAGAGGTCTCGGAACACGGGGTAGATGTCCCGCGCCTCCGACACCTTGCGCATCGCGAAGTTGGGCTCGATGCCCTGCAGCTGCGCGTATTCCTGCCACAGGTTCTGCTCGGTCTCGGCGACCTGCACGTAGGCGTAGTAGCGCACCACCGGCAGGATGTTCTCGACCAGCAGCTGGCGGCAGCGCCCGCTGTCTTGATGCCAGTTGTCGCCGTCGCTGGCCTGCGCGCCGTAGATGTTCCACTCGCCGCTCGGGTAGCGCGCCTTGACGATCTCGTCCATCAGCACCAGCGCGCTCGACACGACCGTGCCGCCGGTTTCGGTGGCGTGGAAGAACTCGTCCTCGCTCACCTCCTGCGCCTGCGTGTGGTGGCGCAGAAACACCAGGTCGATGGTCTCGTAGTGGCGTGTGAGGAACATGTAGAGCAGCATGAAGAAGCGCTTGGACATGTCCTTGCGCGCCTCGTCCATCGAGCCAGACACGTCCATGAGGCAGAACATCACGGCCTTGGCGCTCGGCACCGGCGTCTTCACGCGGTTGCGGTAGCGCAGGTCGATCGGATCGATGTAGGGCACGTGCCGCATGTTGCGGCGCAGTTCGGCGATGCGCTCCTCGGTTTCGCGGATCTCGGTCTGGATGAAGGCCTGCGCCGCCTGCGGATGCGCCTGCAGGTGCGCAAGGTGCGCCTCGAGGCGCTTGAGCTCCTTGCGCGGTTCGCCGCCGAGCGCGATGCGGCGGGCCAGCGCGCCGCGCATCGAGCGCACCACATGCAGGTTGTTGGGCGTGCCGTCGTTGGTGAAGCCCGCGCGGTGGCTCTTCCATTCGGGCACGTCGGCGATCTGCGTGCGCACCAGGTGCGGCAGCGCGAGGTCGTCGAAGAAGACGCGCATGAACTCCTCGCGCGTGAGACGGAACACGAAGTCGTCCTCGCCCTCGCCGCCGTCGCCGGCCTCGCCGCTGCCCGAGCCGCCGCCCGCCTGGCCCTCGGGCCGCGCGATGCGGTCGCCCTTGATGTACTCCTGGTTCCCCGGGTGCACGTACTCGCGGTCGCCGCCGCGCGCATGGCCGAACACCGGTTCGGACACGTCGCGGCGCGGCAGGGTCACGTCCTCGCCCTGTTCCAGTTCGCGGATGTTGCGCCCGGTCACCGCGCGCCGCACGGCCTCCTGGATCTGCCCGCGGTAGCGGCGCAGAAAGCGCTCCCTGTTGCCGATGGATTTGTTCTTGCCCGAGAGCCGGCGGTCGATGATCTGCTGCAGGATGGCCACGATGTCTGTTCCCTCAAGGACGAATCAGGACGCGTTCCTCACGAACTCTTGCGCACCCGCAGGTACCACTCGCAGAGCAGGCGCACCTGCTTGGCCGTGTAGCCCTTCTCGACCATGCGGGTCACGAAGTCCTCGTGCTTCTTCTGCTCTTCGGCACTGCTCTTCGTGTTGAAGCTGATGACCGGCAGCAGCTCTTCGGTGTTGGAGAACATCTTCTTCTCGATGACCGCGCGCAGCTTCTCGTAGCTGGTCCAGGCGGGGTTGCGCCCGGCATTGCCCGCACGTGCGCGCAGCACGAAGTTGACGATCTCGTTGCGGAAATCCTTCGGGTTGCCGATGCCCGCGGGCCGCTCGATCTTCTCGAGTTCGCCGTTGAGCGCGGCGCGGTCGAACACCTCGCCCGTGTCGACGTCGCGGAACTCCTGGTCCTGGATCCAGTAGTCGGCATAGGTGACGTAGCGGTCGAAGATGTTCTGGCCGTACTCGCTGTAGCTCTCGAGGTAGGCCGTCTGGATCTCCTTGCCGATGAATTCGGCATAACGCGGCGCCAGCAACTCCTTGATGTAGCTGATGTACTTCTGCTCGGTCTCGGGCTGGAACTGCTCGCGCTCGATCTGCTGCTCGAGCACGTACATCAGGTGCACCGGGTTGGCCGCGACCTCGGAGCTGTCGAAGTTGAAGACCTTCGAGATGATCTTGAAGGCGAAGCGCGTCGAGACGCCGCTCATGCCTTCGTCGACGCCCGCGTAGTCGCGGTATTCCTGGATCGACTTGGCCTTGGGGTCGGTGTCCTTGAGGTTCTCGCCGTCGTAGACCTGCATCTTGCTGTAGATGCTCGAGTTCTCGGGCTCCTTCAGCCGCGTGAGCACCGAGAACTGCGCCATCATGCGCAAGGTTCCGGGCGCGCAGGGCGCCTGCGAGAGCGAGGAGTTGCGCACCAGCTTCTCGTAGATCTTGATTTCCTCGGAGGCGCGCAGGCAGTAGGGCACCTTGACGATGTAGATCCGGTCGAGGAACGCCTCGTTGTTCTTGTTGTTGCGGAAGGCCTTCCACTCGCTCTCGTTGCTGTGCGCCAGCACGATGCCGTCGAACGGAATGGCGCCGAAACCCTCGGTGCCCTTGAAGTTGCCTTCCTGCGTGGCCGTGAGCAGCGGATGCAGCACCTTGATCGGCGCCTTGAACATCTCAACAAACTCCAGCAGGCCCTGGTTGGCGAGGCACAGGCCGCCCGAGTAGGCGTAGGCGTCCGGGTCGTCCTGCGCATAGGTCTCGAGCTTGCGGATGTCGATCTTGCCGACCAGCGAGGAGATGTCCTGGTTGTTCTCGTCGCCCGGCTCGGTCTTGGCGACGGCGATCTGCCGCAGCACCGACGGGTAGCGCTTGACCACCTTGAACTGGCGGATGTCGCCGCCGTATTCCTCCAGGCGCTTGACGGCCCAGGGCGAGAGGATGCGGTTGAGGTAGCGCCGCGGGATGCCGTATTCCTTTTCGAGGATCTCGCCGTCTTCGACCGCGCTGAAGAGGCCCAGCGGCGTCTCGTTGACCGGCGAACCCTGGATCGCATAGAAGGGCACCTGCTCCATGAGCTGCTTCAGCCGCTCGGCGATCGAGCTCTTGCCGCCGCCCACGGGGCCGAGCAGGTAGAGGATCTGCTTCTTCTCCTCGAGTCCCTGGGCGGCATGCCGGAAGTACGACACCACCTGCTCGATGGCGTCCTCCATTCCGTAGAACTCCCTGAACGCCGGGTAGATCTTGATCACCTTGTTGGCGAAGATCCGCGAGAGCCGCTGGTCGTTGCGCGTGTCGACCAGTTCGGGCTCGCCGATGGCCTTCAGCATGCGCTCCGAGGCCGTGGCATACGCGGTGGGATCGCGTTTGCAGATGTCCAGGTAGTCCTGCAGCGACAGGACTTCCTCCCGGGTGCGCTCGTAGCGGGCGGCAAAGTTGCTGATCACATCCATGGTCACGCCTCCATCAGGTCTGCGGGTATTCGCCCGAAGCCTGCAGCCGCAATGCGTCGCAACTTTTTGAAGGTGTGCCCGCCCCAAGGCTGCAAGCCGTGGAAAACTCCCTTAAATCAAAATCTGCACAACCAGCATAAAGCAAAGAGTGCACCCGAAATATTGATTGTTAAATCAGAACCACAGTCGCAAGTAAAGTTCCCAGCACAGGCCCGCACGATTTTTGCAATACGGCTAAATTCCAAGGTTCGGCAATCAGACTCACGCCGTGGCGACAGCCCGTGAAACTACCTATGGCGATCGGTCTCGCCATCCATTGGGTTCCTCCTATTGAGTGGCCTGCAAATGGGTCCATGCCCAATAACGCACGGCGTGCTGTTTAGGTTTATTGCTCAATCCAGAAAAATATAAAAGCAAGCGCCACGCCATGCGGTGATGCGCCGGTTGCGCATGTGGACGTGGGAAAGCGCGCCTACGTGCGGTCGGCGTGCTTCAGGGGCGGGGGATGCGCGGCACCGATCAGGGTCGGGCGCGCACCAGGGTCGTGCGAGCGGCAGGGGCGCCGCCGTTTCTTCAGCTGAAGAATTCCTTGGCCTTGTCGAGCCAGCCCTTGTCGGTGGGGCTGTGCTTTTCGCCGCCCTTCTTGAGCGACTCGTCGAGTTCCTTCAGCAGCTTGCGCTGATGCTCGGTGAGCTTGACCGGCGTCTCCACGCGCACGTGGCAGTACAGGTCGCCCGGGTAGCTCGAGCGCACGCCCTTGATGCCCTTGCCGCGCAGGCGGAACTGCTTGCCGCTTTGCGTGCCGTCGGGAATGTCGATGGCCGCGGCACCGCTGAGCGTGGGCACGCTGATCTCACCGCCCAGCGCCGCGGTGGTGATGCTCACGGGCACCACGCAGTGCAGGTCGTCGCCGTCGCGTTCGAACAGTTCGTGCTTCTTGAGCCGGACCTCGATGTAGAGATCGCCCGGCGGCCCGCCATTGGTGCCGGGCTCGCCGTTGCCGGTGCTGCGAATGCGCATGCCGTCGTCGATGCCGGCCGGGATCTTGACCTCGAGCGTCTTGTTGTTCTTGATCTTGCCCTGCCCGTGGCAGGTGGCGCAGGGCTCGGGAATGATCTTGCCGCTGCCGTGGCAGGTGGGGCAGGTCTGCTGCACGCTGAAGAAGCCCTGGCGCATCTGCACCGCGCCCGCGCCGTGGCAGGTGGTGCAGGTGATCGGCTTGGTGCCGGGCTTGGCGCCCGAGCCCTTGCAGGTGCCGCAATCGTCCCAGCTGGGGATGCGGATCTGGGCTTCCTTGCCCTCGGCCGCTTCCTCGAGCGTGATCTCCATGGCGTAGCTCAGGTCGCTGCCGCGGAACACCTGGCGGCCGCCGCTCGTGCGGCCTCGGGCCCCGCCGAACACGTCGCCGAAGATGTCGCCGAAGGCCTCGGCAAAGCCGCCGAAGCCGTCGGCGCCCGGGCCGCCGCGCATGTTGGGGTCGACGCCCGCGTGGCCGTACTGGTCGTAGGCCGCGCGCTTCTGGCCGTCGGAGAGCATTTCGTAGGCTTCCTTGACCTCCTTGAACTTGGCCTCGGCGTCCTTGCTGGTGTCGCCATGGTTGCGGTCAGGGTGGTGCTTCATCGCAAGCTTGCGATAAGCCTTCTTGATTTCCTCCTCGCTCGCGTTCTTGGGGACGCCGAGGGTTTCGTAGTAGTCGCGTTTTGTGGCCATGGCTGGTTCGGTCGGGGCGGGCGTGGAGCCGGAACTTGAAGCGAGAAAGGCTGGAGCACCCGCTCAGGTGATCCAGCCTTGTGAGAAGGGCCGAAGCTCAGTCCTTCTTGACTTCCTTGACTTCGGCGTCGACCACGTTGTCATCGGCCGAGCCGCTCGCGGCCTGCGCGCCGTCGGGGGCACCGGTGGCACCGGCAGCGGCCTGGGCGTCGGCGTACATCTTCTCGCCGAGCTTCTGGCTCGCGGTCATGAGCGTGTTGGTCTTTTCCTCGATCGCGGCCTTGTCCTCGCCCTTGAGGGCTTCTTCCAGGTCCTTGATCGCGGCTTCGATCTTTTCCTTCTCGCCGGCGTCGAGGCTCTCGCCATGTTCGCCGAGCGACTTCTTCACGCTGTGCACCATGGCCTCGCCCTGGTTGCGCGCCTGCACGATCTCGAGCTTCTTCTTGTCGTCGGCCGCGTTGAGCTCGGCATCCTTCACCATCTTCTGGATTTCGTCTTCCGAGAGGCCCGAGTTCGCCTTGATGGTGATCTTGTTTTCCTTGCCGGTGCCCTTGTCCTTGGCGCCGACGTGCAGGATGCCGTTGGCGTCGATGTCGAAGCTCACCTCGATCTGCGGGGTGCCGCGCGATGCCGGCGGAATGCCTTCGAGGTTGAACTCGCCGAGCAGCTTGTTGCCCGAAGCGATCTCGCGCTCGCCCTGGAACACCTTGATCGTCACGGCCGGCTGGTTGTCCTCGGCGGTCGAGAAGGTCTGCGCGAACTTCGTCGGAATCGTGGTGTTCTTCGTGATCATCTTGGTCATCACGCCGCCCATGGTCTCGATGCCGAGCGACAGGGGGGTCACGTCGAGCAGCAGCACGTCCTTGCGGTCGCCCGAGAGCACCTGGCCCTGGATGGCGGCGCCGACGGCCACCGCCTCGTCGGGGTTCACGTCCTTGCGCGGCTCCTTGCCGAAGAAGGCCTTCACCTTTTCCTGCACCTTGGGCATGCGGGTCATGCCGCCGACCAGGATCACGTCGTTGATGTCGCTCACGCTGATGCCGGCGTCCTTGATGGCCACGCGGCAGGGCGCGATGGTGCGCTCGATCAGCTCGTCGACCAGGCTCTCGAGCTTGGCGCGGGTGAGCTTGATGTTCAGGTGCTTCGGACCCGAGGCATCGGCCGTGATGTACGGCAGGTTGATGTCGGTCTGCGCGCTGTTCGACAGCTCGATCTTGGCCTTCTCGGCCGCTTCCTTCAGGCGCTGCAGCGCGAGCACGTCCTTGCTCAGGTCGACGCCTTGCTCCTTCTTGAACTCCCCGATGATGTAGTCGATGATGCGCTGGTCGAAATCCTCGCCGCCGAGGAAGGTGTCGCCGTTGGTCGACAGCACTTCGAACTGCTTCTCGCCGTCGACGTCCGCGATCTCGATGATCGACACGTCGAAGGTGCCGCCGCCGAGGTCATAGACGGCGATCTTGCGGTCGCCCTTGTCCTGCTTGTCGAGGCCGAAGGCCAGCGCAGCCGCCGTGGGCTCGTTGATGATGCGCTTGACGTCGAGGCCGGCGATGCGGCCGGCGTCCTTGGTGGCCTGGCGCTGAGCGTCGTTGAAGTAGGCCGGCACCGTGATCACGGCTTCGGTCACGGGCTCGCCGAGGTAGTCTTCGGCGGTCTTCTTCATCTTGCGCAGGATGTCGGCACTGACCTGCTGGGGCGCCATCTTCTTGCCGCGCACCTCGACCCATGCATCGCCGTTGTCGGCCTTCGAGATGGTGTAGGGCATCAGGTCGATGTCCTTCTGGACTTCCTTTTCCTCGAACTTGCGGCCGATCAGGCGCTTGATCGCGTACAGCGTGTTCTTCGGGTTCGTGACCGCCTGGCGCTTGGCCGAGGCGCCGACCAGCACTTCGCCGTCTTCCTGGTAGGCCACGATCGACGGGGTGGTGCGCGCACCTTCCGAGTTCTCGATCACACGCGTGGTGTTGCCTTCCATGATCGACACGCACGAGTTGGTGGTGCCGAGGTCGATGCCGATGATCTTTGCCATGTTCTTACTCCTGAAAGCCTAAAAATATGTTGTTATGAACGTGTGGATAACCCGGTGCGATTCAAGGGGATGAAGCGGGGATTTCCTGTGGGAATCTTGTGGGCCGAGGCGCCGTTTACTTAGGTGCGCTGACCGTGACCAGGGCCGGGCGCAGCACGCGCTCGTTGATGGTGTAGCCCTTCTGGAGCACGGTCACCACGGTGTTCGGTTCCTGGTCGGCAGCAGGCACCACGGAGATGGCCTGGTGCTGGTGCGGATCGAACTTGGCGCCCGGTTCGGGGGCCACTTCGAGCACCTTGTTGCGCTCGAGCGCGCTCTTGAGCTGGCGCAGCGTGGCTTCGGCGCCTTCGCGCATCTGCTCGGGGGTGGCGTCCTTCACGGCCAGGCCGGCTTCGAGGCTGTCGGTCACCGGCAGCAGGCTTTCGGCAAAGGCCTCGACCGCGAACTTGCGGGCCTTGCTGATCTCGTCGTCGGCGCGGCGGCGCGCGTTCTGCACGTCGGCCTGCGCACGCAGGTACTGGTCGGCCAGTTCGGCGTTCTTCGCCTGCAGCGCGGCCAGTTCCGACTGGGCGGCAGCCAAGGCGTTCTGCGCGTCGTTCTCGTTGGCTGCCTGCGCGGCCTCCAGTTCTTCGGGGCTCGGCTCGCCTTGCAGCATTTGGGAATTCTGTTCGGGTTGTTGCGGATCGGACATTTTTCAAAGAACCAGCTCGAGGCCGGGAAACAAGCGATAGCCAGCCACTTGGGGCTGGCTTCTGGCATTTCAAGCAAAAAAATGCGGCCCCGGCGGGGCCGCTGCGAGCGCGGTGGTCGCCCCCTTGAGGGGCGAGCAATGGTCAGTGGGCGTCGAGCAGTTCGACGTCGAACTTGAGGGTGGCGTTCGGCGGGATCACGCCGCCGGCGCCGCGCGCGCCATAGCCGAGCGATGCGGGAATGATCAGCGTGCGCTTGCCGCCGATCTTCATGCCGGCGACGCCTTCGTCCCAGCCCTTGATGACCTGGCCGGCGCCCAGCGAGAACGCGAACGGGTCGTTGCGGTCGCGGCTCGAGTCGAACTTGGCGCCCTGCACGCCGTCGTTGTAGAGCCAGCCGGTGTAGTGCACGTGCACGTGCTGGCCGGCCTTGGCTTCGGCGCCGTCGCCCACGGTGGTGTCTTCGTATTGCAGGCCGGAGGGAGTGGTAGGCATGTCGAACGCTCCTTGCGTCAAGTGAGTGGAAAGATGGATAAGCAGAGACCGAGGCGGGGAGTTTACCGACGCCTCCGGAGGCGACTGTGCGAGCGCTCAATCCCCCGCGTCGGCGGGCGGGGCAGGCGTGTCGGGGGAAGCGGTGGGAGCGGCAGGGGGCGCGGAAGGTGGGGAAGACTCGGGCACAGCGGCCGCCGCCTCCGAAGCCGGCGGCGCCGGTGCAGCCTGCTTCTTGACCTGTCCGAGCTGCCACTTGCCTGCAAAGGCCTGCAGGTCCGACAGCCGCTTGAGCAGGTCCTGCCCGCTCAGCGTGAGGCTGTAGCCGTCGCCGCCATGGCTCACGAGGCCGGCTTCGCGCAGTTCCTTGATGCGGGTGTTGAGCGTGTTCGGCGTGATGCCGCCGACGCTGTCCTGCAGCAGCCGGAAGGTCTGGGCATGGCCGTCGCGCAGCGCCCAGAGCACACGCATTGCATACCGCGCCTCGAGCAGTGCGAGCAGCTGGTTGACGGCTGCGTTTTCCTTGTTACTCATCGTCATCATCTCCTCGGGGCTGGACGGGCCATCGGCCCGCGCGACTATAGCGCAAGGATCACGATGCTACTAGTTTTATAGCTGCGGCTGCATGCTGGACGCGGGTCCAGAGACAAGGCTTCACATATTCGCGAAGTTGGCCATGGCCTCGCCGAGGCGCACCGCGCGCGTCGGTGCCCAGTCGGGGCTGAAGGCCAGCGGCGGCGCGGGAAACAGCATCACGACGGTCGAGCCGAGCAGGAAGCGCCCCATCTCTTCGCCCTTGTGCAGCACGATCTGCTGGTCGGCGTAGTGCCACTCGCGCAGTTCGCCGCCGCGCGGCGGGTTGACCACCCCATGCCACACGGTCGCCATGCTGCCCACGATGGTCGCGCCCACGAGCACCAGCACGAACGGGCCGTGCGCCGACTCGAAGACGCAGACCACGCGCTCGTTGCGTGCGAACAAGCCTGGCACGCCGCGCGCCGTGACCGGGTTGACCGAGAACAGGTCGCCGGGCACGTGGATCATGCGCAGCAGCCGCCCATCGCAGGGCATGTGGATGCGGTGGTAGTCGCGCGGGCTCAGGTAGACCGTGGCGAAGCTGCCGTGCGCAAAGCGTGCCGCGAGCGCCGCATCGCCGCCGACCAGGGCGGTCGTGGTGTAGTTGTGGCCCTTGGCCTGGAAGATCTGGTCGCCCTCGATGGCGCCGAACTGACTGATCGCCCCGTCCACCGGGCAGACCAGGTCGGCCTCGGCGAGCGGCCGCACGCCGGGCTTGAGCGCGCGCGTGAAGAACTGGTTGAAGCTCTTGTAGTGGGTGATGTCGGATTCGAGCGCTTCGTCCATGTTCACGCCGTACTTGGCCACGAAGCGCCGGATGATCCAGGTGGTGACGGCGCCGCGCTCCTTGCCCGCGACCCAGCCGGCGAAGTTGGTCAGGGCCTGCTTGGGGAACAGGTATTGCGGAAGGACGGCGGAGCGGTCTGACACGTGTGGGAAGCCTGGAATTCGGATCGGACCGGCATTCTATAAAGCAGGCCGCGGCCCCCGCGTAGGCGCTTCCCCTGCCTCGCGGGCCGCGCCGACGCGATCAGTCCGCCTTGATGCCCGCCGCCTTGATCACTTGCGCCCACTTTTCGACCTCGGCCTTCTGGAACGCCGCGATCTTGGCCGTGCTCAGGTCGGCGGGCTGCATGCCGAAGCCCTTGAGCTTGTCCTGCATCTCGGCGGTGGCGAGGATCTTGCGGATCTCTTCGTGCAGCCGGTCGATCACGGGCGCCGGCGTGCCGGCGGGCACGAAGATCGCCTGCCACGACAGCACCTCGAAGTCCTGCAGGCCCGCAATGCCCGATTCGGCCACGGTCGGCACGTCGGGCATCGAGGGCAGCCGCTTGGCCGAACTCACGGCGATGGCGCGCAGCTTGCCGCTCTGGATGTGCGGGCCGGCCACCACGGTGGTGTCGAACATCATGTCGACCTGGCCGCCGATCACGTCCTGGATCGCGGGGCCGCTGCCCTTGTACGGAATGTGCGTGAACTTCACGCCCGACTTGAAGGCCAGCAGTTCCAGCGCGAGGTGCTGCGAGGTGCCCGTGCCGGCCGACGCCGACGACAGGCCGCCTGCCTTGGCCTTGCTGGCTTCGAGCACGTCCTTGAGGGTCTTGTAGGGGCTCGCCTGGTTCACCACCAGCACCACCGGGTTGGTGCCGATCAGCGTGACCGGCGCGAACGATTTCTGCGGGTCATAGCCGAGCTTGGGATAGAGGCTCACGTTGATCGCATGCGAGCTGATCGTGCCGCCCACCACGGTGAAGCCGTCGGGTGCTGCGCGCGCGCCGATCTCCGAGCCCACGCTGCCGCCGGCACCGCCCTTGTTGTCGATGATCACGTTGGCGCCGAGCGCGGGGCCGAGCTTCTGCGCGATCAGGCGCGCCAGCACGTCGGTCGTGCCGCCCGCGGGAAAGGGCACGAGGTAGGTGATGGCCTTGGCCGTGGGCCAGTTGCCGCTCCCCTGCGCGAAGGCGGGCAATCCCGCGGCGGCGAGCGAAGAGGCGAGGGCGGTGCGGATCAGTGTGCGGCGTTGCATGGCTATCTCCTTTTGGTATGTGATGGGTGGCGGACCGGTGTCACGGCATGTCGACGATTTCGATCCAGTTCGGGTTCTTGCCGACGGCCGTGCGCGCAGGCTGGCCCAGCGCTCCGGTGGCGGGATCGATGGCGTACAGCGCCACCGCGTGCGACTCCTGCCCGGCCACGATCAGCCAGCGCCCGCTCGCATCTATCGCGAAGCTGCGCGGCTGTTTCTCGGTGGCCGTGTGGCCGATCAGCGCGAGCTGCCCCGTGGCAGGGTCGACCCTGAATGCCGCGAGCGTGCTCGAGGTGCGCTCGGAGGCGTAGAGAAAGCGCCCGTCGGGCGTCAGATGCAGGTCGGCCGCCCAGGGCTTGCCCGCGAAACCGGGCGGCAGTGCGCTGGTGCTCTGCTTCGGCGAGAGCGTGCCGCGTGCGGCGTCCCATGCATACACGTGCAGCGCGGCGTCGAGCTCGCCCAGCAGGTAGACATGGCGCTGCGGCGTGTCCCACACGAAGTGGCGCGGCCCCGATTTCGCCGGCGCCTGGGTGAGCGGCGGATCGTTCGGCGACAGCAGGCCGCGCTCGGGGTCGAAGCGCCAGCTCGAGAGGTTGTCGCCGCCGAGGCTGGTCGCGAGCACGAAGCGGTTGCCGGCATCGGCGTGAATCGCATGCGCGTTCGGCCCGGTCTGCACCAGCTGCTGCACCGCACCCGCTGCGCCGTCCTTGCCGATCGCATTGACCGAGACCTTGCCGCCCTGGTAGGAGGCCGCGAAGAGCCACTTGCCGCTCGCATCGAGGTCGATGTTGGCCATGCTGTCTGCCAGCGGCGCCTCGCCGAGCTTGGCAAGCCTGCCGCTGGCCGCATCGATCGAGAGCGAGACCACGCGAAACGGCTGCGAGCGCAGCGCGGCATGGAGCACGCGCTTGTCGCGGCTCACCGCCATCGGCATCACCATGCCGCCGACGTTGAGCGTCTGCACGGGCTTGAGCAGCCCCTGGCCGCGGTCGAGTTCGAGCACCGAGATCTCCTGGCTGTCGGCGTTCGACACGTAGACCCAGGTGGCCGCACCCGCATGGCCGGCCGCCAGCGCCAGCAGCAGGGTGCCGAGAAGTCTGCTTGTCTTCATGGTGAGGTTCACAGCGTCTCAGGGCATGTACTGGCCGCCGTTCACCTCGATCACCTGCCCGGTCACGTAGCCCGAGAGCTGTTCCGAAGCGAGAAAAAGGAAGGCGCCCACGCATTCGTCGGGCGCACCGATGCGGCCCATCGGGATGCTTGCGCGGAACGACTCGAGCATTGCGGGCGTCGAGAAGCGGTCCTGGAACGGCGTCTGGATCACGCCGGGCGCCACCGCGTTGACGCGGATCCTGTCGCCCACGAGTTCCCTGGCCAGGCCGTGCGTGGCAGTGCTCACGAAGCCTTTGGCGCCCGCATACAGGTAGGCGCCGGGGCCGCCGCCGGTCCGCGCCGCGACCGAGGTCACGTTGATGATGTTGCCGCCGCCATGCGTGCGCATCATCGGCACCACCTCGCGCGAGAACGCGAGCACCGAGCGCGCATTGATGTGCATCACCTCGTCGAACAGCGCATCGTCGAATTCGGCGATCGGCACGCGCTTGACCAGGCTGCCCGCGTTGTTCACCAGCACGTCGATGCGGCCCAGGCGATCCGCCGCCTGCTTCGCGCAGTCGCGGATCGCCGCCGTGTCGCGCACGTCGGCCTGGAGCGCGAACGCCTCGCCGCCGGCCTTCTGGATGGTGTCGACCACCTGGTTCGCGGCATCTGCCGAGCTGTTGTAGTGCACCGCCACGCGCATGCCGCGCGCGGCGAAGGCGATGGCCACTGCGGCACCGATGCCGGTGCTGGCGCCGGTCACGAGGCCGGTCTTGCCTTTGAGGTCTTCCATGGATGTTCCTTTCGAGGTCGGGGGGAGTCAGGTCACCGGGGCGGGGTTGAAGAGGACGAGCGCGTTGTGCAGCTTCCACTGCTCGGCCCAGGTTTTCTTCCTGCCGCTGGCCACATCGAGCATCAGGCGGAACAGCTCCCAGCCCACGTCCTCGATCGAGGCCTCGCCGTCGGCGATGCGCCCGGCGTTCACGTCCATCAGGTCGTGCCAGCGGCGCGCCAGGTCGCTGCGCGTGGCGACCTTGATCACCGGCACCTCGGCCAGGCCATAGGGCGTGCCGCGGCCTGTGGTGAAGACGTGCAGGTTCATGCCTGCCGCGAGCTGCAGCGTGCCGCAGATGAAATCGCTCGCGGGCGTGGCGGCGTAGAGCAGGCCCTTCTGCCGTGCCTTCTCGCCCGGCGGCACCACGCCCGTGATGGCCGCGCTGCCGCTCTTGACGATCGAGCCCATGGCCTTCTCGACGATGTTCGAGAGCCCGCCCTTCTTGTTGCCCGGCGTGGTGTTGGCGCTGCGGTCGACGCGGCCCTTCTGCAGGTAGGCGTCGTACCAGGCCATCTCGCGCACCATGGCCTCGGCCACCTCGGGCGATGCCGCGCGCGCGGTGAGCTGGTCGATGCCGTCGCGCACCTCGGTCACTTCCGAGAACATCACGGTCGCGCCCGCGCGCACCAGCAGGTCGGTGCAGAAGCCCACGGCCGGGTTGGCCGTGACGCCCGAGAACGCGTCGCTGCCGCCGCACTGCACGCCAACGACGAGTTCGCTCGCGGGCACCGTTTCGCGGCGGCGCGCGTCGAGCCGCGCCAGGTGGACCTCGGCCTGCCGCATGACCGAATCGATCATCGACATGAAGCCGACGTGGCCCTCGTCCTGCAGGCACACCACGTCGAGCCCGGCCTCGGCGCCCGCTTCGGCTTCGCCGCGGCGGTCGGCGATCGGGATCGTGCCGGGCGGCAGCAGCCGCTCGGGCTGCAGCTTCTCGCAGCCCAGGCTCACCACCATCACCTCGCCGCCGAAATTCGGATTGAGGCTGATGTTGCGCAGCGTGCGGATGGGGATCACCGCGTCGGGCGCGTCGATCGCCACGCCGCAGCCGTAGCCGTGCGCGAGCGCCACCACGTCGTCGACGTTCGGGTACTTCGGCAGCAGCTCGGCCTTGATGCGCTGCACCGCGAAGTCGGTCACGCCGGCCACGCACTGCACCGTCTGCGTGATCGCGAGGATGTTGCGCGTACCGACCGAGCCGTCGGCATTGCGGTAGCCCTCGAAGGTATGGCCCTCGAGCGGCAGCAGCACGGGCGCCTGGACGGTGGCGATAGGCAGGCCGTCGAGCTCGGGCGCGCTGGGCATGGTCATCACGCGCT
The DNA here is from genome assembly GCF_057657075.1 of Variovorax sp. Soil_C_26. Classification (NCBI taxonomy): domain Bacteria; kingdom Pseudomonadati; phylum Pseudomonadota; class Betaproteobacteria; order Burkholderiales; family Comamonadaceae; genus Variovorax; species Variovorax sp. Soil_C_26. The sequence goes on from NZ_JBDGJC010000002.1 coordinate 704,296, forward strand.
CGTGCACCCAGCTGCCGCGCGGCAGCGCCTTCGCGGCATGACCGATCACCACGTTGTAGCGCACGATCGCGTCGCCTTCCGCCAGGTCCGTCAGCGCAACCTTGTGGCCCTGCGGCACCTTGTCGACGAGCTGCAGCCCATCGTCGAAGGCCGTGCCCGCGGGCAGGCCGCCGTCGTTGGCGACGATCGCCACGTTGTCGGCCGGGTGGATCTGGATGCGGCGCGGCGCGCGGGGGGAGGGCGCTGGGTCTGTCATGGCAGGGTCTGGGGCAAGGTGATGATCTCGACCCAGTTCGGGTCGCGGCCGACGTCCTGCGTGCTGCAGCGGCGCAGCGCACCGGTGTCGGGGTCGATGGCGTCCACGGCAAGCCGGTGCGACTGCTGGCCCGCGGTGACCACGAAGCGGCCGCCCGGATCGATCGCGAATCCGCGCGGCTGGGTCTCGGTGGGCGTGTGGCCGATGAGGCTCAGTGCGCCGCTGGCCGCGTCGACGCGGAACGCCGCGAGCGTGCTCGAGCGGCGCTCGCTGGTGTAGAGAAAGCGTTCGTCGGGGCTCAGGTGCAGGTCGGCCGCCCAGGGCTCGCCGGTGAAGCCCGGCGGCAGGGTGCTGACCGTCTGAACCGCCGTGGGGGTGCCGTTCTCGGCCAAGTGCAGCAGCGTCACCGAGCCGTCGAGTTCGCCCAGCAGCCAAGCGCGGCGGCCGGCGCGGTCGAACACGAAATGCCGCGGCCCCGCGCCGGCGTGCAGCTTCAGCGCGGGCGGATCGGCCGCGGCGAGCCGGCCGGTCGCGGGATCGAAATGCCAGTGCAGCAATTCGCCGCCGCCGAGGCTCGTGGCGTAAACGTGGCCGTTGCGCCGGTCGGCCTGGATGCAGTGCGCGTTGGGCCCGGTCTGCACCACTTGTTGCGCGGCCTGCGGTACGCCGTCGCCGCCGATCGGGTTCACGGCCACCAGCGCGCCACCGTAGGAGGCGCTGAACAGCCAGCGCCCCGTGCGGTCGGTGGCGATCGCCGCCATGCTGTGCGGCAGCAGGGCTTCGCCCAGGCGGGTCAGCAGTCCGGTGTTCGCGTCGATGGCCAGGGCCACCGCCGCCAGCGGCGCCGAGCGCCGCGCCACATAGAGAAAGCGCTGGTCGTGGCTGAGGGCCAGCGGCATCAGCATGCCGCCGAGCTCGACGCGCTGCAGCGGCGTCAACACGCCTTCGCGCGTGTCGAGGCCCAGCACATGGATGTCGCCGCTCTCGGCGTGGGAAACATAGACGAGGGTTTGGGTCATGGCGCGGTCCCCGCGGCAATGGGGCCGAAGCCGTAGAGCGCGGCCGGGTTGTCGACCAGGATGCGTTGGCGCGTGGCCGGGTCCTCGGCCCAGGCGAGCAGCAGGTCAAGCATCGCGGCGTCGTCGGGCCGCGGCTCGCGCGCCGGATGCGGCCAGTTGCTGGCCCAGAGGCAGCGCGCCGGATGCCGCCGCACGAGTTCGCGCGCGAGCGCCGCCACGTCGTCGTAGCGCGGCCCGCCGGCCTGCGACGATTCGTAGGGCGCCGACAGCTTGACCCAGCAGCGCCCGGCATCGAGCAGCCGCAGCAGGCTCTGGAAGGCTTCGCTTTGCGGGTCGGGCGGGGGCAGGAACTTGCCGACGTGGTCGATCACCAGCGGCACGGGCAGCGCGAGCAGTTCGGCCTCGTGCTGCGGCAGCTGGTTGCCGTCGAGCTGCAGCTGCACGTGCCAGCCGAGCGGCCGGATCCGCTGCGCCAGCGCGCCGAGGTCAGGCCATTGCAGGAAGCCGCCGGGCAGCATGTGGAAGCGCGCACCGCGCACGCCCGCATCGTGCAGCGCCTGCAGTGCGGCCTCGTCGATGTCGGTGGCCACGGTCGCAACGCCGCGCGCGGCATCGCCGAAGAAGCGCAGCGCTTCGAGCATGCCGCGGTTGTCGTCGCCGTAGCCGTTGGCCTGCACCACGACAACGCGCGACAGCCCCGTGGCACGCTGCATCGCGGCATAGTCCGATGCCGGCGCATGCGGCGGCACGAAGGCCGCGCCGGGCCGCAGGCCGAAGCGCGCCTCGTACACATGCATGTGCGTGTCGCACGCGCCCGGCGGGGCGATGAGGCGGGGAGAGGACGTCATCGAGAACTGCGGATCCAGGTCAGCGCAGCGCGGCGAGCCGGTGTGCGTGTTCGGGGTTGAGGGCGCCGGCCGGCATGTCGCCGCGCAGCAGCGCCGCAAGCTGCTCCACGGTCTCGTTGGCCTGGTGGTCGACGGCGGCGGGCGTGAGGCCGCCCGTGTGCGGCGTGGCGAGCACGCGCGGATGCGCAGCCAGTGCGGGCGAGGGCATTTGGTCGGGTGCGCGTCCCACGTCGAGCGCGCAACCTGCGAGGCGGCCGCTGTCGAGGGCCCGCAGCAGCGCGCCTTCGTCGACCAGTTCGCCGCGCGCGGCATTGATGAAGAAGGCGCCCGGCTTCATGCGCGCGAAGCGTTCGTCGTTCATGAGATCGGCTGTGGCTGGTGTCGCGGGCACCAGGCAGACCAGGTGATCTGCAAGCGCCAGCACCTCGTCTAGCGTGCGGTGCTCGATGGCCGGCTCGGCCACCGCCGCGAGCGGGTCGGCGACCACCACGCGCATGCCCAGCGCCAGGCCCAGCACGGCGAGCCGCTGCCCGATCTGCCCGAAGCCGAGGATGCCGAGCACCGCGCCGCGAAGTTCGCGCCCCATGCGCGGGGCGGGCAGCTGCCCCGCGCGGAAGCCGGCCACGCTCTCGCTGAGATGCCGGCTCAGGTCGAGCATCATGCCCAGCACCCACTCGGCCACCGCGTTGCCGAAGCCCGCGCTTGCGTGCGTGACGAGCACGCCGTTCGCGCTGGCCGCGCCGATGTCGATGTTGCGCACGTCGACCGCGCAGCGCATGAAGACGGCCAGCGACGGGCTCTGGACGAACACCGCCGCATCGCCGGGCGTCGCCCGGTCGCTCACGATCACCTGGCAGCCTTGCGCAGCCTGGGCGAGCGCGGGTGCGTCCAGCGGCACGCCCGTTTCGTTCAGCCGCACCGTGCCGAGTGCCCGCAGCGCTGCGAGCGGCCCGTCGCGGTAGTAGTTGGCGCGCGCGGCCGCCGGGTAGGCGAGGAAGATCGTCGGCGGGGCCATCGGATCGGCAAGGCTCAGAGGCCGAGGGTCCGCGGCAGCCAGAGCGACAGCCACGGCATGAAGGTCACCATCATGAGCACGACCAGAAGCGCCAGGAAGAACGGCGCCATGGCGCGCGTGACCACCCCGATGGGCAGCTTGGCCACCGCGCTTCCGACGAAGAGCACGGTGCCCACCGGCGGCGTGATCAGGCCGAGGCCGAGGTTGATGATCATGATCATGCCGAAGTGCACCGGGTCGACGCCCAGGCTCGTGACCACGGGCAGCAGGATCGGCGTGCAGATCAGGATCAGCGGCGCCATGTCCATCAGCGTTCCGAGCAGCAGCAGCATGACGTTGACCAGCAGCAGGATCACGTACTTGTCGGTCGACACGCTGGTGAAGAAGGTCGTCACCTGGGTCGGGATCTGCATCAACGTCATGATGTAGCCGAAGGCCGCTGCGAAGCCGATCAGGATCATCACGATGGTCACGGTCTTGACCGTGCGGTGGATCAGCTTGGGCAGCTCGTGCCACTTGTAGTCGCGGTAGATGAACATCGTCACGAAGAAGGCCCAGAGCACTGCGATCGAGGCCGACTCGTTGGCGGTGAACACGCCCGACAGGATGCCGCCGAGGATGATGACCATGGTCATCAGGCCCCAGAGCGCATCGACGCAAATGCGCAGCGCCTGGCGCATCGGAATGGCTTCGCCCTTGGGGAAATTGCGCTTGCGCGCCGTGTACAGGCACAGCGCCGCGATCGTCAGGCCCAGCAGCAGCCCGGGCAGCACGCCCGCCATGAACAGCGCGCCGACCGACACGGTGCCGCCTGCGGCCAGCGAATAGATCACCGCGTTGTGGCTCGGCGGAATCAGCGTGGCCTGGATCGAGCCGCTCACTGTGACGGCGGTGGAGAAGTCGCGTGGGTAGCCCTTCTTCTCCATCTCGGGAATCAGCACCGAGCCGATCGAGGCCGTGTCGGCCACCGAGGAACCCGAGATCGCGCCGAAGAAGGTCGACGCCAGGATGTTGACCAGCGACAGCCCGCCGCGCAAGAAGCCCACGAGCACGCTGGCAAAGGCGACCAGCCGCCGGGCCATGCCGCCCTCGGCCATGATCGCGCCGGCCAGCACAAAGAAGGGAATCGCGAGCAGCGAGAACTTGTTGACGCCGGAGGCGATCTGGATCATCACCGCATCGACGGGAAGCTCGATCCAGACGGCGCCCACCAGGGCGGCCATGCCGAGCGCGTAGGCGATCGGTACGCCCACGAGCATCAGGAGAAAGAAACTGCCGAGCAGAACGAGCGCGTCCATCAGCGAACCTCCGTCTCGAAGTTTGCCGCTGCGTCGCCGAAGCTGACGATCGGACGGTGCCACTGCGGGCCGATGAAGATGCGCTCGAGCACGAACAGCAGCGTGATGAAACTGCCGATCGGCAGCGGTGCATAGGTCGCGCCCACGGGCATCCAGGGCAGCGAGTCGAGCGACTGGCCCCAAGTGCCCATCACCAGCTTGGTGCCCCATACCACGACGAACACGCAGACCGCCGCCATGACGAGGTTGGCGATCAGGTCCGCACCCTTCTGCATCGCGTGCGGCAGCCGGTCGGTCAGCATGGCGACCGCAATGTGGGCGCCGGCGCGGTACGACGCCGCCGTGCCCAGGAAGGTGAAGATCACCATCAGCATGATCGCGATCGGCTCCGGCCAGTTCGAGCCGGTGCCGAGCATGTAGCGCGTGAAGACGCCCCACGGCACGATCAGCGACATGACGACGATGGAGGCGCCTGCCCCCCAGATACAGAAACGATAGACGGCGTCGAGCAGACGCGGAATGGTTTGAGCCATGGGTGCAGGTGGGTGTTCGTCGTTCGATGTCGCGGAGGGACGGGCTTACTTGACGGCGTCGATGCGCTTGATCAGGTCGGCGAAGGGCGCGCCGTACTTGGCGCGCACCGGCGCGGTGGCCTCGTAGAACGGCTTGTTGTCGACGTTGATGAACTCGACGCCGCCGGCCTTGAGCTTGGCGGTGTACTCGGCCACGCTCTCGTCCCACAGCGCACGCTGCTCCATCTGCGCCTCGCGCGAGAATTTTTTGACCAGCGCCTGGTCGGCCGGGGTCAGCTTGTCCCAGGTGATCTTGGACATCACGAAGATCTCGGGAATGATCAGGTGGTTGGTCTGGGTGTAGTACTTGGCGCCGGTCGTGTACTGGTTGGTCGTGAAGTAGGTCGGCGGATTGTTCTCGGCGCCGTCGATCACCCCGGTCTGCAATGCGCTGAACACCTCGGTGTGGCCCATCGAGATGCCGTTGCCGCCCATGGCGTTCATGGTGTCCACGAACAGCGGGTTGCCCATCATGCGGATCTTCTGGCCCTTGAGGTCGTCGGGAGTGCGCACCGGCTTCTTGGTGTAGAGGCTGCGCGAGCCGCTGTCCATCCAGCCGAGCGCCACCAGCCTGGCCGGGCTTGCGGTGATGCGCGCGAGAATCTCGGCACCGATCTCGCCGTCGATCACCTTGCGCATGTGCGCTTCGTCGCGGAACACGAACGGCATGTTGAACACGTTCACGTCAGGCACCACCGGGCCGAGCACGCCCAGCGAGATGCGCGCGATCTGGATCGCACCCACTTGCGTTTGCTCGACGACTTCCTTCTCCGAGCCGAGCACGCCGCCCGGGAACATCTGGATCTTGATGCGGCCGTTGGTCGCGGCCTCGAGTTTCTTGCCCATCGATTCGATGGCCACCACATTGGGGTAGCCCGCAGGATGGACGTCGGACGCCTTGAGCGTCATCTTCTGCGCCGCGGCAAGGCTGGGGGCGCCGAGGCAGGCAAGGGCGGTGGCGGCAGCGCAGGCGGCCATCAGGGTTCGGCGAAAGGTCATGGAAAGTCTCCTTGGTTGAAAGGGGGCGTCAGCTGGCGAAAGTGCGGCCCGGAAGGCGCGCGGCTGCTGCTTCTTGTCGGTTATTCATTCATTCGAACGGGCCCTGCGCCGTGAAGGCGCCGCCCTGGTAGATCGCATTGGGATCGGTGGGCGCCACCGGCGGCTGCGACTCGACCTTGTCGCGGAACACCTCGGAGCTGTCCTGCGGCACGAAGCCCAGGTGCGCTGCGGCGCTGTTGTCCCACCAGACGTCGCGGTTGGCCGACATGCCGTAGACCACCGTGTGCTTCACATCGGGCGTGAAGAGCGATTTCTCCATCAGCGTGGTCAGGTCGCGGTAGCTGAGCCAGGTGCTCATCATCCGGCGATTGAGCGGCTCGGGGAACGACGAGCCGATGCGGATGCTGACCGTCTCGATGCCCCAGCGGTCGAAGTAGAACTGCGCCACGTCCTCGCCGAACGACTTCGAGAGGCCGTAGTAGCCGTCGGGCCGGCGGGCAGCGTGCGCATCGAGGTGCTCGGTCTGCTTGTAGAAGCCGATCACGTGGTTGGAGCTTGCGAACACCACGCGCTTCACGCCGTGGCGGCGTGCGGCCTCGTAGATGTGGAACACGCCCTTGATGTTGGCTTCGAGGATCTCCTCGAACGGGCGCTCGACCGAAACCCCGCCGAGGTGCACGATCGCATCGCAGCCCTCGACCAGCGCATGCACCGCAGCCTTGTCCGACAGGTCGCAGGGCACGACCTCCTCGTGCGCGCCTTCGGCCGCCGAGAGCGCCGCGATGTCCGACAGGCGCAGGATGTCGGCATAGGGGCGCAGGCGCTCGCGCAGCACCTTGCCGAGGCCGCCGGCTGCGCCGGTCAACAGCAGCCGATGGAGTGAGGGAGGGGAGGCTTGTTCGGATGTCGACATGTCTTGGGAGCGTGGGGACCGCCTCGAACGGCAAGAAGTGTTGAGTTATCTGTTGTCGTACAACTAAGACCGGATTATTATCGTGACCATGGCCCAGACGACTGCGGGTAATCCCTCAAATCGAGAAACGGCGGCGGAAGCCGCTGCGAGCGGGCCCTTCATGGGCCGGCCGAGGCCGCGCGCGCGGGGCCTTGCGCACGGGCTGGTCGAAGATCTGGGCGAGAAGATTCGCAGCCAGCAGTTGCGCCCCGGCGACAAGCTGCCGACCGAGTCGGCCATCATGCAGTCGTTCGGCGTGAGCCGCACCGTGGTGCGCGAGGCGCTCTCGAAGCTGCAGGCCGCGGGCCTGGTCGAAACCCATCACGGCGTCGGCACCTTCGTGCTGCAGCCGCGCGCGGCGGGCATGTTCCGGCTCGACTCCGCCGACATCGCAACCTCGGTCGACGTGCTCGCCGTGCTCGAGCTGCGCATCAGCCTCGAGACAGAGTCCGCGGGCCTGGCGGCCACGCGGCGCACCGAGGAGCACCTGCTTGCGATGCGCCAGGCGCTCGACGACTTCGAGCGCAACGTCTCGGCGGCAGGGGACACGGTGGCGCCCGATTTCCGCTTCCACCTGCAGATCGCGCAGGCCACGGGCAATCCGTATTTCGCGGACATCATGAGCCACCTCGGCACCACGATCATCCCGCGCACGCGCATCACCGCGATCCGCAACTACGACCGGCGCGGCGAATACCTGAGCCGCGTGAACCGCGAACATGAAGAGATCTATGCCGCCATCGCGCGCCGCGATCCTGAGTCGGCGCGCGCTGCGATGCGCATCCACCTGACCAACAGCCGCGAGCGGCTGCGCCTGGCGCAGGAAGCCGCGCAGGAAGCCGCGCAGAAGGCTGCGGGCGAGGCGCCGGCCACGCCGGCCTGAGGAATTCGCGCGAAAGTCTGGACAACCGTTATCTACAGTTGTACGATGACTGACAACATAACCAGCAGGAGACCCTGAATGAGCTTGAAAAGACGTGACCTGATGCTCGGCGCGCTCGGCGGCGGGATGCTCGCGGCCGGCGGCGTGCAAGCGGCCGATGCCTGGCCTTCCAAACCCATCCGCATCGTGGTGCCGTACCCACCGGGCGGCTCCTCCGACATCATTGCGCGCTCCATCAGCCAACCGCTGTCGGAGGCGCTGGGCCAATCGGTGATCGTCGAGAACAAGCCGGGCGCCAATGGCAACCTCGGTGCCGACTACGTTGCCAAGTCGAGGCCCGATGGCTACACGCTGCTGCTGTGCGACGTCGGCGCACTCGCCATCAGCCCCTCGGTCTACACGCGGCTGGCCTTCGATCCCTCGAAGGACCTGCGCGGCGTGACGATGCTGGCCTATTCGCCGCACCTGCTCGTGGTGCATCCATCGGTGCAGGCCAACAGCCTCAAGGAACTCGTGGCGCTGTCGAAGAAGTCGGACATCAACTTCGCCGTCACCGCCACCGGCAGCGCACCGCACCTCGCGGGCGTGGCGCTCGAGCGTGCGAGCGGCGCGCGCTGGCAGTATGTGCCCTACAAGGGCGGCGTGCAGGCGGTGCAGGACACCGTGGCAGGCCAGACCCAGGTGCTGATGAACGGCATGCTGGCCACGCTGCCGCATGTGCAGAGCGGCAAGCTCAAGGTGCTCGGCGTCTCCAAGTCGACGCGCATGCCGCTGATCGGCGACGTGCCGACCATCGCGGAGCAGGGCCTGCCCGGCTACGAGTCGGGCACCTGGCAAGGCGTGCGCGTGGCCAAGGGCACGCCCGACGCCATCGTGCAGCGCCTCAACACGGCACTGATCACCGTCATCCGCTCGGCCGAGATCCGCTCGCGGCTCGCGGGGCAGGGTGCCGAGGTCGTGACCATGGCGCCGGCCGAGGAAGAGCAGTTCTTCGCCAAGGAACGCGCGCGCTGGGCCAAGGTCGTGGCAGACGCCGGCATCAAGCTGGACTGATCGCTTTTTTCCCTAACTTACACATTGGTGTTTCGATGAACCCGCAAGAACTCAAGACCATCATGGGCTCCGGCCTGCTCTCGTTTCCGTTGACCGACTTCGACAGCAACGGCGACTTCAACAAGAAGGGCTACGAGCAGCGTCTCGAGTGGCTCGCGCCCTACGGCGCCAGCGCGCTGTTCGCGGCCGGCGGCACGGGTGAGTTCTTCTCGCTCACCGGCGACGAGTACCCCGGCATCATCAAGACCGCGGTCGACACCTGCCGCGGGGTGGTGCCGATCATCGCGGGCGCCGGTGGCCCGACGCGCTTCGCGATCCAATGCGCCCAGGCCGCTGAGAAGGCGGGCGCGCACGGCATCCTGCTGCTGCCGCACTACCTGACCGAAGCCGGCCAGGAAGGCCTGGCGGCGCACGTCGAGGCGGTGTGCAAGAGCGTGAAGTTCGGCGTGATCGTCTACAACCGCGCCTCGAGCCGCCTCAAGCCCGACACGTTGGCCGCGCTGGCCGAGCGCAACCCCAACCTCGTGGGCTTCAAGGACGGCGTGGGCGACATCGAGGCCATGGTCGCGATCTTCCAGAAGATGGGCGACCGCTTCGCCTACCTGGGCGGCCTGCCAACGGCCGAGGTCTATGCCGCAGCCTACAAGGCCATGGGCACGCCGGTGTATTCGTCGGCGGTGTTCAACTTCATTCCGAAAACCGCGATGGACTTCTATCACGCGGTCGCCAACGACGACATGGCCACCCAGCACCGCCTGCTGAAGAACTTCTTCATGCCCTACCTCGAGCTGCGCAACCGCGTGCCGGGTTATGCGGTCAGCATCGTCAAGGCCGGTGCCAAGATCGTCGGCCACGACGCGGGCCCGGTGCGCGCGCCGCTCACCGACCTGAAGCCCGACGAGATGGAACAGCTCAAGGCCCTGATCGACGCGCTCGGGCCGCAGTAAGCACAAGCCTGGCCAACGCGCTGCCCGCAGCGGATGGACGCCACAAGATGAACCACACGCCAGAATCTCCCTCCCGCAGCACCGCGACGGGCACGCCCGTCGTCACCGCCATGCGCGTGGTGCCCGTCGCGGGCCACGACAGCATGCTCATGAACCTGAGCGGCGCCCATGGCCCGTTCTTCACGCGCAACCTGCTGATCCTGACCGACAGCGCGGGCCGCACCGGCGTCGGCGAAGTCCCCGGCGGCGAGAAGATCCGCCAGACCCTCGAGGACGCGCGCGCCCTCGTCGTCGGGCAGCCGATCGGCAACCACAACGCAGTGCTCAATGCGATGCGCCGCGCGTTCGCGGCCCGCGACAGCGGCGGGCGCGGCCAGCAGACCTTCGACCTGCGCGTCACGATCCACGCGGTCACTGCCGTCGAGGCGGCGCTGCTCGACCTGCTGGGCCAGCACCTCGAAGTGCCCGTGGCCGCGCTGCTCGGCGAAGGTCAGCAGCGCGATGCGGTGCAGATGCTCGGCTACCTGTTCTACGTGGGCGATCGCAGCAAGACCGACCTGCCGTACGAAAGCGACCCAGGCGCCGACAACGACTGGTTCCGGCTGCGCCACGAAGAGGCGATGACGCCCGAGGCCATCGTTCGGCTGGCCGAGGCCACGCATGCGCGCTACGGCTTCACCGACTTCAAGCTCAAGGGCGGTGTGCTGCGCGGCGAGGAAGAGGTCGAGGCCATCCGCGCGCTGCACGAGCGCTTTCCCGACGCGCGCGTCACGCTCGATCCGAACGGCGGCTGGCTGCTGGCCGACGCGGTGCGCCTGTGCCGCGACCTGCATGGCGTCATGGCGTATGCCGAAGATCCGTGCGGCGCCGAAGGCGTGTTCTCGGGCCGCGAGGTGATGGCCGAGTTCCGGCGCGCCACCGGCCTCCCGACGGCCACCAACATGGTTGCGACCGACTGGCGCGAGATGGTGCACAGCCTGTCGCTGCAGTCGGTGGACATCCCGCTGGCCGACCCGCACTTCTGGACGATGCAGGGCTCGGTGCGCGTGGCGCAGCTGTGCCAGGCCTGGGGCCTGACATGGGGCTCGCATTCGAACAACCATTTCGACGTGTCGCTCGCGATGTTCACGCACGTGGCGGCCGCCGCGCCCGGCAAGGTCACGGCCATCGACACGCACTGGATCTGGCAGGACGGCCAGCGCCTCACGCGCGATCCGCTCAAGATCGAGGGCGGCCTGGTCAAGGTGCCGATGCGCGGCGGGCTGGGCATCGAGCTCGACATGGCCGAGGTCGAGAAGGCGCACCAGCTGTACCTGAAGCACGGCCTCGGTGCGCGCAACGACGCACAGGCGATGCAATACCTGATTCCCGGATGGACCTTCGACAACAAGAATCCCTGCATGGTCAGGTGAAGGTTTAGCCTTCCATTTCTGTCTTTTCCCTCGACCAGCAAGGACCCCTCATGCAGAACCACGAAAACCTGATCGGCGGCGAATGGCGCGCCGGCACGAGCTACAGCCCCAACCTCAACCCGAGCAACCTGTCCGACGTGCTCGGGCACTACACGCAGGGCGACGCCACGCACGTCGAGGCGGCCGTGGCCGCCGCCACCGCCGCTTTCCCGGCCTGGGCCACAGGCGGCATCCAGGCGCGCTCCGACGCGCTCGACAAGATCGGCAACGAGATCCTTGCGCGCAAGGAAGAGCTCGGCGAGCTGCTCGCGCGCGAAGAGGGCAAGACGCGCGCCGAAGGCATCGGCGAAGCCGCGCGCGCGGGCTACATCTTCAAGTTCTTTGCCGGCGAGTGCCTGCGCCTCGCGGGCGAGCTCGTGCCCTCGGTGCGCCCGAACATCGGTGTCGAGATCACGCGCGAGCCGGTCGGCGTGATCGGCCTGATCACGCCTTGGAACTTTCCAATCGCCATTCCGGCCTGGAAGATCGCGCCTGCGCTCGCGTTCGGCAACTGCGTGGTCTTCAAGCCCGCCGACCTCGTGCCGGGCTGCGCCTGGGCGCTGGCCGAGATCATCAGCCGCTCGGGCATTCCCGCGGGCGTGTTCAATCTCGTCATGGGCCGCGGCAGCGTGATCGGTAATGCGCTGGTCGACCACCCCGGCGTGCATGCGATCAGCTTCACCGGCTCGGTCGGCGTGGGCCGCAACATCGCGGTGCAGTGCGCCACCAACGGCAAGAAGGTGCAGCTCGAGATGGGCGGCAAGAACCCGCAGGTGGTACTCGACGACGCCGACCTCGCGCAGGCCGTCGAGCTCAGCGTGCAGAGCGCCTTCTATTCCACCGGCCAGCGCTGCACCGCGTCGAGCCGACTGATCGTGACCGAAGGCATCTACCCCAAGTTCATCGAGGCGATGAAGGCGCGCATGGCGAAGATCAAGGTCGGCGATGCGCTCGCGCAAGGCACCGACGTCGGTCCGGTGTCGTCGAAGTCGCAGCTCGACCAGGACATGGAATACATCGCCATCGGCAAGGGCGAGGGCGCCACGCTCGCGGCCGGAGGCGAGCTGCTGAAGCTCGAGACCGACGGCTACTACATGTCGCCGGCGCTGTTCAGCGAGTCGGCCGCGGCCATGCGCATCAACAAGGAAGAGATCTTCGGCCCGGTCGCGAGCGTGATCCGCGTGAAGAACTACGACGAGGCGCTGGCCACGGCCAACGACACCGAGTTCGGTCTCTCGGCCGGCATCGCGACCACCTCGCTGAAGTACGCCACGCACTTCAAGCGCCACAGTCAGGCCGGCATGGTGATGGTGAACCTGCCGACCGCGGGCGTGGACTACCACGTGCCGTTCGGCGGCCGCAAGGGCTCGAGCTATGGTCCGCGCGAGCAGGGCCGCTATGCGCAGGAGTTCTTCACCACCGTGAAGACGGCCTACACGCTCGCCTGAGGCTGCCGGCCCGGGCTGCCGCCGGTGCGCCCCATCGCGCGCCGCAGCCCGAGCGCCAGCAGCACGCCGGCCACGCCCGCCACGGCCACGATGGCCGCCGCCGCGGGCCAGCCGCGCGCATCAACCGCGCCGCCGACCACCACCGGGCCGATCATCTGGCCCAGGTTGCTGCCGAGCATCAGCAGGCCCATTGCCATCGGCGCCAGGCGCAGGCTCGGCGCCACCAGCGGCGAGGTGCCGATCAGCGTGGCCGGGAGCAGCCCGCCCGCGCCAGAGAACACCAGGCACAGCGCAAACGCTGGCAGCGCATCGAGCAGCGGCAGGAAGATGCCGATGGCCGCGAGCCCCATCACCGCGCTGGCCGAGGCCGCCAGCAGCCAGCGCGGCGCGCCGCGCTTCAGCAGCATGCCGGCCGCGAGATTGCCTGCCACGTTGGCGCAGCAGGCCACCGCGCTCAGCGCGCCGGCCGCGGCCGTGTCCACGCCCATGCGCTCGATCAGCAGCACCGGCAGGAAGCTGAAGAGCGCGAAGAACTGCAGGCTGTAGACCACGAACGCGGCGGCGATCAATGCCGGCGCACCGGCACGCAGCGTCGCGGCCGCATCGCGGCCCATGCTGCGCCATGACGCCGACGCGCCACCGCTGAGGGCGCCGCGCGGAACGAAGGACAGCACCAACAGCGCGACCACGGCCGCGAGCGCGGCATTGCCGAGCCAGAAGCCGCGCCACCCGTCGAGCAGTGCGCCGCTGAAAAGCGCGAGCGCGATCCCGGCCGGCATGAAGCAGCTCCAGATCGCGAAGGCCAGGTCCTGGCCGCTGGGCGCGACCATGCGCTGCAGCACCGAAGGACCGGCGATGGTGATCAGCACGAAGCCCAGCCCCTCGACCACGCGCCCCGCGAGCAGCACTGCCACGCTGTGCGACAGCGCGCCCGCCGTGCTGCCCGCGGTGATCGCGAGCAGGCCCGCGAGCACCAGGCGCCGGTCGCCGGCGCGCTCGACCCACGCGCCCACCGGCACCGCACCGAGCACGCCCAGCAGCGAGAACATCGCCATGAGCCAGCCGACCATCGTCAGGTCGAGGCCGAAGTCGGTGCGCAACTGCGGCACCGCGATGGCGACCTTGCCGACCTGGAGCGATGCGACCACGCCGGCGGCGACGACCAGCGCGACACCGGGCCAGTGCGTCATCGCGTGCGTGGGGGAGGGTGCGAGCGGGTTGTGCATGCCGCCACTTTGGGCCGAACGGCGCATGAATGAAAGCGAATAATATCGGCCAACTCGATCGACTGGAGAGATCATGCTGGACGCCCTCACATTGAGCCAGATGCAGATGTTCGCGGCGGTGGCCGACACCGGAAGCTTTCGCGCGGGCGCGGCCCGGCTGCACCGTGTGCAGTCGGCCGTGAGTCATGCGATCGCCAGCCTCGAGGCGCAACTGCAGGTGCGGCTGTTCGACCGCTCAGGGCACAAGCCGGTGCTCACGCCCACGGGCACAGCGCTGCTCGGCGACGTGCGGGTGATCCTGTCGAAGGTCGAGGCCTTGCATACGCGGGCGCAGGGCGTCGCGCAAGGCATCGAGCTCGGCCTTTCGCTGGCGGTGGACACGCTGTTTCCGCCAGCGCTCGTGGCGAGCGCCATCCGCGGCATGCATGCGCGCTATCCGGGCATTGCAGTGCGCGTGGCCTACAGCTCGGTGGGCGGCACCATCGATGCGTTGAACACCGGCCGCTGCGATCTCGCGATCGCGGCCTTCGGCCATGCCGACGCGAAGATCGACCGCGAATTCCTGATGCAGCTCCACACCGTCGCCGTGGCTGCGCCTTCGCATGCGCTCGCGGTCCGTGCCGCCGAGCGCGGCGCCGCGGGCCTGGACGCTGCGGCGGCGGAGCATGTGCAGATCGTGGTCGAAGACCCGAGCACGCTGAGCGAGGGCTATGACATCGACGTGCTCTCGCCCGCGACCTGGCGCGTGAGCGACATGAACATCAAGCTCGCGCTGCTGCGCGAGGGCCTGGGCTGGGGGAAGATGCCGTCATGGATGGTGGCCGGCGACCTTGCGGCGGGCACGCTCGAGCAGCTGCCGATGCGCCGCATCGGCCCGGCCGGCAGGGCGCAGCAGCCGTGCTACTTCTGCCACCGCGCCGACAAGCCACTCGGCGCGGGTGCCGCGCTGCTGCGCGAGTGCTTCATGGCGCAGGCGAAGGCAGCGGGGGAGCCCGGCGCCGGTGGCGCATCAGCATCTCGATCAGCTCGAAAAGCGCCTCGCTCAAAAGCGCCAGCGCCGCCGCCGGCAGTGCGCCCGCCACGAGCAACTCGCGGTCGTTGAGCGCCAGGCCGGTGACGATGCGTTCGCCGAATCCGCCCGCGCCGATGAAGGCCGCGATGGTCGCGGTGCCGATCGCGATGGCCGTGGCGGTCCGCACGCCCGCCAGCAGCGTGGGCAGTGCAAGCGGCAACAGCACCAGCCGCAGGTTCTGCCGCGGCGTCATGCCCAAGGCCGTGCCTGCGAGCCGCAGGCCGTCCGGGACTTCGGCCAGCCCGGCCGCGGTGTTGCGCATGATCGGCAGCAGCGAATAGAGCGTGAGCGCAATCAGCGCGGGCAGCGCGCCGATCGCGCCGAGCATCGAGATCAGCACCGCCAGCAGCGCGAGCGAGGGTACGGTCTGCAGCAGGCCCGCCAGGCCGAGCACCAATGCACGCAGCCGCACATGCGCGAACACCGAGATCGCGAGCGGCACGCCGATCAGGATCGCCACGCCCACCGACACCAGCACCAGCAGCAGGTGCTGGCGTGCAAGCGGCCAGAGGTCGGGGCCGAACAGCTTGGCGACGAAGCCGCGCCGCAGTTCCGAGGCCGGCGCCTGGGCGTTCGTGCCCTTCGCGGTCAGGAAGTCGCGCGCAATCGCATCGAAGGGCACGCTTTGCAGCTCGGCGCGTGCGTTCATGGCGATCATCGCGTGTTCGTCGATGCGGCCTTCGAGCGCCTGCAGCGCGGCCCAGGCGCGCGGCAGCCGCGACGGCAGGTCGAGCCGGTACAGCAGCACCGCGTCGTAGCGCGGGAAGTAGCGCTTGTCGTCCTCGAGCACGCGCAGGCCGAGGTGGTCGATCTTGGCATCGGTGGTGTAGATGTCGATCGCATCGATCTGCTTCGCGGCAATCGCGTCGTAGGCCAGGCCGTGGTCGAGGCCGGTCGGCGTCTGCGTGAAGCCGTAGCGCGCGGCCAGGCCTTTCCATCCGTCGGCGCGGCCGATGAACTCGTTCGACAGGCCGAGCTTGAGCGACGGATGCCGTGCGAGGTCGCTCAGCGTGCGCAGCCCGAGGCGCTCGGCATCGGCGGCGCGCACGGCGAGCGCATAGCCGTCGTTGAAGCCGAGCGGCACGGCCACGCCAAGGCCAAGCGGCGCGAGCGCCGCGTTCATTTCGTCGCGTGTCGCTGCCGGCGCACCCTTGAGGATCTCGAGCGCGATGGTGCCGGTGTATTCGGCATAGACGTCGATCGCGCCCGAACGCAGGGCTTCGTAGACGATGGCCGTGTTGCCCAGGCCCTGGCGCACCACGGGCGGCGACGCCGTGTGCGGCGCGGCCGTCTGCGCGATCAGCTCGGCCAGGATGTACGACTCGGTGAAGCGCTTGGAGCCCACGCGCAGCGACCCGGCGTCTTGCGCGGAAACCGCCAGGAGCGGCCAGATCAGCGTGAACAGAAGGATGGCGCGCAACAGGATGCGGCTTGGGCGTTGCATCGCGGGCAGTGTATCGACAGACCCGCAGGCCCGCCAATCTCCTACACCGCGTGGTGATCCGGCGCCCATGCGCTGCGGCGCGAGGCGAAGCATCATTAACAAATGAAAACTTCATCTGCGGCATCGGCCGAACCTCTACCCGCTGCCGACGTGCACGGCCTGCGCGAACTGCCCGGCGTCCGCGTCGAAGGCTACAGCCTGCAGTTGCGCGACAAGGACGGCTTCGTCGGCGACCAGGCGAGCCAGACGGCCTTCCGCGAACTGCTCGAACGCTGGCGCAAGCGCCGCCGCAAGAACGGCAAGGACCCACTCGGCAAGCTGCACTCGCGCGACATGAGCAAGAAGACGCTCGACCGCGTGCTCCGGGCGAAGAAGGGCTCGGAGGCCGGCGACGTCGTGGAGGGGGTGATCGAGGAGTTCACCGAAGAACTCGCCGAGGTGGTTCAGCGGTTCCTGCGGCAGCCCTCTTGGCAGAAGGTGGAGCGCATCGTCATCGGCGGCGGCTTCCCCGAAAGCGACGTCGGCGAGCGCGCGGTGCTGCAGACCGCAGCCATCCTTGAGGAGATCGGTCTGCACGTGCAGCTCGGCCGGCTGTCGCACAACGTGGACGACGGCGGGTTGATCGGCTGGGTGCACCTCGCGCCGCAGGCCATGCTGCGCCGCTACGACGCCCTGCTCGCGGTCGACATCGGGGGCACCAACGTGCGCTGCGGCATCGTGAAGACACGCTGGCAGAAAGCCCACGACTTCTCGCGCGCGGGCGTGGTGCGGCGCGAAAAATGGCGCCATGCCGACGAGGCCCCGAGCCGCAGCCTCATGGTCGAGCGCATCTCGGACATGCTGATGGACATGGTGCGCTACAGCGAGCGCAACAAGATCCGCCTCGCGCCGTTCGTGGGCATCGGCTGCCCTGGGCTGATCCGTCCCGACGGTTCGATCGCGCGCGGCGCGCAGAACCTGCCGGGCGACTGGGAGAGCCATGCGTTCCACCTGCCGACCGCCGTATGGCGCCGCATGCTCGCGCTGGGGTCGGACCCGATGCTGGTGCTGATGCACAACGACGCGGTGGTGCAGGGCCTGAGCGAGCTGCCTTTCATGCGCGACGTGAAGCACTGGGGTGTGTTGACCATCGGCACGGGCCTCGGCAATGTGAGCTTCACCAACACCGACGCGAAAGGCAGCGGGGTGTCCGTCAAAGCTGGAAAGCCACGGTGAGCAGCAGCCCCTCGGCCACGTCACGCACGAGGCCGGGGCGGCGCGCGCGGTAGGCCTCGCCGGCCGAGGCTGTGGTCTCGATCCATTCGGCGAGCCAGTCGATCTCGCGCGGGCCGTAGAACACCACGGCGGCTTCGTGGTTGAGCAGCAGGCTGCGCAGGTCGAGGTTGATCGAGCCGCAGAGGGCAAGGTCGTCGTCGACCACCACCGCCTTGGCATGAACCATGAACGGCAGCATTCGAAAGCTCGCGCCGGCTCGCGCGAGGTCGCGCATGGCGCGGGCGCGCACGAAGTCGGCGAGGCGATGGTTCGAGCGAGCGGGCATCGCGATGGTCACCTGCACGCCGCGCCGGGCCGCGAGCCGCAGCGCATCGCGCAGGCCGTCGCCGGGCACGAAATAGGGCGTCACGGCAAGCACGCGGTGCTCGGCGCGAAAGCACGCATCGATCAGCAGTGCATGCGCGGTGTCCTCGGTCTGGTCGGGGCCGCTCGGCAGGAACTGGGCCAGCGCGCCGCCCGCGCCTTCTTCGATCTCGTCGGCGGCGATGGCGCGTGCCTTGCGTCCGCGCACCGAGCGCCAGTCGTGGTCGAACTGGCGTGCCGCGGCGGCGGCCACGCTGCCGCGCAGGTCGAACGATAGGTCACGCCAGGCTTCGGGAAACTTGTCGCTGCCCGTGAAGTACTCGCCTGCGAGGTTGCGCCCGCCCGACCAGAGCCAGCCGTCGTCGGCGATGGTGAACTTGCGGTGGTTGCGCAGGTTGCGCGGTCCGAGGCGGCGCAGGCTGAAGAAGGGGCGGAACACCGCGACCTCGCCGCCGGCCTCGCGCAGGACGTCGAAGTGGCGGCGCGGCAGCGTCAGCGCGCCGAAGCCGTCGAGCAGCACGCGCACCCGGATGCCTTCGCGCGCGCGCGCGGCCAGTCGATCGATGACCGCTCGGCCCATCGCGTCGTCGCCGATGAGGAAGGTGCACACGTCGACGCGCTGGCGCGCGCCGTCGATCACCTGCCAGAGCGCCTCGCGCGCGGCCTCGCCGTCGGCATGGAAGCGCACCGCGCAGCGCCCCGGCGGCGCGAGGCCGAAGCTCTCGATGAGGTCGGCGGCCCAATGCCCGCGCGGCGCCGAGCGCGGCGGGCGCGGCGAGCCCGCGGGGCGCAGCTTGCGCTGGCCGAACAGCAGGTACATCGGCAGGATCAGGTAGGGCATGAGCACCAGCCCCATGACCCATGCGATGGCGGTGGTCGGCGCGCGCTGTTCGCGGCGCGCGCGCGTGGTCAGTATGTAGACCAGCAGTGCGACGGTGACCGCGAGGAAGTGCTGTGACGCGGAGGGCAGCCAGTCGAATGACGGAGTCGGCATGGCGCGATGATGCCCGAGGGCGCGCGCGCCGCGCCGATCAACCTTGCCAGAAAGAGGCCGTCTCGCGCCCCTCGGACACCAGGAACCGCATCATCGGATCGACCACTGCGCGCACCGCGGGCCGCTCGCCGACGCGGCTGCGCCAGGCCAGCAGGCGCGGCGTGTCGCCGGTCATGCGCGCACCCTTGCGGTCGGCAAAGATGCAGGCCATGTAGAACGCGATGTCGGCGAAAGAGTACGGCCCGGCCAGGTGGTCGCGCCCGGCCAGCAGGGCTTCCATCTCGCCGTAGTAGCGCGCGCAGGCGGCGCAGGCCGCGACAGCCGCGGCGCCCTGCATGTCATGCTGCAGGCCGAAGAGCTTGATCACGTTCGGAAAGAAGACCTCGTCCGACTTCTGCTCGAGCTGCCGCGCCCGGGCCCGCTCGGCGATGCCGCGGGGCCAGAGGGCGGTGTCGGGATACCGGTCTTCGAGGTACTCGAAGATCTGCGTCGAGTCGAACAGCGCGACCTCGTCGTCGACGAGCACCGGCACCTGCTGCTTGACCGGGTTGACGCGCAGCACCTCGGGATGCTTCGGCTCGTAGGCGTCGTCCTTGGTGAACGGCACCATCACGAGTTCGAAGGGAATGCCCTTTTCGAGCGCGGCGATCTGCACCTTCGCGCCGAACATGCTGAGGGGGCCTGAGTAGAGAGTGGTTGCCATGCCCTGACTTCAACAGAAATGCGTGGTCAGGTCGAGCCCCAGACCTCCTCGGCGGTCTCGACCACGAGCCGCAGCTTGGCGCGCTGCGCTTCCACGGCGATGTTGTTGCCGTGCACCGTGCTCGAGAAGCCGCATTGCGGCGACAGCGCGAGCTGCTCGAGCGGCGCGTACTTGGCGGCATCCTCGATGCGGCGCTTGAGCTCGTCCTTGTCCTCCATCTCGCCGAACTTGGTGGTCACGAGGCCCAGCACCACGGTCTTGCCCTTGGGCAGGAAGCGCAGCGGCTTGAAGTCGCCCGAGCGGGCGTCGTCGTATTCCATGAAGTAGGCGTCGAGGTCCATCTCCTTCAGCAGTGCCTCGGCGACCGGCTCGTAGTTGCCGGCGGCCGCGTGCGTGCTCTTGAAGTTGCCGCGGCACAGGTGCATGGCCAGCAGCATGCCCGGCGGCTTCTGCGCCACCACCTTGTTGATGAAGGTGGCATAGCGGTGCGGCAGTTCGTTCGGATCGTCGCCGCGCTTGCGGGCCGCTTCGCGCATGTGCTCGTCGCAGAGGTAGGCCAGGTTGGTGTCGTCCATCTGCACGTAGGTGCAGCCGGCCGCGGCCAGCGAGCGCAGTTCGTCGCCATAGGCCTTCGCCACGTCGTCGTAGAAGGTGGGATCGAGCTCGGGATATGCCTCCTTGCTGATGCCCGCGCGGCCGCCGCGGAAGTGCAGCATGGTCGGCGAAGGGATGGTCACCTTCGGCGTGCGGCCGGCCGACACCTGGCTCTTCAGGTACT
Organism: Variovorax sp. Soil_C_26; assembly: GCF_057657075.1. Lineage (NCBI taxonomy): Bacteria > Pseudomonadati > Pseudomonadota > Betaproteobacteria > Burkholderiales > Comamonadaceae > Variovorax > Variovorax sp. Soil_C_26. The sequence goes on from NZ_JBDGJC010000002.1 coordinate 724,832, forward strand.
GGAAGTCGGCGAGCTGGATGTCCTTGACGTGGCGCACTTTGTCGATCACGCGCATCGCGGGCGGCGCGAGCTCCTCGGTGCCGTCGGGCTTGCGGATCGTCACCGGGATGTCGGTCTTCACGCCGCCGAGCTGGTCGAGGAAGTCGATGTGGAAGTAGGTGCGGCGGAACTCGCCGTCGGTGATGCTCTTGAGGCCGATGTCCTCCTGGAACTTCACGATCTCGGTGATGGCCTTGTCTTCGACCTTGCGCAGTTCCTCGGGCGTGATTTCGCCCTTGGCGTTCTGCTCGCGCGCTTCGAGCAGGTAGCGGGGGCGCAGGAAGCTGCCGACGTGGTCGTAGCGGGCGGGCAGGGTGGCGTGCTGGGACATGGGGTTCTCCGTCGTGGCTGAAAAACGAATCACATCCTATCGCCTGGAGAAACAGATGATATGTATACAGTAAGGTAGGTATTTACCCTTTAATCGGCGCAAAAGGGCTGCAAATTCTTGCTGTTCTGTATACATTGGGTATCCATGAACACGTCCACCGCTGCCTTCCCCCTGAACGCCTGGTATGCCGCCGCCTACGACGTCGAGGTGCGCCACGCGCTGCTCTCGCGCACGGTCTGCAATGAGAAGATCGTGCTGTTCCGCCGCACCGACGGCCAGGTCGCCGCGCTCGAGGACGCCTGCTGGCACCGGCTGATGCCGCTGTCGATGGGCCGACTCGAAGGCGACGAACTGGTCTGCGGCTACCACGGCCTGGTCTACAACAGCCAGGGCCGCTGCACCCACATGCCGAGCCAGGAGACCCTGAACCCTTCGGCCTGCGTGCGCAGCTTCCCGGTGGTCGAGAAGCACCGCTTCGTCTGGATCTGGCCCGGCGACCCGGCCAAGGCCGACCCGGCGCTGGTGCCCGACATGCACTGGAACGACGATCCGGCCTGGGCCGGCGACGGCAAGATGATCCGCGTGGCCTGCGACTACCGGCTGGTGGTCGACAACCTCATGGACCTGACGCACGAGACCTTCGTGCACGGCTCGTCGATCGGCAACCGCGAAGTGGCCGAGGCGCCGTTCGTTGCCACGCACGGCGACCGCTCGGCCACCGTCACGCGCTGGATGGAGAACATCGAGGCGCCGCCTTTCTGGGGCGGCCAGATCCGCCATGCGCGCGGCCACACGGGCAAGGTCGACCGCTGGCAGATCATCCGCTTCGAGGCGCCCTGCACGGTCAACATCGACGTCGGCGTGGCCGAGGCCGGTAGCGGTGCGGTGCCGAAGGACGGGCAGCCCGGCGACCGCAGCAAGGGCGTGAACGGCTACGTGCTCAACACCATCACGCCCGAGACCGACAAGACCTGCCTCTACTTCTGGGCCTTCGCGCGCAACTACTGCCTTGGCGAGCAGCGGCTCACGCACGAACTGCGCGAAGGCGTGGCCGGTATCTTCCGCGAGGACGAGATCGTCCTCGAGGCGCAGCAGAAGGCCATCGACGCGCGCCCCGGGCACCAGTTCTACAACCTCAACATCGACGCCGGCTCGATGTGGGCCCGCCGGCTCATCGACCGCATGGTCGAGAGGGAGCGGCCCGCGCGCGCGGCGATCCCGATTCGCCCGGTCGACGAACGGAAGGCGGCATGAAGGTCGCGGCCATCTCGCCGGTCGTCGAACCCGGCGACACCGGCAGCTCGCAGGCGGTGAAGGCGCAGCTGCGGCTGCGCGAGATGATCCTCGCGGGCGAGCTGCCCGGTGGCGCGCGCATCGCCGAGGTGGCGGTCGCCGAGCAGCTCGGCGTGTCGCGCACGCCGGTGCGCAGCGCGCTCATGCGGCTCGAGCAGGAAGGGCTGCTCGAGGCGCTGCCCAACGGCGGCTATGCGGTGCGCACGTTTTCCGAGCGCGACGTGGCCGACGCCATCGAACTGCGCGGCACGCTCGAAGGGCTGGTCGCGCGGCTTGCGGCCGAACGCGGCGCGGCGCCCGTGGTGCTGCGCGAGGCGCAGGCCTGCCTCGACCGCATCGACGAGCTGCTGCGCGAGCCGGCGCTCGACGACGCGGCCTTCTCGCGCTACGTGACGCACAACGAGAAATTTCATGCGCTTCTCTGCGAGATGGCCGCGAGCCCGGTGATCGCGCAGCAGCTCGACCGCGTGGTCAACCTGCCGTTCGCATCGCCCTCGGGCTTCGTGATCGTGCAGGCCAATTCGCCCGCCGCGCGCGACATGCTCGTGATTGCGCAGGACCAGCACCGGCAGGTGCTCGACGCGATCGAGGCCGGCGAGGGCTCGCGTGCCGAGGCCCTGATGCGCGAGCACAGCCGCATCGCGCGGCGCAACCTGCGCGAGGCGCTGCACGGCACGCATGGCGCGGCGCAGCGCCCGCTGCCGGGCGTGCAACTGATCCGCCGGCGCGGTTGACCGGACGTTCCTTCTATTTCTTTCCTGTGGGTGTTCTTTCCCGATGAAAAGCGATCTTCAATGGATGCAGGCGCAGGTGGTGGCGCTGCGCGATGTCACGCCCACCGTGCGCGAGTTCGAACTCCGGCCCGAGACCGGCGCGGCCGGCACCTGGGAGCCGGGTGCGCACCTGCAGGTGCAGGTGATGACGGCGCAGGGCCGGCTGCAGACCCGGTCCTATTCGCTCGTGGGAGGGGGTGGGGCCGGCGGCGACAGCTGGCGCATCGCCGTCAAGCGGCTCGACGACGGCCGCGGCGGTTCGCTCGCGATGTGGCGCCTGGCCGTGGGCGACCGGCTGCAGGTGGGCACGCCGCAGAACCACTTTCCGCTCGACACCCGCGCAAGCGGCTACCTGCTCGTGGCGGGCGGCATCGGCATCACGCCGCTGGTGCTGATGGCCGAGCGGCTGGCGGCGCTGGCGCGCAGCGGCGGCGTGCCGCTGACCATGCTCTACGGCGCGCGGCATGCGGGCGAGTTCGCGTACGGCGACCGGCTGCGCGAGGCGCTCGGCGACGCGCTGGTGCTGCACGAAGGCGCTTCGCCGATCGACTTTGCGGGCGCCATCGCCGCGCTGCCGGCCGGCGGACAGCTCTACACCTGCGGCCCGGTGCCGATGCTCGAAGCCGTGAAGCGCGCCTGGCAGGCGGCGGGCCGCGCGCCGGCCGACCTGCGCTTCGAGACCTTCGGCAGCAGCGGCCGGCTGGCCGCGCAGGCCTTCGAGGTGCGTCTGCCGCGGCACGACCTGGCGATCACCGTGCCGCCCGACCGCACGCTGCTCGAGGCGCTCGAAGCGGCCGGCGTCGAGACGCTCTCGGATTGCAAGCGCGGCGAGTGCGGCCTGTGCGCCATGGACGTGCTGGCGGTTGACGGCGAGATCGACCACCGCGACGTGTTTTTGAGCGAGCACGAGAAGCAGGCCACGACGCGGATCTGCGCCTGCGTCTCGCGGGCGGTCGGCACGGTGACGCTCGACTCGTCGTACCGGCCGGACTGCTGAGCCGGCCGTTGCGCGATGATCGCGCAGCTGGTTTGTTCATCGCGCACAAACCAGCTTGCTGCGCGAGGCCTAGGTAGATGCCTGCCCCGCGTTCTGTTGCAAAGTGCACAAAATAGCGCGATTTCGCCATCTCGTCTCTCGAAGGAAACCCATGCAAAGACGCCACATCCTCCAGACCGCGGCCCTGACGGCGCTCGCCTTTTCCATGTCGCTCGCTAGCGCGCAGGGCAACACCTTCAAGATCGGGCTGATCCTGCCCATGACCGGGCAGCAGGCCTCGACCGGCCGCCAGATCGAGGCGGCGGCGCGGCTCTACATGGCGCAGCATGGCGACACCGTCGCGGGCAAGAAGATCGAGCTCATCGTCAAGGACGACGTGGCCACGCCCGACGTGACCAAGCGCCTGGCTCAGGAACTCATCGTCAACGACAAGGTGAGCGTGATCGCGGGCTTCGGCGTCACGCCGGCCGCGCTCGCGGCCGCGCCGCTCGCCACCCAGTCGAAGACGCCGCAGGTGGTGATGGCCGCCGCCACGTCGAGCATCACCGAAGCGTCGCCGTACGTCGTGCGCACGAGCTTCACGCTGCCGCAGGTGTCGGTCGCGATGGGCGACTGGGCGCCGAAGAACGGCGTGAAGACCGTGGTCACGCTGGTGGCCGACTACGGCCCCGGCAACGACGCCGAGAAATTCTTCACCGAGCGCTTCCAGCTCAACGGCGGCAAGGTGATCGAGAAGCTGCGCGTGCCGCTGCGCAACCCCGACTTCGCGCCGTTCCTGCAGAAGGTGCGCGACGCCAAGCCCGATGCGCTGTTCGTCTTCGTGCCCTCGGGCGCGGGCGCGGCCGTGATGAAGCAGTTCCTCGAGCGCGGCATGGACAAGGCCGGCATCCGCATGATCGCCACCGGCGACGTGACCGACGACGACCAGCTCAACGACATGGGCGACGGCGCGCTCGGCGTGGTCACCTCGCACCACTATTCGGCGGCGCATCCCTCGGCGCTGAACAAGAAGTTCGTCGAGGCCTTCCAGAAGGCGAACCCGAAGATGCGCCCCAACTTCATGGCCGTGGGCGGCTATGACGGCATGCGCGTGATCTACGAGGCGCTCAAGGCCACCAAGGGCCAGGGCGGCGGCGAGGCGCTGCTCGCGGCCATGAAGGGCCAGACCTTCGAAAGCCCGCGCGGGCCGGTGTACATCGATGCGCAGACGCGCGACATCGTTCAAGACGTCTACCTGCGCAAGGTCGAGAAGAAGGACGGGCAGCTCTACAACGTCGAGTTCGACGTGATCAAGGGCGTGAAGGACCCCGGCAAAGCCAAGTAAATACCGGGCGGGCAGCTCGGCTGCCCGCCTCCGGCGACTGCATCCATGCTCACCATTCTTTTCGACGGCATTGCCTACGGCATGCTGCTCTTCGTGCTGGCCGTCGGGCTCGCCGTGACGCTCGGGTTGATGAACTTCATCAACCTCGCGCACGGGGCCTTCGCCATGGCCGGCGGCTATCTCACCGTGTATGCGATGCAGAAGCTCGGCCTGCCGTTCCTGGCCTGCCTGCCGCTGGCGTTCGTCGCGACGGCGCTCATGGGCGCGCTGCTCGAACGCACGCTCTACCGGCCGATGTACGGCAAGCCGCACCTCGACCAGGTGCTGTTCTCGATCGGCCTGGCCTTCATGGCGGTGGCGGGCGTCGACTATTTCGTCGGCTCGTCGCAGCAGAACCTGCAGCTGCCCGAATGGCTGCGCGGGCGCACCGAGATCGGCGACGGCGCGCTGCTGCTCGGCATGGGTCACTACCGCATCTTCATCATCGCGGTGTGCGCGGTGCTCACCGTGGTGCTGCAGCTCATCCTCTCGAAGACCCGTTTCGGCAGCCGATTGCGCGCGGCGGTCGACGATCCGCGCGTGGCGGCGGGGCTCGGCATCAACGTGAACGTGGTGTTCCTGCTGACCTTCGCGGTCGGCTCGGGGCTGGCGGGGCTCGGCGGCGCGCTCGGCGCCGAGATCCTCGGCCTCGACCCGACCTTTCCGCTCAAGTACATGATCTATTTCCTGATCGTGGTGTCGGTCGGCGGCACCTCGTCGATCACCGGCCCGCTCGCGGCCGCGCTGCTGCTCGGCATCGCCGACGTGGCGGGCAAGTACTTCATCCCGAAGATGGGGGCCTTCACGGTCTACCTGCTGATGATCCTGATCCTGATGTGGCGGCCGCAGGGCCTGTTCACGCGCAAGGGGAGCCGATGATGAACGCCTCCTCCGTGCACGAAGCGGCCTTGCTGAGCAAGGCGCGCTGGCGCCCGCTGGAGTTCGTGGTCTGGGCCGCGGCGTTCGCGCTGCCGCTGGCCATGCCTTCGCATTCGCTGCTGGTCAACGAGATCGTGATCGTCGCGCTGTTCGCGATGTCGCTCGACCTGATCCTGGGCTACACCGGCATCGTCTCGCTGGGGCATGCGGCGTTCTTCGGCTTCGGCGCCTATGCCGCGGCGCTGTTCGCCAAGCTCGTGATGCCCGACCCGATCGTGGGACTGTTGTTCGCCGTCGTGCTGTCGGCTGCGCTCGGCCTCGCGGCCAGCGTGACGATCCTGCGCGGCAGCGACCTCACGCGGCTGATGGTCACGCTCGGCACGGCGCTGCTGCTGCTCGAACTGGCCAACAAGCTCGACTGGCTGACCGGCGGTGCCGACGGCCTGCAGGGCGTGGTCATGGGGCCGGTGCTGGGCCGCTTCGAATTCGACCTCTATGGCCGCACGGCCGCGTGGTATTCGCTGTCGGTGATGCTGCTGCTGTTCCTCGTGATGCGCAGGCTCGTGCATTCGCCGTTCGGCGCCACGCTCAAGGCGATCCGCGACAACCGGCTGCGCGCCATGGCGATCGGCATTCCGGTGGTGTCGCGGCTCGCCGTGATCTACACCGTGGCCGCGGGCATTGCCGGCGCCGCGGGCGCGCTGCTGGCGCAGACCACCGGCTTCGCTTCGCTCGACGTGCTGGCCTTCGACCGCTCGGCCGACGTGCTGCTGATGCTCGTGATCGGCGGCGTGGGCTGGCTCTACGGCGGCGTGGCGGGCGCGATCGTCTTCAAGCTGCTGCAGACCTGGCTGTCGAACGTCACGCCGCAGTACTGGATGTTCTGGATCGGCCTGATCCTGGTGCTGCTGGTGCTGGTGGGTCGCGACCGGCTGCTGAAGCCTTGGGCCTGGCTCGGTGCCGGCCGGAATAAATCCAAGAAGGAGGGCGCCAAGGCATGACCGACACGGTGCTTTCCACAGAAGGGCTCGTGATGCGCTTCGGCGGCATCACGGCCACCAACAACGTCACGATGGAACTGCGGCGCGGTGCGCGCCATGCGCTCATCGGCCCCAACGGTGCCGGCAAGACCACGCTCATCAACCTGCTGACCGGCGTGCTGGTGCCGACCGAAGGCCGCATCGCGCTGCTCGGCGAGGACATCACTTCGCTCGCACCGCACAAGCGCGTGGCGCGCGGGCTGGTGCGCACCTTCCAGATCAACCAGCTGTTCGACTCGATGACGCCGCTCGAGACGCTCGCGCTCGTGGTGTCGCAGCACCGGGGCCTGGGCGCGGGCTGGTGGCGTCCGTTGGGCGCCGACAAGGCCGTGACCGCGCGGGCGTCGCAGCTGCTCGAACAGTTCCGCCTGGCCGAAGTGGCCGGGCAGCAGGTGAAGCACCTGGCCTACGGCAAGCGCCGGCTGCTCGAGATCGCGATCGCGCTCGCCTGCGAGCCGCGCGTGCTGTTGCTCGACGAGCCGGTGGCGGGCGTGCCCGCGGGCGAGCGCGAGGAACTGCTGCAGACCGTGGCCAACCTGCCCGCCGATGTGTCGGTGCTCCTGATCGAACACGACATGGACTTGGTGTTCAGCTTTGCCGACCGCATGACGGTGCTCGTCAACGGCACGCTGCTGACCGAGGGCGACCCCGAGACCATCGCCAACGACCCGAAGGTGAAGGAGGTCTACCTGGGCCACGGCACGGGCGCGGAGGCTGCGCATGTCTGAGCTGCTGTTGCGCATCGAGAACCTCAGCGCCGGCTATGGCGAGGCCGTGGTGCTGCACGACGTGGCATTTACGCTCGGCGAGGGCCAGACGCTGGCGCTGCTGGGCCGCAACGGCACCGGCAAGACCACGCTGATCAACACGCTTGCGGGCGCCACGCGCCAGCACGGCGGCGCGATCATGCTGGGCACGCAGGCGCTGCACAGGCTGGCACCGCACCAGCGCGCGGCGGCCGGCATCGGCTGGGTGCCGCAGGAGCGCAACATCTTCAAGTCGCTCACCGTGCACGAGAACCTCACGGCGGTGCAGCGAGCCGGCCAATGGACGCCGCAGCGGGTCTACGAGATGTTCCCGCGCCTGGCCGAACGCAAGGGCAATCTCGGCACGCAGCTGTCGGGCGGCGAGCAGCAGATGCTCGCGGTAGCGCGTGCGCTGGTGGTCAACCCGCGGCTGCTGCTGCTCGACGAGCCGCTTGAAGGCCTGGCGCCGATCATCGTCGAGGAGCTGCTGCGCGCCATTCGCCGCATCACGCAGGACGAAGGGCTGGCCGCGATCATCGTGGAGCAGCATCCGCAGGCGATCCTCGCGATCTCCGACCAGGCGGTGGTGCTCGACCACGGCACCATCGTCCACAGCGACAGTGCCGCGGCGCTGCGCGGACAGCCGCAGGTGCTCGAACGACTGCTGGGTGTGGCGCGGTAGCGCCGCGGCGAACAACAGGCAACTCCAAGGAGACAGCAGATGGCGATCCCCCAGACAGTTTTCCGCGGGGGCGCCATGCTGGCAGCCCTGGCCCTGCTCGCGGCTTGCGGCACGACCAGCGGCCCGCAGAGCCTCCCGCTCGGCAGCAACCCCGCGGCCGCGTGCGCGGCACTGGCGGCGCCGGTCGCCGCCTCGGCCATCGGGTTGCCGAGCGGCGCGGCGCAGATCGACTCTGCGACGCTCGTGCCGGCGGCCCCGCTGGCGGCGGCCGAGCGTGGGCCCACGCCCGCTGCGCGCATCACGCCAGCGACCCCGGCGCACTGCAGGCTGCTCGGACGCATCGCGCCGCTCGACGCGAGCGCGCCGCCGATCCTCTTCCAGGTCAACCTGCCGCTCGCATGGAACGGCCGCAGCGTGCAGTACGGTGGCGGCGGTTTCAACGGCACGCTGATCACCGGCCTGGCGCTGGTGCCGGGCGCGCGCTTCGAGCTGCCTTCGCCGCTCGCGCAAGGCTATGTGACCTACGGCACCGACTCGGGCCACCAGAACGTCGCGGGCCAGCCGCCCCAGGCCTTTGCGCTCAATGACGAAGCGCTGGTGAACTTTGCGCATGCCTCGTACAAGAAGGTGCGCGACGTGGCGGTCGCGCTGATGCAGCGCGCCTATGCGCAGGCGCCGCGAAAGCTGTACTTCGTGGGCAGTTCCGAGGGCGGGCGCGAGGCGCTCACGATGGCGCAGCGCTATCCGAACGATTTCGATGGCATCTTCAGCCGCGTGCCGGTGATCAACTGGACCGGTCTGCAGCATGCGGGCACGCGCAACGGTATCGCCACCTTCGGCGAAGGCTGGCTGCGGCCCGCGCAGGTGCAGCGGGTGCACGACGCGGTGCTCGCCGCCTGCGATGCCGCCGATGGGGTGGCGGACCGCATCGTGTCCAACCCCGTGGGCTGCCTGCAGCGCTTCGACCCCGCCGGCCTGCGCTGCGCGGCGGGCACGCGCGGCGACGACTGCCTCAACGATGCGCAGGTGCAAGCGGTGCGAACCTTGCACTCGCCGTGGCGCTCGCCCGTGCCGCTCGCGAATGGCGTGGCCGAGTATCCGGGCTGGGGCATCGGCGGCGAAGCGACGCCCGCGTTCGCGGCCACCGGCGGATGGACCGCGTGGTGGACCGGCACGGCCGCGCCCAGCGTGCCGCCGCAGCCGGCCAACGGCATCGCGTGGTTCTACGGCAGCGGGGCGCTGCAGTATTTCTATGCGCGCAATCCGTCGCTCGACGTGCGCAACTACCGTGCGGAAGACTTCGCGGCCCGCATTGCCGCCGTCTCGCAGCTGATGGATTCGACCAACCCCGATCTCGCGGCCTTCAGCGCACGCGGCGGCAAGCTGCTGATGCTCGAGCACATGGCCGACTACGCGCAGAGCCCGTTCGCCGGCATCCAGTACTACGAATCGGTCGTGGCCCGCATGGGCCGCGGCAACGTGGACCGCTTCATGCGGCTCTACACCGCGCCCGGCGTGGACCACGTGGGCAGCGGTGCGCCGGCCAACGTCGACATGCTCGCCGCGCTCGTCGACTGGGTCGAGCGCGGGCGCGCGCCGGCCGGACTGCAACTCGCCGAGCAGGAGGTGCAGCCGCCGTTCAGGACGGTTCGCGCACGGCCCTTGTGCGAATGGCCGCTGTGGCCGCGCTACACGCGCGGCGATGCGGCGCTGGCGTCGAGCTTCGAGTGCAGCAGGTAGCGCGCGCCGCGAAGCAGCTCAAGCGCCCGCATCGCGCTCCGCCGCGCATTGTTCGAGGTGCGCGACCAGCAACTGCGCCGAGGGCGACAGCGTCGCTTCGTCGCGAAAGCAGATCGCGAAGCGGCGGCGGGCCCAGGCGTCGGCGAGCGGCATCAGGCGCAGGCCGTAGGTGTCGGTGAAAGGCTGCGCCACTTCGGCCGGCACCACGCTGATCGCAAGCCCGGCGCGCACCACGCGCAGCGCGGCATCGAAGTTGGACACGAGCACGCGGTACACCAGCGGCTTGCCGGCCACCGCCGCCTCGCGCGCGAGCATCAGCTGCACCGCGCTGAGCGCGGGCATGCCGACGAACTCGTGGTCGAGCACCTCCTCGAAGCGAAGCGGACCCGGCCGCGCTGCGGGATGCGAAGGGTGCGCGACGATCGCGAGGTGGTCGCTGCGGTAGCTGCGCCACTGCAGGCCTTCGAGGTCGGCCGCGTCCCAGCACAGGCCGATCGAGGCGCTGCCCTCGCGAATGCCGCGCACGATCTCGGGGCTGACGCGCTCTTCCATGTCGACGCGGATGTTCCGGTGCGCGGGGTTCTGCAGGAAGTTCGCCACGTCCTCGGCCAGTGACTCGGCCAGTGCCGAGGCCGACGCGAGGATGCGCACATGGCCGCGCGCGCCGCCCGCATAGGCGGCCATGTCGCGTTCGATGCGGCGGGCGCTGCCGAGCATGGCGCGCGCATGTTCCAACAGCGTCTCGCCGGCCGGCGTGGGCGCCACGCCGCGGCGCTTGCGCACCAGCAGCGGCGTGCCCACCGCGTCTTCGAGCTGCGCCAGGCGCTTGCTGATGGCCGAGCCGACGATGCTGGCCTGCTCGCCGGCGCGCGCGATGCTGCGGGTTTCGCAAACAGCCACGAAGAGCCGCAGCGTGGTGAGGTCGAGGTCTCGCATGATGTTCCTGTTCGGAATCGAACGCCTTCCGAAATGTACCTTCTGGATCAGATTGGCACTTCTAAGATCGGCGCATTCCCTCACGACGGAGACAGACACCTTGATCCACGCCTTCCTGCCGCCGCGCGCGGTCGTCCGCGAAGTGGGCCTGCGCGACGGCCTCCAGAGCATCGCCCGCGTGCTGCCCACCGCCCGCAAGCTCGCATGGATAGACGCGGCGCACGCCGCGGGGCAGCGCGAGATCGAGGTCGGCTCCTTCGTGCCGGCGCACCTGCTGCCGCAGCTCGCCGCCACGGCCGAGTTGCTCGCGCATGCGAAGACGCTGCCGGGGCTTTTTGCCTCGGTACTGGTGCCCAATCTGAAGGGCGCGGAGCGGGCGATCGCGGGCGAGGCCGACCTGATGGTCGTGCCGCTTTCGGCCAGCCATGCGCACAGCCTCGCCAACCTGCGCAAGACGCCCGACGAAGTGGTCGCGGAGGTCGGCCGCATTCGCGCCGCACGCGATGCGGCGGGCGCGAAGACGCTGATCGAGGGCGGCGTGGGCACGGCCTTCGGCTGCACGCTGCAGGGCCATGTCGACACCGACGAGGTGCTGCGCCTGATGCAGGCACTGCTCGATGCGGGCGCCGACCGCGTGAGCCTCGCCGACACCGTGGGCTATGCCGATCCTGCGATGGTGCGCAGCCTGTTCGAGCGCGCGCTGCGCATGGCCGGCGACCGGCTCTGGTGCGCCCATTTCCACGACACGCGCGGGCTGGGGCTGGCCAACGTCTATGCCGCACTTGAAGTCGGCATCACGCGCTTCGACGCCTGCCTGGCGGGCATCGGCGGCTGTCCGCATGCACCCGGCGCGAGCGGCAACGTCGACACTGAGGACCTCGTCTTCATGCTCGAGCGCATGGGCGTGGCGACCGGCGTCGACCTGCCGCAGTTGCTCGCACTGCGTGCGCGCGTGGCCGAGTGGTTGGACGGCGAGACCTTGCAGGGCACGCTCTGGCGCGCGGGCTTTCCGAAGACCTTCGCGCCTGCCGAAGGCATTGCGGCATGAGCGCGGAGCAGGCCAGGCCGTTGCCGCTCGCGGGCATCCGCGTGGTCGAGTTCACGCACATGGTCATGGGCCCGACCTGCGGCATGGTGCTGGCCGACCTGGGCGCCGAGGTGATCAAGGTCGAGCCGATCGAAGGCGATCGCACGCGCCACCTTCTGGGAGCGGGCGCGGGCTTCTTCCCGATGTTCAACCGCAACAAGAAGAGCATCGCGCTCGACCTGCGCCATCCGCAGGGGCTCGAGGCGGCGCTGCGCCTGTGCGTCGGTGCCGACGTGGTGGCGCAGAACTTCAGGCCCGGCACCATGGACAAGTACGGCCTCGGCCATGCCGCGCTCGCGAAGCTCAATCCGCGGCTGGTGTATGTCAACCACACCGGCTTCCTGCCCGGGCCGTACGAGCACCGCACCGCGCTCGACGAAGTGGTGCAGATGATGGGCGGGCTCGCCTACATGACCGGGCGGCCCGGCGATCCGCTCCGCGCCGGCACCAGCGTGAACGACATCATGGGCGGCATGTTCGGCGCGATCGGCGCCATGGCCGCGCTGATGCAGCGCGCGCAGACCGGCGAGGGGCAGGAAGTGAACTCCGCGCTGTTCGAGAACAACGTGTTCCTGGTCGGCCAGCACATGCTGCAGTACGCGATCACGGGGCAGCCCGCGGCGCCGATGCCCGAGCGCATCTCGGCCTGGGCGCTGTACGACGTGTTCACCGTGAAGGACGGCGAGCAGATCTTCCTGGCCGCGGTGAGCGACGCGCAATGGGTGGTGTTCTGCGACGCGCTCGGCTTCGACGACCTCCGGAACGACCCGGCGCTGCGCACCAACAACGACCGCGTGCGGCTGCGGCCGACGCTGCTCGCGGAACTGCGCAGCCGGCTCGCCGACCGGCCCGCGGCCGAGCTGTCGGCGATCTTCGAGGCGCGCGGCCTGCCGTTCGCGCCGATCACGCGGCCCGAGGACCTCTACGACGACCCGCACCTGAAGGCCACCGGCGGCCTCGCGGACATCCGCCTGCCCGACGGCGAGCGCGCGGGCGAAGTGGCGCAGACCACGCTGTTCCCGATCACGCTGGGCGGTGAACGGCTCGGCGTGCGACTCGATCCGCCCACGCTCGGCGAGCACACGCGCGAGCTGCTGGCCGAACTCGGCTACGCCGACGCGCAGATCGCGGCGATGCAGGCCGAGCGCGCCGTCGCCTGATTTCTTTCCAGAACCACAAGAGAGACAAACAGACCATGCACACCACTTTCTTTGCAATGCGCCGCCGCGCGGTGTTGGGCCTTGGCGCCTCGGCTGCCGGGCTGGCCGCTTTTCCTTTGCTTCCCGCGCTGGCGCAGGGTTCCGACAAGCCGATCCGCCTGATCCTGCCGATCAGCGCGGGCTCGGGCGTCGACGCCATCGCGCGTGCGGCGTCGGTGGCGCTCGGCAAGGCTTTCGGCCAGCCTGTGGTGATCGAGAACCTGCCGGGTGCGGGTGGCATCACCGGCACCTCGGCCGTGGTCAAGGCCGCGCCCGACGGGCTCACGCTCGGCATGGTGTCGAACAACCACGTCATCAACCCGGCCGTCTACAGGAAGATGCCTTTCGACCCGATCGGCGACGTCACGCCGATCAGCGTGGTGGGCGCGACGCCGCTGGTGCTGGCCGCCAATCCGAAGCTGCCGGCGAAGAACGTGCGCGAACTGGTCGCACTGCTGCGCGCCAAGCCCGATGCCTACAACTACGCATCGTCGGGCAACGGCACGATCATCCACCTGGCCGGCGAGATGTTCCTCGAGGAAGCGGGGGTCAAGGCGCGGCACATTCCCTACAAGGGCACCGGCCCGATGGTCACTGACATGATCGCGGGCCAGGTCGAGATCGGCGTGATCGCGCTGCCCGCGGTGCAGCCGCACCTGAAGAGCGGGGCGCTGCGCGCCATCGGCCTGTGCGGACCTGCCCGGTCGCCGGCCGCGCCCGACCTGCCGACGATCGCGGAGCAGGGGCTGCCCAACTACACCGTCGAGGGCTGGTTCGCCGTGATCGGGCCGCCGAAGATGCAGGCCGCCGACATCCAGCGGGTACACGACGCCGTGGCCGCCGCCTTCGCAAGCGCCGAGGTGCGCGAGGCCATGGAGAAGCAGGGCAACATCGTCAAGCCCACCACGCCCGAGCAGGCCGCGGCGTATTTCCGCAGCGAGGCCGCGCGTTATGCGGCGCTGGTGAAGAAGGCGAACGTGGTGGTCGAATAGCGCGGCTCAGTGGGCGCTGGTCAGTTTGAGGCCCAGGATGCCTGCGACGATGAGACCCACGCAGACCAGCCGCGCCGCATTGGCGGGCTCGTGGAACAGCACGATGCCGAGCGCCACGGTGCCAACCGCGCCGATGCCGGTCCACACCGCATAGGCCGTGCCCACGGGCAGCGTGCGCATCGCCCAGCCGAGCAGCACCACGCTGAGCACCATCGAGATGGCAGTGCCGACCGAGGGCCACAGCCGCGTGAAGCCCTCCGTGTACTTGAGACCGATGGCCCAGCCCACTTCGAGCAGACCCGCCACGAACAACACGATCCACGCCATGCGCGCTCCTTGAAAAAAAGTCGAGCCAGTTCCGTAACAGTCCCAACCCAGTGCACCCGTGGAACCGGCTTTGCCGGGCCACCGGGTGCGCCCCCCCAGTGGGGGGAGGCGGCTACACGAAGTGAGCCGCTTCGGGGGGCGTCATGGTTTCACTGCGCGGTACAAGGCGCGCACGAAGTCCGACTGCGTGATCATGCCGGTGAGCCGCTTTTCATGGTCGATGATGGGGATATGGTGGTGGCCGCCTTCCGAGAACAGCGGCACCAGGTCGACCACCGGCCGGTCGGCGCTCGCCACGCGCACCTGGCGCGTCATGATCTGGCCCACCACCTCGGGCTTGTTCGAGACCACTGTGCGCGTGGCGCGGATCAGGTCGCGCAGGCGCCCGGCGATGCCTTCGTGGTGATCGAGATCGAGCTGGCGGAAGAAGTCGGCTCGCGTCACGATGCCGACCACGCGGCGCGTGCGGTCGGTCACCGGCAGTGCCTTGATCTGGCGCTGCTTCATCAGCATCCAGGCTTCCTGCAGCGGCGTGCCGAACTCCACCGAGATCGGGTCGGGCGACATGATGTCCCGGCAGTGCAGCGTGCCGAGCCGGCGCTTGTACGACTCGAGCTCGGTCTGCTGGATCAGCGATTCGAGGTCGTCGCGGCTGATGTCGAGCACCTGGTTGTAGCGCGCCAGCACCGCGTCGATGTCGGCCTGGCTGAAGCGCGCGTCGCCTGCCTCGGCGGAGGGCGGCCGGGCGACATGCGGATAGCGCCGGCCCGTGAGGCTGTTGTAGGCCGCGCCCGCGAGCACCAGCAACAGCGAGTTGACGAACGCCGGAAAGAAGGCGGCCGAGAAATCGGTAGTGTGGGTGAGCACCGCGAGCAGCGCCGCCGCACCGCCCGGCGGATGCAGGCTGCGCGTGGCGAACATCAGCCCGATGGCCAGGCCCACGCCGGCGGCCGCGGCCCAGGCAGTGTCGGGTATCCAGCGCACGCAGGCGATGCCCACGAGCGTCGAGAGCGTGTTGCCCATGAGCACCGACCAGGGCTGCGCCAGCGGGCTGGCGGGCACCGCGAACACCAGCACCGCGCTGGCGCCCATGGGCGCGATGAGCCAGATGCTGTGTCCGGTGAACGGCGCCATCCAGCGGCAGATCAGCGCGGTGATCAGCAGGCCCACGCCTGCGCCAATGGCTGCGCGCATGCGCTCGCGTGCATCGACGGCGTTGCGGCCCGGCAGCCAGGCACGCGCATAGGAAACAAGGGTGGAGACTTGCATGGATGCGATGGGCTCAGACCTCCGCGGCCACCATGCGGCCGATCTCGGGCCAGCGCCGGTGCAGCCAGACCCAGGCCACCAGCCCGATGGCGAGCATGAGGATCGAAGTGAGCGCGAGGGCCAGCGTTGAATGCATGACCAGCGGTGCGATCACGCCCGCGACGACGCCGTTCGCAGTGGAGCCGATGACCGCCTGCAGCGACGAGGCCATGCCGCGGCGTTCGGGATGCAGGTCGAGCACCAGCAGCGTGACCACCGGCACCATCAGCGCCCAGCCGAAGGCGAACACGGCGATCGGCCACAGCGCCCAGGCCGCATGCGGCTCGAACAGCGCATTGGCGACCACGTTGACCACGGAAGTCAGCAGCATGATCAGGAAGCCGTCGCGGATCTGCCGCTTGGGCGCGACCTTGCCCGCCATGCGGCCGCTGGCCCAGGCGCCGGCCATGATGCCGCCGATGCTCAGCAGGAAGAACCAGAAGAACTGCGTGGGCGCGAGCGCGAGATGGTCGCCGAGAAAGGCGGGTGCGGCGAGCACGTACAGGAACATGCCGTTGAACGGCACGCCGCTCGCGAAGGCGAGCAGCACGAAGCGCGGATCGGAGCACAGGTCCCGGTAGCCGCGCATCAGGTGCCGCACCTGGAAGGGCTGGCGCTGGCTCTGGTGCAGCGTCTCGGGCAACAGCTTGTAGTTGGCCACGAACAGGATCACGCCCACCGCCACGAGGAACCAGAAGATCGCATGCCAGCCCGCATGCACGAACAGGAAGCCGCCGACGATCGGCGCGATGGCCGGCGCCACGCCGAAGTAGATGGTCACCTGGCTCATCACGCGCTGCGCATCGGCTGGCGGGAACATGTCGCGGATCACCGCGCGCGAGACCACGATGCCGGCGCCGGTCGACAGGCCCTGCAGGCCACGGAACAGCACCAGCTGCGCGATGTTCTGCGACAGCGCGCAGCCCAGCGAGGCGAGCGTGAACACCGCGAGGCCCCACAGCACGACGGGCCGGCGCCCGAAGCTGTCCGACAGCGCGCCGTGGAACAGGTTCATGAACGCGAAGCCGAACAGGTAGGCCGAGAGCGTCTGCTGCATTTCGGCCGGCGTGGCGCCGATCGATTGCGCAATGCCCGAGAAGGCCGGAATGTAGGTGTCGATCGAAAAGGGGCCCAGCATGCCCAGCACCGCGAGCAGCACGGCCAGCGCCCAGCGCGGGGCTTGCCAGAGTTTGGCTGCGTCTGGATTCATGGCGATTGATCCATTCTTCTTATTTGCGTGGCACAAAAGGGAACGCCCGCCGCCCCCGTGAGGGGGCGCTGCGGGCGCTTGTGGCTTCAGGGAACCCGGATTACAGAGTATCGATGAAGCTGCGGAGTTTGTCCGAACGCGACGGATGCTTGAGCTTGCGCAGCGCCTTGGCCTCGATCTGGCGGATGCGCTCGCGCGTCACGTCGAACTGCTTGCCCACTTCTTCGAGCGTGTGGTCGGTCGACATCTCGATGCCGAACCGCATGCGCAGCACCTTGGCTTCGCGCGGCGTGAGGCTGTCGAGGATGTCCTTGACCACGTCGCGCAGGCCGGCCTGCATCGCCGCCTCGATCGGCGCGGTGTTGCTGCTGTCCTCGATGAAGTCGCCCAGGTGCGAATCGTCGTCGTCGCCGATGGGGGTTTCCATCGAGATCGGCTCCTTCGCGATCTTCATGATCTTGCGGATCTTGTCTTCCGGGATCTCCATCTTCGCGGCCAGGATGCCGGCGTCAGGCTCGAAGCCGAACTCCTGCAGATGCTGGCGCGAGATGCGGTTCATCTTGTTGATCGTCTCGATCATGTGCACCGGGATGCGGATCGTGCGGGCCTGGTCGGCGATCGAGCGCGTGATGGCCTGGCGAATCCACCACGTGGCGTAGGTCGAGAACTTGTAGCCGCGGCGGTACTCGAACTTGTCGACCGCCTTCATCAGGCCGATGTTGCCTTCCTGGATCAGGTCGAGGAACTGCAGGCCGCGGTTGGTGTACTTCTTGGCGATGGAGATCACGAGGCGCAGGTTGGCCTCGATCATTTCCTTCTTGGCGTCGCGCGACGACGCCTCGCCCTCGTTCATGCGCTTGTTGATGTCCTTGAGCTCGGTGAGCGGCACCACCACGCGCGACTGGATGTCGGCGAGCTTCTGCTGGAGTTCCTGGACCGGCGGAATGTTGCGGGCCAGCACGGCGCTCCAGGGCTTGCCCGACGCGGCCTGCTTCTCGACCCACTTCTGGTTCAGCAGGTTCGACGCAATGCGGTTGCCGTTCTTGTCGTAGCCCGAGAAGTCGCGGATGAACTCGTCCTGCGGGAAGCCGCACTTGTCCACGATGATGCGGCGCAGCTCGCGCTCCTTCTTGCGCACGTCGTCGACCTGCGTGCGAACCAGGTCGCACAGCTTCTCGATGGTCTTGGCCGTGAAGCGGATCGTCATGAGCTCGTCCGACAGGGCCTGCTGGGCCTTCTGGTAGGCGGGCGTGCCGTAGCCTTCCTTGTCGTAGATCTTGTGGACCTTCTCGAACATCCCGGCAATGCGGTCGAAGCGCTCCAGCGCGTCGCGCTTGAGTTCCTCGAGCTTCTTGGTGAGCGCCTTGGAGCCGCCCTTGCCGTCGTCGTCGTCTTCCTCGTCGAACTCGTCGAAGTCTTCCTCGGCCACGTAGTCGTCGGCTTCGTTGGGGTTCGAGAAGCCGTCGACCACGGTGGAGATGACCACCTTGCCCTCGCGGATGTCGGCGGCCAGGCGCAGGATCTCGGCGATCGTGGCGGGGGAGGCCGAGATGGCTTCCATCATCGCCATCAGGCCGCCTTCGATGCGCTTGGCGATCTCGATTTCGCCTTCGCGCGTGAGCAGTTCGACCGTGCCCATCTCGCGCATGTACATGCGCACCGGGTCGGTCGTGCGGCCAAATTCGCTGTCCACCGTCGAGAGCGCGGCCTCGGCTTCTTCTTCGGCTTCTTCCACCGTGGTGGCGGTCGGCGCGGTGTTGTTCAGCAGCAGGGTCTCGGCGTCGGGCGTCTGCTCGTACACCGCCACGCCCATGTCGTTGAGCATGGTGACCACGACTTCCATGGTCTCGGCGTCGACCAGCTTGTCGGGCAGGTGGTCGGAGATTTCGCCGTGCGTGAGGTAGCCGCGGGTCTTGCCGAGCGTGATCAGGGTCTTGAGGCGCGAGCGGCGCTTGGCCAGGTCTTCCTCGGAGAGCACGGTCTCGTCGAGGCCGAACTCCTTCATCAGCGCGCGTTCCTTCGCCTTGCTGATCTTCATGCGCAGCGGCTTGACCTTTTCCTCGGTCGCCGCCGCCACGGGCTCTTCACCGGTCAGGTCGTCCTCGATGTCCGACAGGTCGATGTCGCTCTCGGCGGCTTCGTTGCCGGCCTTGGGCTTGCGGCCGCGCTTGGCACCGGTGGCGGGCGCGGCGGCGCCGGCGGCCTTGGGCGGGCGGCCGACCTTCTTGGCGGCGGGAGCGGCAGGCGCGGCAACGGCGGCGGCCTTGGCGGCAGCCTTCTTCGGATCGTCGAGGGAGGTCGATTTCGTGGGCACGGTTTTCACTTTCGTAGCGGTTGCCGATCTGGACGCGGCGGCACCCGACTTAGTTGCCGGCACAACGCCGGCTTTCAACGGTTTTTCTGCAACAGACTTCGGGGCGACGCTTTTGGCGAGTGAAGGAGCAGGCTTCTTTGAACTGGGCATACGACCTCGTTACGGAAAGATGGACCAAGCGAACTCACAGGCGCAACACCGCACGGGCGGCGTCGCCACAAGACACGAAGCCCGCGCACAGGCGCAGGCAGACAATTGGGAAAGAGGAAGAAAAAATTCCTCGTCAGGCAAGATGTCGGGCGAACATTTGGTGTGCAGTCCTTGCGGTTATTGACCCTTTCCGCCGGATTTTTACCGTTGGAGTGCATTGCGCGAGGGGGTCGGTCCGGAGGTGCTGCTGTCGCTCTTGCCTAATTTCGCCAGTTGCGAAGCCGTACATTATAGCCCGCCGCGAGAATTTCAAGCACTTTCTGCGCCGCGCGAGTTCAAGCGCTGGCGCAATTCGAGGCGCCGGGCCTCAAGCGCCTTGTAGCGCTCGAGCGCCTTCGGGTCCGTGCCGACCGCGGCGATGGCCTCGTTCTGCTGGGCCTTGAGGCGGTCATCGAGCATGAAGTCGAGCACGCTGGCGAGCTCTTTGGCGGCGTCGGCGAAATGCTGTTCCTCTTCGCCCTCGGCCACCGGCGCTGCCTCGGCCACGCTCATGAGGCGCTCGGCCAGCGGCTCGAAATCGAGCCCGCGCATGCCCTCGCGCAGCGCCGCCCAGGGCTGGACGCCGTGTTCGTGCAACTGGCTGTCGAGCCAGGTGAAGAGCGCGCCGTGCGGCCCGGGCAGGTCGCACAGCAGGAGGTGCAGTTCGTGCGACAGCGCGTCCCACTGGGTCATGTTCGACAGCAGCAGCCGGGCCGCCACGTCGGGCCGGCTCGGCGGCTTGCCACGGCCGCGCAGCGGCTCGGGCGCCGGCTCGAACTTGCCGCCCCAGCGCTTGCCCTTGGTGAATTTGCGCGATTTGCTATCGTTTTCGTAGCGTGGCGGCGCGTAGTCGGTGGGCGGCGGCATGCCGGGGTCATAGCCGAATTCGTCGCTTGCTGCCTCGCTGCCGTGGTGCGCGGCGGGCGCTGCGGCGGCCTTGCCGCGCGGCCCGGCCGTGGCGGCCCAGAGTTCGGCCAGTCCGGTCGCGTCCAACTGCACCATCGTGGCGATCTCGCTCAGCAGCTGGCGCTTGAGCGCGCCGTCGGGCATGGCGCTCCAGAGCGGCCGCGCATTGCTGCTCATGTGGGCGCGGCCCTCGGCCGTTGCCAGGTCGCAGCCTTCGCGTGCCACCTCGATCATGAAACGCGACAACGGCGTGGCTTCCTGCACGAAGCGCGCGAACGCCTCGGCGCCAAATTCGCGGATAAAGCTGTCGGGGTCGTGCTCGGTGGGCAGAAACAAGAACTTGATGCTGCGCACGTCGGTGGCATAGGGCAGGGCGCCGTCGAGCGCCTTGCGCGCCGCGCGGCGGCCGGCCGTGTCGCCGTCGAAGCTGAACACCACCGATTCGGTGAAGCGGAAGAGCTTCTGCACATGCTCGGCGGTGCAGGCGGTGCCGAGCGTGGCGACCGCGTTCGGAAAGCCGAGCTGGGCCAGGGCGACCACGTCCATGTAGCCCTCGGTCACGAGCGCGTAGCCGCGGTCGCGGAACGCGGCGCGCGCCTCGTAGAGGCCGTAGAGCTCGCGGCCCTTGCTGAAGACCGGCGTCTCGGGCGAGTTGAGGTACTTGGGTTTTTCGTCGCCGAGCACCCGCCCGCCGAAGCCGATGCATTCGCCCTTGACGTTGCGGATCGGGAACATCACGCGGTCGCGAAAGCGGTCGTAGCGCTTGGCTTCCTCGGCGCCGTCCTCGGCGTTGGCGATCACGAGGCCGCTTTCGGCGAGCAGCGGATCGTCGTAGTCGGGGAACACGCTCGCCAGCGTGCGCCAGCCGGCGGGCGCATAGCCGATGCCGAACTGCCTGGCGATCTCGCCCGAGACGCCGCGGCCCTTGAGGTATTCGATGGCGCCGGGCGCCTGCCGCAGCGCCTTGCGATAGGCCTCGCCGGCTTTTTCGAGCACGTCGGTCAGCGTGGCCTGCTTCTGCCGCTGGCTTGCGGCGCGCGCGCGCTCGGCGGGCGAGGCGTCGTCCTCGGGCACCTGCAGGCCGTACTGGCCCGCAAGATCGTGCACCGCCTCGACGAAGCCCATGCCCGCATGTTCCATCAGAAAACCGATGGCGTTGCCATGCACCCCGCAGCCGAAGCAGTGATAGAACTGCTTGGTCGGGCTGACCGAGAACGAAGGGGATTTCTCGCCGTGGAACGGGCACAGGCCCATGAAATTGGCGCCCGCCTTCCTGAGCTGCACATAGCGCCCGACGATTTCCACCACGTCGGCACGCGCGATGAGTTCCTGGATGAAAGAAGCGGGGATGGTCATGTAGGCGAAGAGCGGCAAATCATACGCAAGCGGCCGGCGACCTGCGCCGGACTGCATACTTCCCATCGGATTTCCACGGATGACATCGAACAAACCCCTGCACCACGCCGCGCCGCTGCTGCGCCACCCGCTGCGCTTCATCTGGGATGCGCTGAAGGCCTTCCGCGCCAACCAGGGGCTGCTGCTCGCGGGGGCCGTGGCCTACTACGCGCTGCTTTCGATCGTGCCGCTGTCGATCGTCAGCGTGATCGCGATGTCGCACCTGATCGACCAGGGCGAACTGCTGCGCACGATCGGCCGCTACCTCGAGTGGCTGCTGCCGGGCCAGTCGACCGAGATCGTCACGGCGCTGTCGAATTTTCTCGAGCATCGCGACGTGATGGGGCCGGTGCTGCTGGTGACGATGATCTTCTTCAGTTCGCTGGCTTTCAGCGTGCTCGAAAGCGCGATGGCGGTGATCTTCCACCACCGCAAGGCCGACCACCGGCGGCATTTCCTGATCTCGGCGGTCATGCCCTACATCTACATCCTGTGCCTGTGCATCGGGCTGCTGCTCGTGACGGTGGTCTCGGGCGCGTTGCGGCTCGTGGGCCAGGAAAGCGTCGATCTGTTCGGGCGCGAATGGTCGCTCTCAGGGGTGTCGGGCCTGCTGCTCTACCTGGTGGGCCTGGGCGGCGAGATCTTCATGCTGACCTCGCTCTACCTCGTGATGCCGGCCGGCCGCATGTCGCTGCGCCATGCGCTGCTCGGCGGCGTCACGGCCGCGCTGCTCTGGGAAGCCACGCGGCACGTGCTGGTCTGGTACTTTTCGACGCTCTCGCAGGTGAACGTGGTCTACGGCTCGCTCACCACGGCCATCGTGGTGCTGCTGAGCCTGGAGATCGCCGCCACGCTCGTACTGCTGGGCGCCCAAGTGATCGCCCAGTACGAGCGGCTCGAGCGCACCGGCAGCACGGCCGTGCCGCCGCTCACCGGGGAGGAAGCCGGATCGCTCCGTCGAGACGAATCACCTCCCCGTTGAGCATGTCGTTCTCGATGATGTGCTTCGCCAGCCTGGCGTAGTCCTCGGGCGTGCCCAGGCGCGAAGGGAAGGGCACGCTGGCGGCCAGCGCATCCTGCACCTCCTGCGGCATGCCGAACAGCATGGGCGTGCCGAAGATGCCCGGTGCGATCGTCATGTTGCGGATGCCGTTGCGTGCCAGGTCGCGGGCGATCGGCAGCGTCATGCCGACCACGCCGCCCTTCGAGGCGCTGTAGGCGGCCTGGCCGATCTGGCCGTCGTAGGCTGCGACCGAGGCGGTCGAGATCAGCACGCCGCGCTCGCCGGTGGCTTCGGGCTCGTTCCGGCTCATGGCGTCGGCCGCGAGGCGGATCATGTTGAAGCTGCCGATCAGGTTGACGGTGACGGTCTTGCTGAACACGGCCAATGCATGCGCGCCGTTCTTGCCGACCGTTTTCTCGGCCGGCGCAATGCCGGCGCAGTTGACCAGGCCCACGAGCTTGCCGAGCTTCAGCGCCGCGGCCACGGCGGCCTGGCCGTCAGCCTCCTGGCTCACGTCGCACTTGACGAAAGCGCCGCCGATCTCGCGCGCGACGGCCTCGCCCTTTTCCGCCTGCATGTCGGCAATCACCACCTTGCCGCCGTTCGCTGCCAGCATGCGCGCCGTGCCTTCGCCGAGGCCCGAAGCGCCACCGGTCACGATAAAAACCTTGCCGTCGATCTGCATGAAAGTCTCCTGGAATGAGACCGGCATTATCGAAGAGGCGTGGCCGAGCAAAAAAAAGGCCTCATCCGAAGATGAGGCCTGAATTGGATCCGTGAGGACCCAAGGAGACAACTGGTGGTAAGCGTCCGGCAGCTTAGCGCTTGCGCGAAGCGGTGGCGGTCTTGGCAGCGGCGACGGCTTGGGTCGACACGGCGTTGAAGTTGGCTTCGGCGACGTCGCCGGCCTGCTTGACGGCCTTCTGGACCGATTCGAAGGCGTTGTTGGCGGCGGCCACGGCGCTCTTCATCACGGCAACAGCGGTTTCCGAACCGGCCGGGGCGTTCTTCGAGGCGCTGTCGACCAGGCCAACAAAGGCTTGCTGGGTTTCGGCGGCCTTGGCTTCGAAGGCCTTGGAGAATTCGGCGCCGGTACCCTGGGCGATGTCGTAGAGGTGGCGGCTGTAGGCGGCGGTCTTTTCGGCCAGGGGCTGGTACAGGCTGGCTTGCAGCGTCAGCAGTTCCTGTGCGTCCTTGACGTTCAGCGTGGCTTGAGCGGTGGTGGCGGCTTCGGCCAGGGCGGCCTTGGAAGCGGTCACGTTGAGTTCGACGAGCTTCTCGACGCCTTCGAAGGCCTTCGTGGTCAGGCCGAACAGGGTTTCGAGGTTTGCTTTTTGAGCGGCGAGGATCTGGTCAGCGGTCAGGGCCATTTGGAATCTCCGAAAAGGAATGAGATGGTGTCGGTCACGTTGCGCTGCGCCTCGTCGTCTATGTTGCGGTGCAGCATGGCCTCAAGTATAGGCAGCACAGGCTGGTGATCAAGGGGTTTTTGCTGCTTTGCAGCAAATTAGAACGTGCTTTCTAAATCTGGCTTGCGGCCCTCCGAGAGCCTATCGGGCGGTGTCGGGCCGGTCCTGCGCCGCCGCCCGCTGGCACAATGCCGCGCGATGAGCTCCGCCGCCAAACCGACCCCCCACGCCCGCAGCAGCTACCGGGTTTTTCGCAGCATTCCCACGCGCTGGGCCGACAACGACATGTATGGCCATGTCAACAACGTCGTCTACTACAGCTGGTTCGATACCGCGGTGAACGCGCTCCTGATCGAACGCGGCGCCCTCGACATCCACCAGGGCCAGACCGTCGGCTTCGTGGTCGAGACGCAGTGCAACTATTTCGCCCCCATCGCGTTTCCGCAGACGGTGGAGGCGGGCATCCGCGTGGCCCAGGCCGGCCGCTCGAGCGTGCGCTACGAGATCGGGTTGTTCGCCGAAGGAGCCGATACCGCCGCCGCGCAAGGCCACTTCGTGCACGTGTATGTCGACCGCGCGACCCAGCGCCCGGTGGCGTTGCCAGACGCGCTGCAGCGCGTGGTCGATTCGCTGAAGGCCTGACGGCCGCGCGCTGCAAAAGCAAAACGGCGCCCTAAAAGGCGCCGTTCTCTTTACAGCTTCGCACGGCCCACAAGGGCCATGGCGCCGCTTACATGGTCTTCTTCATGGCCTTGATGTCGGCCTTGCCCTGCGACTCGTCGGCCTTGGCCTGCTTCACGCATGCATCCTTCGCTTCGCCCTTCTGGTCGTCGCACTTTTCCTTGGCGACCTCGTAGGTGGCCTTGACCTTTTCCTCGGCGACCTTGCGGGCATGGGCATCGCTCGGCTTGTACTGCTGTTCGAGCTCGGCCTTGGCGACGTCTTCCTTGCCCTCGGCTTCCTTCTCGCAGACGTCCTTCGCGTTGTCCTTCATGGCATCGCACTGCGCCTTGGCGGACTTGTGGTCGGCCTCGATCTTCTGCTTGGCGGCCTTGTATTCGTCCTGGGTCATTGCCGAGGCGTGGGTCGCGACGAAGCAGGTGGAGGCGAGTGCCAGCATGAGCAAATGTTTTTTCATTTTTATCCTTTTGTTTTTTCGTGAAGGGATCGCGCCAGCGGCCACGTGGCCGCCGTGCGGTGGGTCGGTGGTAAGCCGCCGTGCGGCGGCGTCGTCAGTACTTTTCGTACCAGAGGGTCTCGGCGGTGCGGCCGTCGCGGGATTCCCATTCCTTGACCTGCTTCTCGGCCTCGTCGCGGCTGATGCCGTGGCGCTCCTGGATGCGGCCGAGCAGCTGGTCGCGCTTGCCGGCGATGACGTCGAAGTCGTCGTCGGTGAGCTTGCCCCATTGCTCCTTGACCTTGCCCTTGAGCTGCTTCCAGTTGCCTTCGATGGTGTCCTTGTTCATGCGAATCTCCTTGAGGTTGTCCAGCGGCATGGACTGCCGCCGTGGACTTACTGTCGTTCGCGCCATTCACCCCGCCGGTAGGACGCCCTGCGCGAGCGCCGTAGGCACAAGCCGACGGCGCCCGTGATAATCGGACGCACGCCGAAAAAGACCGGGACAACGCGCGCCGAAACATGATCATTCACAGCCTGCTCGACACTGACCTCTACAAGTTCACCATGATGCAGGTCGTGCTGCATCACTTTCCCGGTGCCCGGGTTGAGTACCGGTTCAAGTGCCGCAATCCCGGCGTCGACCTCGCTCAATTCGCGGGGCAGATCCGCGAGGAGGTTCGCAGCCTCTGTTCGCTGCAGTTCCGCGACGCCGAACTCGCCTACCTGCGCTCGATGCGCTTCATCAAGAGCGACTTCGTCGACTTCCTCGGGCTGTTCCGGCTCAACGAGAAGTACATCACCATCACGCCCCAGGCCTCGGGCGAGCTCGAGATCCGCATCAAGGGGCCGTGGCTGCACACGATCCTGTTCGAGATCCCGGTGCTCGCGATCGTGAACGAGGTCTATTTCCGCAACACGCAGAAGAAGCCGGATTTCGTCGAGGGACGCCTGCGGCTCGAGACCAAGATCACGCAGTTGCAGGAGGCGGGGTTGTCCGACCTCAAGATCGCCGACTACGGCACCCGCCGCCGCTTCTCGAAGGACTGGCACGAAGAGGTGCTGCGAACGCTGGTGGCGCGGCTCGGTGCCGTGACCGCCCCGGCGCTGCCGGCACGGCCCGGCGACGGGCTGCCGCAGCTCGCGGGCACCAGCAACGTGCTCTATGCCATGAAGCTCGGCCTGATCCCGCTCGGCACGATGGCGCACGAATACCTGCAGGCCTGCCAGGCGCTCGGCCCACGGCTGCGCGACAGCCAGATCTTCGGCTTTGAAACCTGGGCGCGCGAATACCGGGGCGACCTCGGCATCGCGCTGTCCGACGTCTACGGCATGAGCGCCTTCCTGCGCGACTTCGACCTGTACTTCTGCAAGCTCTTCGACGGCGCGCGCCACGACAGCGGCGATCCGTTCCAGTGGGGCGAGCGCATGCTCGCGCACTACATCGCCAACCGGGTGGACCCGCTGACCAAGACACTGATCTTCAGCGACGGGCTCACCATGCCGCGCACGATCGAGCTCTACCAGCAGTTCCGCGGACGCTGCCAGCTGGCGTTCGGCATCGGCACCAACCTCACCAACGACCTCGGCTACGAGCCGCTGCAGATCGTCATCAAGATGATCAACTGCAACGGCCAGCCCGTGGCCAAGCTGTCGGACACGCCGTCCAAGAACATGTGCGAGGACGAGAAATACCTGGCTTATCTGCGCCAGGTGTTCGAGATCGAGCAGCCGCCGGCCTGACCTCGTCTGGTACGGTAACGCCCCATGAAAAAAAGAGTCCGCCTCGCGGCAGCCGCAGTGCTGCCAATGATGTTTCCCGCCCTGGCGATGGCCGCCGATTTCGACGGCAGCACGCTGTCCGCGCTGTGGAGCGTTCCGTTCGCCGGCATCCTGCTGTCGATCGCGCTGATGCCGCTCGTGGCCCCCGCGTTCTGGCACCACCACTACGGAAAGATCTCGGCCGCCTGGGCGCTGGCATTCCTGCTGCCCTTTGCGGCGATCTACGGTGCGCCGCTCGCAGGCACGCAGCTGGTGCATGCGATGGTGGAGGAGTACATCCCCTTCATCATCCTGCTGACCGCGCTGTTCACGGTGGCCGGCGGCATCCACATCCGCGGCAACCTGCACGGTGCGCCGGGCCTCAACACCGCGATCCTCGCGGTCGGCGCGGTGCTCGCGAGCATCATGGGCACCACGGGCGCCTCGATGCTGCTGATCCGTCCGCTGATCCGCGCCAACGACAACCGCCGGAGCAAGGCGCACGTGGTCGTGTTCTTCATTTTCATCGTCTCGAACGTGGGCGGCTCGCTCACGCCACTCGGCGATCCGCCGCTGTTCCTCGGCTTTCTGAAGGGTGTCGACTTCTTCTGGACCGCGAAAAACATCCTGCCGGAGACCCTGTTCCTGGTCGGGGCGCTGCTCGCCCTGTTCTACGTCATCGACCGCTACCAGTACCGCAAGGAAGGCGTGCTGCCGTTCGACCCGACGCCGGACACGCCGCGCATCGCCTTCGACGGCGCTGCCAACTTCTGGTTGCTCGGCGGCATCGTCTTCTTCGTGCTGCTCTCCGGGGTCTGGAAGTCGCCCGTGGGCTTCGACCTGTTCGGAACGCGCGTCGGCCTGCCGGGATTGGTGCGCGACGCGGCGCTGATCGCGATCCTGCTGATCTCGTTTCGGCTCACGCCGGCCAAGGTGCACGCCGACAACCAGTTCGAATGGGGCCCGATGGCCGAGGTGGCGAAGCTGTTCGCGGGCATCTTCCTGACCATCATCCCGGTCATCGCCATGCTCAAGGCCGGCGTGCAGGGGCCGTTCGGCGCGGTGATCGCGGCCGTCACCCGGCCCGACGGCCAGCCGGATCCGGCGATGTACTTCTGGGCCACGGGTGTGCTGAGCTCTTTTCTCGACAATGCGCCGACCTACCTGGTGTTCTTCAACACCGCGGGCGGCGACGCTGCCACGCTGATGACGACCCATGCCGCAACGCTCGCGGCGATCTCTGCGGGAGCGGTGTTCATGGGTGCCAACACCTACATCGGCAATGCGCCCAACCTGATGGTCAAGGCCATCGCCGAGAGCCGCGGCGTGCGCATGCCGAGCTTCTTCGGCTACATGGCGTGGTCGGTAGCCATCCTTATTCCGCTGTTCGTTCTTTCCACCTTCATCTTCTTCCGCTAGGCACAGACATCATGAGCAAGCCCAAGATCCTGGTCGCGCGCGCGATCTTCCCCGAAACCATCGAGCGGCTGTCGCAGCACTTCGAGGTCGAGTCGAACCAGGCCGACGAGAGCTGGAGCAAAGAACAGCTGATTGCCAAACTGCAAGGCAAGCAGGGCGCGTTCACCACCGGCAGTGAGCGCATCGATGCCGCCTTGCTCGACGCCTGCCCCGACCTGAAGATCTGCGCCAACATGGCCGTGGGCTACAACAACTTCGACGTCGACGCGATGGCCGCGCGCGGCGTGCTCGGCACCAACGCGCCCGACGTGCTGACCGAGACCACGGCCGACTTCGGCTTTGCGCTGCTGATGGCCACGGCCCGGCGCATCGCCGAGAGCGAGCATTTTCTGCGCGCGGGCAAGTGGCAGAAGTGGAGCTTCGACATGTTCGCGGGCTCCGACATCCACGGCTCGACGCTCGGCATCATCGGCATGGGCCGCATCGGGCAGGGCATCGCGAAGCGCGGCGCGCACGGCTTCGGCATGAAGGTGGTCTATCACAACCGTTCGCGCCTCGACGCGACGGTCGAGGCCGAATGCAAGGCCAGCTACATTGGCAAGGAAGAGCTTCTCAAGACCGCCGACCACGTGGTGCTGGTGGTGCCGTATTCGCCGGCCTCGCACCACACCATCGGCGCGGCCGAACTCGCGCTGATGAAGCCGACCGCCACGCTGGTGAACATCGCGCGCGGCGGCATCGTCGACGACGCGGCGCTCGCCGCGGCGCTGCGCGAGAAGAAGATCGCAGCCGCGGGCCTCGACGTGTTCGAAGGCGAGCCGAAGGTCCATCCCGACCTGCTGACCGTGCCCAACGTGGTGCTGACGCCGCACATCGCGAGCGCCACGGTGCCCACGCGGCGTGCCATGGCCGACCTTGCGGCCGACAACCTGATCGCATGGTTCGGCGGCAAGGGGCCGCTCACGCCCGTGACTCCCGTGCCGGCGGCAACCAAATAGGCGCACGCCGCAGAAAGAGACATCGGACCCCCTTGGAAACCACCGAACTGATTCTTTTCGCGCTGGGCGCGCTCGCGCTCATCCAGCTGCTGCTCATGGTCTGGCTGCTCGCGCGGCGGCAGCCCGAGCCCGACCACAGCGAAATTCTGGGCGCACTCGCCGCGATGCGCAGCGCGAACGAG
The DNA here is from genome assembly GCF_057657075.1 of Variovorax sp. Soil_C_26. NCBI lineage: Bacteria > Pseudomonadati > Pseudomonadota > Betaproteobacteria > Burkholderiales > Comamonadaceae > Variovorax > Variovorax sp. Soil_C_26. Next base: position 754,467 of record NZ_JBDGJC010000002.1, read on the forward strand.
CGCACCGAGCGCGAACTGCGCCATGAGATCGCCGAAAGCTCGCGCGGCGCACGGCAGGAAACTGCACAGGCCTTCGCCACCTTCCAGCAGGCGCTGGTGCAGCAGGGCGCAGAGGCCACACGCACGCAGAATGCCCAGCTCGACGCCTTCGCGCTGCAGCTCGCCTCGCTGCAGAAGAACCTCGGCGACACGCTCAACAACCAGCTGCAGGGCCTGAGCGAATCCAATGCCCGGCGGCTCGCCGAAGTGCGCGCCACCATGGAGACGCAGCTCACTCAACTGCAGCAGAACAACGCCGCCAAGCTCGACGAGATGCGAAAGACCGTCGACGAGAAGCTCCAGAGCACGCTCGAGGCGCGGCTCGGCGAGAGTTTCAAGCAGGTCGCCGAGCGGCTCGAGCAGGTGCACAAGGGCCTGGGCGAGATGCAGGCGTTGGCCGTGGGCGTGGGCAGCCTGCAGCGCGTGCTGACCAACGTCAAGACGCGCGGCGTGTTCGGCGAAGTGCAGCTCGAAGCCCTGCTCGAACAGGTGCTCACGCCCGAGCAGTACGCCCGGCAGGTCGAGACCAAGCCGCGCAGCGGCCAGCGCGTCGACTTCGCGATCCGCTTTCCGGGCCGCGGCGACGACGGTGCGCCGGTCTGGCTGCCGATCGACGCCAAGTTTCCGCGCGACGACTACGAGCGCCTCATCGATGCGCATGAGCGCGCCGATGCCGCAGGCGCCGAGCTTGCCGCCAAGGCACTCGAGGCGCGCGTGCGCAGCGAAGCCAAGTCGATCGCGGAGAGCTACCTGGCTGCGCCGCACACCACCGATTTCGCCATCCTGTTCCTGCCGGTCGAAAGCCTCTATGCCGAGGTGCTGCGGCGCCCCGGCCTGATGGATGCGATCCAGCGCCAGCACCGCGTGACGCTGGCCGGCCCGACCACCTTGCTGGCCATGCTCAACAGCCTTCACATGGGCTTTCGCACGCTGGCGCTCGAGCGGCAGGCCTCCGAGGTCTGGAAGGTGCTGGGTGCGGTCAAGACCGAGTTCGAGCGTTATGGCGAATGGGTGTCGCGCATCAAGGAGCAGGTGGCCAAGGCCTCCGACACTATCGACAAGGCCGACACGCGCGCCAAGCAGATGCGACTCGCGCTGCGCAAGGTCGAGGCGCTGCCCGAGGCGCAGTCGCAGGCGCTGCTGCCGCCCACCGCCGACAGCGAGGGCGACGACACCCCGTGAAAGGCTCCGAACTGCTGCGCGTGATCGGCGCCCAGGTCTGCCTGCATGCGACGATGGCCGGCATGCGGCTCGCGACGCCGCTGCTGGCGCTGCAACAGGGCTACAGCGCCGCGGCGGTGGGCTTGCTGATCGCGCTGTTCGCGCTCACGCAGGTGTTCCTTGCGCTGCCGGCCGGGCGCTTCGCCGACCGGTACGGATTCAAGCGGCCGTTGTGGCTGTCGGTCATCGCGGCGTCCACCGGCGCGGGGCTGGTGGTCATCTTCCCGACCTTCCCGGTGATGTGCCTCGCGGCACTGTTGACGGGCGGCGCCACCGGCGCGACCGTGATCGCATTGCAGCGCCACGTCGGCCGCTCGGCCACCAACGCGACGCAACTCAAGCGGGTGTTCAGCTGGCTCGCGATTGCGCCCGCGGCAGCCAATTTCGTCGGGCCCTTCGCGGCAGGCCTGCTGATCGACAACGCCGGGCATGCGCCGGCGGACATGCTGGCGTTCCGCGTCTGCTTTGCGGTGATGGCCGTCCTGCCGATCGTCTGCTGGTGGCTCGCGCGCGGCGCGCACGAACCGCCGCTCATCGTGCCGGTGGCCGGCGCCGTGCCCACGCGCGCCTGGGACCTGCTGCGCGAACCGATGTTCCGGCGCCTGCTGTTCGTGAACTGGCTGCAGTCGTCGAGCTGGGACGTGCACGCCTTCGTGCTGCCGGTGCTGGGCCATGACCGCGGCATCAGCGCGTCGGTGATCGGTTCCATCCTCGGTGCCTTCGCCGTTGCGGCGGCCGTCATTCGCGTGGTGCTGCCCCTGATCGCCTCGCGCGCTTCGGAGCGCAGCGTGATCCTGGTCTCCACCATCGTCACCGCGGCGGTGTTCGCGGTGTATCCGCTGCTCGACTCGGCCTGGACCATGGGCCTGTGCTCGGTGATCCTCGGCTTCGCGCTGGGCGCCGTGCAGCCGATGGTGATGAGCATGCTGCACCAGATCACGCCGCACGAGCGGCACGGCGAGGCGCTGGGGCTGCGGCTCATGACGATCAATGCGTCGAGCGTCGCGATGCCGATGCTGTTCGGATCGCTCGGCGCGCTGATCGGCATTGCCGGCGTTTTCTGGGTGGTGGGCGGCGTGCTCGCGCTCGGCGCCCGCGCCACCTGGGGCCTGAAGGTCTAGCAGCGCCGCGGGCCAGCCCCGCGTGCGCCTACAGCTTGTAGAAGCGCTTGATCGCGCTCCAGGCGTCCTCGGGCGTGTCGACGTATTGGAACAAGTCCACGTCGCCTGGCGAGATCACGCCTTCCTCGACCAGGAAATCGAAGTCGATGAGCTTCTTCCAGTAGTCGGTGCCGAACAGCACGATCGGCACCGGCTGGGACTTGCGCGTCTGCACCAGCGTGATGACCTCGAACAGCTCGTCGAGCGTGCCGAAGCCACCCGGAAACGCCACCAGCGCCTTCGCACGCATCATGAAATGCATCTTGCGGATCGCGAAGTAGTGGAACTTGAAACTCAGCGCGGGCGTGACGTAGGGGTTCGCCGCTTCTTCCATCGGCAGCGCGATCGCAAGGCCGACCGAGAGGCCGCCGCCTTCGTGCGCACCGCGGTTGGCCGCCTGCATGATGCCGGGGCCACCGCCGGTGCAGATGAAGAGCTTGTCCTCGGGCTCCTTGTCGTTGCTGTACTGCGCGACCAGCTTGCCGAAGGCACGGGCCTTCTCGTAGTAGTGCGAGCTGCGCGCGAGCCGGCGCCAGCGTTCGGCAGCCGTGGCGTCGCCGGCGGCCTCGGCTTGCGCGACGAGCGCTGCGGCTTCTTCGTCGCTGCGGAAGCGGGCGCTGCCGAAGACCACCACCGTGTTCTCGATGCCGTGGGCGCGCTGCTCGACGTCGGGCTTCATGAGCTCGAGCTGCATGCGCACACCGCGGGTCTCGCGGCGCAGCAGGAATTCGGGGTCGGCGAAGGCGATGCGCGAGGGATCGGGGTCGAGCGGCAGGCCCTGTTCGGCGTGCGTCTTGAGCGTGGCCCAGGCGTCGGCCAGGCGCTTGTCGTGAAGGTCGTGCGTGTTGTTCATGGGAATGTGCAGGAAGACTCACTGCATTGTGCAGCGTGGCGGCCGCCGGACGCCGGGCGTGCCAAACGAAAAAGGCCCCTTGCGGAGCCTTTCTGAAAGCGCATGCCGGCAGCTTTGCCGGCAGGGAGCAGGGTCATCAGACGCGCTTGCGGTATTCGCCCGTGCGGGTGTCGATTTCGATCTTGTCGCCTTGCGAGACGAAGAGCGGCACCGGCACTTCGAAGCCGGTCGCGATCTTGGCGGGCTTCAGGACCTTGCCCGAGGTGTCGCCCTTGACGGCCGGCTCGGTCCAGGTGATCTCGCGCTCGACGCTGGTCGGCAGCTCGACCGAGATGGCCTTGCCGTCGTAGAACACCACTTCGACCGGCATGCCGTCTTCGAGGTAGTTGAGGGCGTCGCCCATGTTCTCGGCTTCGACTTCGTACTGGTTGTACTCGGTGTCCATGCAGACGTACATCGGGTCGGCGAAATAGGAGTAGGTGCACTCCTTCTTGTCGAGCACGATCTGGTCGATCTTGTCGTCGGCCTTGAAGACCACTTCGGTGTTGAAGTTGGCGATCAGGCTCTTGAGCTTCATGCGCACGGTGGCGGAGTTGCGGCCGCCGCGGCTGTATTCGGTCTTGAGCACGACCATCGGGTCCTTGCCGTGCATGATGACGTTGCCGGCGCGGATTTCTTGAGCGATTTTCATATCAGGTTCTCTGGATGTTGGCCGCTCGGTGCACGGGGCCCTCGGCGGCTATTGCAGGAAGGTGCAGGTTGGCCGGCGCGGCGAGCCCCGCGGTACAGGTTTCACGGCGGGTTAAAAGCGGGCTTGGCGGAGCATGTCGGGTCTTGCACATCGCGCCCAGACCCGCCCAGAAATCCGCAAAGCCCGCTATTTTAGCTTTTTCCGGCAACCAGGTGCCGCAATTGCGTCGCCAGGTCCTCTTGCGCCCAGAGCTTTTCGCGGCCGGCCCGCACGGTTTCGCGCCACGGGTCGAGGGCGCCCAGCGGGGGCAGGGGCACCTCGCCGAAGCCGTTCCAGGCGTGGTGGAAGCGCCGCATCGCCGGCGGGGCGCCGAGCCAGTCGAGCCAGGCGTCGAGCTTGGCGTGGTGCGCGTCGTCGTCCTGCGGGTAGATCTGCCAGACCAGCGGGGCACCGGCCCAGAGGCCGCGCACGAGCGAATCCTCGCCGCGCACGAAGTTGAGGTCGCAGGCCCACAGAAGATGGTCGAAATCGACCTGCGTCAGGTAGGGCAGGTACGAGATCGAGAGTGCACCGAAGCCCGCGCGCGCCTGGTCGGCCTGGCCGCGGGCCGAGAAGAAGGCCCTGACCGCGTGCGTCGCGCGGCCGGCGGTCACCAGCAGCCGCGTGGGCTCGGACGCGGCCGCGAGCCGATCGAGCAGGTCCGCCAGCGCCGGGGGTTCGTAGCAGAACAGCGACACCAGGCGTTCGCCCTCCTGCCGCGGAACCTCTTGTGCTGCGAGCCACGCATCGCGGTCGAAGCGCGCCCGCCGCTCGGCCAGTCCGGGCTCGCGCAGGAGCCCACCCGTGCCGGGCGTGAAACCTGGGTAGAAGAAGCGCTTCGTGAGCCCGGCGCCCGGTCCCTTGAAGACCGGCGACGGCAGGCGGTGCAGGCGCTCGACATACGGTTCCGCCGACAGGTATTCGAGGTTGATCCAGGCCCGGGCGGGGGTGCCGGCGTCCTGCGCTTCCTCGGCAAAGCGCGCCACGAGTTCGGGCGCCGGATCGCAGCCGAAGGCCTCGACGAGCACATCGGGCGGCGCCGCGGCCGCGGCCTGGCGGACGGCGTCGGGGTCGAGCCAGTCGATCACCTGCACGCCCTCGCATCCCGCCGGCGCCATCCAGTGCAGCGCGGTGGCGTCGTCGATCCAGAGCCGCACGCGCTCGCCGAGCGCCGCCAACTGGCTCGACAGGCGCCAGCAGACGCCGAGGTCGCCGTGGTTGTCGATGACCTTGCAGAAGATGTCCCATTGCATGCATGGGAGTGTGCCCGCCCCGGCGCGCCGGCGCACGCCACAATATCCGCCATGTCAGACGTGCATTCCGAACAATTGCTCAGCGAAGTCGCGGCCCTGCCGCAGCTGCCGGGCGTCTATCGCTATTTCGACGCGGCGGGCGCGGTGCTCTACGTGGGCAAGGCGCGCAACCTCAAGAAGCGGGTCGCCAACTACTTCCAGAAGAGCCACGGCGGCACGCGCATCGGCCACATGATCTCGAAGATCGCGCGCATGGAGACCACGGTGGTGCGCTCCGAGGCCGAGGCGCTTCTGCTCGAGAACAACCTGATCAAGACGCTCAAGCCGCGCTACAACATCCTTTTCAGGGACGACAAGAGCTATCCGTACCTGAAGATCGCCTCGCACCAGTTTCCGCGGCTCGCCTACTACCGCGGGGGCGTCGACAAGAAGCACCGCTACTTCGGGCCCTACCCGAGCGCCTGGGCGGTGAAGGAGTCGATTCAGCTGCTGCAGAAAGTGTTCAAGCTGCGCACCTGCGAGGACACTGTGTATGCCAACCGCACGCGGCCCTGCCTGCTGTACCAGATCAAGCGCTGCTCGGGCCCGTGCGTGGGCTACATCGCGCCCGAGGTCTATGCGCAGGACGTGGCCAGCGCCGAAGCCTTCCTGATGGGCGACACCCAGCTCGTGCTGTCCAAGCTCGAAGCGCGCATGAGCGCCCATTCCGAAAAGCTCGAGTTCGAGCAGGCGGCCGAGCTGCGCAACCAGATGTCGGCGATCTCGCGCGTGCTGCATCAGCAGTCGATCGAGATCGCATCGGACAAGGACGTGGACATCCTCGCGGTGAAGGTGCAGGGCGGCAAGGCCTGCGTCAACCTGGCCATGGTGCGCGGCGGAAGGCACCTGGGCGACCGCCCGTACTTTCCGGTGCATGTGGAGGATGCCTCGCAGATCCACCACGGCGAACTCGATGCGGAAGAGGGCGCGCCCCCGGCGATCGCCGATCCGGTCGAGGTGCAGGTGCTCGAGGCCTTCATCGCGCAGCACTACATCGACGTGCCGGTGCCCGCCACGCTGGTGCTGAGCCATCCGGTGGGCCGTGCGCTGATCGAGGCGATCTCGCAGCAGGCGGGTTCGCGCGTGACGGCGGTATTCCAGCCGCGCGAGCAGCGCCGGCACTGGCTCGAGATGGCCGAAACGAATGCGGGCCTCCAGCTCGCGCGGCTGCTGGCCGAGGAGGGGTCGCAGCAGGCGCGCACGCGCGCGCTGACCGACGCGCTCGAACTCGCGCCCGACGACCTCGACAACTTCCGCGTCGAGTGCTTCGACATCTCGCACACCGCGGGCGAGGCAACGCAGGCGTCGTGCGTGGTGTTCGAGCACCATGCGATGCAGAACCGCGAATACCGGCGCTACAACATCGAGGGCATCACGCCCGGCGACGACTATGCGGCGATGCGCCAGGTGCTGCACCGCCGCTACGGCCGCCTGGCCGAGGCGATGGCGGCCGAGACCGATGCGCCGCCCGCAGGCGACGCGGCCGGTGCCGGCAGCGATGCGCCGCCCAAGACGCGGGCCGCGCGCATGCCGGATCTCGTGCTGGTCGATGGCGGCAAGGGCCAGGTGTCGATGGCGCGCGAGGTGTTCAGCGAACTGGGCCTGCCGCTGTCGCTGATCGTCGGCGTCGAGAAGGGCGAAGGCCGCAAGGTCGGCCTCGAGGAACTGGTGTTCGCCGATGGCCGCGAGAAGGTTTACCTCGGCAAGGACTCGGCGGCGCTGATGCTGGTCGCGCAGATCCGCGACGAGGCGCACCGCTTCGCGATCACGGGCATGCGTGCCAAGCGCGCCAAGGTGCGCGTGGGCGGCAGCCAGCTCGAGGACATTCCGGGGATCGGGCCGAAGCGGCGCGCCCGCCTGCTGCAGCGCTTCGGCGGCATCCGCGGCGTGGCGGCGGCGAGCGTCGAGGACATCGCGTCGGTCGAGGGCATCGCCACCGAGCTGGCCGAGGAAATCTATCGGGCCTTGCACTGACGTGCCGCCGTCGCTCACGCTGGCATGACACAATCGCGCGCATATGTTCTGGACACTTCCGACCATCATGACCTGGACGCGCATCGTCGCGATTCCGTTGATCGTCGGCATGTTCTATCTGCCGATGGCCGAGCCGACGCGCAACCTGATCGCCACGGTCATGTTCATCGTGTTTGCCGCTACCGACTGGCTCGACGGTTACCTGGCGCGCAAGCTCAACCAGACCTCGGCCTTCGGCGCCTTCCTCGACCCCGTGGCCGACAAGTTCCTGGTCTGCGCGTCGCTGCTGGTGCTGGTGCATCTGAACCGGGCCGACGTGTTCGTCGCCTTGATCATCATCGGACGGGAGATCGCGATCTCGGCGCTGCGCGAATGGATGGCCCAGATCGGCGCGAGCAAGAGCGTCGCGGTGCACATGATCGGCAAGGTCAAGACCACGGTGCAGATGGTCGCGATCCCGTTCCTGCTCTATGACGGGCAGCTCTTCGGCGTGATCGACACCGGCTGGTGGGGCCAGTGGCTGATCTGGATCTCGGCCGTGCTGACGATCTGGTCGATGGTCTATTACCTCCAGAAGGCCATTCCCGAGATCCGGGCACGCGCCAAATGAGCTTTGCCGCGGCCCGCGGCGCGGGCTGGCTGCGCGCGATGCCGGCGGTCTTCGTGCTGATCTGGAGCACGGGCTTCATTGTCGCGCGTTACGGCATGCCCTACGCGCCGCCGCTTAAGTTCCTGGCCGTGCGCTTTGCCCTGTCGCTCGTGTGCTTCGGCATCTGGGTGGCGCTCGCGCGCGTTGCCTGGCCGCGCGAGCGCGCGCAGTGGGGGCACCTGGCGGTCACCGGGGTGCTGATGCAGGCAGGCTATCTGGGCGGCGTCTGGGCCGCGGTGCATGCCGGCATGGGCGCAGGGCTGGTGGCGCTGCTGGTCGGCATCCAGCCAGTGCTGACCGCCATCTGGCTGTCGCTCGGCGGCGGGCGCATTTCGCAGCGCCAATGGGCGGGCCTGACGCTGGGCTTCGCGGGGCTGGTGCTCGTGGTCTCGCGCAAGCTCGGGCAGGGCACCGAGGTGAACGCGCTCACGATGGCGCTCGCGGTCATGGCGCTGCTGTCGATCACCGCGGGCACGCTGTACCAGAAGCGCTTCGTCGCGCCGTGCGACGTGCGCAGTGCCAGCGCCGTGCAGATGGGCGCGGCGCTCGTCGTCACCCTGCCTTTTGCGCTGATGGAGCCGCAGTCGATCGAATGGAATGCCTATTCGACCGGCGCCATGGCCTGGTCGGTGCTGGCGTTGTCGCTCGGCGGCAGCTCGCTGCTCTACATGCTGATCCAGCGCGGCACCGCCACGGCAGTGACGAGCCTGCTCTACCTGGTGCCGCCGTGCACCGCGGTCATGGCCTGGCTGCTGTTTGCCGAGCCGATCGGCCTCGTGACCTTGCTGGGCATCGGGCTCACCGCCGTCGGGGTGAGCCTGGTGGTGCGCAGCCAGCGCTGAAGCAGCGCTTTTTCTTCTTCTTTCCTGCCTTCTTTCAGCGCGGCGAACTGGTCTTGCCGGGTTTCCAGGGCTCGCCGCGAAACTGTTCCGCAAGGTGGTCGAGCAGCAGGCGCACGCGCCGCGGTGTCTTCGGGCGCCAGGGGGCAATCCAGTGGATGTCGGCGTCGGGCATTGCGTACTGCGGCAGCACGCGCACCAGCGCGCCCGACGCGAGCTGCGGTGCGATGTCCCACAGGCTGCGCAGCATGATGCCGTGGCCCGCCAGGCACCAATCGCGCACCATCTCGCCCGAGTTGCTGCTGAGCGGTCCCTGTACCCGTACGCGCGCGGTGCTGCCGTCGCGCGCATGGCGCAGCGTCCACAGCGCGAACTGGCGCTGGTTCACCTCGCCGTTCTCGCGCGCGACCAGGCAGTCGTGCGTGGCCAGCGCGTCGACGGTGGCCGGCAGGCCGCGCCGCTCGATGTAGGCGGGCGCGGCGGCCAGCACGCGCTGGTTGCGCCCGATGCGGCGCGTGACCCAGTCGGCGGCGCGGCGCTGCTGCACGGCCCACAGCCACAGCGCGCCGTCATAGCCCTCGGCACCGAGATCGGGCAGGCGCTCGGTCAGCAGCAGTTCGATCTGCAGGCCGGGATGGCGCGCCTGGAAGCCGGCCAGCGTGGGGCCGACCCAGCGCCGGCCGAAGCCGAAGGTGGCGGCCAGGCGGATGGTGCCGACCAGCGCGTTCTGCCGCTCGCCGAGGTCGCTCTCGAGCGCCGCAAAACCCTCGAGCAGCGTCCTTGCGTGCAGGCAGACCGCCTCGCCCTCGGCCGTCACGCTGAGCCGGCGCGTGGTGCGCTCGAAGAGCCGCTGCCCGAGCCGCGCCTCGAGCGCGCCGAGCCGCTTGGTGACCACCGACGGCACGACGTCGAGCGCGGTGGAGGCGCCCGCGAGGCTTCCCTGGTCGCGGATAGCCAGCACCAATTCGAGATCGCCGCGGTCCAGCGCCAATGGATTCATGCCAGATTGGAAAGTATGAATTGGCTGATTGTTGCTTGATGATCGATGGAGCGCAACGCACAATCGCCGCGTGACTGCTTCCTCCTTCCTCGACTTTCCCACCTTCGACATCGAGCGCAACGGCGTTCGCGTGCACGGCCGGGTCGGTGGCCGCGGCGCACCGCTGCTGCTGCTGCACGGCCATCCGCAGACGCATGCGATCTGGCACCGCGTGGCGCCGGCACTGGCCGAGCGCTTCACCGTGGTGGCGCTGGACCTGCGCGGCTATGGCGACTCGGGCCGGCCGGCGGCCGATGCCGATCACCTGGCGCACAGCAAGCGCGAGATGGCGCTCGACGCACGGGCCGCAATGTCGCACCACGGCTTCGATCGCTTCGGCGTGCTCGCCCACGACCGCGGCGCGCGCGTGGCGCACCGCCTGGCCGTTGACCACCCGGCAGCGGTCGAGCGCATGCTGCTGCTCGACATCGCACCCACGCTCTCGATGTACGAGAACACCAGCGACGCCTTCGCGCGCGCCTACTGGCACTGGTTCTTCCTGGTCCAGCCGCCGCCGCTGCCCGAGGCGCTGATCGCTTCGGACCCGGTGCGCTACGTGCGCAGCGTGATGGGCGGCCGGCATGCGGGGCTCGCGCCCTTCGCGCCCGAGGTGCTTGCCGAGTACGAGCGCTGCGCGCAGATCCCGGGCACGGCCGAATCGATCTGCGAGGACTATCGCGCCTCCGCCACCATCGATCTCGTCCACGACCGCGCCGACGTCGCCGCCGGCCGGCGGCTCCCGCAACCGCTGCGCGTGCTCTGGGGCGAGCATGGCGCGGTCGGGCGCTGTTTCGACGTGCTCACGCTGTGGCGCGAACGGGCCGACGAAGTTTCGGGCCGCGCGCTGCCGTGCGGCCACTATGTTCCCGAGGAAGCGCCGGACGAACTGCTCGCCGAGGCCCTCGCGTTTTTCACACCCCTCCAGCAAGAAGGAACCACACCATGACCACCCACCGCATCGCAGTCATCGCCGGCGACGGCATCGGCAAGGAAACCATGCCCGAAGGCCTGCGGGTGGTCGATGCCGCGGCGCGCAAGTTCGGCATCGACCTGAAGTTCGACCACTTCGACTTCTCGAGCTGGGACTACTGCGAGAAGCACGGCAAGATGATGCCCGACGACTGGAAGGACCAGATCGGCGGGCACGATGCGATCTACTTCGGCGCGGTGGGCTGGCCCGAGAAGATCGCCGACCACGTGTCGCTCTGGGGCTCGCTGCTGTTGTTTCGCCGCGAGTTCGACCAGTACATCAATCTGCGCCCCGCGCGGCTGATGCCCGGCATCACCGCGCCCGTGGTGCGGCGCGACGGCACGCCGCGCCAGCCCGGCGAGATCGACATGTACATCGTGCGCGAGAACACCGAAGGCGAATATTCGAGCATCGGCGGGCGCATGTACGAAGGCACGCCGCGCGAGATCGTGGTGCAGGAGACCGTGATGTCCCGCCACGGCGTCGACCGCGTGCTCAAGTTCGCCTTCGAACTGGCCCAGTCGCGCCCGAAGAAGCACCTGACCAGCGCGACCAAGTCGAACGGCATCTCGATCACCATGCCCTACTGGGACGAGCGCGTGGTCGAAATGGCGAAGAATTACCCGGGCGTGACGCTCGACAAGTTCCACATCGACATCCTCACCGCGCACTTCGTGCAGCGGCCCGACTTCTTCGACGTGGTGGTTGCGAGCAACCTGTTCGGCGACATCCTGTCCGACCTGGGCCCGGCATGCACCGGCACCATCGGCATCGCGCCGAGCGCCAACCTCAACCCCGAGCGCACGACGCCGTCGCTGTTCGAGCCGGTGCACGGCTCTGCGCCGGACATCGCGGGCAAGGGCATCGCGAACCCGATCGGCCAGATCTGGTGCGGCGCGATGATGCTCGAATTCCTGGGCCACAAGAACGCGCACGACGCGATCCTCGCGACCATCGAGAAGGTGCTCGCACCCCAAAGTGGCGCACCGCGCACACCCGACATCGGCGGCACGGCGAGCACGTCCGACCTCGGCAAGGCCATCGCCGAAGCGCTTTGATCGCGCTTCGGTCGCTGTAAAAGTGGGCGCGCGAAACGCCCCTAAAATCGCGCGCTCCGCTGTCTTGCATGGCTTCGCGTCGTATTGACACCCTGCAGACCAGTGGTTGTAATCCTTCTGGCAGCGCGCTGCCGAGGCGTCAGTCCTGCCAGGCTTTGCGTGTCGCGTCATTCCGCGACCGACTCGCAGCTGACGAAGCCGACCAACTTAATTTCTTCGACTAGGGGCCCTTGTGAACAAGACCGAACTCATTGAGCACATCGCAAAAAACGCCGACATCTCCAAGGCAGCCGCCACCCGCGCGCTGGAGTCCACCATCGGCGCCATTCGTACCACGCTCAAGAAAGGCGGCTCCGTGTCGCTGGTCGGTTTCGGCACTTTCGCGGTCGGCAAGAGGGCTGCGCGCACCGGCCGCAATCCGCGCACCGGCGACGCGATTAAAATCAAGGCCGCCAAGATTCCGAAGTTCCGTCCGGGCAAGGCGCTGAAAGACGCGCTCAACTAGGACGTACACTCGGAGCGTATTTCCGGTGGGGTGCTTAGCTCAGCTGGTAGAGCGGCGCCCTTACAAGGCGTAGGTCGGGGGTTCGAGCCCCTCAGCACCCACCACCCGATGCAAAGGCGAACACAGGTTCGCCTTTTTTATTGCCGTGCGACATCCGTCGAAGAGAGTGTTCAAGCATGTTTGATTTCTTCCGCAAGTACAACAAGATCGTCATGTTCGTCTTGTTCTTGCTGATCATTCCCTCGTTCGTCTTTCTCGGGGTCGATCAGTACCAGAGCTCGGGCGTCGACGAGAAGGTGGCACGCATTGACGGAAACTCCATCACGCGGCCCGAGTGGGACATGCAGCATCGCAACGAGATCGACCGCATCCGCCAGCAGTCGCCCAACGTGGACCCCGCACTGCTCGAGTCGGATGTGATGCGCTACGCCACACTGGAGCGCATGGTGCGCGACCGCGTGCTGGCCGCCGCGGCTGCCAAGTCGAACGTGAGCATCTCGGAAGAGCGGCTGACGCGGATCTTCGCGCAGGACACGGGCCTTGCGGCATTCCGCACGCCGGATGGCAAGTTCGACCGCGAAACCTTCCAGCGCGTCACCGGCCGCACGCCGGAGCAGTACGAAGCCTCGATGCGCGCGGAACTCGCCACGCAGCAAGTGCTGCTCGGCATCTCGGGAACGGCCTTTGCGCCGCCTGCGTTGACGGCCGCCACGATCGGCGCCTTCTATGACCAGCGCGAGATCCAGGTCGCGCGCTTCGCGCCCGACAGCTTCGCGTCGAAGGTGACGGTCAGCGACGCCGACATCGAAACCTACTACAAGGACCACGCGGCCCAGTTCCAGGCGCAGGAGCAGGCCAGCATCGAATACCTGGTGCTCGACATCGAGGCCGCGAAGAAGAACGTGTCGGTCAACGAAGCCGACCTCAAGACCTACTACGAGCAGAACAAGGAACGCTTCGGCACGAAGGAGGAGCGCCGTGCGAGCCACATCCTGATCACCGCACCCGCGAGCGCCTCGTCGGACGAGCGCGCCAAGGCAAAGGCCAAGGCGGAACAATTGCTGGCCGAAGTGAAGAAGGCACCTGCAAGCTTCGCCGACGTGGCGCGCAAGAATTCGCAGGACCCCGGCTCCGCGGAGAAGGGCGGTGACCTCGACTTCGTGACGCGCGGTGCCATGGTCAAGCCGTTCGAAGATGCGATGTTCGCGCTCAACAAGGGCGACATCAGCAACGTGGTCGAGACCGAGTTCGGCTACCACATCATCCGGCTCACCGACATCAAGCCCGGCGTGGTGCAGCCCTTCGAGCAGGTCCGCGCGACCATCGAGAACGAAGTGCGCGCGCAGCAGGCCACGCAGGAATTCGCCAAGGCGGCGGAAACCTTCACCGACACCGTGTACCAGCAACCCGACAGCCTGCAGCCGGCCGCCGAAAAGCTGAAGCTCACGGTCCAGACCGCCAGCAACGTGGCGCGCACGCCCGCACCCGGGGCCACCGGCGTGCTGGCCAACCGCAACTTCCTCAATGCGCTGTTTGCGGCCGATTCGCTGAGCCGCAAGCAGAACACCGAGGCCATCGAAGTCGGCGCGAACCAGCTCGCGTCGGGCCGCATCACCCAGTATTCGCCTGCGCAGCCGATGCCGCTGGCCGAGGTGAAGGACAAGATCCGCGCCCAACTCGTCAACGAGCGTGCCGCCGTCATGGCCAAGGCCGAGGGTGAAGCCAAGCTCGCGGCCTGGACCGCCAAGGCCGACGATGCAAGCTTCGGCAAGCCGGTCACCGTGTCGCGGCGCGATGCGCAGTCGCAGCCCCTCGCGGTGATCGATGCCGCGCTGCGCGCGGACCCGGCCAAATTGCCCGCGCTCGTGGGCGTGGACCTGGGCACCCAGGGCTACGCCGTGCTGCGCGTCACGAAGGTCGTTCCGCGCACGCCCTCGGCGCCCGAAGAGGCGCAGCAGGAGAACGCGCAGGTCGCGCAGTCGGTGGCTGCGGCGGAAAGCACCGCCTACTACAACATGCTCAAGGATCGCTTCAAGGCCGAGATCCTGGTGCCGAAGCCGGCGGACACTCTGTCGGCGACCGCGCGTTGACCTTCATCGCTTTGCGCGCGGTGTCGCGTGGGCGTCGCTGAGCGCAGGCGCCGTCGCCGGTGGGACAAGCGCGTCCTGCGGTTGTGGCCAGAATTCCGTGCATGGGAACCCTCTACCTCGTGCGCCATGGCCAAGCCAGCTTCGGCGCTGCCGACTACGACAACCTGAGCGAGCTCGGGCACCGGCAGTCGGTGCGCCTCGGTGAATACTGGCGCGAGCGCGGCATGCATTTCGACGCGGTGATCACCGGCACCCTGAAGCGTCATCGCCAGACCTGGGAAGGCATTGCCAAGGGCCTGGGGCTCGAGCGCGACGACGTGCTGCCCTGGCCCGGCCTCAACGAGTACGACAGCGAGGCGGTCATCGCGACCATCCACGAGGGCAAGCTCGAGAAGCCCGACACGCCCGAGATGTACCGGCACCATTTCCGGCTGCTGCGCAACGGTCTCGGCGCCTGGATGCAGGGCCGCACCCAGCCGGTGGGCATGCCGAGCTACATCGATTTCCTCGCGGGCGTGACGACGGCGCTCGATCATGTGCGCGACCGCCACCACGGTGCGCGGGTGCTGGTGGTGTCGAGCGGCGGACCGATCAGCACGGCCGTCGGCCATGTGCTCGGCACTTCACCCGAAGTGACGATCGAACTGAACCTGCGCATCCGCAACACCGCGGTCACGGAGTTCGCCTTCACGCCGAAGCGCCACATGCTCGTCACGTACAACACGCTGCCGCACCTCGATGCGCCCGCCTACGAAGACTGGGTGACCTACGCCTGAGGATGCGCGGGCGCAAGGAAACGCGGGCAGTTCAGGCCTGCCAGACACCGTAGCCGATGCGGCGCAGTGCAATGCCGAGCTCGACCTCCATCGACCGGGCGTCGTCATAGCTCATGGGGTTGTAGCGTTCATACAGGGCGGGCAGCAGCCGCAGCCCGAACGCCTGCACGAAGCTGTTGGACTGGATGCCGGCCTTGTGCTTGTCGAAACGGATGTCGGGGTCCAGGCCGGTCATGCCCACGTAGACGAAGGGCTTGCCGAGCTGGTAGTCGGGGTTGGCCCGCCTGAAGCGACCGTTGTTCCATACGCGGTCGTCGAGCTCGACCACGTAGACGTGATGCCCGGCCCTCGGCTTGCGCGGCATCTGTGGCGGGCGCGGCGCGCGTTCAGCGCTTGCGCTTCACCAGCCCGTAGAGCAGCAGCAGCACGATCGCGCCGACCACCGACGCGATGAAGCCCGCGCCCTCGCCGGCGGTGTACCAGCCCATGGCCTGGCCGACGTAGGTCATGATCAGCGAACCCGCAACCCCGATCAGCGTGGTGACGATGAAGCCAGCGGAATCGTCGCCCGGCTTGACGGCCCGTGCCACGAGACCCACGATGAAGCCGATCAGGATGGTCCAGACGATGCTCATGAAGAAACTCCTTTGGCGGTGGAAGGGGTGCAGAAAGCGGCGTGCACCGCGGTAAATTGCGGGCCGCACTCATGATAGCGGAGCCGTCAAGACGCGCTTGCTGCTGCGTCCTACAGGCCGGGACGGTGCGCGGGGCTATACCGTAGGCATGCTCGAAAAACTTCCCGAAGCCATCGGCCACGCGCTGCACGGCATGCGCGCCGGCCTGGACAAGATCGTCTTCAACACGCTCGGCATGCGGCAGGGCATGGCGTCGATCGTGCTGGAGAGCGTCGCGTTCGTCGACCATGGTCCGATGGCCCCGCGTTACACCGCAGACGGCGAGGGCCTCTCGCCGCCGTTGCAGTGGACAGGCATTCCCGCTGGCGCGCTGTCGCTCGTTCTCGTGGTCGAAGACGCCGATTCCCCGACGCCCAATCCGCTGGTGCATGCAATCGTCGTGGGCTTGCCGCCCGGCGACGGAAAGCTCGACGAGGCGGCCATTCCGAGCCGCGAGAGCGACGGCGACGAGGGCCTGCATGTCGGGCGCAACTCCGGGCTGCAGGCCGCCTGGATGCCGCCCGATCCGCCCCCCGGGCATGGCGCGCACCGCTACGCGTTCCAGTTGTTCGCGCTCGACAGCACGCCGGAATTTTCAAGCACGCCGGGACGCGATGAGATCTTCGATGCGCTGCAGGCGCATGCGCTGGCCAGCGGCCTTCTGATCGGCACCTGCGAGCGGCCGGACGGCACGGCCAAGATCCCGCAGACCGCTCCGGCGGGGCCGCTTGCAGCGGGTTGAGCAGAATTTCAATCGGCTTCGCGGCACGCGGAGGCGGAAGGCGTGATTTTTCCCGCTATAATTGCGGGCTCTCCGGTGGCTGTAGCTCAGTTGGTAGAGTCCCAGATTGTGATTCTGGTCGTCGTGGGTTCGAGTCCCATCAGCCACCCCAAAACATCGTTCTGACTGCTATTGCGCAATAGCGTCCAGGAACCACGACGCCGGGCCCGCCCCGGCGTTGTCATTTGTGGCGCCATCCTGGCGTCACTGCAGCTTCTGCATTCCTTCGATAAAGCACCAACTCGGTGCATGTGTTTTGTGCGATGCCGCATTTCGCGTGCCGTGGCCGCTTTTTGGCGTCGCCCTGCTTGTGCTAATTGTGAATTGAATTAAAATCCGCTCGTTTCCAATTTTCAGGAGTCCTGAATGGCTTCGACCCTTGCCGATATCAATTCTCAGATCAAGAAGTACGACGAGCAGATTGCGCAATTGCGCAAGCAGGCCGAAGACCTTCGCAACCAAGAACGCTCCGGCGTGATTGAAGACGTACGCAGGAAGGTCGCCGAATATGGTTTGACCGCTGCGGACCTGAAACTCAGCGCGCGCGGCGGTTCGATCAAGCGAAGCGCGGGTGTGCCTGCACCCAAGGCGGCGGCCAAATACCGCGGTCCGACAGGCGAAACCTGGTCGGGAGGCCGTGGCCGCAAGCCGCGCTGGGTGACCGAGGCATTGGCCGCTGGCAAGTCGCTGTCCGAGTTCGAGATCAAGTAAGCGTCTCGGCTGGCCGTCGGCCATTAAAAAAGCCCGCGCATGCGGGCTTTTTTAATGTCGGGTGGCGCCAGCCGTGCGAAGCGCTGCGGCCTCAGTTCACCATCACGAGTTTACCCTTGACGCCACGCGAGCCCATGTGGGCATAGGCGGCTTTCAAATCCGCCATCGGCATGGTGCTGTCGATGACGGGCTTGATCTTGCCCTGGCCGTACCACTGCGCCAATTCGGCCATCATTTGTGCATTGGCCTTGGGCTCGCGCCGCGCGAAATCTCCCCAGAACACGCCGACGATGGACGCACCTTTCAGCAGCGTCAGATTCAATGGCAGCGAAGGAATCGGCCCAGCAGCGAAGCCGACCACCAAATAGCGTCCGCGCCAGCCAATGGAGCGAAATGCGGGCTCGGCGAAATCGCCGCCGACGGGATCGTAGATAACGTCCGGTCCCTTGCCGTCGGTTGCGGCCTTGATCGCGTCGCGAAAGCCGCCCGGCAGCGCGTGCGTGGTGTAGTTGATCGTCGCGTCGGCGCCAATGGAGCGGCAGAGTTCGCATTTCTCGTCGGTCGAAGCGGCGGCGATCACGCGTGCGCCTGCAGCCTTCGCGATCTGTATGGCCGCCGTGCCGACACCACCTGCAGCGCCGAGCACCAGCACCGTTTCACCGGCCTTGAGCTGGGCGCGGTCGATCAGTGCGTGCCATGAGGTTGCGTAGATCATGATGAAAGCCGCCGCATCGACGTGGCCGAAGCCTTCGGGCAGCGGCATGCAGAGCGAAGCCGGTGCCAGTGTGTGGGTCGCGAAGCCGCCCGTGCCCGACAGGCAGGCCACGTTCTGCCCGATCTTCAGGTGCGTGACGCCTTCGCCCACGGCCTGGACCACGCCGGCATATTCGGAGCCGGGCACGAAGGGCAGCGGCGGCTTGATCTGGTATTTGTTCTGGACGATCAGCAGATCGGGAAAATTGAGGCTGGCGGCCTTGATCTCGATCAGCACCTGCCCCGGTCCGGGCGTCGGCGTCGGCAGTTCTTTCCAGGTCAGCGCGTCGACGCCGGTGGGGTTTTCGCAAAGCCATGCGTGCATGCTCGGGTCTCCTTCTATGAATCGATCGGTCGTGTGTGGCAAGTGTTGCGCGACGATGATAGGGGGCGCCGCAGGACACCCTTGTCCCTGCTGCGACGCACCCGCCGCCTACAATCCGAACACCGAAAAGCACCATGAAGATACTCATTTCCAACGACGATGGTTTTCAGGCGCCGGGCATCGTCGCATTGCACGACGCGCTCAAGGACATCGCCGATGTCGAGGTGGTCGCGCCCGAACACAACAACAGCGCGAAGTCGAACGCGCTGACGCTCGCTGCGCCGCTCTACGTGCACAAGGCGCACAACGGCTTCCGGTACGTGACCGGCACGCCGGCCGATTGCGTCCACATCGCGCTCAAGGGTCTGCTCGGCTACCGGCCCGACCTCGTGGTCTCGGGCATCAACAATGGCGCCAACATGGGTGACGACACCATCTACTCGGGCACCGTGGGCGCCGCGATGGAAGCCTACCTGTTCGGCATTCCTGCCATCGCCTTCTCGCAGATCGAAAAGGGCTGGGCCCATGTCGATGCGGCCGCGCAGGTGGCGCGCCGCCTGGTGCAGCGGATCGAACACGAACGCATGGTGGAGCAGGGAGCGTTCCTGCTCAACGTGAACGTGCCGAATCGACCGCTGGACGAACTCAGGCCGATCAAGGTCTGCCGCCTTGGACGGCGCCATGCCGCGGAAAAAGTCATCACGCAGGAAAGCCCGCGCGGCGAAACCATGTACTGGATCGCGGGCGCCGGCGGTGCCAAGGACAGCGGTGAAGGCACCGACTTCCATGCCACGGCAGAGGGCCATGTCGCACTGACGCCGCTGCAGATCGACCTGACCGATCATGCCAACCTGGGGCAGTGGCGCGAGACCGTGGCCCGTCTGGGCCATTGAACATGGCCACGCAACGGCCTGGCTTCCCGGTTCGCCTGACACCCACCGCATCGGCCGCCACACGCGGGCGCATGCCGGCCGTGCCCGCCCAACCTGTGGTGCCGAGCACGCCCTCGATGGCTTCCGACGCGGTGCGTGCGCGCATGGTGCAGAGGCTCGCCGCCCAGGGCGTTGCCGATGTGCGCGTGCTGCGCGCTCTCGGCGCAGTCGAGCGGCATCGTTTCGTCGACAGCGCGCTGATGAACCAGGCCTATGAAGACACGAGCCTGCCGATCGGGCTGGGACAGACGATCTCGAAGCCCAGCGTGGTCGCACGCATGATCGAGCTTCTGCTCGGCGCACCCGCGCTGGCCGGCAAGCCGCAGGACAAGCTCGGCCGCGTGCTCGAGATCGGCACCGGCTGCGGCTACCAGGCCGCCGTGCTGAACCACGTGGCCACCGAGGTGTACAGCATCGAGCGGCTGCGCGGACTGCACGAACGCGCGCGCGCGAACCTGCGGTACTTCCGGCTCGCGACAGTGCATCTGATCCTGGGCGACGGCATGATCGGCTACCCCAAGGGCGCGCCGTACGCCGGCATCATCGCCGCGGCGGGTGGCGAAGCCGTGCCGCAGGCCTGGGTCGACCAGCTGGCGGTCGGCGGCCGCATCGTCGCACCCACGCAGTCGGCGAGCGGCGGACAGGCGCTCGTCGTCATCGACAAAACCGCCCGCGGACTCGAGCGACGCATTCTTGAGGCGGTTCACTTTGTCCCCCTAAAATCGGGCATCGCTTGAAGGAACAACAAATGCAGGGTTTTGGCAATCGGAGTTGGTGCGCTGGTGTCACGTTGGCCGTTGTGCTCGTGATCGCAGGGTGCGCCGCACCGCGCGGACCGGCGCCGGTCGAAGATCGAGGCACCATGTCGCGCGGGCCCGCTGCGGCACCCGGAGGCCCGCTCATCACCACCGATCCCTCGGGCAAGCCGCTGCCGGGCATCGAGAACTATGGCAAGCCGGGCTACTACGCCGTGCGGCCCGGCGACACGATCCGCCGCATCGCGAACGAGACCGGCCACACCTGGCAGAACATCGCGCGCTGGAACAACCTTGACAACCCCGACCTGATCGAAGTCGGCCAGGTGCTGCGCGTGGTTCCGCCGGTGGGACCGTCCACCACCATGGCCGCAGCGCCGGTGGAAGGCGTCGTGACCAAGCCCGTGCTGCCACCGTCGGCCATCGCGCCCACGGCACCTGCGAGCGCGGCGGTCGGCAAGCCGCCGGTGACGGCATCGCCTTCGACGCCGTCGGCCAGTTCCGGCGACGAGGACATCGGCTGGATCTGGCCGGCGCAGGGCACGCTCCTCGCCGGATTCGACGACGCGAAGAACAAGGGCTTCGACATCGGCGGCAAGGCCGGCGATGCGGTGCTCGCGGCGGCCGACGGCCGCGTGGTCTACGCCGGCGCGGGCCTGCGGGGCTACGGCAATCTGATCATCCTCAAGCACAACAACACCTACCTCACGGCGTATGCGCACAACCAGACGCTGCTCGTGAAGGAAGACCAGTCGGTACAAAAGGGCCAGAAGATCGCCGAGATGGGCAACAGCGACGCCGACCGCGTGAAGTTGCACTTCGAGATCCGCCGGCAGGGCAAGCCTGTCGATCCGGCGCGCTACCTGCCGCCGCGGTAACCGCAGACGCGGCCGCGCGCGCTTCTGTGCGCGCTCCGCGGATGGCCGTGCCTGCGGCTGAGACAATCGGGGGATGACGGAATCCACCGAAGAAAAGAAAGTCTCCACGAAACCCCCCGCGACCGCCGCCGGCGAATGGCTCGAGGTCGAATCTCTCGACCTCGATGCACAAGGTGTGGCGCACAACGCAGAAGGCATGGTCGTCTTCATCGAAGGCGCCCTGCCGTTCGAGGAGGTGCAGTTCAACGTGCACCGCCGCAAGAACAACTGGGAGCAGGGCACGGTCACGGCCATCCGGCGCGAGTCGTCGCAGCGAGTGCGTCCCGGCTGCCCGCACTTCGGGCTGCACACCGGTGCATGCGGAGGCTGCAAGATGCAGCATCTGGATGCGGCGGCGCAGGTCGCGGTGAAGCAGCGCGCCCTCGAAGACAACCTGTGGCACCTCGGCAAGGTCCGGCCCGAGAACGTGCTGCGGCCCATGGAAGGCCCTGCATGGCACTACCGCTACCGCGCCCGGCTCTCGGTGCGCCACGTGGTCAAGAAGGGCACGGTGCTCATCGGGTTCCACGAACGCAAGAGCCGCTACCTAGCCGATATGCAGGTATGCCCGGTGCTGCCGAAGACCGTCAGCGCGATGCTGATGCCGCTGCGCGCACTGATCGCCTCGCTCGATGCGCGTGACACCTGTCCGCAGATCGAGCTCGCCTGCGGCGATGCGCCGGGCACCACCGTGCTCGGCACCATCGCGCTCGTACTTCGCCACCTGGAGCCGCTGTCCGGCGGCGACGTCGACCGGCTGAAGGCCTTTGCCGCCGAGCACGCCGGCATCCAGTGGTGGCTTCAAGCCAAGGGGCCGGACACGGTGAAGCTGCTCGAGGAGAACGTGGGCGAGCTGCTCTCGTACGAGCTGCCGGAGTTCGGCGTCACGATGCCGTTCAAGCCAACCGATTTCACCCAGGTCAATCCACACATCAACCGGGCGCTGGTCGGCAGGGCGCTCAGGCTTCTCGACGTGCAGCCCGACGAGCGCGTGATCGACTGGTTTTGCGGGCTCGGCAACTTCACGCTGCCGCTGGCCAGCCGCGCGCGCGAGGTGCTGGGCATCGAAGGCAGCGACACGCTGGTTGCGCGCGCGGGCGCCAACTTCAGCAGGAACCAGCCTGCCACCGCGGCGAGGCGCGCGCTGTCGCCGACCCGCTTCGTCGCACGCAATCTGTTCGAGATGACGCCGGCGATGCTGGTCGCCGACGGCCCTGCCGACAAGTGGCTGGTCGATCCGCCGCGCGAGGGCGCTTTCGCGCTGGCCAAGGCCATGGCCGACCTGCACCTGCAGCCCGAGCTGCGCACCGACGGCTGGACGCCGCCGAAGCGCATCGTCTACGTGAGCTGCAATCCGTCCACGCTGGCGCGCGACGCCGGGCTGCTCGTGCACCAGGCCGGCTACCGCTGCAGCTTCGCGGGCGTGGTGAACATGTTCCCGCACACGGCGCACGTGGAGTCGATCGCGGTCTTCGACCTCGCATGAAAAAAGGGCCCTCGCGGGCCCTTTTTGTCAGAGGCACGTTCTTCTTCAGTCGCGCTCGCCGCCGGCAAGGCCCAGCAGTGCCAGCAGGCTCTGGAACACATTGAACAGGTCGAGGTAGAGCGCGAGCGTGGCGCTGATGTAGTTGGTCTCGCCACCGTCCATGATCCGCTTCAGGTCATAGAGCATGAAGGCCGAGAAGATACCGATCGCGGCCACCGAGATGGCCATCATGCCGGCCGACGAGCCGACGAACACGTTGATGACCGAGCCCACCAGCAGCACCATCGCGCCGACGAAGAGCCACTTGCCCATGCCGGACAGATCGCGCTTGATCACCGTGGCGAGCGAAGCCATCACGAAGAACACGCCGGCCGTGCCGCCGAACGCCGTCATGACGAGGTCGGGGCCATTCTTGAAGCCCAGCACGATCGCGATCAATCGCGACAGCATCAGGCCCATGAAGAAGGTGAAGGCCAGCAGCACCGGCACGCCGGCCGCGGAGTTCTTGGTCTTCTCAATGGCGAACATGAAACCGAAGGCGCCGCCGAGGAAGACGATCAGGCCGAGCCCGCCCGTCAGGGAGCGGGTGAGGCCCGTGCTCACGCCGATCCAGGCGCCCAGCACCGTGGGCAGCAGGCTCAGTGCGAGCAGCCAGTAAGTGTTGCGCAGGACGCGTTGGCGTTCAGCCTGCGGCAGCACCTGGCCGTAGCCGGCGGAATTGTCGAGGGTCGTTACGCGGTCGTTCATGGCCGTAGCTCCTATGGGTTACTGCAAACGCAGTTGGGCTCATTCTAGGGGGCTGCAAGAGGGCCCCCGAAAAGACCGTACGGGCGATGATCCTAAGGCTGCCGGCGGCGCGGTGCGCATTGGCCGTTATGCTGTGGGGTTTTAAGCTACCCGACCTCATCATGAAGACCAAGTCCTTCCTCGAACTCGCAGACGTCAAGGCCATCGCGGCCGCCGCGGAAGCCGAAGCGCTCAAGAACAACTGGGCCGTGACCATCGCCATTTCGGACGATGCCGGCAACCTGCTCTGGCTGCAGCGCCTCGACGGCGCAGCGGCGCTTTCGTCGCACATCGCGCCGGCCAAGGCCCACACGGCCGCCATGGGGCGCCGCGAAAGCAAGGTCTACGAAGACATCATCAACGGTGGCCGCAGCGCCTTCCTCACCGCACCTGCGGTGCAGGGCCTGCTCGAAGGCGGCGTGCCGATCGTGAAGGACGGGGAAGTGATCGGCGCCGTCGGCGTGAGCGGCGTGAAGTCGAACGAGGACGCGCAGATCGCCAAGGCGGGCATCGCGGCCCTCGGCCTCTGACAACCTGGCGCCTAAGCAAAACGCCGACCCTTGGGTCGGCGTTTCTGTTTGGACATCAGCGTGAAAAAAAGCATGGCTAGTCGGCGAACCGATGGCTAGCAAAAAACGACCCTTCGGAGATGGAATCTCCTCGAGTCGCCCCACGATGAAACTTGCGCGAGGGGCGGGCTGAACCTGCTTACTTGGTCAGGATCAGCTTGCCGAGTTTGGTGGCCTGGAGCCGATAGAGGGAGCCGTTGTGCATGATGCCGACGGTCTTGCTGCCCTTGAGAAGCTGAGCACTCTCGACCGTGGGCGCGGGACGCGCCGCCTGAATGGACGCATGGCCGCCGCCCGATTGGTCGAGCGACGGGTGGCTCAGGACGGAAAAGGCGTTCGGTTTGGCTTGCATCTGAAATCCCCTTATCGAAGCGATGAGTGAATGATAATGATTCGCATTGATAAGTCAATCGCCGCGATCAATTTTTTTCTCATCGCCCGTGAACTAGTTTGCGTCGGGTTCGGTAATGAAGCCGATCTTCCGCACGCCGGCTTCGCGCGCCTGCGACATCGCCTTGGCAACGCGTTCGTAGCGCACTTCCTTGTCGCCGCGGATGTGGAGTTCGGGCTGCGGTTCCTTCACCGCTTCGGCGGCAAGGCGGCCGGCCAGTTCGCTGTCGTCGATCTTCTGCTCGTTCCAGTGGTACGAGCCGTCGGCCGCGATGCTGAACAGGATGTTCTCCGGCTTCTGCTGCTCGGGCTCGCTGCTGGCGCGGGGCAGATCGATGTTGACCGCATGCTTCATCACGGGCACGGTGATGATGAAGATGATCAGGAGCACCAGCATGACGTCGACGAGCGGCGTCATGTTGATCTCGTTCATTACCTCGTCGGGTTCGTCCTGGGTTCCGAAAGCCATGGTGCTCAGCCCTTCTTCAGCGGAAGCACGACGGCGTCGCCGCTGCCGCTCTGCACGCGTGCACCGGTCACGAAGTAGGCGTGCAGGTCGTGGGCAAAGCTGTTGAGCTTGGTCAGCACGAACTTGTTGCCGCGCACCAGCGCGTTGTAGCCCAGCACGGCGGGAATCGCCACCGCGAGGCCGAGCGCCGTCATGATCAGCGCCTCGCCGATCGGGCCTGCCACCTTGTCGATGGTGGCCTGGCCGGCCGAGCCGATGCTCATGAGCGCGTGATAGATGCCCCACACCGTACCGAAGAGGCCGATGAACGGCGCCGTCGAACCGACCGAGGCCAGGATCGCGAGACCGGTCTGCAGGCGCGCCGTGAAGGCGTCAATGCCGTTGCGCAGCGAGCGCGTGATCCAGTCGCTCACGTCGAGTGCGTCATGCAGGTGGGCTTTGGTGTTACGGTGGTGCGCAGCCGCCTCGCGGCCTTCGAGTGCCAGCGCGCGGAACGGGTTGCTGTCGTCGCCGCCGAGCTTGTTGAGCGCGGTCGCGAAATCCTCGCTGTGCCAGAAGTCCTGCGAATGCTTGGCGAGTCGCTTGTATTTGATGACGTCGAGGGCCTTGATGACGATCACGATCCATGACGCGAGCGACATGCCGATCAGCAGCACCGCGACGGCCTTGGTGACGAAATCGCCCTGGTTCCAGACGTTCATCAAGCCGAATTGGGAATCCATACGAAGTTGCTCCAGAGAAAGTTAGTTCAATTTGAATGAGAAGGGCGCCCGCAGCACATAGGTGGTCTGCGCGTTGCCGCCGGTTTGCCGGAAGGGCGTGACCTGCGCGGTGCGGGCTGCAGCGAGCGCCGCCTCGTCGAGCCGCTCGAAGCCGCTCGACTTGAAGAGTTCGACTCGCTTGGCGAGCCCTTCGCTATCGAAGAAGATGGAGACGACGGTGGTGCCCGATTCGCCCAGCCGCCTGCTCATGCTCGGGTAGACCAGCCGGGGCTCTCTCACGTAACGGGTCTGGCCCTGGGTGATCTCGATCGTCTGGGGTGCCGGCGGTGCGGGTGGCGGGGCCGGTGGCGCAGGCGGCGGTGGGGCTTCGACCACCGGCGCGGGCGCCGGCGGCGGCGGCTCGGGCACGCCGACCGGCGCGGCCGGTGCGGGAACCGGCTTGGGTTCGCGAATGGCCACCGGGCGCGGCGGCGGCTTCACGGCCTTGGGCTTGGGTGCGGGAGGTGGCGGAGGCGGGGGTGGTGGTGGCGGCGGTGCCGGCTTGGGCGGCTCGATGAACTGGCTCAGGATTTCGACCGGAACCACCACTTCGGCCGCCTTGCGCAGCAGGCCGCTTTGCAGCGCCCACAGCGCGGCCGCGTGAAACAGGATCACGCCCCCGGCAATGACGGCATTGCGCGAGAGGCCAAGAACGGAAGGAGGGGGGGCAAAGCGGTCAGACACGATCAACCAATTCGAATGCGGGCCTGCCTGACGCAGGCCCCGATTGCAGCAAAACCGCTACGACGACTGTCTACTTACGAAAGATCCACCAGACCGAACCTGCAACGAGAATCAGGCTGCCGCCGAGTGCCGAGAAGAGTTCCATGCCTTGCTTTCCGAGATGGAGGTGGCAAGCTGGATCGCCCTCGAGCCCGGCTCGCGATTCAACGCGGCGACCGGATGGGAGGCGCTGCACTGCGCAACGACGTCGCGCGCACAGCCTTCACATTGACCACACTGGGTGGCGACGCCCAACTCGAATTGGACTTCGTCGAAAGTCATGCCGGCACGCACATGACGTGCGATTTCACGGTCGGAGACTCGGCGGCAGACGCAAACGATCATGGCTGTGAAAGCGGCAGTTGGCTGGCTGATGAGGTAGCATGATTATAAATAAGAATCCGTCGCATTTGCAATAACTATGGTGTGACTGGGCGTACGAGGGGTCGCAAAGCCCAAAAAGTACGCGTCACACCTCTGACCAGAGTCGCAGCAAGTTGTGATAGTGGCCGGTGAGCGCCACCGTCTCCTCGCATTCCCCGAGTCGGACGCGCAGCTTGCTGATGGTCTGATCGAGTTCGAACAGCATGCTGCGCTGCTGGTCGCTGCGCACCAGGCTCTGCAGCCAGAAAAACGAACAGATGCGTGCGCCGCTTGTCACGGGATGTACGCGGTGCAGGCTGCTCGACGGATAAAGTATCAGGTCGCCCGCGGGCAGCTTCACTTCATGCGAACCATAGGTGTCGAGCACCTCGAGTTCACCGCCTTCGTATTCGTCGGGTTCACACAGGAAGAGGGTGCACGAGAGGTCCGTGCGCAGCTGTTGCGCCCCGTCGGGCATGGCCCGCACCGCGCCGTCGACGTGCAGGCCGTAGTGTTCGCCGCCTTCGTAGCTATTGAACAGCGGCGGTACGAAGCGCAGCGGCAGCGCGGCCGAGAAGAACAGCGCGTTGCGGGCCAAGGCGGCGAGCACCACCTTCCCGAGTTCGCGCCCAACGGGCGACTGCGTCGGCAATTGGCGATTGCGCTTGACCTGCGCGCCCTGGTCGCCGACCGTTTCGCGCCCGTCGGTCCAGTCGGCCGCCGCCAGTGCGGTGCGCATGTCGCGGACCTGGACCGGGCTCAGCACATTGGGAACATGCAGCATCATGTTTCGATAACTCCGCAATGGAAAAGCCCCGGCTGGGGCCAGGGCTTCGGTTTCGCACTGCGCCAGACGCGCAGCACGCCCCAGCGATCAGAAGGCGAAGTTCGCCGTGACCTTGTAGGTGCGCGGTGCGCCCGGGGTGTAGCGGTAGCCGCTCTTGTTGATGGACGCCACGTATTCCTTGTCGAACAGGTTGTACACGTTGAACTGGAGGTCGACGTTCTTGTTGATCCGGTACGAGGCCATCGCGTCGAACACCCAGTACGCGTCGACATAGGCCGGCGTGCCGACGGCGCCATCCTTGCCGCGCAGCAGCTTGCCGTTGTAGCGCGCGCCGCCGCCGACGGTCAGGCCGAACGGGAGCTGGTAGGTCGACCAAAGGGTGAACGCATTCTTCGGGGTGTAGGCAAGGGCGGTGGAGCCGTCTGCCAGCACCGACGGGCCGCTCAGTACCTTGGTGTCCATCGTGGTGAAGCCCGAGGTGACGCCCCAGTTGTCGGTGATGGCGCCCGAGACGCCCAGCTCGATGCCTTGCACGCGCTTCTTGCCAGTCTGGTTGTACTCGCTGGTCACGGTGTCTTGGACCACTTCGTTGCTCACGTCGGTGCGGTACACGGCGGCGGTCAAGGCCAGGCGCTTGTTGAGCACCTCCCATTTGGTGCCAAGTTCGTAGGTCTTGGCCTTCTGCGGCAGGAAGTCGGTGCGCCCTGCGCTGCGACCGGTGCCGCCGGCAGCCAGTTGGAAGTTGGCACCGCCTGGGGGCTGGGCGGCCGTGCCGTAGGCGGCGTAGATGCTGCTGTTGGTGGTCGGCTTGTAGACCAGGCCGAGCTTGCCCGAGACGAGGTTGTCCGAGAGCTTCAGGTTGTTCGGGGTGAGCACGCCGCTCTTGGCATTCAGGGTCGTCGCATCGTAGCGGGTGGAGTAGTGGTCATAGCGCAGGCCGCCGGTGAGCATCCACTGTTCGTTGAACTTCACCGTGTCGAAGACGTAAGCGCCGATGGTGGTGGTCTCGCCCGAGGCGGTGGTGCCGTTGCGGACGCGGTTGTAGCCGAACACGTTTGGATTCGGTGCATACAGGCTGGCGGCCGTGAACTCGCCGCTGTTGGCAATGCCCGGCACATCGAACACGCGCGCATTGCGGCTGTAGTAGCCGTTCGAATCCTGCTTTTCCCGAATCAGTTCCAGACCTGCATTGAGGCTGTGGCCGACGCTGCCGGTGTCGAACTTGGCGCTCACGTTCGTCTGGTTCGTGAAGATCGTGTTCTCCTGGTCCTTGTTGGTCGGCAGGGTACGCGCCAGGGTCCAGCCGAGCGGCAGCAGCGCGTTGGGCGTCACAAGGTTGGCCGTGTTGCTCATGAACGCATTGAGCATGTAGTCTTGCTGCGTCTTGGCGAAGCGCGTGGTGTTGCGGATCGTGACGTCCGGTGTCAGGTCGTGCTCGACGCGCGCCGTGAACATGTCGGTGCTCACGTTGTCGAAATCCGAGCTGGTGCCGTAGAAGTTGCGCGAATCGACGCGCTGCGCGGTGTTCAGGTAGCCCCGCTTCGGGTCCGGCGACGAGTAGCCGGGCAGGCCGATGGTGGGCACGCCGCCGTCCGGCACGTTGTCTTGCTTGACGTGCAGCAGGTCGAAGTAGAAGCGCGTCGGGCTGTTCAGGCCGAGGGCGAGCGACGGCGCAATGCCCGTGCGCTTGTTCCTTACGTAATCGCGTCCGGGAACGCCAGCGTCTGCCATCACGGCGTTCAGGCGGAATGCCGCGCCAATGCCGTTCTCGCCGCTGAGCGACTTGTTCCAGTCGACGCTGCCGCGCTTGAAGTCGGCGCTGCCGAATGCGACAGAGCCCGTGAAGCTGTTTTCCAGCGTGGGCCTCTTGGTCACGAGATTGATGTAGCCGGTGGGCGACGTGCGGCCGACGTCGGTGCCTGCGGGACCCTTGACCACTTCGAGCTGCTCGATGTTGAAGGTGTCGCGCGACACGGAGCCGAGATCGCGAATCCCGTCGACGAAGATGGCGCTCGAACTGTCGAAACCACGCATGAAGACGGCGTCACCGGTGGTCGTGTTGCCGTTCTCGCCGAGGAAGAACGTCCCGACGCCGGGGCTGTTACGCAGTGCTTCGGTGAGCGTGGTCGCGCCTTGTTCGCGGATGACCTGTTCCTTGATGACCTGCAGGGTCTGGGGGGTGTTCACCAGCGGCGCCGTGAACTTGGTGTTGGCGGAGGCGTCCGTCTTGTAATCGACCACCGACGAGTCTTGCACCCGGATTTCCGGAAGGGTGGACTGCGCGAACGCGCCGGGGGCCGCGATGGCCATCAAGGTTGCGGCGGCAGCGCCTGAAAAATGAGGGACGGCGCGGGCAATGGCGCGCTTGCGGGCTTTGATGTAGGCCATGAAATGTTTCTCCAAAGGTGGCGGCGAGGACTCGACTGGCTGTGTCCTGGCAACGAATTTCTTTGGGAGAAACGGGCAGACTGGCTGGGTGAGCGGTCTATTTCTGTAGACCGATAAGAATGATAGGCATTCGTAGTTTGTCGAGGCAGTCAGACTCCATTTGCATTACAACCTTCGTGCGAATTGTTGCCAGAAGGCAACAAATGACGCCAAAATCAGTAAACATCTCGACGATAGCGACCAGAAGCGGTGAGTTTGTGAACGACTTTGTCGCCTGCAATCTGCCTCAGTGCGGCGTCCACCCCGGCCGACATGCCCTGCAGGCTGCCGCACACGTAGATGGCTGCGCCCGAGTGGAGCCATTGCATGAGGGATTCGGCAGAACGCAGGAGTTGGTGCTGTACGTAGCGGCGCTCTTCATGGTCGCGCGAGAACACCATATCAACGCGCTGCAGCACGCCGCTGGTCTGCCAAGCTTGAATTTCCTCGCGGTAGAAAAAGTCATGCGCCGCCTGGCGCTCGCCGAACACCAGCCAGTGGCCATGGTTGCCCGTTGCCGCGCATGCGCGCAGGTGCGCCCGCAAGCCCGCCAGTCCGGTGCCATTGCCGATGAGAATCAGCGGGCGCATTTCGTTGCCTTCGAGCCGAAACCCGCGGTGCGGTCGAAGCCGAAGCGCCACCGTGTTACCGATTGCGAGGGTGGACGTGAGCAATCCAGAGGCCGCACCGAGCGTGCCGTCGGGATGTGGTGCCTGGCGCACCAGCAACTGCAGCTCGCCATCGTCGGGCAGGGACGCGATCGAATAGTCCCTCGGGCGTAAAGGATCGCCGGCAACGCGGATCTGCGCCAGGTCACCGGACAACCATGTCGGCATCGGGCCCGCCTGCGGCACCAAGCCCAGGTGGAACACGGGTGCGCCGGCGCTGCCGGGGTTGAGCAGCACGCGCGACACGATGCGCCAGGGCGAGAAGGCCTCGTTGGTGCCGTACGCCTGGGCAGGTGCAGCCTTTGCGCCCCAGCGCGCGTGCCATGACGCCAGCGCGTCGGGATCGCTGTTGTCGACTTCAATGCGCTCGAACTCGCGCACGGCACCGGCTGCACTCAGCCATTCGTCGAGCGCGCGGCCGAAACCGCAGAACGCCGCGTACTGCTGGTCGCCCAAGGCCAGCACGGCGTAGCGCAGCCTCGCCAGGATGGGCGGTGATGGCATGACCCTCTCGGCGAACACGCTCGCGCCGTCCGGCGCGTCGCCCTCGCCGTAGGTGCTGGCAACGAAGAGCGCGCGTCGCGCACTGGCCAACGTTGCCGCATCGAGCGCATTCAATTCCATGACGCGACTGGGCATTCCCGACGCGCTCAATTGCCGCGCCGTCTCCCACGCGATCGCTTCGGCCTGCCCGGTCTGGCTGCCGAACAGAACGAGCACCGGCGCCGCCGCCATGTCGTGCGTATCGCCAGGGTTGCCGGCGTGGCCCGAGAGCTCGGCCGCCTCCCGCGCGACGGCGATCCGCCGGCGTCGCTCGCGCAGGTAGATCGATGCGCACAGGGCCGTGTAGGCCGCCACGGTGACCGACGCACCCAGCGCTCGCCCAACCATCTCGCTCATGCGCGCATGGCTTCGTTGGCGTCGGTGGGGGCTGGCCAGGTGCGCGTGGCGTGCGCAACGGGCGGCGCTGCCGCGTCGGCATGCCGCACAAACAGCGCGGCGATGCCGTGCCGTTCCGCAAAAACGAAGCCGTCGTCTGGGCCCAGCACCGTGAGCACGGTGGCCAGCGCATCGGCCTGCATGCATTGCGCGTGCAGCACCGTGACGCTGGCGAGCGCATGCGCCGCCGGCTCGCCGGTGCGCGGGTCGATGGTGTGGGACCAGTGGCGAGCGCCGGCCGTGCGTCTGTGCCAGCGGTCGCCCGAGGTGGCGATCGCCATGTCGGCGAGTGCAATGTTGCGCGCGGCATGCGCCTGCCCGTCATCGACGCGCACGCGCCATGGCTGGCCGCCCGGGCGTCGCCCGACGCAGCGCAATTCGCCGCCAACTTCGAACAGCAGGTCGGCCAGGCCGAGTGCACACAGCGCTTCCACGCCATGGTCCACGACGAACCCCTTGGCGATGCCCGACAGGTCGAGCTCCGCGCCACCCGGCTGCAGCAGCGCGCCTAGCGCGGGATCGAACGCCAGGCGTTTCCACCCGGTGCGTGCACGGGCTTCGGCCAGCGCTCGAGGATCGGGCACGGCCGCGGTGCTGCAGCCGGCGTGCGCGGCCGGACCGAACCCCCAGCAGGCGACCAGGGGCCCTACGCTCGGATCGAGCGCCCCTTCGCTCGCGTCGGCCCAATGCAACGCGCAGCCCATCACCCGCGCAAATTCGCGCGGCAGCATGTGCGTCGATCCGGCGGGAGCGCGGTTGAACCGGCTGACGTCCGAATCCGGCGTCCAATGGCTCATCTGGGCGACCACTCGGTCCAGCGATGCCTGGACGGCATCGCGAACGTCCCGCAGCGGCAGCATGCGCGGGTTGTCGAAGCGCAGCGACCAAGTGGTCCCCATCGTCTCCCCGGCGAGCTGCTGCAGCGTCGCGGGGTCTGCGGCGCGCGGGGTGGCCGCGTTGGCATAGCCGCCTGCGCGCCAGGTGCTGAACGAAATGCCCAAGGCGGCAGGCCCGGTCAGGGCATCACTTCGAGCGTGGCCGCGTAGCTCAGGCGGCGCTGCTTGGCCTGCGGCACTGTGGCCTTGTCGTCCCTGATGCTGGCATCGAGCCAGTACATGCCGGCGCTCGGCCAGGTGACGCTGAACTGGCCCTTGTCGTCCGTCTTGAGCTTGTGCTCTTCGAGCTTGTCGCGGTACTGCGTATTGCCTGCCGTCAGCGTCACCTCGATGTCCTTGGCCGGCTGGCCGTCCAGGTGGAGCGTGAAGGTCGACTTCTCGCCCTTGACGAGGTCCGTGGGGCTGCCCGAGGCGATCAGCTCCAGCCCCTGGCCGGTGAGCTGCAGCGGTGAAGGCTTGCCGACCGTCACGAAGGTTTCGATGCGACCCGACGACTGCGTGATGGCGAGCTCCTGTGCATCTGCCGGAATCGCCTTGCCGATGGTCTCGGCCGTGCCGCGCGCGCGCTTGGGCTGGCCCGTGGCCTTGTCCCTCCAGTTCGCGAACAGGCCTGCATTGACGACGGCGATGCGGTAGGTGCCTGGTGCCGAGAGCGGCACGTCGAACACATTGCGCAGCTTGAGCTTGGCTTCGTTCTCGGCCTTCACCATGCTGCCGTCGGGCGCGGTGATCTGCAGGCCCTCCAGGCGCAGCGGCGCATGGTTCGCCACGAAGAGGTCGTTGGACACCGCGGCATCCACGGTCACGGTGTCGGCCTTGGAAAACACGGTGGAAGAGGGCAGCAGCCAGGCGTTGTGGGCTTGGGACAGCGAGGCCGCAGACAGGGCGATGGCGATAGCGGTGGTGCGCAGCATGAAGCGGGTCATGGAAAATCCTTGAAGGAGCGAGCGATGAATGAACGAGGCCGAGGCCGGGCGGGCTGGGGGATCAGGGCTTGAGCTGCAGCTTGATCTCGCCCAGTTCTTCCTTGCCGCTGCCCGCGGCTTCGGTGGCAGCCGACGGCGGCCACTGGAACGGCAGACTCACCACCTCGCGCCCGCCCACTTCGCGCGCGGCTTCCACCACGAACTTGTAGGCGCCCGGCGCCAGCTTGGGCATGGCGCCGGAGCCTTCGCTCAAGTTCAGTGCATGTTTTCCCGCGGGCTTGGTGGCGCCCGAGACGCCGTCGACCGGCATCGCGAGTTCGCGGCCGCCGCGGCGCCACCACTGGCGCAGGTCCTTGAGCCATTTGGTGCCTTCGCCTTCGGGGTTGTTGGTCTTGGTCCGAACGTCGTACCAGACCGCCAGCGTGCCGGCCATGGAACTGTCGGCCCGTTCGATCCACGCGGCGACGTAGGGGCGGTGGTACTCCGAGACGTTCAGTCGCGGAATCTCGATGGTGGCGGAGAGGCCGGCGGCAAGGGCCGGGGCCGCGAACAGCGCCGACGCGGCGATGGGGGCAAGGGAGTGGCGAAGGTGCACGGAAAACCTCTTTCGTGAATCGATGAAGCGCAGGCAGGTCAGTGGATGAACAGCAGCGCAAGCAGCACCGGTACGACCAGGCCCATTCCGACCATCGGCCAGGTGAAAGGGCGGTTGCCCGCGTGCATCTTGAGAATGAACAGGCCGGTGATCGAGAAGACCAGCGTCGCGGCCGCGAAGATGTCGATGAACCAGCCCCAGGCGGCGCCGGTGTTGCGACCCTTGTGCAGATCGTTCAGGTAGGAAATCCAGCCGCGGTCGGTGCGCTCGTATTCGATCCCGCCATCCGCCAGGCTCAACCGCAGCCATGCATCGCCGCCGGGGCGCGGGAGCGAGAGGTAGATTTCGTCTTCGGACCATTCGGCGTCGGGGCCGGCGGTGGCAATGCCCCATTGCGTCTTCACCCAGGCCTGCAAAGCCGGCGGAACGGGTGCGCGCCCGTTCCGGGCCTTGGCGTCAGGCAGTTGACGCTCGAGTTGCGTGCGCAGCGCCTCGTCGATGGTGCCGCTCCGGGTGGTGATGGCCGGCTTGGCTTCGATCTGTCCGGCGTGGTTGAGCGTGAAGCCGGTGATGCTGAACAGAATCATGCCGACCAGGCAGATCGCCGAACTCACCCAGTGCCATTCGTGCAAGGTCTTGAGCCAGTAGGCGCGGCGGCGGGTGTCGGGGCGGGCAGCATTCATCGAAGGCGCGGATTGTAGGGTGCAAATGAGAATGACTGTTATTCGCGTTAAAGAAAGCTAGGTAAAGCAACGAAAAACACAACGAAAAACGGGACCGAAGTCCCGTTTTGGATGAAAAGCAATGTGCTTGGTCGATCAGCTGAGCTCGCCCATCTGCGACTGCAGGTAATTCTGCAGCCCGACCTTGCCGATCAGTTCGATCTGGGTTTCGAGGAAGTCGATGTGTTCCTCCGTGTCGTCGAGGATTTCCTGCAGCAGGTCGCGCGAGACGTAGTCGCGCACGCTTTCGCAGTAGGCGATGCCGTCCTTGATGGTGGCCTGTGCGCCGGTTTCGGCGCCGAGGTCGCAGCCCAGGATCTCGGGCACGTCCTCGCCAACGTTCAGCTTGGCGAGGTCCTGCAGGTTCGGTAGGCCGTCGAGCATGAAGATGCGGTCCATCAGCTTGTCGGCGTGCTTCATCTCGCCGATCGACTCTTCGTATTCCTTCTTGGCCAGCTTGTCGAGGCCCCAGTGCTTGAGCATGCGGTAGTGCAGAAAGTACTGGTTGATCGCGGTCAGCTCGTTCTTGAGCTGCGCCTGCAGATGCTCGATGACCTTGGGGTCGCCCTTCATGATTTCTTCCTTGTGTTTATTCTGGAAGCCCCGATTGTCAGAGGGGCGGGTAAGCACTTGCAAGCAATCCCATACGCCACTGGTCTGCATGCGTGTGAGGGTGATACACGTTCGTATTCGATCCTCGGCGCGGCCATCGAGAACATAGCAAGCGCCAATACTTTTAATAGATAGTGACTATTGAAAGATATGGATTGGTAGTTATACTCATGGCTCGCAGTTACTTTTGTCCACCCGCAGCATCCAAGGAATCACCATGTCCCTGATCAACACCCAAGTCCAACCCTTCAAGACCCAGGCCTACCTCAACGGCAAGTTCATCGATGTGTCCGACGAGACGCTCAAGGGCAAGTGGTCCGTGCTGATCTTCATGCCGGCGGCCTTCACCTTCAACTGCCCGACCGAAGTCGAAGACGCGGCCGACAACTACCCCGAGTTCCAGAAGCTGGGCGCCGAGGTCTACATCGTGACCACCGACACGCATTTTTCGCACAAGGTCTGGCACGACACGTCGCCGGCCGTCGGCAAGGCCAAGTTCCCCCTGGTTGGCGACCCGACCCACGCGCTGACCAACGCTTTCGGCGTGCACATCCCCGAAGAAGGCCTGGCACTGCGCGGCACCTTCGTGATCAACCCCGACGGCATCATCAAGACCGCCGAAGTGCACTCGAACGAAATCGCCCGCGACGTGAAGGAAACGCTGCGCAAGCTGAAGGCAGCGGTCTACACGGCCGCCCACCCGAACGAAGTCTGCCCGGCCAAGTGGAACGAAGGCGACAAGACCATCGCACCGTCGTTCGACCTCGTCGGCAAGATCTAAGGCGTACCGCGCGCAAGCCCGGGCGCTCACGAGGCCCCGGGCTTTCTTGTCCCTTGGTTGATAGTTTCCAGTTATCGAAAGAGAGTTCCTCATGCTCGACACCGCCACCAAAGCCCAATTGAAGAGTTACCTCGAACGCGCCACGCAGCCGATCGAGATCGTCGCCTCGCTCGACGACAGCAAGGCCTCGGGCGAGATGCTGTCGTTGCTGAAGGACGTCGCCGAATCCTCGCCGCTCGTCAAGCTGACCGAAAGCCGCGACGACAGCCACCGCAAGCCCTCGTTCTCGATCAACCGGCCGAGCGAGAACCACGGCCCGCGCTTCGCCGGCCTGCCGATGGGCCACGAAT
Source organism: Variovorax sp. Soil_C_26 (assembly GCF_057657075.1). Classification (NCBI taxonomy): domain Bacteria; kingdom Pseudomonadati; phylum Pseudomonadota; class Betaproteobacteria; order Burkholderiales; family Comamonadaceae; genus Variovorax; species Variovorax sp. Soil_C_26. The sequence continues at coordinate 790,760 of NZ_JBDGJC010000002.1, forward strand.
TCACGTCGCTGATCCTTGCCTTGCTGCAGATCGGTGGCTACCCGCCCAAGGTCGAGCAAGCCGTGCTCGACCAGATCAAGGCGCTCGATGGCGACTTCGAGTTCGAGATCTACGTCTCGCTCACCTGCCACAACTGCCCCGACGTGGTCCAGGCGCTGAACCTGATGGCGGTGCAGAACCCGCGCATCCGCACCACGATGATCGAAGGCGGGACCTTCCAGGACGAGGTCAAGGAACGCCAGATCATGGCCGTGCCGACCGTGTTCCTGAACGGCACCGAGTTCGGCCAGGGCCGCATGAGCCTGGAAGAAATCCTCGCCAAGATCGACACCAGCGGCGTCGAGCGCGAAGCCAAGAAGATCGCCGCCAAGGACCCGTTCGACGTGCTCATCGTCGGCGGCGGCCCCGCTGGTGCCGCAGCCGCCGTGTACGCGGCGCGCAAGGGCATCCGCACCGGTGTGGCATCGGAGCGCTTCGGCGGCCAGGTGCTCGATACGCTCGGCATCGAGAACTTCATCTCGATCAAGGAAACCGAAGGCCCCAAGTTCGCCCACGCGCTCGAGGAGCATGTGCGCGACTACGACGTCGACATCATGAATCTGCAGCGTGCCAAGGCGCTGGTGCCCGGCAATGACCTGATCGAAGTGCAGCTTGAAAGCGGCGCTTCGCTCAAGAGCAAGTCCATCATCATCTCGACCGGCGCGCGCTGGCGCAACATCAACGTGCCCGGCGAGCACGAGTTCAAGAACAAGGGCGTGGCGTACTGCCCCCACTGCGACGGCCCGCTGTTCAAGGGCAAGCGCGTCGCGGTCATCGGCGGCGGCAACTCCGGCGTCGAAGCGGCGATCGACCTGGCCGGCATCGTGGGCCATGTCACTCTGATCGAGTTCGACACGGCACTGCGCGCCGACGCGGTGCTGCAACGCAAGCTCCACAGCCTGAAGAACGTCGACGTGTTCACCAATGCGCAGACCACCGAGATCACCGGCGACCAGAAGGTCAACGGCCTGGTCTACAAGGACCGCGCATCGGGCGAACTGAAGAAGGTCGAGCTCGAAGGCGTGTTCATCCAGATCGGCCTCGTGCCCAACACCGATTGGCTCAAGGGCGTGGTCGAGCTCACGAAGCACGGCGAGATCGTCGTGGATGCGCGCGGTCAGACCTCGGTGCCGGGCGTGTTCGCGGCAGGCGACGTGACCACGGTGCCGTTCAAGCAGATCATCATCGCGGCCGGCGACGGCGCGAAGGCGGCGCTGGGGGCCTTCGACCACCTGATCCGCACGTCGGCACCGGCCTGAGCCGGCCGCCTCGGCGGCTCAGTACGTGAGCCGCTCGGGCTTGAGTTCCTGCAGGATGGTGGTGGCGATTTCCTCGATCGACTTGGTCGTGGTCGAGAGCCACCGGATGCCCGCGCGGCGCATCATGGCCTCGGCTTCGCTCACCTCGTGGCGGCAGTTCTCGAGGCTGGCGTAGCGCGAGTCGGGCCGGCGCTCGTTGCGGATCTGGCTCAGCCGCTCGGGCTGGATCGTGAGGCCGAAGATCTTCTTGCGGTGGGGCATCAGCGCGGGCGGCAGCTGGCGGCGCTCGAAGTCCTCGGGGATCAGCGGGTAGTTGGCCGCCTTCAGGCCGTGCTGCATGGCCAGGTAGAGCGAGGTCGGCGTCTTGCCGCTGCGGCTCACGCCGACCAGGATCACGTCGGCGCCTTGGAGGTCGCGGTTGCTCTGGCCGTCGTCGTGGGCCAGGCTGAAATCGATGGCCGCGATGCGGGCGTCGTATTCCTTGCTCTTGCTGACGTCGCTGAAGCGGCCGATGCGGTGGTTCGACTTCATGGCCAGCTCGATCTCGAGCGGGCGCACGAAGGTGCCGAACATGTCGAGCAGCATGCCCTTGCAGCCGGTTTCGATCACCTCCAGCACTTCCATGTTCGCCAGCGTCGTGAAGACGATCGGGCGCACGCCCTCGAGTTCGGCCGTGTGGTTGATCTGCCGCACCGCCTGGTGCGCCTTGTCGACGGTGTCGGTGAAGGGCAGGCGCACATGGCGCGGCTTCATCTCGAACTGCGCCAGCACGGCGTTGCCGAAGGTCTCGGCGGTGATGCCCGTGCCGTCCGAAATGAAGAAAACTGTGCGTGTGGTCATGTCTTGCGGCCTTGTCCTGCGGCGCGGGCCATCCCGCCCCCCCTACAATCCGGCCCATTATCGGGAATCCGCCTGCCCGTTCAGAATTCTTCTTCTCCATGCACGCCGCGACCGCACCCAGAGCAACGAGAACGATCGTGCCGCGCCGCCTGCATGCCGCACCGGTTTCAACTTCTGGAGCTTTCCCATGTCTGCACTTTTCGACGCGACCGCCCTGGTCGTACCGTTTGAAAACCTGAGGATGACCGACGTCGAGTCGGTCGGCGGCAAGAACGCCAGCCTCGGCGAGATGATTTCGCAGCTGCCGCAGGGCGTGCGGGTGCCCACGGGCTTCGCGACCACGGCGCATGCCTTCCGCCAGTTCCTGGCACACGACGGGCTGGCCGACAAGATCAGCAAGAAGCTCGCTGCACTCGACACCGAGGACGTCCGCGCGCTGGCCACCGCCGGCGCCGAGATCCGCGCCATGGTCGAAGCGCAACCTTTCCCGGCCGACCTTCAAAAGGCGATCGCCGAGGCCTTTGCGAAGCTCAGCGAAGGCAACCCTTCAGCCTCGTTCGCGGTGCGCTCGTCCGCCACGGCTGAAGACCTGCCCGATGCCTCGTTCGCAGGCCAGCAGGAGACTTTCCTCAACGTGGTCGGCATCGACGATGTGCTGCACAAGATGAAGGAAGTCTTCGCCTCGCTCTACAACGACCGCGCCATCAGCTACCGCGTCCACAAGGGCTTCGCGCACGACGTGGTGGCGCTGTCGGCGGGCGTGCAGCGCATGGTGCGCTCCGACCTCGGCGCGGCCGGTGTGATGTTCACCATCGACACCGAGTCGGGCTTCGAAGACGTGGTGTTCATCACCTCGAGCTACGGCCTGGGCGAAACCGTGGTGCAGGGCGCCGTCAACCCCGACGAGTTCTACGTCCACAAGCCCACGCTGCGCGCGGGCAAGCGCGCGGTGATCCGCCGCAACCTCGGCTCCAAGCTGATCCAGATGGAGTTCGCCACGCCCGAGGAGAAGAAGGCCACCGGCAAGCTCGTGAAGACCACCGACGTCAAGGCCGAGCAGCGCAACCGCTACTCGCTGACCGACGAAGACGTCGAGCAGCTCGCCAGATACGCGCTCGTCATCGAGGAGCACTATGGCCGGCCGATGGACATCGAGTGGGGCAAGGACGGCACCGACGGCCAGCTCTACATCCTGCAGGCGCGTCCCGAGACCGTGAAGAGCCAGCAGCAGGGCAAGGCCGAGCAGCGCTACAAGCTGCTGGGCAAGGGCGCGGTGCTCGCCGAAGGCCGCGCGATCGGCCAGAAGATCGGCACCGGCCCAGTGCGCCTGGTGCACAGCATCAGCGAGATGGACAAGGTGCAGGCCGGCGACGTGCTCGTGACCGACATGACCGATCCCAACTGGGAGCCGGTGATGAAGCGCGCCGCCGCCATCGTGACCAACCGCGGCGGGCGCACCTGCCATGCGGCCATCATCGCGCGCGAGCTCGGCATTCCCGCCGTCGTGGGCTGCGGCGATGCCACCGACCTGCTGAAGGAGGGCACGCTGGTGACGGTGAGCTGCGCCGAGGGCGACACCGGCTTCATCTACGACGGCCTGCTCGAGACCGAGGTTACCGAGGTGCAGCGCGGCGTGATGCCCGAGATCGACATCAAGCTCATGATGAACGTCGGCAATCCGCAGCTCGCGTTCGACTTCGCGCAGCTGCCGAACCACGGCGTCGGCCTCGCGCGACTCGAGTTCATCATCAACAACAACATCGGCGTCCACCCGAAGGCGATCCTCGACTATCCCAACGTCGACAACGACCTGAAGAAGGCCGTCGAGTCGGTGGCCCGGGGCCATGCCTCGCCGCGCGCCTTCTACGTCGACAAGGTGGCCGAGGGCATCGCGACCATCGCGGCCGCGTTCTGGCCCAAGCAGGTGATCGTGCGCCTGTCGGACTTCAAGTCGAACGAATACCGCAAGCTGATCGGCGGCAGCCGCTACGAGCCCGAGGAAGAGAACCCGATGCTCGGCTTCCGCGGTGCCGCGCGCTACCTGAGCAAGGACTTCGGCGAAGCCTTCGCGATGGAGTGCGAGGCGCTCAAGCGCGTGCGCAACGACATGGGGCTGGTCAACGTGCAGATCATGGTGCCGTTCGTGCGCACGCTCGGCCAGGCCGAACGCGTCACCAACCTGCTGGCCGAGCACGGCCTGAAGCGCGGCGAGAACGAGCTCAAGCTGATCATGATGTGCGAGGTGCCGAGCAACGCGGTGCTGCCGGAGGAGTTCCTGAAGTTCTTCGACGGCTTCTCCATCGGCTCGAACGACCTGACCCAGCTCACGCTCGGCCTCGACCGCGACTCGGGTCTCGAGCTGCTGGCGGCCGACTTCGACGAGCGCGACCCGGCCGTCAAGGCGTTGCTGAGCCGCGTCATCAAGGCCTGCCAGGCCGAAGGCAAGTACGTCGGCATCTGCGGCCAGGGCCCCAGCGACCATCCCGACTTCGCGCTCTGGCTGGCGGAGCAGGGCATCCAGTCGATCTCGCTCAATCCCGACAGCGTGATCGACACCTGGCAGCTGCTCGCCAAGCGCTGAGGCTTCGGATGGCGGAAATCCCCATGCGGGGATTCCCGCGGCTGGCGCGTATTTTTGAAACCAAATGCGTATTTGGTGACAAACTTGAAGGAGCACGGGCGTATCCCGGATGGGGAAGACCACATGATTCTTGTCAAGACTCCGGCCGGCCAGCAGGCCTTCAAGGACCGATCGGTGGCGCTGTCGCCGCGCCAGCGCTCGGCCTTCATCCTGTTCGACGGCAAGCGCTCGATCGAGGAGGTGCTGGCCGGCGGCATGGGCATTGCTCGCGAAGACGTCGACCAGATGGTCCTGCTCGGTTTGCTCGAGGCGCCCGGCGGCCATGGCGAAAGCAGCAGTGCGCCGCTGGCCGAGGCGGCGGCATCTGCTGCAGCGGCTGCCGCCCCCGCTCCGGGTCCGGCAGCGCCGGGCCGCAGCAGGCAGCAGCGCTACAAGGACGCCTACCCGATCGCCACCCAGCTCACCGGCGGCCTCGGGCTCAGGGGTTTCCGGCTCAACCTCCAGGTCGAGGGCACCACGAGCTACGAGGACCTGCTCGCGCTGGCGCCCAAGATCCGCGCCGCAGTCGGGCCTGACAAGGCCGCTGCGCTCGACCAGGCCCTCAACGACTGATCCAGCCGCGTCGACTTGCCGTAGTGCTCGCTACAGGGCTATAATCGCCGGCTTTGCCTTGCCACACTGCGCCCGACGCTGCAGGTGGCTTTTTCTCTTCCCCGGAAGAACCCACAAGGAGTGCCATGCGTCACTATGAAATCATTTTGCTGATCCACCCGGATCAGAGCGAACAAGTTCCGGCCATGCTGGAGCGTTACAAGGGCCTGATCACGGCCGGCGGCGGCAAGGTCCACCGCGTTGAAGACTGGGGCCGCCGTCAGCTGGCCTACCAGATCAACAAGCTCAACAAGGCGCACTACCTGTGCGTCAACATCGAAGCTGAACAAACCGTGATGGGCGAGCTCGAGCATGCGTTCAAGTTCAACGACGCCGTGCTGCGCCACCTGACCGTCCAGAAGAAGAAGGCCGACACCGGTCCTTCGTCGATGATGAAGACGGTCGAGCGCGAAGAAGCCCGCAAGGCTCAGCAGGCCGAATACGCCGCCAACAACAACAGCTGATGGCGTGACCGCTGCCGCTGCTGCGGCGACCGGGCTCAACCAGCTGCTGCTGACCGCCTCTGTCGCCGAACTCGGAGCCTTGCGATACACGCCCGCCGGCCTTCCCGCCATCGACCTGAAGCTCGAGCACGAATCGACGCTCCAGGAGGCAGGAAAAGCCAGGCAGGTGAAAACGGCCCTCAAGGCCGTGGCCTTCGGCGCTGTCGCCGAACGGCTCGCAAGTCAGTCGATGGGGAGCCTCTGGCGTTTTCAGGGCTTTCTCGCGACACCGGGCAACGGCAAGTATCCGGTCCTGCACATCCAGGATTTTCAGCAAAATTAATTTTCGAAAAGAGGTCCCGAAATGGCCACGTTCAAGAAATTCAACAAAGACAAGCGCCCGAAGCGCAACACCCAGTCGCTGCTGTTCAAGCGCAAGCGCTTCTGCCGCTTCACGGTCGCTGGCGTCGAAGAGATCGACTACAAGGACATCGACACGCTGCGTGACTTCATCAGCGAAAACGGCAAGATCATTCCCGCCCGCCTGACCGGCACGCGCGCGATCTACCAGCGCCAGCTCAACACCGCGATCAAGCGCGCACGCTTCCTCGCGATGGTGCCGTACAGCGACCAGCACCGCGTCTAAGGAGCCCGCACCATGCAAATCATTCTTCTGGACAAGGTCCTGAACGTTGGCGGCCTCGGCGACATCGTCAAGGTCAAGGACGGCTACGCCCGCAACTTCCTGATCCCGACGGGCCGCGCCCGCCGCGCCACCGCCGCCAACAAGGCCGAGTTCGAAGCCAAGCGCGTCGAACTCGAAAAGGCTGCGGCCGCCAAGCTGGCCGAGTCGCAAGCCCAGGGCGAGAAGCTCGGCGGCACGACCGTCAAGCTGACCCAAAAGGCCGGCGTCGATGGTCGCCTGTTCGGCTCGGTCACCAACGGCGACATTGCCGAAGAGCTCGGCAAGCAAGGCTACAAAGTTGCGAAGTCGCAAGTTCGCCTGCCCAACGGCCCGATCAAGACGGTCGGCGACACCACGGTCAGCGTTTCGCTGCACACCGACGTGGTGGTCGACATCAACGTCACGGTCTACGGCGAAACCGCCTGATCGTTTCGCGGCGCCTGGTGCGCTGCCCGCAAAAGCCGCCCTCGGGCGGCTTTTGTATTTCTGCGCACCGGTTTTCCAGTTCGGTGCACCGAAAGATCACCGTTTATTCACAACCTTGTCCACACACGCGATCGCGTGCGCGGCTTAGCATGCAGGGTTGCAAGGGAAGTCCATGTCCGCCGTTTTCTCCTATGCCGACAATGACCCGTCGGCCGACCGCCAAGTTGCCAAGCTCCGGATTCCGCCTCATTCGATCGAGGCCGAGTCGAGCGTGCTCGGCGGCCTGCTGCTCGACAACGGGGCCTGGGACCGCATGGGCGACCTGCTGGTGGACGGCGATTTCTATCGCCACGAGCACAAGTTGATCTACGCCGCCATCGGCGGCCTGATCAACGCGAGCAAGCCGGCCGACGTCATCACCGTCTACGAGCAGCTGCAGGGCCTCGGCAAGGCCGAGGAGATCGGCGGGCTGGTCTACCTGAACTCGCTCGCGCAGTACGTGCCGAGCGCGAGCAACATCCGCCGCTATGCGGAGATCGTGCGCGAGCGCTCGATCCTGCGCAAGCTGGTGTCGGCGAGCGACGAGATCGCGACCAATGCGTTCAACACGCAGGGCAAGTCGGTCGACAAGATCCTCGACGAGGCCGAGCAGAAGATCTTCAACATCGGCGAAGAAGGCACGCGGATGAAGCAGGGCTTCCAGAGCATGGATGCCCTGGTGGTCGAACTGCTCGACCGCGTGACCGAGATGGCCGAGAACCCGAACGACATCACGGGCGTGCGCACCGGCTTCTACGAGTTCGACAAGATGACCTCGGGCCTGCAGCCGGGCGACATGATCGTGCTGGCCGCACGGCCCTCGATGGGCAAGACCTCGCTGGCCATCAACATTGCAGAGCATGTCGCGCTCAACGAAGGCCTGCCGGTGGCGGTCTTCTCGATGGAAATGGGCGCTTCGCAGCTCGCGGTGCGTATCGTCGGCTCGATCGGGCGCATCGACCAGGGCCACCTGCGCACCGGCAAGCTCAGCGACGAGGAATGGCCGCGCCTGACCGAGGCGATCGAGAAGCTGCGCAACGTGTCGCTGCACATCGACGAGACGCCGGGCCTCACGACCAGTGAGCTGCGCGCCAACGCGCGCCGCCTGGCACGCCAGTACGGGCGGCTCGGCCTGATCGTGGTCGACTACCTCCAGCTCATGAGCGTGTCGAGCAGCATGAGCGACGAGAACCGCGCCACCGCCGTGGGCGAAATCTCGCGCGGCCTCAAGATGCTCGCCAAGGAGCTCAAGTGCCCGGTGATTGCGCTGTCGCAGTTGAGCCGTGGAGTCGAGAGCCGCACCGACAAGCGCCCGATGATGAGCGACCTGCGCGAATCCGGCGCCATCGAGCAGGACGCGGACATCATCATGTTCATCTACCGCGACGACTACTACGACAAGAACAGCAAGGAGCCCGGCGTTGCCGAGGTGATCATCAGCAAGCACCGCAACGGCCCCACCGGCACCGTCAAGCTCGCGTTCCTCAAGCCGCTCACCAAATTCGAGAACCTTGCGAGCTACGGCGGCAGCGACGACTACTGACGATGGGTTGCCGGGCGGGCATCAGGCCTGCAGCGGCGGCCGGTTCTCCTCGGCGTGCCGTGCCTTGAGCTGGCGCAGCATGTCGGCCAGCGTCTTGCCCGGCTCGTCGCGGAAGCGCTCGGGCAGCGCGTCGAGGCCGTCCATGCGGTCGAGGCGGAAAGCGCGGAAGTCGGCACGCAGCTCGCACCAGGTCGAGAGCGTCCAGACCTTCCCCCAATAGAAACAACCGAGCGGGCGCACCGTGCGTTCGCTCGCATCGCCCGACACGTCGCGGTAGCGCAGGTGCAGCTTCTGCCGCGCCGCCACCGCCTCGCGCAGCACCTGCAGCCGGGCGCGCATTGCATCGTCCAGCCCCATCCCGGGCGCGTAGAGCGCGAGTGCTTCTGCGCCGACCCGCGCGGCCGGCGGCAGCACCGAGAGGATCTTGCCGAGCCCGGTTTCGATGTTGCGCGCCAGCGCCGGATCGACCCAGCTCTGCGCGACGCGCGCCGCTGCCACGAGCGCCGAGGCTTCCTCCTGCGTGAACATCAGCGGCGGCAGTTCGAAGCCCGCGCCCAGCCGGTAGCCCACACCCGCTTCGCCCTCGATCGGTACGCCCTGGTGCTGCAGGTCGGCCACGTCGCGGTAGACGGTGCGCTCCGACACCTCGAGGCGTTGGGCCAGGAACGCGGCCGTGGTGAGCCGGCGGCCGCGGATGAGCTGGACGAGCTGGAACAGGCGGTCGGCGCGGCGCATCGATGTCAGTCGGCAAAAGGGCAGGGCAGGGTCATGCAACCCCGATGTGAATGGCCACCGCATCCGGCCCGTCGTAGGCCTCGAAATCACTGCGGTAGCGGCGCACGATCTCTGGGTGCGCCTCGAAATAGTCCCAGACGCGCTGCCACGCATCGATCACCAGCCGCGGCATCTCGCCGCGCGCAGTGAAGACGAGGTAGTCGCCGGCCTCGATGGCCACGCTGCTGCCCACGCCCTCGGCCACCGACACGCCTGCGGTCACGTCGAACGCGCCGTGGGCATCCGATTCGTAGCCCGAGTAGACGCCGAACAGGCGCTTGTCGGCATTGCGGTGCGGTGTCGAGGCATAGATCTCCTGGTCGAAGAACCGAGTCCAGAGCGCCGCGAGGCGGCCGCTCGACGGGTCGCTTTCGTCGCCGTTCGTGGTGCGGACCGTGAGGCCCGCCACATGGAACGCCGCTTGGGGTTGACGGACAGGTTCCATGCTTCAGGCGAGCGCGTGCAGCCCGACCTCGTTGCCTTCGGTGTCGCGCAGGTGGGCGATGAAGCCGAGGCCCTTGGGCAGTTCGGTCTTGGGCACGGTCACTTCGCCGCCCGCCGCTGCGATGCGCCCGAGCACGGTGTCGATGCTCGGGTTGCAGTCGAGATAGATCCGGATGCCGCTGCCCGGTGCGGCGCTGCCGCTGGTGCTGGGTTGCAGGCAACCGCCGGTCGCAGGCTCGTCGTGGGGAAACATGGCCAGCGCCTCGGCACCGAACGTCTCACGGCGCAATGCGCGGCCGAGCACGGTTTCGTAGAAGCGCTGGGCCCGGTCCAGGTCGGCGACCGGGATCTCGAACCAGGTGATGGCGTTTTGCATGAAAGACTCTCTTTCGTTTCTGTGGAAGGGAGCCCGATGGTGCGGCGCGGCTCCTGACAGCGTCTTGTCAGGAGCCTGTCTGCCGCCGCCATCTTCCACAAATGAAAAGGCCCGCAATGCGCAGGGCGCATTGCGGGCCGATCGGCTGCCGAAGGCCTGGCGTCGTCAGAGCACCTCGCTCGCGAAGTCGGCCAGCCGGGAGCGTTCGCCGCGCGCCAGCGTGATGTGGCCGCTGTGGGGCCAGCCCTTGAACTTGTCGACCGCGAAGGTCAGTCCGGAGGAGCCCTCGGTCAGGTAGGGCGTGTCGATTTGCGCCAGGTTGCCCATGCAGACGATCTTGGTGCCCGGGCCTGCGCGCGTCACCAGGGTCTTCATCTGCTTGGGCGTGAGGTTCTGCGCCTCGTCGATGATCACGTACTTGTTGAGGAAGGTGCGCCCGCGCATGAAGTTCATGCTCTTGATCTTGATGCGGCTGCGGATCAGCTCGTTGGTGGCGGCGCGGCCCCATTCCCCGGCGTTGCCGCCGTCGCCCTTGGCGAGGAATTCGAGGTTGTCGTCGAGCGCACCCATCCAGGGGCCCATCTTCTCTTCCTCGGTGCCGGGCAGGAAGCCGATGTCCTCGCCCACGCTCACCGTGGCGCGGGTCATGATGATCTCGGTGTAGCGGCGGTCGTCGAGCACCTGCGTGAGGCCCGAGGCCAGCGCCATCAACGTCTTGCCCGTGCCGGCAGTGCCCGTGAGCGTGACGAAGTCGATCTCGGGGTCCATCAGCAGGTTCATCGCGAAGTTCTGCTCGCGGTTGCGGGTGTTCACGCCCCAGACCGCGTTCTTGCCCGAGCTGTAGTCCTTGAGCGTCTTGAACACCGCCGTCTTGTCGCGGATCTCGGTCACGCGCGCGTACATGCTCGGTTCGCCCGGCGCCTCGAAATACACGAACTGGTTGATGTACAGGTTCGGCACCAGCGGGCCGCTCACGCGGTAGAAGGTGTTGCTGCCGCTCTGCCAGCTCTCGACGGTCTTGCTCTGGCGGGTCCAGAAATCGGGCGGCAGCGCGAGCGAGCCCGAATAGAGAAGGTCGCCGTCTTCGAGCGTCTTGTCGTTCTGGTAGTCGTCGGCGGCCAGGCCCAGCGCGCGCGCCTTGACGCGCATGTTGATGTCCTTCGACACCAGCACCACTTCGCGCTTCGCGCGGCCGGGCTGTTCCTTCGCGTATTCGTCGCGCAGTGCGTGCACCACGCCGAGGATCTGGTTGTCGGCCTTGCCCTGCGGCAGGCTGATCGGCAAAGCGTAGTCGAGCGGGGCGGTCTGGAAGAACAGGCGGCCGCCGGCCTCGCGATGACCGGTGGTGTCGAGCTTCAGGCCCTTGTCGATGTCGGCGTCCTGCGCGGCGGCCAGTGCGTCGAGCGTGCGGCTGGTCTGGCGGCCGTTGCGTGCGACCTCGGTGGTGCCCTTCTTGTGGCCATCGAGTTCCTCCAGCACGATCATCGGCAGGAAGATATCGTGCTCCTCGAAGCGGAACAGGCACATCGGGTCATGCAGCAGCACGTTGGTGTCGAGCACGAAGAGCTTGGCGGGGCCGGTGGATCTGGCGCGCTTCGGGCGGGCCGGCGCCTGCGGGGCCGGCGCGACAGGGGCGGGGGGCGCTGCCTGGACGCGCGTCTCGACCTGCACAGCGGCGGGCTGCTGGGGCTGCGGCGGTGCGCTCACGTGCGACGGCGCCGCCCGCGACTTGGTGGCCGCACGGCGTGGCGGGCGCGAGTTTGTGCTGTTGCTGTTGCCGCCGCCCGGCGTCTCGCTGGCGGGGCTGTCGAACAACTCGAGGGGCTGGGGCAGGTTCGGTGCCGCGGCCTCGTCATCGCGTTGATCGCCGGCGCGGCGCGAGCCCCTGTGCGTGGAGCGGGCGGGTGCGTCGACCGCATCCGGCGAGAGCAGTGCGGCGCGTTTCGTAGGGGCGGGAGGCAATGGCATGAGTCAGGTCGCTCGCAGGAAAGTGGAAACCGGAAAACGAAAAAGCCGCCTGAGGGCCAGGCGGCTTCGTTCGGAGGATGCGGTCGTGGAGCTCAACGGCATGAGGCCATTATGCACACCGCAGGTGACGCGTTCTGCGCTCTTTGCACAAGCCGTTGGGCATTCCCCACGGCATGATGCAAAAGCGCACAGTCGGCGCAAGCTGTAACTCGGTCGGCTTTTCAGGCGGCTTTCTTCAGCGCCTTGACGGCCTTGAGCACGTCATCGACGTGGCCCGGCACCTTGAGGCCGCGCCATTCGGCCTTGAGGATGCCATCTGCGCCGATCAGGAAGGTGCTGCGCTCGATGCCCTTGACCTTCTTGCCGTACATGATCTTGTTCTTGACCACGCCGAACATGTGGCACATTTTTTCTTCGGTGTCGGCGATGAGCTCGAAGGGGAGCTCGAGCTTGGCCTTGAATTCGTCGTGCGACTTCATGTTGTCGCGCGACACGCCGAACACCGTGGCGCCGGCTTTCTCGAAGTCCTTGAAGCGGTCGCGGAACTGCATGGCTTCGGTCGTGCAACCCGGGGTGTTATCTTTCGGGTAAAAATACATGACCAGCACTTGGCCGAGATGCGAGGTATTCGAGACTTTCAAGCCGCCCGTGGCGTTGGCGTCGAATTCAGGAATGGGTTTGTTGACAACGATCGCCATGAAACTTGTTTTCTCCGTTGGTTGCCATGGCTCGGCGCGTAGACGCGCGCCCGGACATGGCGTATTGGTCGTTGCTAACTGAGGGCAGCAGGCCTGTTCGCAACCCGGTATTTTACCTCGAAATGGCCCTCAGCTGCCGGTTGCAGGCTCGACCAGAAGGGCCGCCACCACGTGGCGCCCCTCGCCGGCCAGGATGTTGTAGGTGCGGCAGGCGGCGGGCGTGTCCATGGTTTCCACGCCGGTTCGCCGGGCCATCAGCGGCTGGAGCCAGGCGGGCTGCGGGAAGCGGATGCGGGATCCGCTGCCGAAAATGATCAACTCGGCGCCGAGCGCCGCGAGCTGCGCGAAGTGCTCGGGGCCGATTTCGTCGAAGCGGGTGCAGTTCCACTCGAAACGCTCCCCGTGCGAGCCGACGACGACGCTGCCCTCGACCTTTTCGTTGTTGATCGCGACCCAGCCGGGGCCGTGAGCGGTCAGGGCCTGGGCGTCGGATTTGTCGGGCTGGAGCTTCATCGGTGCACTGGGAACTGTGGTCAAATTATAGGTTTTCCCAGTGACACGGGGCCTCCAAGGGCCTTTTGACATCGAGTAACCCGCGCCCGGGAGGGCCCTTTGAAGCAGTTCAGGAAATCGGCCAAACTGGCCAATGTGCTCTACGACATTCGCGGCCCCATCATGGATGCGGCCAAGCAGATGGAGGAAGAGGGCCAGAAGATCATCAAGCTCAACATCGGCAACCTCGCCGTGTTCGGCTTCGACGCGCCGGAAGAAGTCCAGCAGGACATGATCCGCAACCTTCCGGCATCCGCGGGCTATTCGGACAGCAAGGGCATCTTCGCGGCGCGCAAGGCCGTGATGCACGAGACCCAGAAGCAGGGCATCGCCGGCGTCGCGCTCGACGACATCTACCTGGGCAACGGGGCGAGCGAGCTGATCGCGATGTCCACCAACGCGCTGCTCAACGACGGCGACGAGATGCTGCTGCCCGCGCCCGACTATCCGCTCTGGACCGCCGCCTCGAGCCTGTCGGGCGGCACGCCAGTGCACTATCTCTGCGACGAGGCCAACGGCTGGATGCCCGACCTCGATGACATCCGCGCCAAGATCACGCCCCGCACCAAGGGGATCGTGGTGATCAACCCGAACAACCCGACCGGCGCCCTTTACTCCGACGACCTGCTCAAGCGCATCGTGGCGATCGCGCGCGAACACGACCTCGTGATCTTCGCCGACGAGGTGTACGACAAGGTGCTCTACGACGGCGTGAAGCACACCGCGATCGCGAGCCTGTCGACCGACGTGCTCACGCTCACCTTCAACTCGCTGTCCAAGAGCTATCGCTCCTGCGGCTACCGCGCGGGGTGGCTCGTGGTGTCGGGCGACAAGAAGCGCGCGCGCGACTACATCGAGGGCCTCAACATGCTCTCGAACATGCGGCTGTGCGCCAACGTGCCGGGGCAATGGGCGATCCAGACCGCGCTGGGCGGCTACCAGAGCATCAACGACCTCGTCGGCGAGGGCGGCCGTCTGCGGCGCCAGCGCGACCTGGCCTACGAGCTCATCACCGCGATCCCGGGCGTGAGCTGCGTCAAGCCGAGCGCCGCGCTCTACATGTTTCCGAAGCTCGATCCCGCGGTCTACCCGATCGAGGACGACCGGCAGTTCTTCCTCGAGCTGCTGAAGGAAACCCGGGTGATGCTGGTGCAGGGGACGGGCTTCAACTGGGCGACGCCCGACCATTTCCGTATCGTGTTCCTGCCGCATGAAGACGACCTGCGCGAGGCCATCAACCGCATCGCCATGTTCCTGGAGACCTACCGCCTGCGCAGCAAGAGCGCGTGAGGCCTTCGCCGACCGCTGCTGCTGCGCCGCTGACGAGGCCGCCGCGCGGCGGCGGGCCCTGTTGTCCATTTCTACGAAACCATTGAACCCGAATCTCCCATGAAACCCATCCAGGTAGGCCTGCTCGGCGCAGGAACGGTCGGCAGCGGCACCTTCAAGGTGCTGCTGCGCAACCAGGAAGAAATCAAGCGCCGTGCCGGCAGAGGCATCGAGATCACCATGGTCGCCGACCTCGACCAGGCGCGCGCACGCGAGGTGGCGGGCGCGGGCGTTCAGGTGGTGGCCGACGCGCGCGCCGTCATCGCCAACCCCGACATCGACATCGTGATCGAGCTGATCGGCGGCTACGGCATCGCCAAGCAGCTGGTGCTCGAGGCCATCGCGGCCGGCAAGCACGTGGTCACGGCCAACAAGGCGCTGCTCGCGGTGCACGGCACCGAGATCTTCGCGGCCGCCCATGCCAAGGGCGTGATGGTGGCCTTCGAGGCTGCGGTGGCCGGCGGCATCCCGATCATCAAGGCGCTGCGCGAAGGCCTCACCGCCAACAGCATCCAGTGGATCGCCGGCATCATCAACGGCACCACCAACTTCATCCTCTCCGAGATGCGCGACAAGGGGCTCGACTTCGCGACCGTGCTCAAGGAGGCGCAGCGCCTCGGCTATGCCGAGGCCGACCCCACCTTCGACATCGAGGGCGTCGACGCCGCGCACAAGGCCACCCTCATGAGCGCGATCGCGTTCGGCATCCCGGTGCAGTTCGACAAGGCGCACATCGAGGGCATCACCAAGCTCGCGGCGCAGGACATCAAGTACGCCGAGCAGCTCGGCTACCGCATCAAGCTGCTCGGCATCACCAAGCGCACGGCCCAAGGCGTCGAACTGCGCGTGCATCCGGCGCTCGTGCCGTCGAAGCGGCTGCTCGCCAACGTCGAGGGCGCGATGAACGCGGTGGTGGTGCACGGCGATGCCGTCGGCACCACGCTCTACTACGGCAAGGGCGCAGGCAGCGAGCCGACCGCGAGCGCGGTGATCGCCGACCTGGTCGACATCACCCGGTTGCACACGGCCGACGCGGCCCACCGCGTGCCGCACCTCGCCTTCCATCCCGATGCGATGAGCGACCTGCAGGTGCTGCCGATGGCCGAGGTCGTCACCAGCTACTACCTGCGCCTGTGCGTGGCCGACGAGGCCGGCGTGCTGGCCAAGGTGACGGGCCTGCTCGCCAATGCCGGCATCAGCATCGACGCGGTGCTGCAGCGCGAAGCCGACGAAGTGGGCGGCGAAGGCTCGAACCAGACCGACCTCATCATCCTCACGCACGATGCGCGCGAAGGCACGATGGACGATGCGCTCGCGCATTTGCAGGCGCTGCCCACGGTGCTGCAGCCGATCGTGCGCATCCGCAAGGAAGAGTTGAAGTGAACTACCTGAGCACCCGCGGCCATCCCGACCGCAAGCGCTTCTGCGAGATTTTGCTCGAGGGCCTCGCGCCGGACGGCGGGCTCTACCTGCCCGCGCACTATCCGCAGGTCGACGCGGCCACGCTCGCGAAGTGGCGCAGCCTGCCGTACGCCGAACTCGCCTTCGAGATCCTCTCGCTCTACATCGACGACATTCCGCCGGCGGACCTGAAGGCGCTCTGCGCCAAGACCTACACCGCGGAGGTCTTCGGCTCCGACGAGATCGTGCCGCTGCGCGAGCTCGAAGACGGCGTCTACCTCGAAGCCCTGTCGAACGGCCCCACGCTGGCCTTCAAGGACATGGCGATGCAGCTGCTCGGCAACCTGTTCGAGTACGAACTGGCCCGCCGCGACGCCGAGCTCAACATCCTCGGCGCCACCAGCGGCGACACCGGCAGCGCGGCCGAGTACGCGATGCGCGGAAAGAAGGGCGTGCGCGTCTTCATGACCTCGCCCGACGGTCGCATGAGCCCGTTCCAGCAGGCGCAGATGTTCAGCCTGCAGGACGCGAACATCCACAACATCGCCATCACCGGCGTGTTCGACGACTGCCAGGACATCGTCAAGGCGGTGTCGAGCGACCTGGGCTTCAAGCGCAAGTACCGCATCGGCACGGTCAACTCGATCAACTGGGCGCGGCTGCTCGCACAGGTGGTCTACTATTTCGCGGGCTACTTCCAGGCCACGGCATCGAACGACAAGCCCGTGAGCTTCGCGGTGCCCTCGGGCAACTTCGGCAACGTCTGCGCGGGCCACGTGGCGCGCATGATGGGCCTGCCGATCCACACGCTGGTGGTCGCCACCAACGAGAACGACGTGCTCGACGAGTTCTTCCGCACCGGCGTCTACCGCGTGCGCGCGGGCGCCGACACGCACGAGACCTCCAGCCCGTCGATGGACATCAGCAAGGCCAGCAACTTCGAGCGCTTCGTGTTCGACCTGGTCGGGCGCGATGCCGGCAGGCTGCGCGCGCTGTTCGTCGACCAGCTGGGCCGCGAGGCGAAGTTCGACCTCGGCGCCGATCCGGTCTTCGCGCAGGCCGCCGAGCGCTTCGGCTTCCGCAGCGGCCGCAGCACGCATGCAGACCGGCTCGCGACGATCCGCGACACCGAGAAGCGCTTCGCCACGCTGATCGATCCGCACACCGCCGACGGCCTCAAGACCGCGCGCGAGCACCTCACGCCGGGCGTGCCGATGGTGGTGCTCGAGACCGCGCTGCCGATCAAGTTCGCCGCCACGCTGGTGGAAGCGCTCGGGCAGGAGCCCCCGCGACCGGCCAGGTTCGAGGGCATCGAGTCGCTGCCCAAGCGAGTCGTCAGGCTTGCGGCCGATGCGGAGGCCGTGAAGGCCTACATCGCCGAGAACTGCGATTGAACGGCGCCGGCCAGCACGTCGTGATGGCCGCCTTGCATCAGCATTCGGCTCGCGCTTGACGCGCGGCCTCAGGAACTCGTCATGAAGGTGATCGGTTTTTCCGGGTATTCGGGTTCGGGCAAGACCACGCTCGTCGAGCGCCTGATCCCCGTGCTCAGGCTCCATGGGCAGCGCGTCTCGGTCGTGAAGCATGCGCACCACAAGTTCGACATCGACCACCCCGGCAAGGACACCTACCGCCACCGCGAGGCCGGCGCCTTCGAAGTGGTCGTGGCGTCCGACCGGCGGCTGGCGCTGATCCGCGAATTCGAGCAGCCCGCGCAGCTGTCGGTGCACGAGCTCATCGCCGAGCTCTACGACGGTGTCGACTGGGTGCTGGTCGAGGGCTTCAAGCACAGCGACCTGCTCAAGATCGAGGTCTGGCGCGCGCCCGAGCCGGGCCAGAAGCCGCGGCCCCTGCAGTACATCGATGATCCGTTCGTGACCGCCATTGCCACCAATGCGCCCGAGAGCCTGCCCGAGCCCACCGAGCGGCCGCTGTTCGACCTCGACGACATCGAGGGCATCGCCCAGTGGCTGATCGACAGCGGCGATCGCTTCGACTACAAACCGAGGCACCATGGCTGATTCACCGCCTTCTCCCATATCGTCGCGCCCGCCGTTGATGGCGCTCAACGAGGCGCTGGCCATCCTGCTCGCCAAGGCGCAGCCGAAGCTGCCGGCCGAAAGCGTCGCCACCTTCGACGCCGACGGCCGCGTGCTGGCGCAGGACGTGGTCTCCGGGCTGACCGTGCCGCCGAAGGACAACAGCGCCATGGACGGCTACGCGGTGCGCACGGCCGACTGCACTGCCGCGGGCGCGGTGCTGCAGGTGGCGCAGCGCATTCCCGCCGGCAGCGTCGGCACCGCGCTTGCAGCCGGCACCGCCGCGCGCATCTTCACCGGCGCGCAGGTGCCCGAGGGCGCCGACGCCATCGTGATGCAGGAAGACACCGAGGCCATGGCCGAGCAGGGTGGCCTTGGCGCGGTGCGCATTGCGGCCGTGCCCGCCGCGGGCCAGTGGATTCGCCGTGCGGGCGAAGACGTGGCGGCCGGCGACGTGGTGCTGCGCCGCGGTGAGCGCCTCACGCCCGCGGCGCTCGGGCTGGCGGCCAGCGTGGGGCTCGACCGCCTGCAGGTGGCGCGGCGTCCCCGCGTGGCGCTGCTCTCCACCGGCGACGAACTCGTCATGCCCGGCGAGGTCGCGCCCGAGGCCATGAAGCCCGGCGCGATCTACAACTCGAACCGCTTCTTCATGCGCGCGTTGCTGCACCGGCTCGGCTGCGAGGTCGACGACCTCGGCATCGTGCCCGACCGGCGCGACGCCACCATCGAGGCGCTGCGTGGCGCGGCCGAAGGCAACGACCTGATCATCACCACCGGCGGCGTCTCGGTCGGAGAGGAAGACCACATCAAGGCCGCCGTGCAGGCGCTCGGCGACCTGCAGTTGTGGTCGCTCTCGATGAAGCCCGGCAAACCCTTTGCCTACGGATCGATCCAGCGGGCCGGCGGCGAAGCGCAGGGGCGCTGCCACGTCACGGGGTTGCCCGGCAACCCGGTGTCGAGCTTCCTGACCTTCCTGCTGCTCGTGCGCCCGTTCCTGCTGACGCTGCAGGGCGCAAGCCGGGTGGCGCCCGAACCCGTGCCGATGCGCGCCGACTTCGACTGGCCGCGTGCCGACCGGCGCCGCGAGTTCCTGCGCGCGCGCCGCAATGCCGCGGGCGGGCTCGACCTGTTCACCAACCAGAGTTCGGGCGTGCTGACGTCGATGGTCTGGGGCGATGGCGTCATCGACAACCTGCCCGGCCAGACCATCCGGGCCGGCGACACCGTCAACTTCATTTCCCTGGCCTCGCTGCTGGCCTGACCGAGGCTGCTCCCATGAAGGTCCACATCCGCTATTTCGCCTCGGTGCGCGAGGCGCTCGCCACGGGCGGCGAGACCGTCGACACCACGGCCGACACGCTGGCCGCGCTGCGCGACGAACTCATCGCACGCGGCGGCGCCCATGCCGCGGCGCTCGCACGCGGCAGGGCGGTGCGCATGGCGCTCGACCAGGTCATGAGTGCCGAGTCGGCCGCGCTGCACGAAGGTGCCGAGGTCGCGTTCTTCCCGCCGGTCACCGGCGGCTGAGGGCGGCCTCGAGCGCTGCGAGCCGCTCCCCCAGCGCCGCCGAGGCGCGCGTCATCGGCAAGCGCAGTTCGTCGCGCATCGACCCCTGCCGTGCCAGCAGCGCCTTGAGCGGCCCGGGGTTCGGTTCAGCAAACAGCATCGCGATCAACGGCAGCAGCGGCTGCCATTCGGCGCGCGCCTCCACCAGCCGGTTCTCGGCCAGCAGGCGCAGCACCTGGACGAAGCGCCGCGTCTGCACATGCGCGCTGGCCGCAATGGCGCCTGCGCCGCCTTCGGCCACGGTCGCGAAGATCTGGTGGTCTTCGCCCGCGAGCACCTGGAGCCGGCCGTCGGCGATCAGCGCGCGCGTCTTGGCCATGTCGCCGCCGCAGTCCTTGACGCCGCGGATGCGCGGGTGCTCGGCCAGCGCCAGCAGCGTGTCGCGCGCGAGGGTCGCACCGGTGCGGTAGGGAATGTCGTAGACCAGCAGCGGCACCGTGCTGGCGTCGGCAATGGCGCCGAACCACGCGCGCAGGCCGTCCTGCGATGGCCGGATGTAGTGCGGCGCAGGCACCAGCAGCCCGGCCAGCGGCCATTCGGCCAGCCGGCGCACCCAGGCTGTGGTCTTGCCCAGGTGGTAGCCCGACAGGCCCATGACGATCGGCAGCCCGCCTGCGGCGGCATGAACGGTGTCGAGCGCGGCGAGCTGCTCGGCCTCGTCGAGTGCGGCAGCCTCGCCGGTCGAGCCGCAGACCACGAAGCCGGCCACGCCATAGGCCGCGAGCCGCTGGGTGAGCGCCGACAGCGCGGCATGGTCCACCGCTCCGTCATGGAACGGCGTAACGAGGGGAATCCAGAGGCCGGAGAAATCGGCAGCGGGATCGATAGGAACGGATGGTTGTTGCGGCACGTGGGCCTCCTTGCGGGATCGACCGATGGACAGTAACCGTCATCGTTCGGTGCGCGCGCAACCCATTCGGGGCCAAGGCCTTGGCAGGTTCCGTCGCTCATCCGACGACGGAACCGCAGCTCCGGTCAGACGAGCTTTGGTTTTTTGGGGGCTTGGCTGCCCTGGCGCGCACGGGTGCTCTCGGCGCGCGAAAGCACGGGCAAGAGCGTGGCGAGGCAGGGCATCGTCGAAGTATAGGAGGCGGTCGGGCTTGGGCATGGCCCCGCGCCGCAGGCGGCCCGAAGGGTTGCGCGAGACAGGGCGCATGCGGCGTTGCCAATGCTCGCTGGACATCAGTCCAGCTTGCGCTTGGCGCCTTG
>NZ_JBDGJC010000003.1:0-245311 GCF_057657075.1 Variovorax sp. Soil_C_26
CCTTCGTGCCCGGCGCGCCGTTCTTTGCCGAGAAGCCCGACGTGGCGACGCTGCGGCTGAGCTTCGCGACGGCCGACTTGGCGAAGATCGAAGAGGGCGTGAAGCGCCTGGGCCAGGCCCTGTAGGAAGGCCCTCGTCCGTCAGGGCGAGCGGTGGAGGCGGGGCGCGGCCAGCAGCGCGAGGTTGTCGGCAATGGCCGCATCCACGTTCGGATAGCGGCCTTTCATTTTCGATAGCGTCATGATGGTCTGCAGCGCCTTCAGGTCCTTGACCGAGGGCGCGACCTTGATCTGCGCGATGGCCGCAGGTGCGTTGCCGCCGTTCACCAATGCCATCACCTTGCTTGCCCAGTCGTTCGCGCGCGCCATGTCTTCACCTGCTTTCCGTTGAATCGCCGACTGTACACAGCGGGTTAGGATCGACCATGAGAAAAACCTTTCAGCTTCAGGTCGAGGGCAAGCACCCCGACCGGCTCCTCGAAGCCATCAAACACGAGATCCGCAAGTACATCAAGCGCGAGCGCCGGCGCGACTTGCCCGAAGGCTCGGACTTCTGGGACTTCGACTGCCGGTTCGGCGCGGCGCAGGAATCCGCGGAACCCGTCCATCTGTCGGCCATCACGGGGCTCATCGACGGCATCGTGAAGGAGGGCGGCACGCAGTTCTACGTCGAGATCCTGGCCAAGGCGGGGAAGCGGCAGCCGCGCGCGGCGGGGGACGATGCGGCCGAGCCGCCGGCCGAAGAGGACTGATACCCGCTCAGAGCAGCGCCTGTGCCAGCTGCAGCCCGTGCCGCTGCTCGGCCTCCTGCAGCGAACGCGCGATCGACGGATGCAGCCGCACACCGTTTTCGGCTTGCGCCTCGCGCCGCTTCAGCCCGCCTTCACCCGGCAGCCGCACGGGCTTCGCGGGATCAATCGGCACATTGCCGCGGCACTGCGCCGCCACGTGGTCCATCTGGCGCAGGAACGCTTCCTTGCCGCCGAAGGCCTGCAGATCGTGCAGCGTGATGTGGACTGTCGCACCCCAGCCCTCGGGCGGATCGGCGCGACCATGGCCTGCGAGACCGGCCGTCAGCGTCTCGACCAGCAGTGCCATGCCGTAGCCCTTGTGGCCGTGGCTCAGGCCGCCGACCGGCAGCAGCGTGCCGGGTGGCTGGTCGAACAGCACCTGCGGATCGTTCGTCGGCCGGCCCGTGGCGTCGATCAGCCAGTCTTCCGCGAAGGTCTCGCCGGCCGCGCGCTTGCGGTTGCTCATGCCGTTGGTGGTGATCGAAGCCGAGATGTCGACCATCACGCCACCTTGCGAGAGCGGGAATCCCATCGCCAGCGGATTCGGCGTGAACACCGCCTGCGTGCCGCCGAAGGGCGCGACGCTGGCGGTGTTGGGGTCGGAGCAGGCGAGCAGCATCAGCATGTCTTCCTGCAGCGCGCGCAGCATGTACACCGCGAGGCAGGCGATGTGATGGCTGCGGCGGATCACGAGCGAGGCGGTGCCGAGCTCGCGCGCGCGCGGAATCAACAGGTCCATGCCCTGGTCCATGAGCCAGGGGCCGGGCAGGCGCTTGCCGTCCCAGAGCACAGCGGCGGGTCGATCGGACAACACCTCGGGGGCGCCGTCGGGCGTCATGCCGCCCGATTCGACCTCCTTCACATAGCCCGCCAGCAGCGCGAGGCCGTGTGTGTCGTGGCCCAGCAGGTCGCCTTCGACCAGCGTGCGCGCGATGCTGTCGGCCATCGACGCGGCGAGGCCGGCCTTTTGCAGCAGGGCGCTGGCGTAGTCGCGCAGCGCATCGGCGCGGTAGAGCGGGGCGGGCGGGGTGGGCGGGGTGGTTGGGTTGGCGGTGCCGCTCATTGCAGGATCTCCAGCAGGCGGTCGAGGCCGCCCTCGTTGATGGCCACCATGGCCTGTTCGCGGACCTTGGGCTTTGCGCGGTACGCCACCGACAGCCCGGCTTCGCCCATCATCGGCAGGTCGTTCGCGCCGTCGCCGACGGCAATGGTCTCTTGCGGCGAAATGCCCAGGAGCGATGCCACTTCGAGCAGCGTGCGGCGCTTCTCGGCGCCGTCGCAGATGTCGCCCCAGCTCTGCTGCACCACGCGGCCGGTGAGCTTGCCATCGGCTTCGTCGAGCAGGTTCGAGCGCGCGAAGTCGATGCCGAGACGGTCTTTCACGCGGTTGGCAAAAAAGGTGAAACCGCCCGACACCAGCAGCACCTTGAGCCCGGCCTTCTTGCAGGCCGCGACCAGCTCGGCCGCGCCGGGGTTGAGTTGGAGCCGCTCGTCGTAGACCTGCTGCAGCGCCGCGACCGGCACGCCCTCGAGCAGTGCCACGCGCCGGCGCAAGCTCTCCTTGAAGTCCTTGATCTCGCCGCGCATGGTGGCCTCGGTGATGGCCGCGACCTCGGCCTTCTTGCCCACGGCGTCGGCGATCTCGTCGATGCACTCGATGTTGATCAGCGTCGAATCCATGTCGAAGGCGATCAGCTTGAAATCGGCGAGAGCCAGCGGCGGCTTCACGCGCTGGAGGACGAGGCCGGGCGAAATTTCTGTAGCGCTCATGCGGGGGCGGTTTCCTTGACGAGGGGTTGTCCGAGGCTGCGCAGCACATCGCGCACCATCTGCGCACGGTCCTTCGGCTCTTTCAGTTCGCGCTCGATGCGCAGCTTCTCGTTGCCGGCGAGCTTGATGTGCTTGTTCTTCTGGATCAGCTGGATGATCGCCATCGAGTCGACCGGCGGATCCTTCTTGAACGTGATGTGGATGATGCCCGGCGCCGCATCGACCTTGACCACGCCATAGGGTCGGGCCAGCACGCGCAGCCGGTGCGTGTCGATCAGCGTCTGCGCCTGCGGCGGCAGCTTGCCGAAGCGGTCGACGATCTCCTCGAGCAGCGTGTCGATCTGGTCGGGCGTCTTGGCGGTGGCGAGCTTCTTGTAGAACGACAGCCGCAGGTGCACGTCGCCGCAGTAGTCGTCGGGCAGCAGGGCGGGGGCGTGCAGGTTGATCTCGGTCGTGACCGACAGCGGCGAGAGCAGGTCGGGCTCCTGGCCGGCCTTGAGCGAGCGAACCGCTTCGCTGAGCATCTCGTTGTAGAGCTGGAAGCCGATCTCCATCATGTTGCCGCTCTGGTTCTCGCCCAGCACCTCGCCGGTGCCGCGGATCTCGAGGTCGTGCATCGCGAGGTAGAAGCCCGAGCCCAGCTCCTCCATCTGCTGGATCGCATCGAGCCGCTGCGCCGCCTGCTTGGTAAGGCCCTCGGTGTCGGGCACCATCAGGTAGGCATAGGCCTGATGGTGCGAACGCCCGACGCGGCCGCGCAGCTGGTGCAGCTGCGCCAGGCCGAACTTGTCGGCGCGGCTCATCACGATGGTGTTGGCCGTGGGCACGTCGATGCCGGTTTCGATAATGGTCGAGCACAGCAGCAGGTTGTAGCGCTGCGCCACGAAGTCGCGCATCACGCGCTCGAGCTCGCGTTCGGGCATCTGGCCATGGGCCACGGCGATGCGCGCTTCGGGAAGAATCTCTTCGAGCTTCTGGCGCCGGTTCTGAATGGTCTCGACCTCGTTGTGCAGGAAATAGACCTGTCCGCCGCGCTTGAGTTCGCGCAGCACCGCCTCGCGGATCACGCCCGTGCCCTCGTTGCGCACGAAGGTCTTGATGGCCAGCCGGCGCTGCGGCGCGGTGGCGATCACGCTGAGGTCGCGCAGGCCTTCGAGCGCCATGCCCAGGGTGCGCGGGATCGGCGTGGCCGTGAGCGTGAGCACGTCGACCTCGGCGCGCATCGCCTTCATGGCCTCCTTGTGGCGCACGCCGAAGCGGTGTTCCTCGTCGATGATGAGCAGCCCCAGGTTCTTGAACTTGACCGACTGCGAGAGCAGCTTGTGCGTGCCGACCACGATGTCGACCGTGCCTTCGGCCAGGCCCTTGGCGGCAGTGGTGATCTCCTTGGCCGAGCGGAAGCGGCTCATCTCGGCCACCTTGACCGGCCACTTGGCGAAGCGGTCGACCAGGGTCTGGTAGTGCTGCTCGGCCAGCAGCGTGGTGGGCGCCAGGAATGCAACCTGCTTGCCGCCGGTGACCGCGATGAAGGCGGCACGCAGTGCCACCTCGGTCTTGCCGAAGCCGACGTCGCCGCAGACCAGCCGGTCCATCGGCTGGGGCGAAATCATGTCCTGCACCACGGCGTGGATGGCGGCCTTCTGGTCGGCGGTTTCCTGGAAGCCGAAGTCGTTGGAGAACACCTCGTAGTCGGCGGCCGAAAAGCGGAACGCATGGCCCTCGCGCGCCGCACGGCGTGCGTAGATGTTGAGCAGCTCGGCGGCGGAGTCGCGCACCTGCTCGGCGGCCTTGCGCTTGGCCTTGTCCCACTGGCCGGAACCCAGCTTGTGCAGCGGCGCCTCGTCGGCGCTGACGCCGGTATAGCGGCTCACCAGGTGCAGCTGTGACACGGGCACGTAGAGCGTGGCCTTGTCGGCATATTCGAGGTGCAGCATTTCCTGCAGCAGCGGCTTGCCCTGGGCATCGACGCCCTGGCCGAGGTCCATGTGGATCAGCCCGCGGTAGCGGCCGATGCCGTGCGCCGAGTGGACCACCGGGTCGCCGACGTTGAGTTCGGACAGGTCCTTGATCAGCGCCTCGACGTCGCTGACCTGCTCCTGCTTCTTGTTGCGCCGGCGCGTGGTCGGCGCGGTGGCGAAGAGCTCGGTCTCGGTGACGAAGTCGATGCCCTGTTCGCGCCAGGCAAAGCCGGCGGCCACCGCGGCGGTCGCGATGCCGATCTTCTCGTCGCCCGAGGCCTCGAACTCGGCCAGCGTGTCGAAGGCCGGTGGGCTCACGCCGCTCGCGCGCAGGAAGTCGAGCAGGCTCTCGCGCCGCCCGTCGCTCTCGGCGATCACCAGCACGCGGTGCGCCGTGGCCGCGATGTGGGCCTTCAGCCCGACCAGCGGATCCTCGGCGCCGCGGACCACCGCGAAAGGCGGGAGCCGGTCGAACTCGGCATAGGGCGTCTCGGTGGGCACGTCGCCGCGGATGGCGAGTTGCGCATGCGGCTTGGCGCGCTGGTAGAACTGCTCGGCGCTCAGGAACAGCGCCTCGGGCGGCAGGGCCGGGCGTTCGGGGTCGCCCTGCACGAGCCGGTAGCGCTCGTTCGTGTCCTGCCAGAAATGCTGGAACGCGGGTTCGAGCTCGCCATGCAGCACCACGGTGGCGTCGGGCCCGAGGTAGTCGAACACCGTGGCCGTCTCGTCGAAAAAGAGCGGCAGGTAGTACTCGATGCCCGCGGTCGCCACGCCGTTGCCCATGTCCTTGTAGATGCGGCTCTTGGTCGGGTCGCCTTCGAGCAGCTCGCGCCAGCGGCTGCGAAAGCGCGCGCGGGCATCGTCGTCCATCGGGAACTCGCGGCCCGGCAGCAGGCGCACCTCGGGCACGGGGTAGAGGCTGCGCTGGGTGTCGGGGTCGAAGGTGCGGATCGAGTCGATCTCGTCGTCGAACAGGTCGACGCGGAACGGCACCAGCGAGCCCATCGGGAACAGGTCGATCAGGCCGCCGCGCACCGCGTACTCGCCCGGGCTCACCACCTGTGTCACATGGCTGTAGCCGGCCAGCGTGAGCTGGGCCTTGAGCTTCGATTCCTCGAGCTTCTGCCGCGCCTTGAAATGGAAGGTGTAGCCGGCCAGAAAGGCGGGCGGCGCCAGCCGGTATAGGGCGGTGGTGGCGGGCACCAGCACCACGTCGGCTTCCTTCTGGCTGATGCGCCAGAGCGTGGCGAGCCGCTCGCTGATCAGGTCCTGGTGCGGCGAGAAGCTGTCGTACGGCAGCGTTTCCCAGTCGGGAAAGAGCGCGCAGCGCAGATCGGGCGCGAAGAAGGCGATCTCGTCGATGAGCCGCTGCGCGTCGTTGGCGTCGGCGGTGAACATCGCGGTGGCGCGACCGGCGGCCTTCTCGCGCATGCCGAGCTGCGCGAGCAGCAGCGCATCGGCCGACATCGGGGGACGCGGCAGCGTGAAACGCTTGCCCGCCGTGAGGTGGGGGAGGTCCATGGATGGCTTACTGGAATGCACAACACCCCGCGCCGGGTGGCGAGGGGTGTGTGAAGCCGCCAATTCTAGAATGGCGGCCCCTTGTCCGCTTGCCGGCACCCGCTGGCGTTCCGCCCCCATGTCTTCGTCGTCCCGATTTTTCGTGTTGATTCCCTGCGCCGGCACCGGCCACCGCGCGGGCGGCGCCGAGCCCAAGCAATACCAGCGGATTGCGGGGGCATCGATGGTGGCCCATACCGTGGCGGCCTTTCGCGCGCTCGCGGGCCGCTTCGCGGGACTGGCGGTGGTCGTGTCGCCGGACGACCGCGACCTGCAGGCAGCGCTGCCGCGCTTTCCGGCCGAAGGCGAATACCTGTTGCAGGTCGGGGGCGTGACGCGCGCGGCCACGGTGCGCAACGGCCTGGTGGCGTTGCGGCAGAAGGGCGCCGGCGCGCACGACTGGGTGCTGGTGCATGACGCGGCGCGCTGCCTCGTCACGTCGAGCCAGGTCGAGGCGCTGATCGCCGCCTGCGAGCACGACGCGGTGGGCGGGCTGCTGGCGCAGCGGCTGGCCGACACGCTGAAGGTGTCGTCGCCCGACAGCCGGGTGTCGCAGACCCTGCCGCGGGCCGACAAATGGCTGGCCCAGACGCCGCAGATGTTTCGCATCGGCATGCTGCTCGATGCGCTCGAGCGTGCCGGCGACGCGGTGACCGACGAAGCCGGCGCGATCGAGGCGCTCGGGCTCGCGCCGCTGCTGGTGCCGGGCAGCGCGCAGAACTTCAAGGTCACCTTTCCGGAAGACTTCGCGCTCGCCGAAGCGGTGCTGCTCGGGCGCAAGAAGGGCGTGGCATGACGGCACCGTTCGACATCCGCGTGGGCGAGGGCTGGGACGTGCACCAGCTCGTGTCCGGGCGCAAGCTGATCCTGGGCGGCATCGAGGTGCCGCACACCACCGGGCTCCTGGGCCATTCGGACGCCGACGTGCTGCTGCACGCGATCACCGATGCGCTGCTCGGCGCGGCGGGCCTGGGCGACATCGGGCGGCATTTTCCCGACACCGACGCGCAGTTCCGCGGCGCGGATTCGGCCGTGCTGCTCGCCGAGGCGGCGCGCCGGGTGCGGGCCGAGGGCTGGGAGATCGGCAACGTCGACAGTACCGTGATCGCGCAGGCCCCCAAGCTCGCGCCGCATATCGGCGCCATGTGCCAGCGCATTGCCCAGGTGCTGGGGCTCGTGCCCGGCCAGGTCAACGTGAAGGCCAAGACGGCCGAGAAGCTGGGGCCCGTCGGCGAGGGCCGCGCGATGGAGGCGCGCGCGGTGGTGCTGTTGCACCGCGCCCGCTGAGCATCGGGGCCGCCGACGCCTACGCGTCCGGCATCGCGCGCGGCATGCGGATGTGCGCCGCCAGGCCGCGGCCCGGCGTGCTAGTGAGCGCGAAGGTGCCGCCCATGCGCTCGATGTTCTTTGCCACGATGGACAGCCCGAGACCGGCGCCCGCGGCCGATGTGCGTGCCACATCGCCACGGAAGAAGGGCTTGGTCAGTTGGGTCAGCAGCACCGGATCGACGCCGGCCCCATGGTCGCGCACCTTGATCAGCACCGCATCGTTGTTGGCCTGCGCCTGGATGACCACGTCGGCCACGCCGGTGGAGGGCGTCTTGCCGTAGCGCCGCGCGTTCTCCACCAGGTTGGAGATCACCCGCGTGAGCTCGACCTCGTCGCCGAGCACGCGCAGATCGGGCGCCACGTCGACGCGGATGTTCATCTCCTCGTAGTCCTGCACGGCGTAGGTGCAGGCGTCGACCACGTCGCGCAGCAGCACCGGTCGCGGCACCACGTGGTCGGGGCGCGCGTAGTCGAGGAACTTGTCGATGATCGCGTCGAGCTGCGCGATGTCGGCGGCCATGTGGTCGCGCGCGTCCTCGTCCTGCACGCTCATCTCGGTCTCGAGACGCAGCCGCGCGAGCGGCGTGCGCAGGTCGTGC
The DNA here is from genome assembly GCF_057657075.1 of Variovorax sp. Soil_C_26. Taxonomy (NCBI): domain Bacteria; kingdom Pseudomonadati; phylum Pseudomonadota; class Betaproteobacteria; order Burkholderiales; family Comamonadaceae; genus Variovorax; species Variovorax sp. Soil_C_26. The sequence continues at coordinate 8,007 of NZ_JBDGJC010000003.1, forward strand.
GAGATGCCGGCCAGCATGATGGCGCGGTCCTGCTCGATCTTGGCGAGCTGGTCGGCCATGCGGTTGAAGCCGATGTTGACCGCGCGGATCTCGTTGGTGCGCGCGCTCTCGTCGAGGCGATGGGCTTCGTATTCGCCCTCGCGCACCTGCAGGGTGGCGCGCGACAGCTGCTTGAGCGGCAGGTTGATCAGGCGCGTGATCAGCGCCGCGCCGGCCAGCGACAGCGCCATGGCCGTGCTGAGCCACACCAGCCAGGTGCGGCCGCCCACGCGGCTGAAGCGCGTCGGGTCGAGCAGCAGCCAATAGGCATCGCTCTCGATCGTGAAGCCGATCCACAGGCCGGCCTCGTCGTTGACGCGGCTCGCCACGGTGGTGCCGTCGCCGAGCCGCTCCATGAGCTCTTCGGTCACGCGCTGGTCGAGCGCGCCGCTGGTGTAGGGCTGGAAGCGGTCGTTGGGTTCGCGCGGCAGGATGCGCACGCCTTCCTGGTCGGCCAGCGTCTTGATCAGCGACACGCGCGTGATCGCGTCCGAGTACACCAGCGCCGCGCGCGTGAGGTTCACGAGCGAAGCGATCTGGTGCGCGGTCTGGATGGCGCGCGGTTCGTATTCGAGGGAACGGAAAGTCTGCAGCCAGGCCACGGTGCAGCCGATCAGCAGCAGCGCGAGCAGGAAGAAGGTGCGCCAGAAAAGGCTGAAGCCGAGCTTCAGCCCCCGGCGGCGCCCACGCTGCCCGCTGCCCTCGAGCGGGCTCGGCATCGTGACCTGGGCGCCGTCTTCCTGGGCTGGGTCGTGTCTTTCCGATTGCAGGCCGATGGCCACCACCTCGTTTTGGTCAGGCGGTGCCGTCCGGCACGAACACGTAGCCCACGCCCCACACGGTCTGGATGTAGCGCGGTGCCGCGGCATCGGCCTCGACCAGCTTGCGCAGGCGCGAGATCTGCACGTCGAGGCTGCGGTCGAAGGGCTCGAACTCGCGGCCGCGCGCGAGCTGGGCCAGCTTCTCGCGCGACAGCGGCTGGCGCGGATGGCGCACCAGTGCCTTCAGCATCGCAAACTCGCCGGTGGTCAGCGAGAGTTCCTCGCCGTCCTTCTTGAGCGTGCGCGAGCCGAGGTCGAAGGTGAAGGGCCCGAAGGTCACGGTCTCGTTCTCGGTCGACGGGGCTCCGGGCGCCTCGAGCGGCGGACGGCGGCGCAGCACCGCATGCACGCGCGCCAGCAGCTCGCGCGGGTTGAACGGCTTGCCCAGGTAGTCGTCGGCGCCGACCTCGAGGCCGACGATGCGGTCGACGTCTTCGCCCTTGGCGGTGAGCATGATGATCGGCGTGCGATCGTTGGCGGCGCGCAGGCGGCGGCAGACGGACAGGCCGTCCTCGCCGGGCATCATCAGGTCAAGCACGATCAGGTCGACCGTGTCGCGCAACAGGATGCGGTTGAGCGCCTTGCCGTCCTCGGCCACGATCACTTCGAAGCCTTCCTGGGTCAGGTAGCGGCGGAGCAGATCACGGATGCGGGCGTCGTCGTCGACGATCACGATCTTGTCGGTGCGAGCGGGAACTTGAGTCATTTCTACAACGATGAATTTGTAACAGCGCCGATTCTGAAGGCGTTGGGGACCGGTTGAGCCGGTTTTACTTATGGTTTGACACTAAGTTACAAAACTTGCGGACGCTCGCTGTCTAGTCATCCGACGTTAGCTCAGCAGTGGCAAAGTCGGTCTGTCTGCTGATCTTTGCTCAATGAGAACCTTTATTCCCGCGCTGCCGATCGTCGTTGCATGTACTTGCTGTCCTGCCTGGGCCGTTGCCGGCGGGGGTGAGTTTCTCCGGGTGGGCGATTCGCGTCGCAGCGAGGTGCGCGAGGCAGTGGCCGCCCACCGCGCCGCGCAGCGCGACGAGATCCGGCGTGAGGAAGCCGCGGCCGGCAGGCGGCTGACGGCGGCCGAGCTCCAGGAGTTGCGCCAGCAGGTGCGGGCACAATGGATCCCGCCGGGCACCCCGGCGCCCATGCATTCGGCCGAATCGCAGGCGGCCGAGCGGCTCGCACCGGAACCGCCGATGTCCGCCGCCCGCGCCTTGACCTTGCCCCGCAGCCAGCGCCGCTGAAGCGGCGCGGCCGCCGGTGATCTTCATCCAACAACCTATCGCAGGGAGCATCTTGCCTTGAACAAACTCACATCCGTCGTGGCCGTCATTGCACTGGTCGCAGCCGCCGGAAGCGCCACGGCACAGAACCTGGCCGCGCCGCCGCAGAACGTGCTGCAGCTCACGGCCACGGGTACCGTCGAAGTGCAGCAGGATCTGCTGAGCATGACGCTCACCACCACGCGAGACGCCGCCGATGCCGCAACGGTCCAGTCGCAGCTCAAGACGGCCGTCGATGCCGCGCTGGCGGAAGCGAAGAAGAACGTCCAGCCCGGCCAGCTCGACGTGCGCACCGGCAACTTCAGCCTCTCGCCGCGCTACACGCGCGAGGGCAAGATCAATGGCTGGCAGGGCACGGCCGAAATGGTGCTCGAGGGCCGCGATTTCCCGCGCATCACGCAGACGGCGGGCCGAATCACGACGCTCAACGTCGGCAATGTGGGCTTCGCGCTGAGCCGGGAGCAGCGCGCCAAGAGCGAGACCGAGGCCCAGACGATCGCGATCGACAACTTCAAGCAGAAGGCGACCGAGCTCGCCAAGGGTTTTGGCTTCAGTGGCTATACGCTGCGCGAGGTATCGGTGAACGCGAACGACAGCGGCCCGATTCGCCCGCGCATGATGGCCGCCGCCGCTGCCAAGTCCTACGCCGATGCGCCGGTGCCGGTCGAAGCGGGCAAGACCAGCGTGATCGTGAACGTCTCGGGCTCGGTGCAACTCAAGTAGCCTGCGACCGGTCGCCCGTTGGTCGCCCGCTATTGGGCGGTCCAGCCGCCGTCCATCTGCCAGGCGACGCCGCGCACCTGGTCGGCCGCCGGCGAGCACAGGAACGCCGCGAGGCCGCCGAGCTGCTCGACGGTGGTGAACTGCAGCGAAGGTTGCTTCTCGCCGAGCAGTTCGTTCTTGGCCTGTTCCACCGTCATGCCTTCGCGTTCCGCGCGATCGTCGATCTGCTTTTGCACCAACGCGGTCAGCACCCAGCCGGGACAGATGGCATTGCAGGTGATGCCGGTGGTGGCGGTCTCGAGCGCCACCGACTTGGTGAGCCCCACGATGCCGTGCTTGGCCGCGACGTAGGCCGACTTCTGGGCCGAGGCGACGAGCCCATGGGCCGACGCGACATTGATGATGCGTCCCCAATTGGCTTCACGCATCGCAGGCACCGCGAGCCGCGTCGTGTGGAACGCGCTGGTGAGATTGATCGCGATGATCGCGTCCCAGCGCTCGGGCGGGAAGTCTTCCACTTTCGCGACATGCTGGATGCCGGCGTTGTTGACGAGGATGTCGATACGCCCGAATGCCGAGGCGGCGAACTTCATCATGTCCTCGATCTCGGCGGGCTTGCTCATGTCGGCGCCGTGGTATTCGGCGCGCACGCCGAGCGCTTCGACCTGGGCCTTCGGCGCCAGGAAATCGCCGAAGCCGTTGAGCACGATCTGGGCGCCTTGCTGGGCCAGCGTCTTCGCGATGGCGAGGCCGATCCCGCTGGTGGACCCCGTGACAAGCGCGGTTTTGCCTTTAAGCATAAAGATGGATCTCCGGATGAATTAGGATGCGACGAGACCATTATCCGCACCAGAACGATTTCGTTTTCATGACCGACCCGACGCTTCGTGACGTGGCGTGCGATGACGCCCAGGGCGGCCATCGCATGGCTTATTGGCAGTGGGGCGACGCGCGCAGTCCGCGCGTGGTGGTCTGCGTGCATGGCCTGACGCGGCAGGGGCGCGACTTCGACGTGCTGGCCCGGGCCATCGTGGCGCAGGCCGGCGGCGATGTGCGCGTGGTCTGCCCCGACGTTGCTGGCCGCGGCCGCAGCGACTGGCTGCGCGATCCCGCGCTCTACCAGGTGCCGGTGTATGCGGCCGACATGCTCGCGCTGGTCGCGCAGCTGCACCGCGAACAGCCGGTCGAGACGCTCGACTACGTCGGCACCAGCATGGGTGGGCTGATCGGCTTCGTGCTCGCAGGCCATCGCGAGCTGCCGCTCGTGCGGCCGATACGCCGCTTCGTGGTGAACGACGTCGGCCCGACGATCGAAGCCGCCGCACTCCAGCGCATCGCGGCCTACGTGGGGCAGGGCGGCCGTTATGACAGCCTCGAGGCCGCCGCCGATGCGATGTGGGCAATCTCTACCAGCTTCGGTCCGCACACGCGTGAAGAGTGGCTGGCGCTCTCGCGGCACATGGTGGTGCCGGCGTCCCGGCGTACGGCCGATGGCAAGGCGAAGCTCGATGGTGCGGGCGACGACGGCGAGGCCGGCCCCCGCGTGCTTCACTACGACCCGGCCATCGCCATCGCACTGCGTGCCATCACGCCGGAGGCTGCGGCGCATGGTGGCGCCGTGATGTGGAGCCTCTACGACGCCATCGAGGCACGCACGCTCGTGACGCGCGGCGCCGACTCCGATCTGCTGTCGCGCGCCACGGCGCAGGCCATGACGCAGCGCGGACCGCGCGCGGCGCTGGTCGAGTTCGAGGGCGTGGGCCATGCGCCCACCTTTGTCGATGCCGCGCAGGTGTCCGCCGTTATTTCCTTTCTGTTCGAGTGAGTCCCAGGTGAAGCGAGAGTCCTCGAGCCTCCAAACGGCCACCACGCCCGAGCTGGCCGTGGTCGACTATCCGTTGTCCGCCGCCACGGCCGACCGCACGCCGGTGATGGCGAACATGCTGGCGCGCGCGCGCGCATTTGCCGAGCCGCTGATCGCCGACGAAACCCTCGACACCGGCGAGAACACGCTCTCCCATGCCGACGCGGTGGCGGCGATCGTCGCGAAGATGGGCGGCTCCGAGGCCATGCAGGCAGCGAGCTACCTGGTGTATGCCTGCCCGCACCTCAACCGCCCGCAGGAAGTGATCGCCAAGGTGTTCGGCGAAAACTTCGCGGCGCTGGCCGTCGAGACCACCAAGCTGGTGCGGGTGCAGGAGCAGGCGCGCTCGGCTTCGCAGGGGCAGCACCTGGGCGAAGGCGCCGGTGCCGCGCAGACCGAGAACGTGCGCAAGATGCTGCTGGCGTTCTCGCGCGACCTGCGGGTGGTGATGCTGCGCCTGGCGTCGCGGCTGCAGACGCTGCGGCATGCGGCGGCCAGCAAGCGGCCGGCGCCCGAGAGCGTGGCGCGCGAGTCGCTGCAGGTGTTCGCGCCGCTCGCCAACCGCCTCGGCATCTGGCAGGTCAAGTGGGAGCTCGAAGACCTCTCGTTCCGCTTTCTCGAGCCCGAGACCTACAAGCTGATCGCGCGCCTGCTCGACGAGAAGCGCGTCGAGCGCGAGGGCCACGTCGAGCAGCTGCGCTCGCAGCTCGAAAACGAACTGCAGGCCGAAGGTGTGCGCGCCGCCGTGCAGGGCCGGCCGAAGAACATCTACAGCATCGTCAAGAAGATGCGCGGCAAGTCGCTCGACTTTGGGCAGGTGTTCGACATCCTCGCGCTGCGCGTGGTGGTGCCCGACGTCAAGGACTGCTACGCCGCGCTGGCCTGGGTGCATTCGCATTTCGAGCCGATCGACGAGGAGTTCGACGACTACATCGCGCGGCCCAAGCCCAACGGCTACCAGTCGCTGCACACCGTGGTGCGCGAACTCGTCGACGGCAAGCCCGGCAAGCCGATCGAGATCCAGATCCGCACCGAGGAAATGCACGACCATGCCGAGCACGGCGTCGCCGCGCACTGGGCCTACAAGGAAGCGGGCCACAAGGGCTATGCGGGCGTGTGGGCCAGCGGCGAGTACGACGCGAAGATCGCCGTGCTGCGGCAGTTGCTGGCCTGGGAGCGCGATCTCTCGGGCGGGCTGCAGGGGCAGGGGCTTTTCGACGACCGGATCTACGTGCTCACGCCCGATGCGGCCATCGTCGAGTTGCCGCAGGGCGCTACGGCGGTCGACTTTGCCTACACCGTGCACACCTCGCTCGGGCACCGGTGCCGCGGTGCGCGCGTGGACGGCGCGATGGTGCCGCTCAACACGCCGCTGTCGAACGGCCAGACGGTCGAGATCATCGCGGCCAAGGAAGGCGGCCCTTCGCGCGACTGGCTGAATGCCGAATTGGGCTATCTCGCCAGCCACCGAGCGCGCGCCAAGGTGCGCGCCTGGTTCAATGCGCAGATCACGCACGAGACCGTGGCGCGCGGACGCGAGGCGGTCGAGAAGCTGCTGCAGCGCGAAGGCAAGACCGCGACGCGGCTCGAAGACCTCGCGTCGCAGCTCGGATTCAAGTCGGCGGACCAGCTGTTCGAAGTGGTGGGCAAGGACGAGTTCTCGCTGCGCAACATCGAGATGCTGCTGCGTCCGCCCGAGCCTGCGCCCAACCCCGACGACGGCGTGCACTTCAAGAAGCCGCGCGCCAGCGAAAAGTCGGGCAAGGGCGGTGTGCTGGTGGTCGGTGTTTCGTCGCTGATGACGCAGCTTGCAAAGTGCTGCAAGCCGGCACCCCCCGATGCCATCAGCGGCTTCGTGACGCGTGGCCACGGCGTGAGCGTGCACCGCAGCGACTGCAGCAACTTTCGCATGATGGCCTCGCGCGACATCGGGCGCGTGATCGACGTCGAGTGGGGCGCCACGAAGGGCGGCGAGTCCCCGATGTATGCCGTCGACGTGGCGGTGGAAGCGTCGGACCGGCAGGGCCTGCTGCGCGACATCTCCGATGTGTTCGCGCGCGAGAAGATGAATGTGATCGGCGTGCAGACGCAATCGGTCAAGGGCACGGCATGGATGACGTTCACCGTCGAGATCACCGACGCGGCCCGGCTTGCACAGGTGCTCGGGGCAGTGACGGCAGTGGCCGGCGTGCGATCTGCACGCCGCCGCTGAAAAACAGTGTTTTCTCCTGCTACAATAGCGGCTTCTCGGACACATCCTTAGGCGCGTAGCTCAGCTGGTTAGAGCACCACCTTGACATGGTGGGGGTCGTTGGTTCGAGTCCAATCGCGCCTACCAAGTTTCCCCTCTGAAGAAGACCAGTCTTCAGGCTCTCGGGGAAATTCAGGGAAGAATTCCTTCCCTCCAGCATTCCACCCGCTGAAGCAGACAAAGACCATGGCCATGTTGTTGTGCTACCTTGGCCGTTCTGCCATTTCTTTTCGATTTTCTTGACAAGCGATCTGATGAAAATGCGATCGACATACGTCGATCGGGCCGCTGACGAGCGACGTCTGGCCGCATTGCTCAAACAGGCCCCGGTGGAATTTGCGCGTGCGGTCTACGGTATCAACGACCATGCGAGCGGCCGCACCGAGACCATGGCCGCACGCGAGATCGCAAGGGCACTTCGCCAGGGCGTGCCGGTGACGCAGGAGCGTGCCGAACAGCGCGCTCGCGCCTACCTGCCGACGGCCGGCCACGAGCACTGCCCGCGTTGCTGGGTGGTCTACGGCCACAAGAATCCACTGCGGTTCCGGCAAGCCAGCGATGAACGTCCCGAGACCGCCGCCTGCAACGCATGCGGCGCCGAGTACGCGACCACCGTCGATTGAGCCACTCCGCGCGCGGTCAGGGTAAACCTTGTCGCGATGCAGCAAAACCGCTACCTAGAATCGTTCGCATGACATGGACTTCCATGTAGAGGAGTGCGCAGTGCAGAGCAAGAAGTCCGGGGTCAAGCCGGTGCAACGTGTCATCAAGAAGTACCCCAACCGAAGGCTCTACGACACCGAGACGTCCACCTACATCACGCTCACCGAGGTGAAACAGTTGGTGGTACAGAATGCACAGTTCGTGGTGCGCGACGCCAAGTCCGGCGACGACCTCACGCGCAGCATCCTGCTGCAGATCATTCTCGAAGAGGAAGCGGGGGGCGCGCCGATGTTCACCGAGCAGGTGCTGGCCAACATCATCCGGTTCTATGGGCAGGCGATGCAGGGCTACATGGGCCCTTATCTCGAGAAGAACATCCAGGCCATGACCGAAGTCCAGGCGCAACTCGCCGAGAAGGCCGAAGGCCTGACGCCGGAGATGTGGTCGCGCTTCATGAGCATGCAGTCGCCAATGCTGCAGGGGCTCATGGGCAACTACGTCGAGCAGTCCAAGAACGTCTTCCTGCAGATGCAGGAGCAGATGCAGAAGAACACCGAGCAGGTGCTGGGCGCCTTCGGCATCAAACGCCCCTGAATCCCCGCCCCGGCCGATAGCTGGGACAATACGGGCAATATGAGCGAAGTTGCCTCCCACGAACGAACTGCCACGAAAGCCGCCCCCAAGGTCGGCTTCGTGAGCCTTGGCTGCCCCAAAGCCCTTACCGACTCCGAACTGATCCTGACCCGGCTGAGCGCCGAGGGCTACCAGACCGCCAAGAGCTTCGAGGGCGCCGATCTGGTGATCGTCAACACCTGCGGCTTCATCGACGACGCGGTCCGGGAGAGCCTCGACACGATCGGCGAGGCCCTGGCCGAGAACGGCCGCGTGATCGTCACCGGCTGCCTCGGCGCCAAGACGGGCGACCAAGGCGGCAACCTGGTGCGGCAGATGCATCCCAGCGTGCTCGCCGTGACCGGCCCGCATGCCACGCAGGAAGTGATGGACGCCGTCCACGCCAACCTGCCGAAGCCCCACGATCCGTTCATCGACCTGGTGCCCAACAGCTTCGGCGTGGCGGGCCTCAAGCTCACGCCGCGGCACTACGCCTACCTGAAGATCAGCGAGGGCTGCAATCACCGCTGCACCTTCTGCATCATTCCTTCGATGCGCGGCGACCTGGTGTCGCGGCCCGTCGGCGACGTGCTCAGCGAAGCGAAGGCGCTGTTCGAGGGCGGCGTGAAGGAGCTGCTGGTGATCAGTCAGGACACCTCGGCCTACGGTGTCGACGTCAAGTACCGCACCGGCTTCTGGGACGGCAAACCGGTCAAGACACGCATGCTCGAACTGGTGCGCACGCTCGGCGAAATTGCCGAGCCGTACGGCGCCTGGGTGCGGCTGCACTACGTCTATCCGTACCCGAGCGTCGACGAGATCATTCCGCTGATGGCCAGCGGACAGGTGTTGCCGTACCTCGACGTGCCGCTGCAGCACAGCCATCCCGATGTGCTCAGGCGCATGAAGCGGCCGGCAAGCGGCGAAAAGAACCTCGAGCGCATCGCGCGCTGGCGGGAGGTCTGCCCCCAGCTGGTGATCCGCAGTACCTTCATCGCGGGATTTCCCGGCGAAACCGAACAGGAGTTCGAACACCTGCTCGATTTCATTCGCGAGGCACAGATCGACCGGGCGGGCTGCTTTGCCTACAGCCCGGTCCAGGGTGCCACCGCCAACGACATTCCGGGCATGTTGCCGACCGAGGAGCGCGAGGCGCGCCGCGCGCGCTTCATGGAAGTGGCCGAGGCAGTCTCGATCGCCAAGCTGCGCCAGCGCGTGGGCGCCACCATGCAGGTGCTCGTGGACTCGGCACCGGCCATGGGCCGCAAGGGCGGGGTTGGCCGCAGCTACGCCGACGCGCCGGAGATCGACGGCACGGTGCGGCTGCTGCCGCCGGAGAAGATCAGCAAGACGCTCAAGGTCGGTGAATTCACCCGGGCACGCATCGTCGGTGTCGAAGGGCACGACCTGGTCGCGCTGCCGATCTGACGCGTGCGGGGCCCTCAAAGAGAAAAGCCCGCGCGAGCGGGCTTTTCAATTGGCGGGGTGCAGGCTGCCAGGGCCGGGCAAGTGCTCAGTCATCCGAGCGCGAGATGACCAGAAGGCTCATGAACAACGCGCCGAGGAACATGCCGATCAACAAGGTGAATGCTGCGATCACGATAGTTTCCGTTTGGTTTGATGGCTAGATTTTCGAACCAAACGTAACCTTATGTGTAGTTTTGACGTTACTTTTTGACGCATTTTTAGCCGAAAGTGTGACTTTCGCCACACCTTGGGCCATGCGCCGTCACCGCACGGCAGCGAATCAGAGCCGCAACCCGGCGCAAAGGGCGGCCCAGGCCGCCACCAACAGCACCGCGCCGACGACGCTTCGCGGTCTCGCACCGCGTTCTTTCATCCACCACGACGAAAGCGGCAATCAGCTTTGCGAACCAGGGGGTGCCAGGGTGGCGGCAAGCGAACCAGAGCGTGACGGCGTCGCGCTTGATCGTCACGCCCATTGGCGGATGCTTTGGACGATGGACATAGTTGACAGTCGTCTACGCGTGGTAAGGTGCGTCTCGGCTTCAAGGCCAACACGCAGATCCGTCCGTGATCCCTGCCGCGGGTTGAACGCCGCACTCTTACCAGCCCATTTGTTCGAATCCGTGTCGTCGACAAGCGTTTCGCAGGATGGCCCTTTCGAAGGGCGCGATGGGCTGCGCGAGTGCACAAGCCTGACGTCGTTCGGCCCGGCATCGGCGCTGATCGGCATTCGTGAGGGAAACCATCCCTCGATCATGTTCCCAGGGCAAAGAAAAAACCCCTGCGAATCTACGATTCACAGGGGTTTCAGCTTGGTAGGGGTGGTGCCCAGAAGAGGACTCGAACCTCCACGATGTTACTCGCTAGTACCTGAAACTAGTGCGTCTACCAATTCCGCCATCTGGGCCCACATAACTGCCGAAGCAGTTATGTTTTGAATTTCAGGAAAGAGAGAATCATATCAAAAATAATGGCCACTCCAGCGGTCTGCTGGACGAATTTGAAGGAACCGTTCAAGGGCATCGCGACGGTCACGGTTTCGTGCAGCGCGACGACGGCGAAGCCGATATCTATCTACCCCCCAACGAGATGCGCGCGGTGCTGCACAAGGACCGCGTCAAGGCGCGCGTGGTGCGCCAGGACCGCCGCGGCCGCCCCGAGGGGCGCGTGGTTGAGATCGTCGAGCGTCCCGAGCAGCCGATCATCGGCCGCCTGCTGCATGAAGGCGGCGTCTGGCTCGTCGCGCCCGAAGACAAGCGCTATGGCCAGGACGTCCTGATCCCCAAGGGAGCGACCGGGCCTGCCAAGGTCGGGCAGGTGGTGGTGGTGCAGCTCACCGAGCCGCCCGCCCTGTTCGGGCAGCCCGTGGGCCGCGTGAAGGAGGTGCTCGGCGAGATCGACGATCCCGGCATGGAGATCGAGATCGCGGTGCGCAAGTACGGCGTGCCGCACGAGTTCTCCGAAGCCTGTCTGGCCGACGCCAAGGCGCTGCCCGAGAAAGTGCGGCCTGCGGACAAGAAGGGCCGCGTCGACCTGACCGACGTGCCGCTCGTCACCATCGACGGCGAAGACGCACGCGACTTCGACGATGCGGTGTACTGCGAGCCCGCCAAGGTCGGTCGCGGCAAGGGCTGGCGGCTGCTGGTCGCCATCGCCGATGTCAGTGCGTATGTGCAAACCGGCTCGGCGATCGACATCGACGCCTACGACCGCGCGACCAGCGTGTACTTTCCGCGCCGCGTCATTCCGATGCTGCCCGAGAAGCTCTCGAACGGCCTCTGCTCGCTGAACCCCGAAGTCGAGCGCCTGTGCATGGTGTGCGACATGCTCGTGGCGGCGGATGGCGAGATCTACGCCTACCAGTTCTATCCGGCGGTGATGTTCAGCCACGCGCGCTTCACATACACGGAGGTGGCGGCGATCCTCGGCAATACGCGCGGCCCCGAGGCGGCCAAGCGCAAGGACCGCGTGAAGGACCTGCTGAACCTGGCCGACGTCTACAAGGCCCTGCTGAAGCAGCGCAGCAAGCGCGGTGCGGTCGACTTCGAGACCACCGAGACGCAGATCATCTGCGACGACGCAGGCCGCATCGAGAAGATCGTGCCACGCACACGCAACGAGGCACACCGCCTGATCGAAGAGGCCATGCTCGCTGCCAATGTGTGCAGCGCCGACTTCATCGCCCAGGGCAAGCACCCGGGCCTGTACCGCGTGCACGAAGGGCCGACGACCGAGAAGAAGGAGATCCTGCGCGGCTACCTGAAGGCCATGGGCGTCGGCCTCAGCATCACCGACGACCCGAGACCGGGCGAATTCCAGGCGATCGCCCAGGCCACGAAGGACCGGCCCGACGCGCAGCAGATCCACACCATGCTGCTGCGCTCGATGCAGCAGGCCATCTACACACCGTTCAACAGCGGCCACTTCGGGTTGGCCTACGAGGCCTACACGCACTTCACCAGCCCGATCCGGCGCTATCCCGACCTGCTCGTGCACCGCGTGATCAAGGCCATCCTCGGCAACGCGCGCTACCAGTTGCCGATGCTGCCGACACCCGGCGAAGCGCACGCCAAGCTGGCCAAGCGCCTCGCGTCACGCGTCAAGGCGCCCACGACCAAGCCGCAGAAGGCCACGATCGCACCGACCAAGGAAGTGCTCGCGTGGGAAGCCGCGGGCCTGCATTGCAGCGCCAACGAGCGCCGCGCCGACGAAGCGAGCCGCGACGTCGAAGCCTGGCTCAAGTGCAAGTACATGCGCGAGCACCTGGGCGAGGAGTACGGCGGCGTGGTCACGTCGGCCACGACCTTCGGCATCTTCGTGACGCTCGATGCGATGTATGTCGAGGGGCTGGTGCACATCACCGAGCTCGGCGGCGAGTACTTCAAGTTCGACGAGATGCGCCAGGAACTGCGCGGCGAGCGCACCGGCATCCGCTACGCCATCGGCACCCGCGTGCGCGTGCAGGTGAGCCGTGTCGATCTCGATGGACGCAAGATCGACTTCCGCCTCGTGCGCGAGGGCGAGGACCTCACGGCGCGCGCGATGAAGGACAAGGGTGTGGGTTCAGCGGGCGTGCCGGTCAAGGCATCGTCCAAGCGCAGTTCGCGCCACAAGGCCGAAGCCGCCGCGGTCGAGCCGCGCGCCGAGCGGGTCGCCGTCTCTGCGGCGGCGGTGGAGCCGCAGTCGGCCATGCAGGCGTTCAAGTCCGCGGTCAAGAAGGCCGCGAACAAGATGAAAGGGCGCAAGCCGCGCCGCCCCTGACGATATCAACGAGCTACCGAACAGACAAAGCTGAAAAGGAGACACAGAGCATGAGCGTCGAGAACAACAAGGGCCGCATCGCGATCGTCACGGGTGCCGGCACGGGCATCGGCCGCGCGGCGGCGCTGGCACTGCTGGGCGACGGCTGGAGCGTGGCGCTCGCGGGGCGCCGCCTTGAGCCGCTCGAGCAGGTGGCCGAGGAATCGGGTGCGGGCGCGCGCGCCTTCGCGGTGCCGACCGACGTGGCCAACGCCGATTCGGTGCAGGCGCTGTTCGCCGCGACGGTGGAGCGCTTCGGCCGCGTGGACCTGCTCTTCAACAATGCGGGCGTGGGCAACCCGCCCGGCGCCTTCGAGGACTGGACGCCCGAGCAGTGGCGTGGCGTGGTCGACATCAACCTGAGCGGCATGTTCTTCTGCATCCAGCAGGCGTTCCGCACCATGAAGGCGCAGACGCCGCGCGGTGGCCGCGTCATCAACAACGGGTCGATCTCGGCCACCGCGCCCCGCCCGAACTCGGCCGCCTACACGGCGACCAAGCATGGCGTCGAGGGCCTCACCAAGACGGCCTCGCTCGACGGGCGGAAGTACGACATCGCGGTCGGCCAGATCGATGTGGGTAACGCGATGACGGAGCTGGCCGCGCGCATGGCCAAGGGCGTGCCGCAGGCCAACGGCGAACTCGCGGTCGAGCCGCTGATGGACGTGAAGATCGTGGGGCAGTCGGTGCTCTACATGGCGAACCTGCCGCTGGAAGCCAACGTGCTGTTCCACACCGTCATGGCGACAAAGATGCCCTTTGTCGGACGCGGCTAGACGCTTTGGCGCGCCAGTGTGCCCGCCGTCAAGGCGGGTGCGCCGGCGGGCCAGGTGTCGGCCGCATGGCCGTGGTGCCATACCGACGCGCAGGCCGCCTCGAACGCAGGCCGGCCCGAGGCCAGCGCTGCACCGATCATTCCCGCGAGCACGTCGCCGGTACCGGCAGTGGCCAGGCGCGCATTGCCGGTCGGATTGACGACCGGCGCTGGGCCGTCTTCGGCAATGATCGTGCCGGAGCCCTTGAGTACCAGCACAACGCCGAATCGCGCAGCGAGTTCACGCGCCGCCGCGAGTCGGTCGCGCTGGACTTCGCCCGCCGTGCATCCGAGCAGCCGCGCTGCCTCGAGCGGATGGGGCGTCAGCACCGTGGGGCGGCCACGGTGGCGCCGCCTCGACAGTTGCACCTGCAGGTTGCGGTCGGTCGCCAGCGCATTGAGCGCGTCCGCGTCGAGCACCAGCGTGGCCGCGGTGGCCAGCACGCGCGGCAGCAGGGCGCGCACCGCGGTGCCGCCGCCGCAGCCACAGACGACCGCCATGGCTGAAAGATCGAGCGAGGCGGCGTCGCGCAGCATCAGTTCGGGCTGCAGCGCGGCGACGGGCGCGGCATCCGGGTCGAGCAAGCCGGCGTAGACGCGGCCGGCCCCGGCATGCAAGGCGGCGGTGGCGGCCAGCAGTGCCGCGCCCGCCATGCCGGGCGCGCCGCCGACCACGGCGACGTCGCCCTGGCTGCCCTTGTGCGAGGCATGCAGGCGCGGAGGGATCCGGGGCGCACCCGCGAGCCGGGCTGCCGGCGGCTCGTCGACGCTGTCGCAGCCCAGGTCATCGAACCAGATGCTGCCGCAGGCGTCGCGGCCCTGCGCTGTGAAGAGGCCGGGCTTGAGCGTCAAGAGGCTCAGGCAGTGGCGCGGCGAGGCAGCGCTGTCCGGCGCCTGTCGGGCCGCGCGATGCAGCACGCCGGTGTCCGCGTCCAGGCCGGACGGCACATCGATGCTCAAGGTAGGCGCCGCCGCTCGATGCATGCGCTGCAGCCACTCGGCCACGTGGCCTTCGGGCGGGCGCGTCGAGCCGATGCCGAGCAGGGCGTCGATCGCGAGATCGTGCGCAGGCGGCGGTGCCGGGGTGATCTCGACGCCGGCCTCGCGCGCACGTCGAAGCGAGACCCTGGCGTCCGACGGTAGGCGGGTCTCGTCGCCCTCGAAGGTGACGACCGGCGAGAAGCCGCGCTCGCGCAGCCGCATCGCGGCTTCGAAGCCGTCGCCACCGTTGTTGCCCGGACCGCAGGCGATCCAGATGGTCCGCGCATGCGGCGCGATCGCCATGGCCAGCCGGGCCGCGGCCAGTCCGGCGCGCTGCATCAGCGTGTGGGCGGGTAGCGCCTTGGCCCAGCGCTGTTCGATCCGGCGTGTCGACGCGCGGTCGAAGAGGTCTGCGACAGTGTCTGGCGTGATGCGCTGCATGGGCCGATTCTGCGCGACCGCCGCGCGTCCAGTCGTTCAGGCGTGCAGATGCAGCCGCTCGATCCCGAGGCCTTCGAGATCGACGCCGGCATCGCGCCCGCCGATCAGGTCGGCCACCACGCGGGCGCTGCCGCACGAAAGTGCCCAGCCGCTCGAACCGTGTCCCAGGTTGAGCCAAACGCCCGGGATGCCGCTCGCGCCGAGCACCGGCGGACCGTCGGGCAGCATCGGGCGGGCGCCTTTCCATTGCTGCACGCCCGACTGCAGTGTGGCCGCGCCGGGGAACCAGTCGTGCAGCACCTTGTAGAGCGTCTGCACCGCTGCGGGGTTGATGCGGCTCAGCGAGCCGCCGATCTCGGCGCTGCCGGCCACGCGCACCCGCTGCCCGAGGCGCGAGATTGCGACCTTGTAGCGTTCGTCCATCACCGCGCTGCGCGGCGCGTTGAGTGATTCGCGGATCGGCGCGCTGATGGAGTGGCCGTACACCGGCGCCAGCGGAATGCGCAGGCCGAGCGGGCGCAGCAGCGTGGCCGAGGCGAGGCCGGCGCAGACCACCACGGCATCGAAGTGCAGCGGCGGCGAGCCGCTCGCGAGTGCGACGGCGGTGGGCGCGGCGCGGCTCAACGGTGCGATGTCGCAGTTGAAGTGGAACTGGGCGCCGAGCGCCTCGGCCTCCCACTTGAGCAGCAGCGCGAACTGCCGGCAGTTGGCCACCTCGTCGTCGGGCAGGTGGATGGCGCCGGCCAGCGCGGTGTCGGCGTTGAGCGCGGGCTCGATGCGGCGGGCTTCGTCGGCGTCGACTTCGCGAAACACGCTGCCGGCCGAGCGCAGCACCTCGAGGCCTGGCTGGATGAGTTTCTTCTCGCGCTTGGAGCGCAGCAGCACCAGGTAGCCGTCGCTGCGTTCGTAGCTCAGTTCGCGCGCCTCGGTCACCTCGTGCAGCCGGGTCCGGCTGTAGAACGCCAGGCGCTGCATGCGGGCGCGGTTGGCGAGATAGGTCTCGAGCTTGCACGCCCTCTGCCAGCGCGACATCCAGCCGAGGTCTTGCGTGCCGAGCGGCCAGCGCAGCTTGATGGCGCCATGCGACGAAAGCAGCGAGCGCAGCACCTTGGCGCGCATGCCCGGCGCAGCCCAGGGTGTGACGTACCCTGGCGCGACCACGCCGGCATTCGCGAAGCTGCCTTCTTCGGCGGCGGCGCCGCGGCGTTCGAACACGGCCACTTCGTGGCCGTCCGAGGCCAGTTCCCAGGCGCTGGTGACGCCGATGATGCCGGCGCCCACGATCGCGATTTTCATTGAGTGATGGAGTAAGAAAAGATGGCGCGCCGGGTGTCGGCCCGACTGGGCGAGCCTACCGTGCCTGCAGCGCCTTTTCCGCCTGAAGGGCAATCGCCAGCACGGCGTCGTCGTGCATCGCCGCATGCCAGAGCATCAGCCCGGCCGGCAGTTCGCCCGCGGCCTGGCAGGGCAGCGAGATCGCGCATCCGTCGAGCATGTTGACGATCGACGGATTGCGCAGCAGCAGCGCATTGACGCGGAAGAACGCATCGTCGCGCTCGGCGCCAGGCGCCACGCTTGCGATGCTCGGCGCGGTGATCGGTACCGTGGGCGACAGCAAGGCGTCGAAGCCCGAAAGCGACGCTTCGACGCGCGCGATCCAGGTCCGCCGCGCATTCAGCAGGTCGATGTACTCGTGCGCCTTCATGCCGGCGCCCCTGAGGATGCGCTGGGCGACCCGCGGATCGTAGCCGGCGCCGCTGCGCTCGAGCAGCAAGCGGTGCCAGGCATACGATTCGGCGGCCGAGAAACCGCCGGTGGCATTGATTCCCTGCAGGTCGGCGAGTTCGGGCAGCGTGATTTCCTCGATGCGGGCGCCGGCGCCGCGCAACACGTGCAACGCACGGTCGAAGGCGCGGGCGACCGACGGTTCGATGTCGTCGAAGAACACGTTCTTCACGACCGCAAGCCGGTACGCACCCACGGGCGCGGCACCGCGCGTCACGCGCCGTGCCGAAAGGATTTCGTGCGCGAGGATCGCGTCACGCACAGAGCGCGTCATGGCGCAGACGGTGTCGAGGGTGGTCGACAGCGGGAGCGCGCCATCGGCCGGAACAAGGCGCGCGGTGCTCTTGAAGCCCACGATGCCATTGAGTGCAGCGGGGATGCGGATCGAGCCGCCGGTGTCCGAGCCCAGGCCGATGAAGGCGGCGCCCGCGGCCACCGAGACCGCCGCGCCCGAAGATGAACCGCCGGGAATGCGCGGCATGGCCGCTTCCGCCGCATTGGCGGGCGTGCCGTGGTGAGGATTGACCCCGACCCCCGAGAACGCAAACTCCGTCATGTTGGTGCGGCCCGTGAGCACCCCGCCGGCGGCCCGCAGGCGCGCCACCGCGACCGCGTCGGTCTGGGCCGCCGGCGCGTGCGCAAGCACCATCGAACCGGCCGGTGTGGGCTGTCCCTCGACGTCGAACAGGTCCTTTGCGGTGAAGGCGAGGCCGGCAAGGCGGCTCGCCGGCGCTGCGCCGGCGATTTCCCGGCGGGCTTCGTCGAACATGGTGCGGGTGAAGACGTGGCGGCAGGCCGGCGATTCGGAGATGCCGATGGCACGCTCCAATTCGGTGCGTGCATCGGTGCCGCCGGCCAGGAGTTCCAGGCGGGTGGCGTGAAGGTCGTTCATGGGGGCTGGAGGGGGGTGGGTCGGCGTTGCGGGGAAGGCGGCAAGGGGCGCGTGCTATACTCTTTGGGTTTCGCTGATCGCGTGGCGGACTTTCGCTACAGCAGCCAGACGCATTCGCAAACCGGCCCATTCAAGGTGTTGCGGCTCCGCCCAAAGAGGGCTGGAGAAGCAAAGCGGGCTGGATTTTAGACCCAACCTTTGGAGTAATTTCAATGTCGACCACCATGCGCGAAATGCTGGAAGCCGGTGTCCACTTCGGCCACCAGACCCGCTTCTGGAACCCCAAGATGGCACCGTTCATCTTCGGCCATCGCAACAAGATCCACATCATCAACCTGGAAAAGTCGCTCCCGATGTTCCAGGACGCGATGAAGTACGCCAAGCAGCTCACCGCCAACCGCGGCACTATCCTGATGGTCGGCACCAAGCGCCAGGCCCGTGAGATCGTGGCGGCCGAAGCCCGCCGTGCCGGCGTGCCCTTCGTCGACACCCGCTGGCTCGGCGGCATGCTGACCAACTTCAAGACGGTCAAGACCTCGATCAAGCGCCTGAAGGACATGAAGGCCCAGCAGGAAGCCGGTCTGGACAGTCTGAGCAAGAAAGAGCAGCTCACCTTCTCGCGTGAAATCGAGAAGCTCGAGAAGGACATCGGCGGCATCCAGGACATGACCGCGCTGCCCGACGCCATCTTCGTGATCGACGTGGGCTTCCACAAGATCGCCGTGGCCGAAGCCAAGAAGCTCGGCATCCCGCTGATCGGCGTGGTCGACTCGAACCACTCGCCCGAAGGCATCGACTACGTGATTCCCGGCAACGACGACTCGTCCAAGGCCGTGGTGCTTTACGCCCGCGGCATTGCCGACGCGATCATCGAAGGCCGCAACAGCGCTACCGGCGACGTGGTCAAGGCCATCGCCGAGGGCAGCGACGAATTCGTTGAAGTCGAAGAGGGCGCCTCGGCCTGATCGAGGCCCTCGCGCGCCTGAAGAAGGGGCTTTGGTGCCCCTTTTTTTTAATCTGATTTTTTGGACACGGAGATAGAACAATGGCTGCAATCACCGCAAGCATGGTCGGCGAACTTCGCGCAAAGACCGATGCGCCCATGATGGAATGCAAGAAGGCCCTGACGGAGGCCGACGGCAACATGGAAAAGGCCGAGGAACTGCTGCGCATCAAGCTCGGCAACAAGGCCGGCAAGGCGTCGGGCCGCATCACGGCCGAAGGCGTGGTCACCGCATTCGTCGAGGGCGACAAGGGCGGCATGATCGAGATCAACTGCGAGACCGATTTCGTCACCAAGAACGACAGCTTCCTGGCCATGGCCAATGCCGCTGCGATGCTGGTCGCGAAGAACAATCCGGCAGATCTCGCGGCGCTCGGCGCGCTCCCCTATGAGCAGGACGGCTTCGGCCCGACGCTCGAAGACGTGCGCAAGGGCCTGATCGGCAAGATTGGCGAGAACATGAGCTTCCGCCGCTTCAAGCACTTCTCGGGCAACGGCAAGCTGGCTTCGTACCTGCACGGCACGCGCATCGGCGTGATGGTCGAGTTCGAAGGCGACGACGCCTCGGCCAAGGACGTGGCCATGCACATCGCTGCCATGAAGCCGGTCGCCATCTCGGCCGCAGACGTGCCCGCCGAGCTGATCGAGAAAGAGCGCGCAGTGGCTGCAGGCAAGGCCGAGGAAGACCGCAAGACGGCCGAAGCCGAAGGCAAGAAGCCGCAGCCTGCCGACATCGTCGCGAAGCGCGTCGAAGGCGGCGTGCAGAAGTACCTCAAGGAAGTCTCGCTGCATAACCAGGCTTTCGTGAAGAACGACAAGCAGACCGTCGAACAGATGCTCAAGGCCGCCAACACCTCGATCAAGGGCTTCACGCTCTACGTGGTCGGCGAAGGCATCGAAAAGAAGGTCGACGACTTCGCGGCCGAAGTGGCTGCGCAGGTCGCTGCCGCCAAAGCTGGCGCGTAAAACTGTTACGCCCCGAAGCGACGGCCTGCGCCTGTGCGCCGTCGCTTTTTCACCGCCTCGTTCTACACTCGTCCCGCCAAATCAACCCAAGGAAAATGCCCATGTCCGATGCCCGCCCAGCCCACAAGCGAATCTTGTTGAAGCTGTCGGGAGAGGCATTGATGGGAGATGATGCCTTTGGTATTAACCGTGCCACCATCGTGCGCATGGTCGAGGAGGTGGCCGAGGTCGTGAACATGGGCGTCGAGGTCGCGGTCGTGATCGGCGGCGGCAACATCTTCCGCGGCGTCGCGGGAGGCTCCGTGGGCATGGACCGCGCCACGGCCGATTACATGGGCATGCTGGCCACGGTGATGAACTCGCTGGCGCTGGCCGATGCCATGAACAAGCAGGGCCTGGTGGCGCGCGTGATGTCGGCCATCGCCATCGAGCAGGTGGTCGAGCCGTATGTCCGGCCCAAGGCGCTGCAGTACCTCGAAGAGGGCAAGGTCGTGATCTTTGCCGCCGGCACGGGCAATCCGTTCTTCACCACCGACACGGCCGCTGCGCTGCGCGGCGCCGAGATCGGTGCCGAACTGGTGCTCAAGGCGACCAAGGTCGACGGCGTCTACAGCGCCGACCCCAAGACCCACCCGGACGCGACGCGCTATTCGACGCTGACTTTCGACCAGGCGATCGCGCAAAATCTGGGCATCATGGACGCCACGGCCTTTGCGCTGTGCCGCGACCAGAAACTGCCAATCAAGGTGTTCTCGATCTTCAAGAACGGCGCGCTCAAGCGTGTCGTCATGGGCGAGGACGAGGGCACGCTGGTGCATGCCTGAGGAGTAAATTGAGATGACCACCCCGACCATTGCTGAAATCCGCAGTGCGACCGACGCCAAGATGAATCAGTCGCTCGCAGCGTTCCAGAACAACCTCACGAAGATCCGCACCGGCCGCGCGAATTCGGCGCTGCTCGACTCGATCCAGGTCGAGTACTACGGTTCCCAGGTGCCCCTGAGCCAGGTGGCCAACGTCTCGGTGCTCGATTCGCGCACGATCAGCGTCCAGCCCTGGGAAAAGGGCATGGGCGCCAAGATCGAGAAGGCCATCCGCGAAAGCGACCTGGGGCTGAACCCCGCCTCGATGGGTGACCTGATCCGTGTGCCGCTGCCCGCAATGAGCGAGGAGCGCCGCCGCGAGATGACCAAACTGGTCCGCAACGAAGGCGAGAGCGCCAAGGTCGCGACGCGCAACCTGCGCCGCGACGCGAACGAGTCGGTCAAGAAGCTGGTGAAGGAAAAGCTCGCCTCCGAGGACGAGCAGAAGCGCGCCGAAGCCGAGATCCAGAAGGTCACCGACCGCCACATCGCGGAAATCGACCGCCTGATCGCGGCCAAGGAAGCGGAGATCATGGCCGTTTGAGGCTGCGCATGGCTTCCCCCTCGCTGCAGATTCCTCACCATATTGCCATCGTCATGGATGGCAACGGTCGGTGGGCCACGCGGCGATTTCTGCCCCGCGTGGCAGGCCACAAGCAGGGCGTTGAATCGCTGCGCCGCTGCGTGAGGGCGTGCGTCGACCGCGGCGTGGGCATTCTCACTGTGTTCGCGTTCTCGTCGGAGAACTGGAACCGGCCGCCCGAGGAGGTCTCGGGGCTGATGGAAATCATGGTCGGTGCGCTCGCGCGCGAGGTGCCCAAGCTCGGGCGCGATGGCGTGCGCCTGCATTTCGTCGGCGAACGCGCGGGTCTCTCGAAGAAGATGGTGCAGGGCCTGGTCGACGCGGAGGCCAACACCGCGCAGAACGCCAAGCTGATCCTCAACATCTGCTTCAACTATGGCGGCCGCTGGGACATTGCCCGCGCCGCTGCGCGCCTGGCCGAGCAGGGCGAGGCGCTCACCGAGGCCAACCTCGACCGTGCCATGGCCCTCGCGCACGTGCCCGACCCGGATCTGCTGATCCGCACCGGCGGCGAGCAGCGGCTGTCGAACTTTTTGCTGTGGCAGAGCGCCTACGCCGAGTTGTTCTTCAGCAGCAAGCTCTGGCCTGAATTCGACGAGGCCGAGCTCGATGCAGGCATTGCTGCGTACCAGGTGCGCGAGCGCCGCTTCGGCAAGACTTCGGCGCAGGTCACGGCCGGCAGCCAGTCCCCGCAAGATCGCCAACTGGCCTGAGGCTGCGGCCGGCCTCCACCTTTCAGCCGAATGCTCAAACAACGCATCATCACGGCGGTCGTCCTGTTGGCGATCCTGCTGCCGGCGCTCTTCTATCCGTCGCACATCCCCTTTGCCGGCGTGATGCTGGTGCTGATCGGCGCGGCCGGCTGGGAATGGGGCCGCTTGAACGGCCACGGCCAGCGGCTGTCGGTGTTCCTCGGCCTGGAAGTCGTGGCGCTGTGCGCGCTGTCGTGGTGGCTCGGCCTGCTCGAACGTTCCCTGCTGCCGATCTGGCTGGTGGCCAGTGCGGCCTGGGTGCTGGGCGGCGCCGCCTTGCTGCGCGTCGCGGTGCCGGGTTGGCCGCGCATTCCGCGCGGCCTGCGTCTGGTCGGCGGATTGCTCGCACTCTGGGTGGCCTGGCTGGCGGCTGTGCAGGCGCGCATGGTCGGCATCAATTTCCTGCTGTCGATCTTCGTGCTGGTCTGGGTGGCGGACGTTTTTGCCTACTTCGCCGGCCGGGCGTTCGGCCTAAAGTTCACGCGCAGCAAGCTCGCGCCGGCGATCAGCCCCGGCAAGAGCTGGGAGGGCGTCTGGGGCGGCATGGTCGGTGTGGCCGTGCTGGCCTTCGCCTGGGTCTGGGCCGACCGCGCCGTGGGCGCGACGGTGGCCAGCCTGTACTCCCGGCTGCACGAGCGCGGCTGGTGGCTGCTGCTTCTTGGCGTGGTCTTTCTCGCGGCGATGAGCGTCGTCGGCGACCTCGTCGAATCGCTCATCAAGCGCAGCGCCGGTGCCAAGGACAGCAGCAGCCTGCTGCCAGGGCACGGCGGCGTGCTCGACCGCGTGGATGCCCTCTTGCCGGCGCTTCCCATTGCCATGATGCTGGCTTCCTTGTGAACATGTCCAAACAACGGGTCACGGTGCTCGGCTCGACCGGCTCGGTCGGTGTCAGCACGCTCGACGTGATTGCACGCCATCCAGACCGTTTCGAGGTCTTCGCGCTCTCCGCCTCGACCAAGGTCGACGAGATGCTGGCGCAGTGCGCACGCTTTTTGCCTCGCTTCGCCGTCATGGCGAGTGCGCCGCATGCCGCGCTGCTGGCCGAAAAGATCGACCAGAACGGCCTGCCGACGCAGGTGCTGAGCGGCGCGCGCGCGATCGAGGAGATCGCGTCCCACGAAGAAGTCGATGCCGTGATGGCTGCGATCGTCGGTGCCGCCGGGCTGGGGCCGTGCCTCGCTGCGGCGCGAGCCGGCAAGCGGCTGCTGCTGGCCAACAAGGAAGCGCTGGTGGTCGGGGGCGAGCTGTTCATGCGCACCGTGCGCGAAGGCGGCGCCACGCTGCTGCCGATCGACAGCGAGCATTCGGCGATCTTCCAGTCGCTGCCTGAAGATCCATCGACCTGGGCGCGGCGGATCGACAAGATCATTCTCACGGCCTCGGGCGGCCCTTTCCGCACCCGCGCGCCCGCGACGCTGGGCTCGGTCACGCCGGAGCAGGCGTGCGCGCATCCGAACTGGGTCATGGGCCGCAAGATCTCGGTCGATTCGGCCACCATGATGAACAAGGCGCTCGAGGTCATCGAGGCGCGTCACTTGTTCGGCGTCGAACCCGAGCAGATCGAGGTGGTCATCCATCCGCAGAGCGTGGTCCATTCGATGGTGCAGTTCACCGACGCATCCGTCATTGCCCAGCTTGGAACCCCCGACATGCGGGTGCCGATCGCGGTCGGCCTGGCCTGGCCCGAACGCATCGAGAGCGGGGCAGGGCGCCTCGACTTCCGGCAGATGGCCGCGCTGAGCTTCGACGCGCCCGACGCGGCGCTGTTTCCAGGACTGGGCCTCGCCTGGCATGCGCTGCGCGCCGCGCCCGGAACCACGGCGGTGCTCAATGCCGCCAACGAGGTCGCCGTCGAGGCCTTTCTCGACCGGCGCCTGCGGTTCGACCGGATTCATGCGGTGAACATGGAAACTTTGGAGGCCGTCATCCCCTCCAAGCCCGGATCGCTGACCGACCTGCTGGCGCTCGATGCCAGCGCCCGGGCGGCGGCCAATGCGGCGGCGCTTCGCTTCGCCGCCTGATCGCGCCCCTGCCGACCGACAAGGATCAGGATGCTCACTGTCATTGCTTTTGTGGTTGCGCTCGGCCTCTTGATTGCCGTGCACGAATACGGCCACTACCGCGTCGCCGTGGCCTGCGGCGTGAAGGTGCAGCGCTTCTCGGTCGGCTTCGGCAAGACCCTTTTCCGCTGGCGGCCGAAGCGCCAACACCCGGGGCAGGAAACCGAATTCGTCATCGGCGCCTTCCCGTTGGGCGGCTACGTCAAGATGCTCGACGAGCGCGAAGGCCCGGTGCCGCCCGAAGAGCGCCATCGCGCCTTCAACACGCAGCCGCTGCGCTCCCGCGCGGCTATCGTGGCCGCCGGGCCGATCGCCAACCTGCTGCTCGCGGTGGTGCTCTACACGGCCGTCAACTGGATCGGCGTGGACGAGCCGGTCGCCAGGCTCGCGCCCCCCGTGGCCGCTTCGCTCGCCGAGGCGGCGGGGCTGCGTGGCGGCGAGCATGTCACGCGCGCCGGCTTCGAAGGCGAACTGGAGCCGGTGGACTCTTTCGAGGACCTGCGCTGGCGCATGACGCGCGGCGCGCTCGACAGCCGCGACCTCACGCTCGAGATCGCGGGCGAAGCCGGCCGGCCCGCGCGCGAAATCGTGCTGCCCCTGAGCCAATTGGAGGCCAAGGACGCCGATCCGCAGATGTTCCGCAAGATCGGCCTGCTGGCGCCCCTGACCGTTCCCGAGATCGGGCAGGTCATGGAAGACAGTGCTGCCGAGCGCGCCGGCCTGCGCAGCGGCGACGTGGTGCGTGTCGTCGGGGACACGCCCATCGTCGACGGCCAGCAGTTGCGCGAGGTGATCCGCAGTTCGATCGACGGCGACCAGCCGCGTGCACAGACCTGGCAGTTGATCCGCGCCGGACAGGCGCTCCGGCTCGAAGTGGCACCCGAAGTGCGCGACGAAGGCGGCACGAAGGTGGGACGGATCGGTGCCTATGTGGGTGCCCCGCCCGAGATGATCATGGTGCGGCAGGGTCCGGTCGAGGGCTTCTGGCGCGGCATCGTCCGCACCTGGGAGGTGTCGGCCCTCACGGTGCGCATGATGGGCAAGATGGTGATCGGCGAGGCGTCGCTCAAGAATCTCAGCGGGCCGCTCACGATTGCCGACTATGCCGGCAAGTCCGCAAGCCTCGGACTCACGCAGTACCTCGTGTTCCTGGCCCTGATCAGCGTGAGCCTGGGCGTGCTCAATCTCATGCCGCTGCCGGTCCTCGATGGAGGACACCTGATGTATTATCTTTGGGAGGGCCTGACCGGCAAGGGTGTCTCCGACGCCTGGATGGAACGGCTTCAGCGCGGCGGTGTCGCTTTGCTGCTGGTCATGATGTCGGTCGCACTCTTCAACGACGTCACGCGGCTCTTTGGTTAACTTTCTGCCGGCCCTTTGCGCGCCGGCCCAATTCTCAGATGAACAAAAACTTCAGTCGCTTTCGCCTGCGTAGCGTCGCCGCGGTGGTGGCCAGCGCCCTGGCGGCCACGGCAGCCTGGGCCGTCGAGCCCTTCACGGTGCGCGACATCCGTGTCGAAGGCCTGCAGCGCGTCGAGCCCGGCACGATCTTCGCATCCCTGCCGCTGCGCGTGGGCGATACCTACAGCGACGAACGTGGATCGGCCGCGATCCGCGCGCTGTTCGACCTGGGATTGTTCAAGGACGTGCGCATCGACGTCAACGGCAATGTGCTGGTGGTGATCGTCGAGGAGCGGCCCACGATCGCCGACGTCGACTTCGTCGGCACCAAGGAGTTCGACAAGGCCGCGCTCCAGAAGGCGCTGCGCGAAGTCGGCCTGGCCGACGGACGCCCGTACGACAAGGCGCTGGCCGACCGCGCCGAGCAGGAGCTCAAGCGCCAGTACGTGAGCCGCAGCCTCTACAACGCGCAGGTCGTGACCACCGTCACGCCGATCGAGCGCAACCGCGTCAACCTGACCTTCACCGTCACCGAAGGCGATTCGGCGCGCATCCGCGAAGTGCGTGTCATCGGCAACAAGGCATTCAGCGAATCGACGCTGCTGAGCCTGTTCGACCAGGACAGCGGCGGCTTCATGAGCTGGTACACCAAGTCGAACCACTATTCGCGCACCAAGCTCAACGCCGACCTCGAAACGCTGCGCTCCTACTACATCACGCGCGGCTACCTCGAGTTCCGCATCGATTCGACGCAGGTCGCGATCTCGCCCGATCGCCAGGACCTGACGGTCACGGTCAACGTCACCGAAGGCGAGAAGTTCGTCGTGGCGGGGGTCAAGCTCGACGGCAACTACCTCGGCCGCGACGAAGAATTCAAGTCACTCGTCACGATCAGGCCGGGCGAGCCCTACAACGGCGAGGAGGTCACCGAGACCACCAAGGCGTTCACCGACTATTTCGGCACCTTCGGCTATGCGTTCGCACGGGTGCAGGCGCGCCCCGAGATCGACCGCGTCAACAACCGGGTGACGCTCACGCTGCAGTCCGAGCCGTCGCGGCGCGTCTATGTGCGGCGCGTGATCGTCGGCGGCAACACCAAGACCCGCGACGAGGTCATCCGCCGCGAGTTCCGCCAGTTCGAGGCCTCTTGGTACGACGGCGACAAGATCAAGCTGTCGCGCGACCGCGTGGACCGCCTCGGCTTCTTCACCGAAGTCAACGTCGAGACGCAGGAAATCCCCGGCACGCCCGACCAGGTCGACCTGACGATCAACGTGGCCGAAAAGCCCACCGGCAGCCTGCAGCTGGGCGCCGGCTACTCGAGCGCAGAAAAGGTCGCGCTGACCTTCGGCATCTCGCAGGAGAACGTGTTCGGCTCGGGCAACTTCCTGGGCGTGCAGGTCAATACCAGCAAGTACAACCGCACCCTGTCGGTGACCACCACGGACCCGTACTTCACGAAGGACGGCATCTCGCGCACGGTCAGCCTCTATCACACCACGACGCGTCCGTACTCGACGACCATCGACGGCGACTACAAGCTCGTGAACCAGGGCGGCTCCATCCGCTTCGGCGTGCCGTTCAGCGAGGTCGACACGGTCTTCTTCGGCATCGGCCTCGAGCGCTATGCCTTCGACCCGAACTCGACGACCTCGTTCTCGGGCCTGTTCACCCCTTCGTCGTACCTGCGCTACTTTCAGTGTTCCAAGGATGCCACCGGCTTCTTCGTGACCAACTGCGACCAGAAGAGTGTCTGGGGTGTGCCGCTGACCATCGGCTGGGGCCGTGACAGCCGCGACAGTGCATTGGTCCCGACCACCGGACGTCTGCAGCGCGCCAACCTCGAGCTCGGGGTGGCGGGCGACATGAAGTACTTCAAGACGAACTACCAGTACCAGCAGTTCTTCGCAATCAACAAGCAGTACACCTTCGCGATCAACGCCGACCTCGGCTATGCCAAGCCGTTGGGCGGCGCGGTCTACCCGATCTTCAAGAACTTCTATGCCGGCGGCCTGGGCTCGGTGCGCGGCTTCGAGCAGAACTCGCTCGGTCCGCGCGACGTGCCGCTGGTCTTCCAGACCGAAGGCGCCGCGCTCGGCGGCACCAAGAAGGCCGTGTTCAATGCCGAACTCAGCACCCCGTTCCCCGGCGCCGGCAATGACCGCACGCTGCGCCTGTACGGCTTCTTCGACGTCGGCAACGTTTTCGGGTCGCGCGCTCCCGGCCTGTCTGAAGAGCAGTACAAGGCGCAGAAGAAGCTGCGCGCCTCGGTGGGTCTGGGCATCAGCTGGATCTCGCCGCTGGGCCCGCTGCGCCTCGCCTACGCCTTCCCCGTCAAATCCCAGAAGGAAGTGCTGGATCCGGCCACCGGCTTCGTTGTGATCCCGAAGGATAGAATCCAGCGCTTGCAATTCCAGATCGGAACGTCTTTCTAAATGAAGCATTTGATTCGCGCCGCCGCTGGCGCGTTGTTGATCCCCGCTTTTGCGCTGGTTGCCGCGCCTGCCCAGGCGCAGGAGACCTTTCGCATCGGCTTCGTGAACCCGGACCGCGTGCTGCGCGAGGCCCAGCCGTCGAAGAATGCGCAAGCCAAGCTCGAGGCCGAGTTCCTCAAGCGCGAAAAGGATCTCGCAGCATTGGGCGAGGCACTGAAGAGCGCTTCCGAACGGTTCGAGCGCGAGGCGCCCACGCTGTCCGAAAGCCAGCGCACGTCGCGCCAGCGCGCGCTCGTCGATCAAGACCGCGACTTCCAGCGCCGCCGCCGCGAATTCCAGGAAGACCTCAACGCACGCAAGAACGAAGAGCTGCAGCAGGTCTACGAGCGCGCCAACCGCGTGGTCAAGCAGGTGGCCGAGGCCGAGAAGTACGACGCGATCCTGCAGGAAGCGATCTACATCAATCCGAAGCACGACATCACGGACAAGGTGATCAAGGCGCTGAACGCCACGACCGCTTCTTCCGCGCCAGCGGGCGGCAAGTAACGCCGCAGACGGCGTGTCGTTGCAGCTCGGAGCCATCGTCAGCGCCCTTGGGGGTGAGCTTCACGGCGACCCGGCGCTCTCGATCGAGCGGCTTGCGCCGCTTCAGAACGCTCAGCCGGACGCGCTCAGTTTCCTGAGCCATCCCAAGTACCAGCAGGAACTCGCGGTCTCCAAGGCCGCCTGCGTCATCGTGGCGCCCGCCATGCGCGAGGCCGCTGCGGCGCGCGGCGCGTACATCGTCGCGGCCGATCCCTACCTGTATTTCGCACGGCTCACCCAGTTGTGGAAGGCCCGTCATGCGCGGCCCGAAGCCGAGCGCATCCACCCGTCGGCGGTGGTCCATCCTGAAGCCGTGGTCGACGCCACGGCGCGCATCGGCGCGCTGTGCGTGGTGGAGCGGGGTGCGCGCATCGGCGCGGGCACGGTGCTCAAGTCGCGCGTCACGGTCAGCGAGGATTGCGTGATCGGCGAACGCTGCCTGCTGCATCCGGGCGTGGTGATCGGTGCCGACGGCTTCGGCCTCGCGCCGCACGAAGGTGCATGGGTCAAGATCGAGCAACTGGGCGCGGTGCGCATCGGCAACGACGTCGAGATCGGCGCCAACACCTGCATCGACCGCGGTGCGCTCGACGACACTGTCATCGAGGACGGCGTCAAGCTCGACAACCTGATCCAGATCGGTCACAACGTGCACGTGGGCAGGCACACGGCCATGGCCGGTTGCGTCGGCGTGGCGGGCAGCGCGACCATTGGCGCGCATTGCACCTTTGGCGGCGGCGCAATTGTGCTGGGCCATCTCACGGTGACGGACGGGGTGCATGTGTCGGCCGCGACCGTGGTCACGCGCTCGATCCGCAAGCCCGGCCAGTACACCGGCATGTTCCCCATCGACGACAATGCCAGCTGGGAAAAGAATGCTGCAACGCTGAAGCAGTTGCACGGCCTGCGCGAACGACTCAAGGCGCTGGAGAAGGCTCCCGAGAAAAAGTGAAGAGATGCAGGAACAGACAATCATGACGACGACGCTCGATATCCATCAAATCCTCAAGCTGCTGCCCCACCGCTACCCGTTCCTGCTGGTGGATCGCGTGCTGGACATGGAAAAGGGCAAGCGCATCACGGCGCTCAAGAACGTGACGATGAACGAGCCGTTCTTCAACGGCCATTTCCCCCATCGCCCCGTCATGCCTGGCGTGCTGATGCTCGAGGCCATGGCGCAGGCGGCCGCGCTGCTGTCGTTCCGTTCGCTCGACATCGTGCCCGACGACAACACGGTCTACTACTTCGCGGCCATCGACGGCGCGCGCTTCAAGCGTCCGGTGGAACCCGGCGACCAGCTCACGCTCGAGGTCGAGATCGAACGCATGAAGGCCGGCATTTCGAAGTTCAAGGGCCGTGCGCTGGTCGGCAGCGAACTGGCTTGCGAGGCTTCGCTGATGTGCGCGATGCGCCAGATCAACTGAGCCTGCGCAGCAACGAAAAGGCATGACGCAGGTTCATCCCACAGCGCTCGTCGACCCGAAGGCAGAACTCGACGCCTCCGTTTCCGTCGGGCCCTACACCGTCATCGGTCCGCACGTGCGCGTGGGTGCGGGCACGACCATCGGCGCGCATTGCGTGATCGAAGGCCGCACCAACATCGGCCGCGACAACCGGATCTTTCAGTTCTCGTCGCTCGGAGCGATACCGCAGGACAAGAAATACGCCGGCGAGCCGACCGAACTGGTGATCGGTAACCGCAACGTGATCCGCGAGTTCTGCACCTTCAACCTCGGCGTGCCGGGGGCGGGAGGCGTCACGCGCGTGGGCAGCGACAACTGGATCATGGCCTACACGCACATCGCGCACGATTGCCAGGTCGACGACCACACCACGCTCGCCAACAACACCACACTCGCCGGGCATGTGCACCTGGCCGACTGGGTCACGATCGGCGGGCTCACGGGCATCCACCAGTTCGTCTCGGTCGGCGCGCACGCGATGGTTGGTTTCGCCAGTGCGGTGTCGCAGGACGTGCCGCCCTTCATGCTGGTCGACGGCAATCCGCTCGCGGTGCGCGGCTTCAATGTGGTGGGCCTGCGGCGGCGCGACTTCTCCGCGGCGCGCATTGCAGCCGTCAAGCAGATGCACCGCCTGCTGTACCGCCAGGGCAAGACGCTCGAAGAGGCGCGCGCCGGCATTGCCGCGCTGGCTGCCGAGTCGCCCGAGGCGGGCGAGGACGTGGCGCTGATGGAGCGCTTCCTGGCCAGCTCGACGCGCGGCATCGCGCGTTGAGGCCGGCGGCACCCATGGTCAAGGACGCGCAGCGGCGGTTCGCGCTGGTCGCAGGCGAAGCCTCCGGCGACCTGCTGGCCGGCCTGTTGCTCGACGGCCTGCAGGCGCGCTGGCCTTCGCTCGAGACGGTGGGCATCGGGGGTCCGCGCATGCTCGCGCATGGCCTCCAGAGCTGGTGGCCGCAAGAAAAGCTCGCGGTCCGCGGCTACATCGAGGTGCTGCGCCACTATGCCGAGATCGCCGGCATCCGGCGCCAGCTCAAGGCGCGGCTGCTGCGCGAATGGCCCGAGCTCTTCATCGGTGTCGATGCGCCGGATTTCAATCTCGACCTCGAGGCCGGCCTGCGCAGCCGCGGCATGAAGACCGTGCATTTCGTCTGTCCCTCGATCTGGGCCTGGCGGGCCGACCGCATCGAGAAGATCCGTGCCGCGGCCGACCATGTGCTGTGCATCTTCCCGTTCGAGCCGGCGCTGCTGGAAGCGCAGGGTGTCGAGGGCAGCTATGTCGGGCATCCGCTCGCCAACGTGATTCCCATGGTGCCCGACCGCGGCGCGGCTCGCGCGGCGCTCGGCCTGCCGCCTGATGCGCAGGTCGTGGCCCTGTTACCAGGCAGCCGCCGCTCGGAGGTGCGCTACCTTGCCACACGCTTCTTCGCTGCCGCCGCGCTGATGCTGAAGGCCAGGCCCGGGCTGCGCTTCGTCGCGCCGATCCTGCCGGGGCTGCGCGTCGAGGTCGAGGCGCTGCTGCAGGCCAGCGGTGCGGCGGGGCGGGTGACGCTGCTCGACGGCCAGTCGCATGCCGCGCTGGCTGCCTGCGACGCGACCCTGATCGCGAGCGGCACCGCCACGCTCGAGGCGGCGCTGTTCAAGCGGCCGATGGTCATCGCGTACAACATGAATTCGCTGTCCTGGCGGCTGATGCAGCGCAAGCAGCTCCAGCCCTGGGTCGGCCTGCCCAACATCCTGTCGGGGGAGTTCGTGGTGCCCGAACTGCTGCAGGAGGCCGCGACGCCCGAAGCGCTGGCGCAGGCCACGCTCGAATGGCTCGATGCGCCCGAGAAGACCGAGGCGCTGCAACAAAGATTTTCAGCGCTGCACGTGCAACTGCAGCGCGATACGCCGACACTTTGCGCCGATGCGATCCAGAAAGTTCTTGAAGGCTGAGCAGGCGCCGCTCGTATGGGACGCGCCGGGCCTGGTGGCCGGCGTCGACGAGGCGGGCCGCGGTCCTCTGGCGGGGCCGGTGGTGGCCGCGGCCGTCATCCTCGACGACCTTCGGCCGATCCGGGGCCTGGCCGACTCCAAGACGCTCACGGCGCTGCAGCGCGAGCGCCTGCACGACCAGATCCTCGCGAAGGCGCTGTGCTGCTCGGTAGCGCAGGCCAGCGTCGAGGAGATAGACACCCACAACATCCTGCAGGCCACGATGCTCGCGATGCGCCGCGCGGTCGAGGGGCTGCGGCTCAAGCCCGCCAAGGTGCTGGTCGACGGCAACCGCCTGCCGACGCTCGATGTGCTTGCCGAGGCCATCATCAAGGGTGATGCGCGCGTCAAGGCGATCTCGGCCGCGTCGATCCTCGCCAAGGTGCACCGCGACCGGCTGTGCGAACAACTGGACCTGGAATTTCCGCATTACGGTTTCGCGGGCCACAAGGGCTACGGCACGCCCGAGCACCTCGAGGCGCTGCTGCGCCACGGCGCCTGCGTGCATCACCGCCGCACGTTCAGTCCGGTGGCTGCGGCGCTGGCGCGCACCGCGACCACGGCGGGTTCGACCATGGCGTTCGAGATTGCGGTGGGACCGGCTGCAGTGCCGATCGGCGCCGCCGAGACCGCGCACCCCGAACTGCGCACTGCGCCGTGATCTGCCCATGACCGAACCCGCTGGCCCGACCCACATCAGCTCGCGAGACAACCCGCTGCTCAAGGACCTGCGCAAGCTGGCGCAGGACCCGGGCGCCTACCGCAAGCTCGGGCGCGTGTGGCTCGAAGGCGACCACCTGTGCCGGGCAGCGCTGGCGCGCGGGGTGCAGCCAGCCCTGGCGGTGTTTTCCGAATCGTTCTGGGCGGCAGCGCCGGCCGAATGGCGCAGCAGTGCCATCAAGACGGTGGTCGTCGGCGACGACCTGCTGCGCGGCGTGAGCGGGCTCGAATCGCCCGCGCCGATGGGCTTCGTGCTGGATCTGCCGGTGCGCCCCGAATTGGTGCCCGGTGCGCCGAGCGTGGTGCTCGACCGGCTCCAGGATGCCGGCAATGCCGGCTCGATCCTGCGCAGCGCGGCCGCCTTCGGGTTCACCCAGGTGATCGCGCTCAGGGGCACCGCAGCCTTGTGGGCGCCGAAGGTGCTGCGCGCCGGCATGGGCGCGCATTTCGGCCTGCGATTGATCGAAGGGGTAGAGCCTGAAGCGCTCGAGGCCTTGACGATTCCGATGGTGGCCACCAGCTCGCACCGCGGCGAATGGCTTCACCAGGCCCGGCTGCCGCATCCGTGTGCGTGGCTCATGGGGCACGAAGGGCAGGGCGTCTCGCTCGCGCTCGAGGCCCGCGCGGCCCGGCACATTCGCATCGCCCAGCCGGGCGGCGAGGAATCGCTGAACGTGGCCGCCGCCGCCGCCATCTGCCTGCACGCCAGCAGTGCCCTTCAGGCGGGCTAGAAGCGCAGTCCGGGCTACAATCGGGGGCTTACTCGCAAATCAGCGTCGCCCGGCCGCCTTCAACGCCATCTTCCCCTTAAGCAGCAGTCCGCAGGCAACGCGCCTGGGGCTTCCGGGCGACCGTAACCATCCGGAGAACCCAGTGCTTTTGTCTCTCAAGGGAAGTTTCCCGCCCGCCATCCTGGCGCTCGCAGACGGCACGGTCTTTCAAGGCAATTCGATCGGAGCCACGGGCTCTACGACCGGTGAAGTGGTGTTCAACACCGCGATGACCGGTTACCAGGAAATCCTCACCGACCCGAGCTACTGCCAGCAGATCGTGACGCTCACGTATCCGCACATCGGCAACTACGGCGTCAACGAGGAAGACATCGAAGCCGACAAGATCCATGCCGCGGGCCTGATCATCAAGGACCTGCCCCTCGTCGCCTCCAACTTCCGCAAGACGGCCACGCTGAACGAGTACCTGGTGGCCGGCAAGACGGTCGCCATTGCCAACATCGACACCCGCAAGCTGACGCGCCACCTGCGCACCCACGGCGCCCAGAACGGCTGCATCCTGGGCCTGGCTGAAGGCGAGGCGGTCACGCAGGCGCTGATCGACAAGGCCATCGCGGCCGCCAAGGCCGCGCCGAGCATGGCCGGCCTCGACCTGGCCAAGGTGGTGTCGGTCCAGCAGACCTACGAATGGACCGAAACCGAGTGGAAGCTCGCGAACGCGAACGGCAAGCCGGGCTATGGGGTGCAGATCACGCCGCGTTTCCACGTGGTGGCCTTCGACTACGGCGTCAAGAAGAACATCCTGCGCATGATCGCCCAGCGCGGCGCACGCATCACGGTGGTGCCGGCGCAGACGCCCGCGGCCGACGTGCTCAAGCTCAAGCCCGACGGCATCTTCCTGGCCAACGGCCCCGGCGACCCGGAGCCCTGCGACTACGCCATCGAGGCCACCCGCGAGCTGATCGAGACCGGCATCCCCACCTTCGGCATCTGCCTGGGCCACCAGATCATGGCGCTGGCCTCGGGCGCGAAGACCTTCAAGATGAAGTTCGGCCACCACGGCGCGAACCATCCGGTGAAGGACCTCGACAACGGGCGCGTGAGCATCACGAGCCAGAACCACGGTTTCGCGGTCGACGAGAAGTCGCTGCCGGCCAACCTGCGCGCCACCCACATCAGCCTGTTCGACAATACGCTGCAGGGCCTTGCGCGCACCGACAAGCCGGCGTTCTGCTTCCAGGGCCACCCCGAGGCCTCGCCCGGCCCGCACGACATCGGCTACCTGTTCGACCGCTTCACCGCGCTCATGGAGGAGCAGGCACGTGGCTGATGCGTCCGCGGTGCTCGACGTCTCGGTGCTCGCGGCATTGCGCGAAGCCGAGAACAAGATCTATGTGCTGCGTGGCCTGAAGGTCATGCTCGCGCAGGATCTGGCCGAGCTCTACGGCGTCGAGACCCGGGTGCTGTTGCAGGCGATGCGCCGCAACCTCGACCGCTTTCCCGCGGATTTTGCTTTTTCCCTTGAGAATCAAGACCTTGCGAGTTTGAGATCACAAATCGTGATCTCAAACAAGGCCGACAGGCCGGGTTCGGGTGGTGCGCGCTACCGCAGCGTCGCCTTCACCGAGCAGGGCGTGGCGATGCTCTCGAGCGTGCTGCGCAGCCAACGCGCCGTGGCGGTCAACATCGAGATCATGCGCACCTTCGTCAAGCTGCGCAGCATGCTGTCGGAGCATGCCGACCTGAAGCGCAGGCTGACAGCGCTGGAACAGAAATACGACCAGAACTTTCGCGATGTCTTCACCGCGATCCACCAACTGATGGATGAGCCGAAGCCCGGCGCCTACGGCGGCCGCGGCATCGGATTCACCAAGGACAATTAAAGATGCCCAAGCGCTCAGACCTCCAATCCATTCTCATCATCGGCGCCGGCCCGATCATCATCGGCCAGGCGTGCGAGTTCGACTATTCCGGCGTCCAGGCCTGCAAGGCGCTGCGCGAGGAGGGCTACAAGGTCATCCTGATCAACAGCAACCCCGCGACGATCATGACCGACCCGGCCACGGCCGACGTCACCTACATCGAGCCGATCACCTGGCAGACGGTCGAGAAGATCATCGCCAAGGAGCGTCCCGACGCGATCCTGCCGACCATGGGCGGCCAGACCGCGCTCAACTGTGCGCTCGACCTCTGGCGCCACGGCGTGCTCGACAAGTACACCGGGGCGGCCACCAACAAGCCCGTCGAACTGATCGGCGCGACCCCCGAGGCCATCGACAAGGCCGAGGACCGCCTGAAGTTCAAGGACGCGATGACCAAGATCGGTCTCGGTTCGGCGCGCTCGGGCATTGCGCACACGATGGAAGAGGCCTGGGCGGTGCAGAAGACGCTCGGCTTCCCGACCGTGATTCGTCCCAGCTTCACGCTCGGCGGCACCGGCGGCGGCATCGCCTACAACCCCGACGAGTTCGAGACCATCTGCAAGCGCGGCATCGAAGCCTCGCCCACCAACGAGCTGCTGATCGAGGAGTCGTTGCTCGGCTGGAAGGAGTACGAGATGGAGGTCGTGCGGGACAAGGCCGACAACTGCATCATCGTCTGTTCGATCGAGAACCTCGACCCGATGGGCGTGCACACCGGCGACTCGATCACGGTGGCACCCGCGCAAACGCTGTCCGACAAGGAATACCAGATCCTGCGCAACGCCTCGCTGGCAGTGCTGCGCGAGATCGGCGTCGACACTGGCGGCTCCAACGTGCAGTTCTCCATCAACCCGAAGGACGGCCGCATGGTCGTCATCGAGATGAACCCCCGCGTGTCGCGCTCCTCGGCGCTGGCCTCCAAGGCCACAGGTTTCCCGATTGCCAAGGTCGCGGCCAAGCTGGCTGTGGGCTACACGCTCGACGAGCTGCGCAACGAGATCACCGGCGGCGCCACGCCGGCGTCGTTCGAACCGTCGATCGACTACGTGGTCACCAAGATCCCGCGCTTCGCCTTCGAGAAGTTCCCGCAGGCCGATTCGCGGCTCACCACGCAGATGAAGTCGGTCGGCGAGGTGATGGCCATGGGCCGCACCTTCCAGGAGTCGTTCCAGAAGGCGCTGCGCGGCCTCGAAGTGGGCGTCGACGGCCTGAACGAGAAGACGCAGGACCGCGAAGTGCTCGAGAAGGAACTCGGCGAGCCGGGCCCCGAGCGCATCTGGTACGTGGGCGACGCCTTCGCCATGGGCCTGTCGGTCGACGAAGTGTTCGCGCTGACCAAGATCGATCCGTGGTTCCTGGTGCAGATCGAGGAG
The DNA here is from genome assembly GCF_057657075.1 of Variovorax sp. Soil_C_26. NCBI lineage: Bacteria > Pseudomonadati > Pseudomonadota > Betaproteobacteria > Burkholderiales > Comamonadaceae > Variovorax > Variovorax sp. Soil_C_26. Next base: position 44,774 of record NZ_JBDGJC010000003.1, read on the forward strand.
ATCGTGAAGATCGAACTCGAGCTCGAGACCAAGTCGCTCGACGACATCGACCGCGACACGCTGCTCGCGCTCAAGAAGAAGGGCTTCTCCGACCGCCGCCTCGCCAGGCAGCTCAAGACCACCGACACGGCCGTGCGCGAGAAGCGCCGCGCCCTGGGCGTGCGCCCGGTCTACAAGCGCGTGGACACCTGCGCGGCCGAGTTCGCAACCAACACGGCCTACATGTACTCGACCTACGAGGACGAGTGCGAGGCCGAGCCGACCGACCGGAAGAAGATCATGGTGCTCGGCGGCGGCCCGAACCGCATCGGCCAGGGCATCGAGTTCGACTACTGCTGCGTGCATGCCGCGCTCGCGATGCGCGAGGACGGCTACGAGACCATCATGGTCAACTGCAATCCCGAGACCGTGTCGACCGACTACGACACGAGCGACCGCCTGTACTTCGAGCCGCTCACCCTCGAAGATGTGCTCGAGATCGTCGACAAGGAGAAGCCGCTCGGCGTGATCGTGCAGTACGGCGGCCAGACGCCGCTCAAGCTCGCGCTCGACCTCGAAGCGAATGGCGTGCCGATCATCGGCACCTCGCCCGACATGATCGACGCGGCCGAGGACCGCGAGCGCTTCCAGAAGCTGCTGCACGAGCTCAAGCTGCTGCAGCCGCCGAACGCCACCGCCCGCACCGAGGCCGAAGCCCTCGAGAAGGCGGCCGAACTGGGCTACCCGCTGGTGGTGCGTCCGAGCTACGTGCTTGGCGGCCGCGCAATGGAGATCGTGCACGAACAGCGCGACCTCGAGCGCTACATGCGCGAGGCGGTCAAGGTCAGCAACGATTCGCCCGTGTTGCTCGACCGCTTCCTCAACGATGCCGTCGAATGCGACGTCGACTGCCTGCGCGATGCCGAGGGCCAGACCCTCATCGGCGGCGTGATGGAGCACATCGAGCAGGCCGGCGTGCATTCGGGCGACTCGGCCTGTTCGCTGCCGCCCTACAGCCTGAGCGCCGAGACCATCGCCGAACTGAAACGCCAGAGCGCTGCCATGGCGGCCGCGCTCAACGTGGTCGGGCTGATGAACGTGCAGTTCGCGATCCAGCAGAAGGACGGCAAGGACGTCATCTACGTGCTCGAAGTGAACCCGCGCGCGTCGCGCACGGTGCCCTACGTGAGCAAGGCCACGGGCATCCAGCTTGCCAAGGTCGCGGCGCGCTGCATGGCCGGGCAATCGCTCAAGTCGCAGGGGGTCACGAAGGAAGTGACGCCGCCGTACTTCAGCGTCAAGGAAGCCGTGTTCCCGTTCGTCAAATTCCCGGGCGTGGACACGATCCTCGGACCCGAGATGAAGTCGACCGGCGAGGTGATGGGCGTGGGCAAGACCTTCGGCGAAGCCTTCGTGAAATCGCAGATCGGCGCCGGCACGCACCTGCCGAAGTCGGGCAAGGTCTTCATCTCGGTGAAGAACAACGACAAGGCGCGCGCGGTCGAAGTGGCACGCGGCCTTGCCAAGCTCGGCTTCGAGCTGATCGCCACCAAGGGCACGGCCGCGGCGATCGCCGCCGCGGGCATCGCCTGCGACACGGTGAACAAGGTGACCGAAGGCCGTCCGCACATCGTGGACATGATCAAGAACAACGAGATCGCGCTGGTCATCAACACGGTCGAGGAGCGCCGCAATGCGATAACCGACTCGCGCCAGATCCGCACCTCGGCACTGCTCGCGCGCGTGACCACGTTCACCACGATCTTCGGCGCCGAAGCGGCCGTCGAGGGAATGGGCTTCATGGACGAACTCGGCGTGATTTCGGTGCAGGAGATGCACGCGCAGCTCGCCGCGGCCGCCTGAGCCTGGCCATGCAGACGCAGCTCGTCGAACTCGACCTCGCGCTCTGGGATGCGGCCACGCCCAACGAGGCGTGGATCGCGGAACTGGAGGCGGGCAAGGTCCTGTACTTTCCGCGGCTGGGCTTCGAGCTGCTGCCCGAAGAGCGGGCGTTGCTGACGCCGGGGCTGCTCGCGCCCGGCGTGCGCAACATCAGCCTCGATGCCGAGGGCCAGCTCAAGGGCGCCGTCGGCGACGCGCCGGTACAGCGCGCCACCGCGACGATGGTGGGGCGGTTCCGCGCACAGGCCACGCAACTCATCCATGGGCTGCTGCCGCACTACACACCGGCGCTGCGCCTCGCGCCCACGAGCTACCGGCCCGCGCAGGTCGAGACGCGCGTGCAATCGTGGCGCGCCGACGACCGGCGGCTGCATGTAGACGCGTTTCCCTCGCGGCCCAACTACGGCGAGCGCATCCTGCGCGTGTTCACCAACGTCAATCCCGAAGGCGCGCCGCGCGTGTGGCGCGTCGGCGAGCCGTTCGAGGATGTCGCGAAGCGCTTCCTGCCGCGCGCCAAGCCCTACGCGCGCTGGCAAGCCAGGCTGCTGCAGGCGCTGCATGTGACCAAGTCCTTTCGCAGCGAATACGACCATTTGATGCTGCAGCTGCACGACGGCATGAAGTCGGACATGGCCTACCAGGCGGATTCGCCGCAGGAAACCGCGAAGTTTCCGCCCGGTTCGGTCTGGGTCTGCTTTTCGGACCAGACCTCGCACGCGGTCATGGCGGGGCAGTACATGCTCGAGCAGACCCTTCATCTGCCCGCGTCAAAGCAATACAATCCCGATTCGAGCCCGCTCGCCATCCTGAGCCGGCTGACCGGACGTCCGCTCGTTTGAGAGACGTCCCCATCGACCGCCGAACGGCAGCGTTCGGCGGTTTCGCTTTATGGAGAACTAGATATGGCGACCATCCCCATCACCAAGCGCGGCGCGGAGAAGCTGCGTGAAGAGCTGCGCAGGCTCAAGTCGCAGGACCGTCCCGCGATCATCGGCGCCATCGCCGAGGCGCGGGCCCAGGGCGACATCAGCGAGAACGCCGAGTACGAAGCCGCCAAGGACCGCCAGGGCTTTATCGAGGGCCGCATCATCGAGATCGAAGGCAAGCTCTCGGCCGCGCAGGTCATCGATCCGTCCGAACTCGATGCCGGCGGCAAGGTCGTGTTCGGCTCGACCGTCGACCTCGAGGAAGAGGACAGCGGCGACGCCGTCCAGTACCAGATCGTCGGCGAGGACGAGGCCGACCTGAAGCAGGGCCTGATCAATGTGTCGAGCCCGATCGCCCGCGCGCTGATCGGCAAGGAAGAGGGCGACACGGCCGAGGTGCAGACGCCCGGCGGCCTCAAGCGCTACGAGATCGTGGCGGTGCGCTACCTCTGATCGCACGCATGAAGGCGCGTCTTGCCCTGCTGCTGGCCGCTTTCTGGTGGGGCAGCCTCACGACCATCGGCTTTCTCGTGGTGCCGATGCTCTTTGCGAAGCTCGGCAACCCGGCCGTGGCCGGCAACTTCGCAGGCCAGCTGTTCGAGGCCCAGAGCTGGATCGCGATCGGCTGCGGGCTGTTGCTGCTGGTTCATTTCAGGACCCAGATGGACGACCGCATCGATGCGGCCTCGATGGGCGCGATCTTCCTGATCCTTGCGGCGCTCCTGCTTGCGCTGCTGCAGCAGTACGCCGTGGCGCCGCGGATCCTGGCGCGCGACAACCTGAAGCTGTGGCATGCCGTGGGAAGCGGCATGTACCTCGTGCAGTGGCTGTGCGCGGGAGCGCTGCTGTGGCGCATGAGCGCCCGTCCGGCCGCGGCCTGAGCCGCCGCCGACCCGTCAGTCACTCTTTCCAGAACTTCGCGACCCAGGTCGCGGGCCGGATGTAGCGGAAGGCCCGGTTGCGCCGGCCGGCAAGCGCATCGGGAGGATTGCATTCGCCGTGGAACACCATGATCCGTGCGCCTTCGGGCACGAAGGGCGCTTCCCAGTAATTGGTCGGCCAGGTCGGGATGCCGTGGTACTTGAAGCTCGGGCACCAGGCCGCGGGCCAGTAGGCCAACTTGCCCCGCTTGTGCATCATGGCCGAAAGATAGGTCTGCTCGTTGCGGTACTCGGCCTGAACCTGGTCCATGTTGTCGCGAAAATGCGCCAGCACGTCGGCATGGGCACCGAGCTCGAAGCGGTAGACCGACGAATTGCCGGTGATGCGCTGGCGCCGCCAGGGCCGAGCGTAGTCGTGGATGATGAGGAATTCGCCCGGCTGCTCGAAGAAGGCGTCGAGGCTGCCCACGACGACCACGTCGAGGTCGAGGAAGAGGGCGGTGCCGCGCAGCCCGTGCAGATCGCGCTCGAAGGTCGTGAGCTTCTTCCAGGCGCCGTCGCGCTGGCCGGGCGCCAGGTGCAGGTTGAGCGGCGGGATCGGCAGGCAGGCGACCTCGGGCCGGACGCCGGCGCCATCGTCGGTCAGGCACACGAACTTGAAATCGCCGCTGAGGTGGCGGCGCACCATCGCGTAGAGCCGGTTGACGTACTCGGGGCCGTACTTCGTGCCCCACTTCATGCAGAGGATATGGCGCTCGGCGCCTTTCGCCGGCGCCAAGCTCAGTCTGCCTGGTTGCGCTTCTTGGCCGACAACGGGCGCTTCGCCTTGGCACGCTTGATGGTGCCGCCGGGGGTGAGACGCTGGTTGCCGAGCACCCGCAGGGTCTTGATCTCGGGACGCTGGCCGGCGCGCTTGCTGTACTTGACGATCTTCACATCACGCGGGCCGGGCATGCGGTCTTCGTCGACCACGCGCTCTTTCTCGGGCTTCGGGCGCCACAGCACCAGCAGCTTGCCGATGTGCTGGATCGGCGCGGCGTTGAGCTCTTCGGCCAGCTCTTGCAGCATCGCATCGCGCGCGAGGCGGTCGTCGGAGAACACGCGGATCTTGATCAGGCCGTGCGCCTTGAGCGCCGCGTCGGCCTCTTTCTTCACGGCAGGGGTCAGCCCGTCTCCACCGACCATGACGATCGGATCCAGGTGGTGAGCTTCGGCGCGGTGCACCTTGCGCTCGGCAGGGGTAAGTTGAATGGCGGGCATCCCCGTATTATCGGACGTTCTCGAATGCATTCATGAGCCGCCGGGCCGCCCCAAGGCGAATACCGCAGCGAATGCGAAGGCTATCCAATGAGCACCAAGCCCAAAAGCAAAAAAGTCAACAAGGCGTGGCTGCACGACCATATCAACGACCCCTACGTGAAGCTCGCCACGCGGGAGGGCTACCGAGCGCGCGCCGCCTACAAGCTCAAGGAGATCGACGAGGCGTTCGGCCTCGTGAAGCCGGGGCACTTGGTGGTCGACCTCGGCTCCACGCCCGGCGCCTGGAGCCAGTACCTGCGCCGCCGCATGTCGCCCGGGGGCGCCGCCGCGGGCGAGCTCAACGGCACCATCATCTCGTTGGACATGCTGCCGATGGATCCGATCGAGGGTGTGACCTTCCTGCAGGGCGACTTCCGCGAGGCCGACCTGCTGGCGCAGGTGCAGACGGTGCTGGCGGGCCGCAAGGCCGATCTGGTGGTCTCGGACATGGCGCCCAACCTCTCGGGCATCCACTCGGCGGACGCGGCGCGCGTGGCGCACCTGATCGAGCTGGCCATCGACTTCGCCCAGCACCACCTGAGGCCCGAGGGAGCCCTGGTCGCCAAGCTGTTCCACGGCAGCGGCTACGACGAACTCGTGAAGCTGTTCAAGGCCAATTTCCGGACTGTGAAGCCGTTCAAGCCGAAGGCCTCGCGCGACAAATCTGCCGAAACCTTTCTGGTCGGCATGGGTCTCAAGGGGCAGGAAACGCTTTGATACCTTGAGGCTGCGGGCCCGATTTCGGTGCAATACGGGCAATTCCTACCGGTCAACCCTTGCGGGGCTATGGCTGCTTTAGGGAAATGCCGCTTTTTCGCAGCTTGAAAAGCCTAAAATGGAGCGCAATTGCGTATCCGTAGCGCGTCCTTTCACAATCTTGTCACGCGCTTTTGACTGGAGCTTCGTTTGAACAATCAGTGGTTTTCCAAAGTTGCCGTCTGGCTCGTCATTGCCATGGTGTTGTTCACTGTGTTCAAGCAGTTCGACACCCGTGGCGGCGTCGGCTCGGGAATGGTGAGCTATTCGGAGTTCCTGGACCAGGTCCGGAACAATCAGATCAAGAGCGCCGTTATCCCTGAGGGCGCGAGCGGCGGCGAAATCGTCGCCGTCACCAACGACGACCGCAAGATCCGCACCGTCGCTACGGTCCTCGACCGCGGCCTGGTCGGCGACCTGATCGACCACAACGTCAAGTTCGACGTCAAGCCGCGCGAAGAAGGGTCGCTGCTCATGACGCTGCTCGTGAGCTGGGGCCCGATGCTGCTCTTGATCGGCGTCTGGATCTACTTCATGCGGCAGATGCAGGGCGGCGGCAAGGGCGGGGCATTCAGCTTCGGCAAGAGCAAGGCCCGCATGATGGACGAGAACAACAACACGGTCACCTTCGCCGATGTCGCAGGCTGCGACGAGGCCAAGGAAGAGGTCCGTGAGGTCGTCGACTTCCTGAAGGACCCGCAGCGCTTCCAGAAGCTCGGCGGTCGCATTCCGCGTGGCTTGCTGCTGGTCGGCCCCCCGGGCACCGGCAAGACCCTGCTGGCCAAGTCGATCGCTGGCGAAGCCAAGGTGCCGTTCTTCTCGATCTCGGGTTCCGACTTCGTCGAGATGTTCGTCGGCGTCGGCGCGGCCCGCGTGCGCGACATGTTCGAGAACGCCAAGAAGAACGCACCCTGCATCATCTTCATCGACGAAATCGATGCAGTGGGCCGCCAGCGCGGCGCCGGCCTCGGTGGCGGCAACGACGAGCGCGAGCAGACGCTGAACCAGATGCTGGTCGAGATGGACGGTTTCGAGACCAACCTCGGCGTGATCGTGGTCGCGGCCACCAACCGCCCCGACATCCTGGACGCCGCACTGCTGCGCCCCGGCCGCTTCGACCGCCAGGTGTACGTTACGCTGCCCGACATCCGCGGCCGCGAGCAGATCCTCGGCGTGCACATGCGCAAGGTGCCGCTGGGTCAGGACGTGAACCCGAGCGTGATCGCGCGCGGCACGCCGGGCATGTCGGGCGCCGACCTGGCCAACCTCTGCAACGAAGCGGCGCTCATGGCTGCGCGCCGCAATGCGCGCGTCGTCGAGATGCAGGACTTCGAGAAGGCCAAGGACAAGATCTTCATGGGCCCCGAGCGCAAGAGCATGGTCATGCCCGAGGAAGAGCGCCGCAATACGGCCTACCACGAGTCGGGCCACGCGCTCATCGGCAAGCTGCTGCCCAAGTGCGATCCGGTGCACAAGGTCACCATCATTCCGCGCGGCCGGGCGCTCGGCGTGACCATGAGCCTGCCGGCGCAAGACCGCTACAGCTACGACCGCGAATACATGCTGAACCAGATCAGCATGCTGTTCGGCGGCCGCATCGCCGAAGAAGTGTTCATGCACCAGATGACCACGGGCGCCAGCAACGACTTCGAGCGCGCGACCTCCATCGCCCGCGACATGGTCACGCGCTACGGCATGTCCGACGCGTTGGGCCCGATGGTCTACGCCGAGAACGAAGGCGAAGTGTTCCTCGGCCGCTCGGTGACCAAGACCACCAACATGAGCGAGCAGACCATGGAAAAGGTCGACGGCGAAGTGCGTCGCATCATCGACGAGCAGTACGCCCTGGCGCGCGCCCTCATCGAAGAGAACAGCGACAAGATGCACGCCATGGCCAAGGCGCTGCTCGAGTGGGAAACCATCGACACCGAGCAGCTCGACGACATCATGGCCGGCCGCGCACCGCGCCCGCCCAAGGACTGGACGCCACGCGTTCCGCCCTCGGGCAGCGACGGCAGCGGCGGAACGCCAGCGGTCAACCCGGATCCCGCGCCGAGCGCCGCCTGAGGTGCCTCCGGAATCCGACAGCAACGGGGCCGTGGGCCCCGTTTTCGATGATCCGGATGAAGAAGGCGCCGCATGACAACCCCGATGGCGCCGACGGCCTGGCAGACCAGCCGCTTCTCGATCGATCTCGCGCAGCCGCGCGTGATGGGCATCGTCAACGTCACGCCTGATTCCTTTTCCGACGGTGGCGCCCACGCCTCCACCGAAGCCGCGCTGCGGCATTGCGAGCAGCTGCTGAAGGAAGGGGCCGACATCCTCGACATCGGCGGCGAATCCACCCGTCCCGGCAGCCCGGCCGTGCCGCTCGAGGCCGAACTGGCGCGGGTGCTGCCAGTCGTGCGCGAGGCCGTGCGGCTCCAGGTGCCGCTTTCCGTCGACACCTACAAGCCCGAGGTCATGCGCGCCGTGCTCGACCTGGGCGCCGACATCGTCAACGACGTGTGGGCGCTGCGGCAGCCCGGTGCGCGCGAAGCGGTCGCTGCGCATCCTTCGTGCGGCATCTGCCTGATGCACATGCACCGCGATCCGCAGACGATGCAGGCCGCGCCCATGCAGGGCGACGTCGTTCCCGAGGTGCTGTCGTTCTGGCGGGCGCAGCTGGCGTTGCTGCGGGTGCTCGGTATCGCGCCTGCGCGCATCACGCTCGACCCGGGCATCGGCTTCGGCAAGACCGTGGCCCAGAACTTCTCGTTGCTGGCGCGGCAGCGCGAACTCCAGGCAGCGGGGCATCCGCTGCTGCTAGGCTGGTCGCGCAAGTCGTCGATCGGCTCCGTCAGCGGCATTCCTGTCGCGGCCGAGCGCCTTGTGCCGAGCGTGGCGGCGGCCGTGCTCGCGGTCGACCGCGGTGCCGCCGTCGTGCGCGTGCACGACGTGCGCGATACCGTGACGGCGCTCGCCGTGTGGCGCGCCATGAAGGCCGAAACACCGGCCCCGCTAGTTAGGTAGTCTTCGATCAACAAATTCCACAACAAGAAGCGTTCCATGACCCGCAAATATTTCGGCACCGACGGCATCCGCGGCACGGTCGGCCAATCGCCCATCACGCCCGATTTCGTGCTGCGCCTCGCACATGCCGTGGGCCGCGTGCTCAAGAAGACCGAGGCGCGCCCCACGGTGCTGATCGGCAAGGACACGCGCATCTCGGGCTACATGCTCGAATCCGCGCTCGAATCGGGCTTCAACTCGGCGGGCGTCGACGTGGTGCTGCTCGGGCCGCTTCCCACGCCCGGCGTCGCCTACCTCACGCGTACGCAGCGCGCGAGCCTCGGCGTGGTGATCAGCGCGAGCCACAACGCGTTTCCCGACAACGGCATCAAGTTCTTCAGCGCGCAGGGCACCAAGCTCGACGACGCGTGGGAACTGGCCGTGGAAGCGGCGCTCGAGGAAGCACCGACATGGGTCACTTCCGCCGATCTCGGCAAGGCGCGCCGCCTCGACGATGCGGCCGGGCGCTACATCGAGTTCTGCAAGAGCACCTTCGCGAGCGACCTCACGCTGCGCGGCATGAAGCTCGTGGTCGATGCCGCGCATGGCGCGGCCTACCAGGTGGCGCCGAACGTGTTCCACGAACTCGGCGCCGAGGTCGCGAGCATCGGCTGCGCGCCCGATGGCCTCAACATCAACGAAGGTGTGGGTGCGACGCATCCCGCCGCGCTCGTGGCGGCGGTGACGGCGCAGCAGGCCGACTACGGCATCGCGCTCGACGGCGACGCCGACCGGCTGCAACTCGTCGATGCAAGCGGGCGCCTGTTCAACGGCGACGAACTGCTCTACCTCATGGTTGCCGAGCGCATTGCACGCGGCGACAAGCCGGTGGGCGTGGTGGGCACCCTCATGACCAACAAGGCCGTTGAAGTCGCGCTGCGCGGGCAGGGCGTCGAGTTCGTGCGTGCCAAGGTGGGCGACCGCTATGTGCTCGAGGAACTCGAGCAGCGCGGCTGGCTGCTCGGTGGCGAGGGCTCGGGCCATCTGCTGGCGCTCGACCGCCACACCACGGGCGACGGCATCGTGAGCGCGCTGCAGGTATTGCAGGCCTGCGTGCGCAGCGGCAAAACGGTGGCCCAGTTGCTTGAGGGCGTCACGCTGTTCCCGCAGACGCTGATCAACGTCCGCTTGGCGCCGGGGCAGGACTGGACGAACAACGCGGCCTTGCGCAGCGAGACCGTGCGCATCGAAGCCGAGCTCGGCGACAGCGGCCGTGTGCTGATCCGCGCGAGCGGCACTGAACCGCTGGTGCGTGTGATGGTCGAGGCGCGCGATGCGAAGCAGGCCGAATCGTGCGCGAAACAGCTCGCCGCCACGCTGGAGCCGGCGGCTTGAGTGCGCCAGCGACGCCACAGGTGCTGGCGGTGCACGCCAGCGACGTGCACGGCTTCTCGAAATTCGCCGAACCGTCGGTGCGGCTGCTCGCCGGCCTCGGCGTGGGGGGCGACACCCACGCGGGCCGCACCGTGCAGCATCGCTCGCGCGTCGCGCGCGACGCCAGTGCGCCCAACCTTCGCCAGGTGCATTTGCTGCATGCCGAACTCTTCGACGAGTTGGTCGACGCGGGCTTCGCGGTGTTCCCCGGCGACCTGGGCGAGAACATCACGACACGTGGCATCGATCTGCTGGCACTGCCCACGGGCACGCGCTTGCGCCTCGGCGCCGAAGCGATCGTCGAACTCACCGGCCTGCGCAATCCCTGCAGCCAGATCGACCGCTTTCAGAAAGGTCTGATGGCGGCCACGCTGGCGCGCGACGCAGACGGCACGCTGGTGCGCAAGGCCGGCGTGATGTCCATCGTCGTCTCGGGCGGAGAGGTACGAGCCGCAGACGCCATCCGCATCGAACTGCCGGCGGGCGAACCGCGGCGGCTGGAGCCCGTGTGATCGAGATTCTTCTGGCGGACTACCGCACGAGCGCGCACGCCAGCGCGCTGGTCGACTTGCTGGATGCCTATGCACGCGATGCGGCAGGTGGCGGCACGCCGCTGACAGAAGAGGTGAAGCAGGGCTTGCCGGCCGCCCTGGCTGCGCGCCCACAGGCTTTCAGCGTGCTGGCCTTCGACGGCGCCACGCCGGTCGGGCTCGTCAACTGCATCGAAGGTTTCTCGACCTTCGCGTGCCGGCCGCTGGTCAATGTGCATGACGTGGTCGTGCTGGCGAGCCACCGCGGCCGGCGCGTCGCGCAGCAGATGTTCGCGAGGGTCGAGGATGAGGCGCGCAAGCGCGGCGCCTGCAAGCTCACGCTCGAAGTGCTGTCGGGCAATGCGCCGGCTCTGCGCGCGTACGCGCGCGAGGAGTTCGCCGGCTATCAGCTCGACCCGGCGTTCGGCCAAGCGGTCTTCCTGCAGAAGAAACTCTGAACAAAGAAAAGGGCCGGGGCGAATGGATCGCCGTCGGCCCTCGGCCACCCGCTCCCGGAAGGAGCGGGTGGCATGCAGAAGCAGAAGATCAGAAGCGCGTGACGGGCGCCTCGGCTTCGGTCTTGGCTGCCGAGTACTTGCCCAGTTCCCACTTCGCGATCGCATTGCGGTGCACTTCGTCGGGACCGTCGGCAAAGCGCAGCGTGCGTGCGCCGGCATAGGCGTAGGCGAGCGGGAAGTCGTCGCACATGCCGCCGCCGCCGTGCACCTGCATGGCCCAGTCGATCACCTGGCAGGCCATGCTCGGCGCCACCACCTTGATCATCGCGATCTCGTTCTTCGCGACCTTGTTGCCGGCCACGTCCATGAGCCAGGCGGCCTTCAGCGTCAGCAGGCGAGCCATGTCGATCTTGCAGCGTGCTTCGGCGATGCGCTCCTGCGTCACGGTCTGCGAGGCGACGGTCTTGCCGAAGGCCACGCGTGAGGAGGCGCGCTTGCACATCAGCTCGAGCGCGCGTTCGGCCAGGCCGATCAGGCGCATGCAGTGGTGGATGCGTCCGGGGCCGAGGCGTCCCTGTGCGATCTCGAAGCCGCGGCCTTCGCCCAGCAGGATGTTGTCGACGGGCACTCGCACGTTCTCGAAGTACATCTCGACGTGGCCGTGCGGTGCGTCGTCATAGCCCATCACGTTGAGCGGACGCACGATGCGGATGCCCTTCGTGTCGGCCGGCACGATGACCATGCTCTGCTGCGAATGCCGCGGCGCGTCGGGATCGCTCTTGCCCATGGTGATGAAGACCGCGCAGCGCGGATCGGCCGCGCCCGAGATCCACCACTTGTGGCCGTTGATCACGTACTCGTTGCCCTGTCGCTCGATGCGCGTCGAGATGTTGGTGGCGTCGCTGGAAGCGACTTCGGGCTCGGTCATCGCGAAGGCCGAGCGGATCTGGCCCTCGAGCAGCGGCTTGAGCCAACGCGCCTTGATGGCGTCGGAGCCGTAGCGGGCGATCGTCTCCATGTTGCCGGTGTCGGGCGCCGAGCAGTTGAAGACTTCCGATGCCCATTGCACGCGGCCCATCAGCTCGGCCAGCGGCGCGTATTCCTGGTTCGTGAGCCCCGCGCCTTCGTAGCCCGAGGCTGCGGCGCTGTCGACCGGCAGGAAGAGGTTCCACAGGCCCTGGGCCTTGGCCTTGTCCTTGAGCTTCTCAACGGTGTTGAGTGCCGTCCAGCGCTTGCCGGCCGCCGTGTTCGCGGCCAGCTCGGCCGCGTACTCGGCTTCGGCCGGAAAGATGTAGTCGTCCATGAACGCGCTGACGCGTTTCTGCAGTTCTTTGGTTTTGGCCGAGTATTCGAAGTCCATCTCTGTCTCCTTGGGTGATGGGTGATGTGGGACAGCTAGGCCTTTTGGGCAAACTGCCAGGCCATTTCGGCCATGGGACGAGCGCCGCGGGCCGATGCCACGGCTTGCTCGCTCGATGCGGTGCCGGCCTCGACCCGTTTGGCAATGCCTTGCAGGATCGCAGCCATGCGGAACAGGTTGTAGGCCAGGTAGAAGTTCCAGTCGGGCGCCAGCGCTTCGGGCGTGCCGATGCGCGTGCGCTCGCAGTAGCGGCGGATGTATTCGCTCTCGGTGGGAATGCCGAGCGCGGCCACGTCCACGCCGCCGATGCCGCGGCCGGTGGTGGGCGGCATGTGCCACGACATGCAGTGGTAGCTGAAGTCGGCCAGCGGATGGCCCAGCGTCGAGAGCTCCCAGTCGAGCACCGCGATGATCCGCGGCTCGGTGGGGTGGAACATCACGTTGTCGAGGCGGTAGTCGCCATGGACGATCGAGATCTTGCTTTCGTCGCGCGCGCTCGCCGGCATGTGCGCAGGCAGCCAGTCGATGAGCCGCTCCATGGCCTCGATGGGCCGCGAGAGTTCGCCGGCACCGTCTGCCGAAGCCTTGTACTGCTTGCTCCAGCGGCCGATCTGGCGTTCGAAGTAGTTGCCGGGCTTGCCGTAGTCGGCGAGTCCGCGCTCGGCGAACTTCACCGTGTGCAGCGCCGCGATCACGCGGTTCATCTCGTCGTAGATCGCCGCGCGTCCGGCGTTGTCCATGCCGGGAAGCGACTGGTCCCAGAGCACGCGGCCCTGCATGAATTCCATCACGTAGAAGGCGCGGCCGATGATGGCTTCGTCTTCGCACAGGCAGTGCATGCGCGGCACGGGCACGTCGGTGCCGGCCAGGCCGCTCATGACCTTGAATTCGCGCTCCACCGCATGCGCCGAAGGCAGCAGCTTGGCGACGGGACCGGGCTTGGCGCGCATGACGTAGCTGCGCTTCGGCGTGACGAGCTTGTAGGTCGGGTTGGATTGCCCACCCTTGAACATCTCGACCGTGAGCGGCCCCTCGAAGCCCTCGAGGTGCACTGCGAGCCAGGCCGCAAGGACCTCGACGTCGAAGGCATGCTGCGCCGAGACCGCGCGGGTGCCGATGAAACTGGAGAAATCCTGGCTCATGTCAATGATCTGCTTCCGAGATGCGCATCAAGGCTGCGCGGTCCAGCACCACGAGGCCGCCTGGCTCGATCCGGATCGTGCCCTCGCGCTCCATGGTCTTGAGTTCCTGGTTGACGCGCTGGCGCGAGGCGCCGAGCAGCTGCGCGAGCTCTTCCTGTGCCAGGTGCAGGCCAATGCGCGTCTGGCTGCCGTCGTCGAGGTTCGGCACGCCGTAGCTGCGCACCAGATGGATCAGCTGCTTCGCGAGCCGCGCGCGCAAGGGCAGGGTGTTGAGGTCTTCCACCAGCCCGAACAGCGTGCGGATGCGGCGCGCCTGCAGCCGCATCAGCGCCTCGTACAGCTCGACGTGGGTCGCGAGGATCTTCTGGAAATCGGCGCGCGCCACGCACAGCACCGTGCTGTCGCCATGCGCATAGGCGTCGTGCGTGCGCCGGTCCCCATCGAACATCGCCACGTCGCCGAACCAGATGCCCGGCTCGACGTAGGTCAGCGTCACCTGCTTGCCCGAGACCGCCGTCGAGCTGACGCGCACGGCACCCTTGGCACAGGCGATCCAGTGATCGGGCGGGTCGCCGCGGGCAGCGATCAGGTCGCCGTCCTTGAAGCGTTTGACGAAAGCGCATCGAAGAATGTCGTGCCGTAGCGATGGTGAGAGAGAAGAAAACCAGCGACCACTGTTGATCGCTTCACGTTCTTCGATGGTAAGAATGGGGTCGTCCATTGGTCTGTCCTGTCGGCGACTGAAAGGCTGGAAGGTGTCACGGGAGCGACGGCGCGCTTATCCGTACTGCGGAGGCTTCTTCTCGAGGAAGGCGGCAATGCCGATCCCGGCATTCGGATGATGGAGGTTGCGCACGAAGTGGTCGCGCTCCTGCGAGAGCTGCGACGCGAAGCTGGCGCCCCGCGCCTCGCTGAGCAGTTCCTTGATGCTCGCCAGCGCATTCGGTGCGTGCGCGTTGAGCCGCGCCGCCAGCGCCAGCGCGCCGGCAAGCGCCTGGCCGTTCTCGCTCAGTTCGTTGACGAGGCCGAGCGCATGCAGCCGCGGCGCGGCGATGCGTTCGCCGCACATCAGCCATTCGCTGGCAAGCTGGCGCGGCAGGGCTTGCGCCAGCTCCCAGCTCAGGCCCGCCACGGGAGACAGCGCCAGGTTGCTGTACGACGATGCGAAGACCGCATCGCGCGCGGCCACGATGAAATCGCAGGCCAGCGCCAGCGAGAAGCCTGCACCTGCCGCCGCACCTTCGACGGCCGCAATGATCGGCTTGGGAAAGGCGCGGATCGAGTCGATCCAGTTGTGCAGGCCCTCGACGCTTTCGGCCTGCACCAAGGGATCGCGCTGGCGGTTGTCGGCCAGGCGCTGCAGCGAGCCGCCGGCGCAAAACCAAGCGCCCTGGCCCACGAGCACCACGCTGCGGACCTCGTCGCTGCTCTCCGCGCCGTTGAGCGCCTCGACGCCGGCGGCGTAGATCTCGGGGGCCAGTGCATTGCGCTGGGTCGGGTTGGCGATGGTCAGCACCATGGTGCGTCCCTCGCTGGTGCTTTTCAGTTCGGCGGGCATGGCGGCGGTGCTTTCGTGGAGGATGGTCGGTTCGGCGGCTGACTACTCTTACTCTTCTTCGTGCAGCAGGCTCAGGCCGAGTGCACCACGGCGGCGCAGCCACGGGCTCGGGCGGTAGCGCGGGTCGCCATAGACGGTCTGCAGGTTGAACAACACTTCGAGCATGTTGGTCGGCCCGTGCAGGTTGCCCATGGCGAGCGGTCCGCGCGGGTAGCCGAGGCCGAGCTGGACCGCGGTTTCGAGATCGGCCGGCGAACACACGCGCTGCTGGCACATGTCGGCGGCGATGTTCACGATGGTGCCGACCACCCGTTGGGTGACGAAGCCGCCGCTGTCGCGGATCACGCTGACGGCCTTGCCGTCGCGCGCGAAGAGCGCATGCGCTGCATCGCGCATGTCGCGCCGCGTGGCCGGGTTGGTGGCCAGCACGCGGCGTCGCGTGGCGGCGTCGTCGACCAGCATGTCGATGCCGACGGTGCGCGTGGCGTCCAGGCGCTCGACGGCGGCGATCGTGGTCACGTCGAAGCCGAGCGGCGCCACGAGGATCAGCGAGCCCGGTGCCGCCGTGGCGCCGCTGTCGATCTGCGCGCCCAGCGTGTTGATCAGGCGCAGCAGTTCGGCACGGCGTGCGGCACGCGGCGAGACCCAGACCGAAGGCAAGGTGCCCACGCTCGGCGGCAGTGGTTCGGCGTCCTGCTGCTGGGCCCCGTCGGCGTAGCGATAGAAGCCCTCGCCGGTCTTGCGCCCGAGCACGCCGGCCGCGAGGCGCTGCGCGGTGATCACGCTGGGCCGGAAGCGCGGCTCCTCGTAGTACTGGTGGTAGATCGACTCCATCACCGGGTGCGACACGTCGAGCGCGGTCAAGTCCATCAGCTCAAAGGGGCCGAGGCGGAAGCCCGCCTGGTCCTTGAGGATGCGGTCGACCGTGGCGAAGTCGGCCACGCCTTCGCCGACGATGCGCAGCGCCTCGGTGCCGTAGCCGCGGCCGGCGTGGTTGACGATGAAGCCGGGCGTGTCCTGTGCCTGCACGGCGCTGTGGCCCATCTGTGCGGCGTAGCCCGCCAGCCGCTTGCAGGTGTCGGGTGATGTGCGGAAGCCGGCCACGACCTCGACCACCTTCATCAGCGGCACGGGGTTGAAGAAATGGAAGCCCGCCATCCGCTCGGGATGCGCGAGCCCGGCGGCGATCGCCGTGACCGAGAGCGACGAGGTATTGGTGGCGAGCGTGGCCGCAGGCGTGACGATCGCCTCGAGTTCGCGGAACAGCTTGCGCTTGACTTCGAGGTCTTCGACCACCGCTTCGATCACGAGGTCGCAGCCGGCCAGGGCGGCGATCGAATCGACCGCCTTGACGCGCGCAAGCTGCGCGTCGCGCGTCGGCACGTCGATCCTGCCTTTCTCGTGCAGCTTGTTCCATTGGGCCGCAAGGGCTTCGCGCCCGCGCTCCGCGGCGCCCGCGAAACTGTCGAGCAGCAGTACCTCGCTGCCGGCCTGGGCGGCGATCTGGGCGATGCCCCGCCCCATTGCGCCGGCGCCGACGACGCCGATCCGGGTGTAGTTGACTGTCATTGGAGAAGGATTTTCACTGGTTGAGAAATTCGGGCCGGCGGGCGGCTGCCCCGACCGCGGTGTTTCGAGCAGACTGCGATTTTGCCGCCATGGCCGGAACGGGCGCTGCGGGTTTCTCGCAGCAGGCGCGTCAGGCCGCCCGGCCGCTGCGGTCGATGGCCACGCTCGCGCCGATGGCGACCAGCAGCAGCGCAAGGCCGACCCAGTTCATCCATGCCGATGCGTCGTTGGCCAGCAGCCATCCGCCGAGCGCGGCACCGACGGCCTGGCCCGTGTAGATGCCCGAGCTGTTCAGCGCCACCGAGCCGGGCGCGAGCGCTGGCGCCAGGCTCACCAGCCGAGCCTGCTGCGCCGAATTGGTGGCGAAGCATCCGAGCCCCCAGGGCACGATCACCGCGGCCAGCCAGGGCAGGGTGGGCGCCCAGGGCCAGAGGAACAGACTCAGCGCGATCAGCGAACTCGTCAACAGCACCATGCGGCCTGCACCGACGCGGTCGATGAAGCGGCTCACGACCATGTTGCCCAGCACGCCGAAAACGCCGAACAGGCCCCACACCAGGCTCAACGTGGTGGGGTCTGCGCCGAAGTCCTGCTTAAGGACCGGGCCGAAGTAGCTGGACAGGACGAACTGGCCGGCACCCTGCAGCGCCGTGACCGCGACGATGCCCATCAGCACCGGGCTGCGCAGCACGCGCGACCATGCGGCCTTGGACAGTGCTGCGGGATGGATCCCCTGCGGCAGCGTCAGCCAGACCCAGGCTGCGCTCGCGACGCTCAGCACCGCGATGGCCACGAAAGCCATGCGCCATCCAAAGTGCCCCCCGATCAGCGCACCGATCGGGAGGCCCAGCACCGAGGCCAGCGACCAACCGAGAAAGACGAAGGTCACCGCACGCCCGCGCTGTTCCGGTGCCACCAGCAAGCCGGCACAGGCGGCGGCTTGCGGCGTGAAGACCGCTGGCGCGATCACCGTGAGCATGCGCACCGGCAGCAGGGCGCCGAAGCTGGGCATCGCGGCCGCAATGGCGTGCCATGCCGCGTACCAGAGGAGCGAAAGCGCGAGCAGCTGGCGGCGGTCCCAGCCCGCGACCGCGGCCGCCAGCAGCGGCGCGCCGATGCACATCACGATGGCCGCGACCGTGATGAGCTGCCCTGCCGTCGCGACGGAGACCGCGAGCGATGCGCTGATCTCGTTGAGCGTGCCGGGCACCACCATCACGCCCGTGCCAATCACGAAGTTGCCGGCCAGCAGCGCCCAGAGCGCACCCCGGGACGCCGACCGGCTCACGGAGCCGTCTCCGGACTCACCGGCGGACCTGCAGGGCGCCGGGATTCACGATGTTGGTGGGGTTGCCCTTGATGAAGCTCACGACGTTGTCGAAGGCCTGCCCGAAATAGCTCTCGTAGCTTTCCTGCTCGACATAGCCGATGTGCGGTGTGCAGATGCAGTTTTCGAGGCGCAGCAGTGCGTGGCCCTGCAACGGCGGTTCGCTCTCGAACACGTCGATCGCCGCGAGGCCCGGCCGGCCGCGGTTCAAGGCGGCGAGCAGCGCATCGGCCTCGACCAGTTCGGCCCGCGAGGTGTTGACGAAGAGCGCTGTCGGCTTCATGCGCGAGAGGTCCTCGAGCGTGACGAGGCCCACGGTCTCTTCGTTGAGCCGCAGGTGCACCGACAGCACGTCGGCCGCGGCAAAGAACTCCTGGCGGTTCTGCGCCACCTGGAAGCCGTCGGAACGCGCCTTGGCGCAGCTCGCCTCGCGGCCCCAGATCACGACCTGCATGCCGAACGCCTGGCCGTAGCGCGCCACCAGTTGGCCGATGCGACCATAGCCCCAGATGCAGAGCGTCTTGCCCTTGAGCACCGAGCCGAGCCCGAAGTTGGGCGGCATCGACGCCGACTTGAGACCCGACTGCTGCCACGCGCCGTGCTTGAGGTTGCTGATGTACTGCGGCAGCCGGCGCATGGCCGCCATGATCAGCGCCCAGGTGAGTTCGGCGGGCGCCTGCGGCGAGCCGCTGCCCTCGGCCACAGCCACGCCGCGCTCGGTGCAGGCCGCGACGTCGATGTGGCCGCCGACGCGGCCGGTCTGGGAAATGAGTTTGAGCCGGGGCAGCTTCTCGATCAGCTGCCGCGAGATGTGGGTGCGCTCCCGGATCAGCACGATCACGTCGGCGTCTTTCAGGCGCACCGAGAGCTGGCCGATGCCTTTCACGGTGTTGGTGTAGACCTTGGCGGCGTAGGCGTCGAGCTTGGCGGCGCAGCGCAGCTTGCGCACGGCGTCCTGGTAATCGTCGAGGATCACAATATTCATGGCGTGCAATTGTGCCTCGCAGCACTGGCACGGCGCGCGCCTGAACGTTTGGATACCCGGCCCCGGGGAAAGTCACCGGGGCGTGCACGGGCTCAGTGCAGGTGCGCGGACCGCGGTGCGGCACTCACGGCTTCCATGGCCTCGAGCGCGGCGAGCCGGTCGAGCTCGGCGCAGACATCGGCCATACGCCCCGAAATCACCATCCGGTTGGTGCTGCGTTTTTCGCCCTGGTGATCGACCACGCGGATCACGCGCAGCGGCCGTGCAGGCGCGGCAGCGGCCTTGGGTGCCGCCTGGGCATGGGGCCGGGCCGCGCAGGCAGGGCGAACGACGAGGCCGCCATGCAAGCCTGCGGACGCAGCACGGCCATCGCGGTGGCGGGCACTGCGCGCGGGCAGCAACCGGCTGGCCAGCGACTGCAGCGGCATCCAAAGGTCAACGATAGCGAGAAGGGCGATTCCCATGTGAACTCCAAGAAGGTTTGAGGTTGAACACAGGCAGGATTGCTTTCGCCGGACGCAACAGGGTGATGGCGCCAGTTGCGCCATACGCCCGCCACCTGTTGCGGCTGGATGGATGGTTTCGGTTGTCAGCAGCCGGTTTGGCGGCTACATCAGCATGGTGTTGCGGATCAGGCCCACGGCAAGGCCCTCGATCTCGAACGGCTCGCCGGGCTGGACCACGATGGTCGGATAGTCGGGGTTTTCAGCGTGCAGCTCGATCACCTGCTTGTTGCGCTTGAGGCGCTTGACAGTGACTTCGTCGCCGAGGCGGGCCACCACGATCTGGCCGTTGCGGGCTTCCTTGGTGGCTTGCACCGCGAGCAGGTCGCCGTCCATGATGCCGGCGTCGCGCATCGACATGCCGCGCACCTTGAGCAGGTAGTCGGGCTGCTGCTGGAACAGGGTGTTTTCGACGTAGTAGGTCTGGTCGACGTGCTCCTGCGCGAGGATCGGCGAGCCCGCGGCCACGCGGCCGATGAGCGGCAGCGCGAGCTGCGCCATGCCGGGCAGCGAGAGCGAGAACTGCCCGCCTTCGCGGTGCCGGGTCTCGTTGAGCGAGCGCAGCGCGTCGCCCTTGAGCCGGATGCCGCGCGAGGTGCCGCTGACGAGTTCGATCACGCCCTTGCGGGCCAGCGCCTGCAGATGCTCCTCGGCCGCGTTCGCGGATTTGAAGCCGAGTTCGTTGGCGATCTCGGCGCGCGTGGGTGGCGCGCCAGTGCGTGCGATGGCGCTCTGGATCAAGTCCAGGATCTGTTGCTGGCGGGCGGTAAGCTTCACGGCAAACTGCATAGTGGTTCCTTGCGGCACTGGCTAGATATCCAGTAACTGTATTTTTAACCAGTTTTTAAAAGTTGGCAAGCATGGTGAATTCATCAGGTCCTGGTGTGCGGCGTATCGTGGTGTTGGGCACGGGCGGCACCATCGCAGGCCGCGCCGCCGATGACGGCGACAACATCGGTTACACCGCGGGCGAGGTCGTGGTGGCCGATCTGCTTGGCGGCATCGGTGCCCCCGCGGGCTTTGCGCTCGTGGCCGAGCAGGTTGCCCAGCTCGACAGCAAGGACATGGGCTTTGACGTCTGGCTGCAACTCGCCGAGCGCTGCGCTGTGTGGCTCGCCGAGCCTGACGTGGCGGGCGTGGTGGTCACCCATGGCACCGACACCATCGAGGAGACGGCCTTCTTCCTCCACTCGGTGCTCGCGCCGGCCAAGCCGATCGTGTTGACCTGCGCCATGCGCCCGGCAAGCTCCCTCTCGCCCGATGGCCCGCAGAACCTGCGCGATGCCGTCGCGGTCGCCGGCGCGACGGGCGCGAAAGGGACGACTGTGGTCTGTGCCGGCACGGTGCATGGTGCGCTCGACGTCCAGAAGGTGCACACGTACCGTCCTGATGCGTTTGCATCGGGCGACGCCGGCCCGGTCGCCTACGTGGAAGAGGGTGTGGTTCGGCGCCTGCGGGACTGGCCCGGCGCCGTGCCGGGCGGCGCTGGCGTAGGGCTGCGCGCGGTCGCGGGAGCGGTCGCGGCGGCAGGGTGGCCGCGGGTCGAGATCGTCATGAGCCATGCCGGCGCCAGCGGCGCGCTGATCGACCTGCTGTGCCAGGAGCGCGCCGGCGGCGTCGCCGAGCCGGTCCGCGGACTGGTCGTGGCGGCCACCGGCAATGGCACACTGCACCAGACGCTCGAGGCTGCTGCCGTGCGCGCGGAACAGGCTGGTATCCCGGTGTTGCGCGCCACGCGTTGCGCGAGCGGCCGCATTCTGCCGCGGCCCGACGACCGGCTGCGCGATGCGGGCGCGCTGACGCCGGTCAAGGCGCGCGTTGCGTTGATGCTCGAACTGCTGGGAAGGGGAAAAGAAGACGCCGCCTGAACCGCAGCGCCGGCGCGGCGCTCAGCTGCTCAGGGCCGCCAATGCGCGCTGCGTGATCTCGTCGACCGTACCGACGCCCTTGATGGCGCGGTACTTGGGCGCATTGGCCGGGTCGGCCTTGGCCCATGCGGAGTAGTAGTCGACCAGCGGACGGGTCTGCTCGCTGTAGACCTCGAGGCGCTTGCGAACGGTTTCTTCCTCGTCGTCCTTGCGCTGGATCAGGTCTTCGCCCGTGACGTCGTCCTTGCCTTCGACCTTCGGCGGATTGAACTTGACGTGGTAGGTGCGGCCCGACGCAGGATGCGAGCGTCGGCCGCTCATGCGTTCGATGATGTCGCTGAACGGCACGTCGATCTCGAGCACGTAGTCGAGCTTGACGCCGGCCGCCTTCATGGCGTCCGCCTGGGGGATCGTGCGTGGGAAACCGTCGAACAGGAACCCGTCGGCGCAGTCGGGTTGCCCGATGCGTTCCTTCACGAGATTGATGATCAGGTCGTCGCTCACGAGGCCACCCGATTCCATGATCGACTTGGCTTGTTGTCCGAGCGGGGTGCCCGCCTTGACCGCCGCGCGCAGCATGTCGCCGGTGGAAATCTGGGGAATGCCGTACTTCTGGCAGATGAAAGTGGCTTGCGTGCCTTTGCCCGCCCCGGGCGCGCCCAGCAAAATTAGTCTCATGATGTCCTCGGACGGTTCTTAGATTTTGTGTCGCACCCCATGCGGCCCGAGGGCCGCCCAAGGCGGAATTGCTTCGAGGATAGCATGCGAGGACGGGCGAAATTCCCGCTGCCGCCCTCTGTGCGGGGGCTTCAGCGCACGCTCGCGAAGACCGCGCGGACGCGCGCGAGGTCTTCGGGTGTGTCGACGCCGGGGCCCGGCGCAGTCTGGCTCACATGCACCGCGATGCGGTGACCGTGCCAGAGCGCACGCAACTGTTCGAGCGCCTCGGTGGCCTCGATCGGCGCCGGCGGCAGCGACGGAAAACGCCGCACGAAACCGGCACGGTAGCCATAGATGCCGATGTGGCGCAGCGGCGCGGGCGAGGGCAGCACACCGGGTGCCGCGCCGCCGGCCGAGCCATCGCGCCACCAGGGGATTGGCGCCCGGCTGAAATAGAGCGCGTGGCCTTCGGCGTTGAGCACGGCCTTGACCACGTTTGGATTCACGAAGTCGGCCACCGACTCGATGGCGTGCACTGCGGTGCTCATCGCGGCGCCGGGGTGGGCCGACAGCGTGGCGGCCACGGCATCGATCAGCGCCGGATCGATCAGCGGTTCGTCGCCCTGGACATTGACCACGATGTCGTCGCCGTCGAGCCCAAGCTGTTCGCAAGCCTCGGCCAGGCGGTCGCTGCCGCTCGCATGGTCCTGCCGCGTGAGCACGGCCTCGACCCCATGTTCCCGGCAGGCATCGACGATGGACCCATGGTCCGCTGCGACCACCACGCGCGCCGCGCCCGACGCGGCGGCGCGCAGGGCCACGCGAACGACCATGGGCAGGCCGGCGATGTCGGCCAGCGGTTTGTCGGGCAGCCGCGTCGACGCCAGGCGCGCCGGCACCAGGACGGTGAAGCTCACCGCCCCAGCTCTTCGTCGGACAGGGTGCGCGCCTCGTTCTCGAGCAGCACGGGAATGCCGTCGCGCACCGGGTAGGCGAGGCGGGCGCTGCGCGAGCAGAGCTCCTGCTTCTCGGCGTTCCAGGTCAGCGGGCCCTTGGTGACGGGGCAGACGAGCAGTTCAAGCAGCTTGGTGTCCATCGAGCGATGATAGCTTTGCGTCGAGCGCAGCGAAGAACGCGGCCGACGGCGCGAAGTCGAGCGGCACCGCGAGCGCTTCCGGGGCCTTGCGCCACAGCTTGACCGCGTCCTTCTCGGTGCAGAGCAGCCGCTGCCCGGCGAGCGCGGGCGTTTCCCAATCGGCAAAATCGTGGTGGTCGGGCAGTGCGATGGTCCGGGACAGCGTGAGCCCGCGTGCGCGCAGCATCTCGAAGAAGGCTTCGGGCCGCGCAATGGCTGCAAGCGCGATCACGGGATGGCCTGCGAGCGCAGCCAGCGGAATGCGTGTGCCGTCGCGCGCCACCGTGTCGGGCGCGAGCGCACGGGTCGCGGTGTAGCCGCCCGCGAAGGCAGGCTTCGCGCCGCTGTGGAGCACCAGGTCGCAGGCGCGCGGCCAGCGCTCGCGCAGCGGTCCGGCAGGAAGCCGCCAGCCGTTGCCGACGCCGCGGTCGTCGAACACGCAGATCTCGATGTCGCGGGCGAGCGCGAGGTGCTGCAGCCCGTCGTCGCTCACGATGACCTGCGTGGCCGGGTAGCGGGCGAGCAGGGCCCGCGCGGCCTCGATGCGGCGCCGCGCCACGAATACCGGCGCCCCGGTGGCGCGATGGATCAGTGCCGGCTCGTCACCCACTTCTGCAGGTGCGCTCTCGGCGAGCACCTCGCGGCAATCGGTGGTGCGGCGGCCATGGCCGCGCGAGATCACGCCCACGCGCAGGCCACGCGCCTGAAGATGCCGCACGATGGCCATCACCACCGGCGTCTTGCCGGCACCGCCCGCGATCACGTTGCCCACCACGATGACCGGCACGCCGGCGCGCTCGGATCGGAGCCATCCCAGCCGGTAGAGCGAACCGCGCAGCGCGAAGAGCGCTGCATACAGCAGCGACAGCGGCCACAGCAGGCAGGCCGGCAGGCCGCGTCGCAGCCAGGCCCGCTGCAGCCGGGAGGCCGATGCGTTGCGCGCCTCGGGCTGCTGCACTTGGCGGCCCTCAGTGCGTCGTCGACTGCGCGGCGAAGGTGATCTGCACCAGGCCCGCGCGGCGTGCGGCTTCCATCACCGTGATCACCGACTGGTGCGGGCTGCTCGCGTCCGCGCTGATGATGACGACGCTGTCCTTGCCGCCGGTCGCGGCTGCGGCCAGGGCGGCGGCCACGGCATCCACGCCGCGATCCGCCAGCGCGGTCTTGTTGATCGAATACCGGCCGTCGGCCGACACCGCAACGATCACTTCCTTCGGATAGTCGCGCTGGGCATCGACATCGGCCGTCGGCAGCCGCAGCTGCATCTCGGTGAATTTGCTGTAGGTGGTCGACAGCATCAGGAAGATCAGCACCACCAGCAGCACGTCGATGAACGGGATCAGGTTGATCTCCGGCTCGTCGCGCGCGCCGTGGCGAAACTGCATGCGGCCGGGGCGGCTCATCTGCGCAGGGCGCTCAGATGGCGCGCGAAGCGTTCGCCCGACAGTTCGAGGTGCAGCAGGTATTCGTCGACCCGGGTGCGGAAGTAGCGCCAGAAGATCAGCGTCGGAATGGCCACGATCAGGCCGAACGCCGTGTTGTAGAGCGCGATCGAGATGCCGTGGGCGAGCTGTGCGGGATTGCCCGAACCCACCGCGCCGCTGCCGGGCGACTGCGAGCCGAAGATCTCGATCATGCCGATGACCGTGCCGAGCAGGCCGAGCAGCGGCGCCGCCGACGCAATGGTGGCCAGCGCCGGCAGGTAGCGTTCGAGCCGGTGCGCCACGGTGCGGCCCGACGCCTCCATGGCGGCGCGCAGGTCTTCCTCGGTGCACAGCGGGTTGGCATTGAGCGCCCGCAGGCCGGCGGCCAGCACCTGGCCGAGCATCGAATTCTGTTCGAGCCGGGTGACCACGTCGGGCCCCGGCACGGCGCCGTGCGAGACGGTGATGGCCTCGTCGAGCAGCTTGGGCGGCAGGACCTTCACGGTCTTGAGGTTCACGAAACGTTCGATCACCAGCGCGAGCGCAATGACGGAGCAGGCGAGCAATGGCCAGATCGGCCAGCCCGCGGCAACAATGATGGAAAACAAGAAAATCCTCCGGCCCGTAGACTGCAAATGCGCGGCGATTATCCCCCGAGCGCAGCCCGCTAAACGCGGCACGCTTCCTGTAAGCGAAGACGCACAGATTCTGTGGATAACTTTGTGACTAACCCATTGCGCAATGCGTCCGAACCCGCATGGGGCGGGCTTCTCATTAGATCGACTGAATTTTGAGCACTCCTTTTTTCAATGAAATCAAGGGCTTGCACGACAAACCGTGCTTTTGTTCCATGCCTGGTGCCGCCTGCCGGGGCCCGGCGGGCGACTGTGGAAGAGTGGCGACACGCCGCTCGTGCGCTTCGTGAGCTGGCGTGAGCCGGCTGCGGCGCCCGGGCCGCGCATCTGGGCCGTCGGTGCGCTCTGCCGTGCGGTGGCCGACGCGCTCGACGCGCGCTTCAATCCGGTCGCGGTTCGTGGCGAGATCTCGGGCTTCTCGCGCGCGTCGAGCGGCCACTGCTATTTCTCGTTGAAGGACGAATCGGGCCAACTGCGCTGCGCCATGTTCCGGCGTGCCGCAAGCCTGCTCGACTTCTCGCCGCGCGACGGCGATCAGGTCGAGGTGCGGGGCCGGCTCGCCGTCTACGAGCCGCGCGGCGACCTGCAACTTGTCGTCGAGAGCCTGCAGCGGGCGGGGCAGGGTGCGCTTTTCGAGCAGTTCCTGCAGCGCAAGGCCCGGCTCGAGGCCGAGGGGCTCTTCGACACGGCCCGCAAGCGGGCGCTGCCGCTGATGCCGCGTTCGGTCGGCCTCGTGACCTCGCTCGGCGCTGCGGCTTTGCACGACGTGGTCACGGCGCTGCGTCGCCGCGCGCCGCACATTCAGGTGGTCCTCGCGCCGGCGGCCGTGCAGGGTGCCGGCGCGCCGGCCGAACTGGTGCGCGCGCTGCAGTCGCTCTATGCGTTCACGCCCGCTGTCGACGTGATCCTGCTGGTGCGCGGCGGCGGATCGATCGAGGACCTCTGGGCTTTCAACGACGAGTCGCTGGCGCGTGCCATCGTCCAGAGCCCGGTGCCCCTGGTCTGCGGCGTGGGCCACGAAACCGACTTCACCATCGCCGATTTCTGCGCCGACCTGCGCGCGCCCACGCCCACGGCGGCCGCGGAACTCGTGAGCGCCCCGCAGGCCGTGTGGCTCGGCGCGCTCGACCTGCTCGACGAGCGCCTCGGCGATGCCCTCGGCACGCGGCTCGACGCACTCGGGCAACGGCTGGACCAGGCCGCGGCACGCCTGGGGCGGCCGTCGGGCATGGTGGCACGCCACCAGTTGCGGTTGGCTCACCATTCGCAGCGGCTGCGCTATGCGGCCATGTCCCGCATCGAGCGGCTCGGGCAAACGCCGCGCGCGATGGCGGCCGACTTTCCGCTGAAGCTCGTGCGCGTCATGGCCGAGCGCCGCGAACGGCTCGAAAGGGTTGCGGCGCGCCTTCGGCTGCTCGACCCGGCGCTCGTGCTGCAGCGCGGCTATGCCCTGCTCAGCGACGCCAGCGGCCGCACGGTCGTCAGCGCGAAGAATCTCCACGCCGGCGACGCGGTGTCGGCACGGCTCGCCGACGGTACGGTCGACCTGACCGTCGCACCCGACGAGACGGGAACGCGTCCGACGCCAGGCCGGTGATTACTTCCTAGAATCGTCGATTCCCACAACCAACCACGAGAAAAAAACCATGGAACATGTGCTCCCACCCCTGCCTTACGCCCTCGACGCGCTGGCACCCGAGTACTCGAAGGAAACGCTCGAGTACCACTACGGCAAGCACCACAACGCCTACGTGGTGAACCTCAACAACCTGCAGAAGGGCACCGAGTTCGAGTCGATGCCGCTCGAGGAGATCGTCAAGAAGTCGAGCGGCGGCATCTACAACAATGCCGCGCAGATCTGGAATCACACCTTCTTCTGGAACTGCATGAAGCCCCAGGGCGGCGGCACGCCCACGGGCGCGCTGGCCAAGGCGATCGACGCCAAGTGGGGCAGCTACGACGCGTTCAAGGAAGCCTTCGTCAAGTCGGCCGTGGGCAATTTCGGCTCTGGCTGGACCTGGCTGGTGAAGAAGGGCGACGGCTCGCTCGACATCGTGAACATGGGCGCCGCAGGCACGCCGCTGACCACGGGCGACACGCCGGTGCTCACGGTCGACGTCTGGGAGCACGCCTACTACATCGACTACCGCAACCTGCGCCCGAAGTTCGTCGAGACCTTCCTGGCGAAGCTGGTCAACTGGGACTTCGCAGCCAAGAACTTCGGCTGAGCAAACACGTACAGCTGAACGCAGAAAAAGCCCGGGCGGTCGCCTGGGCTTTTTTCTGCCTGCGTCCGGTTGATCGTTCCCGTCAGCGCCGGGCCGCAGCGAACAGCTCGCCGCCGAGCTTGGCGCCTTTCTTGATGTTCTTCTTGGCGAACCAGCCCTGGTTCATTTCGAGCACGTAGCGCACGGGCTCTTCGGAGCAATGCGATTGTTCGGTCATCGGCTGCATGTCGACCAGATTGACGATGCGGCCATCGTCGGCCACGAACGCCGCGGTCAACGGCAGCAGCGTGTTGCGCATCCAGAAGCACTGGGTGGCTGGCTGGTCGAAGACGAAGATCATCCCTTCGGACTGCGGCATCTCCTTGCGGAACATCAGGCCGATCTCGCGTTGGCGAGGGGTCTGCGCCACTTGCGCGTCAATCTTGTAGAGCCCCACCGAGAGCTGCGTGCGCTGGAGGTCGGTCTGGGGTTGTTGCTGGGCATGCGCGGCGCCGGCAAGGAACATGGCGGCAAGCAGGAGCAGGGCGGCGAAACGCTGAAACATCGAGAGCCTCTCTGGCGGGGACGGGGTTCGGGGCAGGGCAACAAAAATGCCAGCCGATGCGGGCGATGCCGGTGCGCTAGAAAGCTTACACCTTCTTCGAAGGCAAAAAAAAGCGCCCCGTCGGAGCGCTTCTTCTGCAGGGACGGGCCCTTACTTGGGCGTGCTGCCCTGGTTCGACTTGCGCTTCACGCTGCCGTCTTTATTGCGGCGGCGGTCGTCGCGCGTTGCAGCGCGCTTCTCGCCAGCCACTGCGGCCTTGTCGGCACCAAAGGTGCCGCCTTCGGGCGTCTTGGCGATGTCGCCGGCGGGAGCTGCCACTTGACCGGCGGGGCGGCTTTCCTTGGTGGCTTCGGCACGGGCTTGCGGCTTGCTGCCGGTGGCGTTCCCTTGCTCGGGCGTGGCGCCGGTGGGGTTCTGGGCGTAAGCGCCAGCGGCGAACAGGCCTGCAATCATGACTGCGAGAATTTTGCTCATTGATGATTCCTCTATTCGAGAATTGGTTGGAAACGCCCCCCGGCTGGCAGAAGGTCAGTCCCTAACGAGGCCGCGGTCTCATCGGTTGACAAATGTCAGCGTACGGGTTGCGTCTAAAATGTACCGTGATTTGTTCGCTAGCTGTACAGCGATTCCTTTCGCTGTCTGAATTCGCAGACGGTCGTCCGAACTACGTCACTCCCGGAGTCATTTCCCCTCATGTCCAGCTACCAGCACATCAAAGTCCCGGCCGAAGGCCAGAAGATCACGGTCAACGCCGACAACTCGCTCAATGTGCCTGACCAGCCGATCATTCCCTTCATCGAAGGCGACGGCACGGGCATGGACATCACCCCGGTGATGCTCAAGGTGGTGGACGCTGCCGTGGCCAAGGCCTACGGCGGCAAGAAGAAGATCCACTGGATGGAGGTCTTCGCCGGCGAGAAGTCGACCAAGGTCTACGGTCCCGACGTCTGGCTGCCCGAAGAAACGCTGCACGCCGTGCGCGACTACGTCGTCTCGATCAAGGGCCCGCTGACCACGCCCGTGGGCGGCGGCATCCGCTCGCTGAACGTTGCACTGCGCCAGGAACTCGACCTGTACGTCTGCCTGCGCCCGATCCAGTACTTCGAGGGCGTGCCCAGCCCGGTGCGCGAGCCGCACAAGACCAACATGGTCATCTTCCGCGAGAACTCGGAAGACATCTACGCCGGCATCGAGTTCGAAGCCGAGAGCGACAAGGCCAAGAAGCTCATCAAGTTCCTGCAGGACGAGATGGGCGTCAAGAAGATCCGTTTCCCCAATACCTCCGGCATCGGCGTCAAGCCGGTCTCGCGCGAAGGCACCGAGCGCCTGGTGCGCAAGGCCCTGCAATACGCCGTCGACAACGACAAGCCCAGCGTGACCCTGGTGCACAAGGGCAACATCATGAAGTTCACCGAAGGTGGCTTCCGTGACTGGGGCTACAACCTCGCGGCCAAGGAGTTCGGCGCCGAGCTGATCGACGGCGGCCCGTGGATGAAGTTCAAGAACCCCAAGACGGGCAAGGAAATCACCGTCAAGGACAGCATCGCCGACGCGTTCCTGCAGCAGATCCTGCTGCGCCCCGCCGAATACAGCGTGATCGCCACGCTGAACCTCAACGGCGACTACGTGTCCGACGCGCTCGCCGCACAGGTGGGCGGCATCGGCATCGCCCCGGGCGCGAACCTCAGCGACACCGTCGCGATGTTCGAGGCCACCCACGGCACGGCGCCCAAATACGCCGGCAAAGACTACGTGAACCCCGGTTCCGAGATCCTCTCGGCCGAGATGATGCTGCGCCACATGGGCTGGACGGAAGCCGCCGACCTGACCATCAGCTCGATGAAAAAGTCGATCGCCAGCAAGAAGGTCACCTACGACTTCGCGCGTCTGATGGACGGCGCCACGCAGGTGAGCTGCTCCGGTTTCGGCCAGGTGATGATCGATAACATGTAATCTCGCCCAGCAATTTCACGGTGCCTTCGGGCTCTCGAAAAAAGAACCCTCAAGATCGCCCGGTCTTGGGGGTTTTGTACTTGATTTGTCGAATACTCGCCACCACATCTTCCTGCGTCGGCACGGTGCTTGCACGCTCTATAGAATCTTTTTTATGGCAACGAGAATTCCCAAGACGCCGACCAAGCCGCCGGCGCAGAAACCGGCCGGAGACGACGGAGATTCGGTCGTCCTGGAGCGTCGGCCGCAAAAAACAGCGCCACCCCAGATGTACCAGGTGGTCATGCTGAACGACGACTTCACACCGATGGAGTTCGTGATCGTCGTGCTGCAGGAATACTTCAACAAGGATCGCGAGACCGCGACCCAGATCATGCTCAAGATCCATCTCGATGGCCGCGGTGTTTGTGGGGTCTATTCCCGCGACATGGCTGCCACGAAGGTCAATCAGGTGATGGAAGCGGCGCATCAGGCCGGGCATCCGCTCCAATGCGTGAGCGAACCCGTTGCATGAGCCTGTTGAATTGCGCAAGCTCCAACCCATCTGAGAACTTATTTACAGCAAGGCAAAAGGAAATCACATGATTGCCCAGGAACTGGAAGTCAGCTTGCACATGGCCTTTGTCGAGGCCAGGCAGCAGCGCCACGAGTTCATCACCGTGGAGCATCTGTTGCTCGCTTTGCTGGACAACCCGAGCGCCGCAGAGGTCCTGCGCGCCTGCTCGGCGAACGTCGACGACCTGCGCGCGTCGCTCACCAACTTCATCAAGGACAACACGCCCCAGGTGGCGGGTACCGACGATGTCGACACCCAACCCACGCTGGGTTTCCAGCGCGTGATCCAGCGTGCCATCATGCATGTGCAGTCCACCGGCAACGGCAAGAAGGAAGTCACCGGCGCGAACGTGCTGGTCGCGATCTTCGGCGAGAAAGACTCGCACGCGGTGTACTACCTCCACCAGCAGGGCGTGACGCGCCTCGACGTGGTGAACTTCATCGCCCACGGCATCAAGAAGAGCGATCCGCCGGAGGCCGTCAAGGGCAGCGGCGATGCACCTTCGAGCGAAGGCGAGGAGGGCGGCGGCGAGAAGAACGAGAAGGCTTCGCCGCTCGAACAGTTCACGCAGAACCTCAACCAGATGGCCAAGGACGGCAAGATCGATCCGCTGATCGGCCGCGAGTACGAGGTCGAGCGCGTGATCCAGATCCTGTGCCGCCGGCGCAAGAACAACCCGCTGCTCGTGGGCGAGGCCGGCGTGGGCAAGACCGCGATCGCCGAAGGCCTAGCGTGGCGCATCACCCAGGGTGACGTGCCCGAGATCCTCGCCGAGTCGAACGTATTCTCGCTCGACATGGGCGCACTGCTCGCGGGCACCAAGTACCGCGGTGACTTCGAGCAGCGCCTGAAGGGCGTGATCAAGTCGCTGAAGGACAAGCCCAACGCGATCCTGTTCATCGACGAGATCCACACGCTGATCGGCGCGGGCGCGGCCTCGGGCGGCACGCTCGATGCATCGAACCTGCTGAAGCCGGCGCTCTCGAGCGGCCAGCTCAAGTGCATCGGTGCCACCACCTTCACCGAATACCGCGGCATCTTCGAAAAGGACGCGGCCCTGTCGCGCCGGTTCCAGAAGGTCGACGTGGTCGAGCCGACGGTGCAGGAAACCGTCGACATTCTGAAGGGGCTGAAGTCGCGCTTCGAAGAGCACCATGGCGTGCGTTACGCTGTCGCGGCCCTGCAGGCCGCAGCTGAACTGAGCGCCAAGTACATCAACGACCGCCACTTGCCCGACAAGGCCATCGACGTGATCGACGAGGCCGGTGCCGCGCAGCGCATCCTGCCCCCGAGCAAGCGCAAGAAGACCATCAGCAAGACCGAGGTCGAGGACATCGTCGCGAAGATCGCGCGCATTCCCCCGGCCAATGTCAGCAACGATGACCGCAGCAAGCTGCAGACCATCGAGCGCGACCTCAAGAGCGTGGTGTTCGGCCAGGACAAAGCGCTCGAAGTGCTCGCTTCGGCGGTCAAGATGGCGCGTTCGGGCCTGGGCAAGGGCGACAAGCCGATCGGCTCGTTCCTGTTCTCCGGCCCCACCGGCGTCGGCAAGACCGAAGCTGCCAAGCAGCTCGCCTACATCATGGGCATCGAGCTGATCCGCTTCGACATGTCGGAGTACATGGAGCGCCATGCCGTGAGCCGCCTGATCGGCGCGCCCCCGGGCTACGTCGGCTTCGACCAGGGCGGGCTGCTGACCGAGGCTGTCACGAAGAAGCCGCATGCGGTGCTGCTGCTCGACGAAATCGAGAAGGCGCATCCCGACATCTTCAACGTGCTGCTGCAGGTCATGGACCACGGCACGCTGACGGACAACAACGGGCGCAAGGCCGACTTCCGCAACGTCATCATCGTCATGACGACGAACGCGGGTGCCGAGGCCATGAACAAGGCGAGCATCGGCTTCACGAACGCGCGGCAGGCCGGCGACGAAATGGGCGACATCAAGCGCCTGTTCACGCCCGAATTCCGCAACCGTCTCGACGCCATTGTCAACTTCAAGGCGCTCGACGAGCAGATCATCCTGCGCGTGGTCGACAAGTTCCTGCTGCAGCTCGAGACGCAGCTGGCCGAGAAGAAGGTCGAGGTCACCTTCTCCGACAAGCTGCGCAAGCATCTTGCGAAGAAGGGCTTCGATCCGCTGATGGGCGCACGCCCGATGCAGCGCCTGATCCAGGACACGATCCGTCGTGCGCTGGCCGACGAGCTGCTGTTCGGCCGCCTGACCGAAGGCGGGCGCCTCGAAGTCGATCTCGACGAGAAGGACGACGTGCTGCTCGATATCCAGCCGCTGCCGAAGAAAGAAGGCAAGTCGAAGCCCGAGCCCGAGGAAGCCGCCGCAGGCTGACCCTCCGGTCGATGCCGTGGGCCGGCAAAAGCTGGTTCCGAGGCCAACCTGGAACGAAGTCAAAGGCCGGTAGCATTCGCTGCCGGCCTTTTTTGCGGCCACCCGAAACCGAACACATCCACCTTGACCCTCCCCGAGCTCAGCCAGGAATGGAAAACCGGCCTCTCCCTGGCCTGGAGCGGCTACATCGCCGTGCTCTCGGTCTGGATCGTGATGCAGAAGCGCGCGCCGGTCTCCACGATGAGCTGGATCCTGTCGCTAGCGCTGGTGCCGTTCGCGGGGTTCCTGGTCTACTACTTTCTCGGGCCGCAGCGCCTGCGCAAGCAGCGTCAGAAGCGCCTGCACAGCCGTGCCAGCGCGCACATCCAGGCCGATCTCGCGCGCGTGCGCGATGCGGCCCAGAAGGCGCCGCCGGCGCTGCAGCAGATGGCGCGGCTCGGCACCGCGGCCTGCGGCCTGCCGGTCTCCAGCGCGACCGCCGTCGAGCTGCTTTCGGGCGGCGCGCGCACCTTCGACGCGATCTTCGATGCCGTGCGCGCGGCACGCCATCACATCCACCTCGAGTACTACATCTTCGAGCCCGACCGGATCGGCACCGCTCTGCGCGACCTGCTGGTCGAACGCGCGCGTGAGGGCGTAGCGGTTCGGCTGCTGCTCGATGCGCTCGGCTCCAAGCGCATCGGGCGCAAATTCATGGCACCGATGGTCGCTGCGGGGGTCCAGATCGCGCTCTTCCACGACACGCGTATTGGCCGCCGCCTGCGGCCGGTGACCAACTACCGCACCCACCGCAAGATCGTGGTGTGCGACGGGCGCGTGGGCTTCACGGGCGGCGTCAACATCACCGATGAGGAAGACAAGCGCACCCGGCCCGATGCGTACCACGACGTGCACCTGCGCATCGAGGGCAGCGCGGTGCGCTGGCTCCAGACCACCTTCCTCGAGGACTGGGCCTATGCCACCGGCGAGAGCCTGCGCCACCTCGACGACCAGATGGACGCCATGCTGCCGCAGGTGAAGGCGGGCGACATCCCGGTGCAGATCGTGACGAGCGGCCCCGACAATGCGCTCGAGGCCATTCACCGCATGCACGTGGCGGCGATCCATTCGGCGTGCGAGCGCGCCTGGCTCACCACGCCGTACTTCGTGCCCGGCGAGCCCGCGATGATGGCGCTCACCAGCGCGGCGCTGCGCGGCGTCGACGTGCGCCTGCTGGTGCCGCGGCGCAGCGATTCGGCGATCGTGAGCGCTGCCGCCCGCTCGTACTTCGACGAACTGATCGCCGCCGGCGTGAAGGTCTGGGAGTACGAGGCGCGCATGCTCCATTCCAAGACCCTGGTGGTCGACGATGATTGCGCGATGATCGGCACCGCGAATTTCGACAACCGCAGCTTCCGGCTCAACTTCGAGGTTCTGGCCGTGGTCTACGGCCCCGCGCTGACCCGGCCGCTGGCGGCACAGTTCGAGACCGACCTGCACAGTTCCGGCGCGGTGCGCGCCAACCGGCCGCAGACATTCTGGCGCCGGCTCGTCGATTCCGTGGCACGCCTGTTTTCACCATTGCTCTGAATGAACCACACTTTTCTCTGGCACGACTACGAAACCTTCGGCGCCGTCCCGCGGCGCGACCGCCCGTCGCAGTTCGCCGCCATCCGCACCGACGCAGAACTCAACGAGATCGGCGAGCCGCTCATGGTCTATTGCAAGCCGGCGCCCGACTACCTGCCGAGCCCCGAGGCCTGCCTGATCACCGGCATCACGCCCCAGCTCTGCGTCGAGCGCGGCATTCCCGAGCATGCCTTCGCGGCGCAGATCGAGCAGGTGTTCTCGCAGCCCGGCACCATCGGTGTGGGCTACAACACCATCCGCTTCGACGACGAGGTCACACGCTTCCTGTTCTGGCGCAACCTGATCGATCCCTATGCGCGCGAATGGCAGAACGATTGCGGACGCTGGGACCTGCTCGATGTCGTGCGCCTGACCTACGCGCTCCGGCCCGACGGCATCGAATGGCCCCTGAAGGAAGACGGCAAGCCGAGCTTCAAGCTCGAGGACCTTGCGCGCGCCAACGGGCTGCTGCATGAATCGGCGCACGATGCGCTGTCCGACGTGCGCGCCACCATTGCGCTGGCGCGACTGATCCGCGAGCGCCAGCCGCGGCTGTTCGACTTCGCGCTCGGCCTGCGCAAGAAGGAGCGCGTGGGCGCCGAGCTCGGCCTGCCGGCCATGCGCGAGACGGCCAAGCCCTTTCTCCACGTTTCGGGCATGTTCCCGGTCGAGCGCGGCTGCCTCGGCGTGCTGTGGCCGCTCGCGAGCCATCCGACCAACAAGAACGAGCTGATCGCCTGGGACCTTGCCCACGATCCGAGCGAACTGCGCGACCTCGACGTCGAGACCCTGCGCCTGCGCCTGTTCACGCGCTCCGCCGACCTGCCCGAAGGCGTGGTGCGCCTGCCGGTGAAGGGCATCCACCTGAACAAGTCGCCGATGGTGGTCGGCAACCTGCGCACGCTGGTGCCCGCCATGGCCGAGCGCTGGAGCATCGACCTCGACACCGCGATGCGCCATGCGGCGATCGCGCGCGACCTGCCCGACATGAGCGCCATCTGGTCGCAGGTGTATGCCCGGCCGCCGCAGGAGGTCGCGCCCGACGTCGACGAGGACCTCTACGGCGGCTTTGTCGGCAACGCAGACCGCCGCCGGCTGAACCAGCTGCGCGCGCTCTCGCCCGAGGAACTCGCCAAGGACCGCACCGGTTTCGACGATGGGCGGCTCGATGAGGTCCTGTTCCGCTACCGCGCGCGCAACTGGCCCGAGCTGCTGAGCGAAGCCGAAGCCGAGCGCTGGGAGGCGCTGCGTGCGGCACGGCTTTTCAAGGGCGAGGGCGGCGCGCGCACGATCGAGGCGTTGTTCGCCGAGGTCGATGCGCTGTCCGAAACCGCGGACGAGCGCGGCGAGGAGATCCTCGGCGCGCTCTACGAATACGCCGAGGCGATCGCGCCCGAGGTCTGAGCGAAGGTCGCCCCATGCCAGCAGACGCTGCCGCGCTCGCCGACTTCGTCGGCCGCCACCGCTCGCTCTTCGTGCTCACCGGCGCGGGCTGCAGCACCGAGTCGGGCATTCCCGACTACCGGGATGCCCGGGGCGAATGGAAGCGCCCGGCGCCGGTCACGTACCAGGCCTTCATGGGCGACGAGGCCACGCGCCGCCGCTACTGGGCGCGCAGCCTGGTCGGCTGGCCGACGATGGCGGGTGCGCGTCCGGGCGCGGCCCATCGCGCACTGGCGCGGCTCGAGGCGGCCGGCCAGGTCGGGCTGCTGCTCACACAGAACGTGGACGGGCTGCATGCGGCGGCGGGAAGCAGAGGCGCGATCGACCTGCATGGCCGCATCGACACCGTGCGCTGCATGGGTTGCGAGCGGCGATCGCCGCGCGCCGAACTGCAGGTGGCGCTGCGCGAGCGCAACCCGCGCTTTGCCGCGCTCGAGGCGCGCGCAGCGCCCGACGGCGATGCTGACCTCGAGGGCCAGGACTTCGGCACCTTCGACGTGCCGGTCTGCGTCCATTGCGGCGGGCTGATCAAGCCCGACGTGGTGTTTTTTGGCGAAAGCGTGCCGCGCGACCGCGTGGCCGCCGCCTTTGCGGCGCTCGGCGAGGCCGACGCCGTGCTGGTGGCCGGCTCGTCGTTGATGGTCTATTCCGGGTTTCGCTTCGTACAGGCCGCGGCTGCTGCTGGTAAGCCCATCGCGGCCGTCAATCTGGGGCGCACGCGCGCCGACCACTTGCTGACCTTGAAAGTCGAACAGCCCGTAGGTGAAACGCTGGCGCTGCTGGCCGCGCGGTGGGAGCCGGCAAGTCCCGGGTGAGCGGCGCGGCGCGGCGCAGGGCGATGCGCCCCGCGCCGGACCTGTCAGAGACTCAACTGGCGACCGCTGCGAGTGCCGCGTTGAAGGTGGCGCTGGGGCGCATGACCGCTTCGGTCTTGGCCGTGTCGGGCTTGTAGTAACCACCGATGTCGGCCGGCTTGCCTTGCACCGCCGCCAACTCGGCGACGATCTTCTGCTCGTTGGCCGCGAGTGACTTGGCCAACGGTGCGAAGTGTGCCTGCAGCTCGGCATCTTCCGTCTGTGCCGCCAATTCCTGTGCCCAGTACAGCGCGAGATAGAAGTGGCTGCCGCGGTTGTCGAGCTGGCCGGTTTTGGCCGACGGCCCCTTGTTGTTGTCGAGCAGCTTGCCGGTGGCTGCGTCGAGCGTTTTGGACAAGAGCTTGGCCTTCGCATTGTTGTTCTTGAGGCCCAGGTCTTCCAGGCTCACCGCCAGCGCGAGGAATTCGCCCAGCGAGTCCCAGCGCAAATGGTTTTCTTCCACCAGCTGTTGCACGTGCTTGGGCGCGGAGCCCCCGGCACCCGTTTCGTACATGCCGCCGCCCGCCATCAGCGGCACGATCGACAGCATCTTGGCCGAGGTGCCCAGTTCCATGATGGGGAACAGGTCGGTCAGGTAGTCGCGCAGGATGTTGCCGGTCGCGCTGATGGTGTCCAGCCCGCGCACCACGCGTTCGAGCGTGTAGCGCATCGCACGCACCTGGCTCATGATCTGGATGTCCAGGCCCGAGGTGTTGTGCTCGTGCAGGTACATCTTGACCTTGGTGATCATCTGCGCTTCGTGCGGGCGGTACTGGTCGAGCCAGAACACCACCGGCATGCCCGAGTTGCGCGCGCGCGTGACCGCCAGCTTGACCCAGTCGCGGATCGCTGCGTCCTTGACCTGGCACATGCGCCAGATGTCGCCGGCTTCCACTTCCTGGCTCAGCAGGACTTCGCCCGTGTTCAGGTCGGTGATGTTGGCGACGCCGGCTTCTGCGATCTCGAAGGTCTTGTCGTGCGAGCCGTATTCCTCTGCCTGCTGCGCCATCAGGCCCACGTTGGGCACCGTGCCCATGGTCCTCGGGTCGAATGCGCCGTGCCACTTGCAGAAGTTGATGATCTCCTGGTAAATGCGCGCGAAGGTCGATTCGGGCATCACGGCCTTCACGTCCTTCAGGCGGCCGTCGGCGCCCCACATCTTGCCGCCGTTGCGGATCATCGCGGGCATCGAAGCGTCCACGATGATGTCGTTGGGCGAATGGAAGTTGGTGATGCCCTTGGCCGAGTCGACCATGGCCAGTTCGGGTCGGCCTTCATGGCAGGCGTGCAGGTCGCGCTTGATCTCGTCCTGCTTGCTTTGCGGCAGCGTGCTGATCTTGTCGTACAGATCGAGCATGCCGTTGTTGACGTTGACGCCCAGCTCTTCGAACAGCTTGGCGTGCTTCTCGAACGCTTCCTTGTAGAAAATCTTCACGCAGTGGCCGAACACGATGGGGTGCGAGACCTTCATCATCGTGGCCTTCACGTGCAGCGAGAACATCACGCCAGTCTTGAACGCGTCGTCGATCTCCTTTTCGTAGAAGGACACGAGCTCCTTCTTGCTCATGAACATCGAGTCGATGATCTCGCGGTCGAGCAGCGCGACCTTGGGCTTGAGCACGATGGTCTTGCCGCTCTTCGTGATGAGCTCCATCTTGACCTCGCGTGCGCGGTCCAGCGTCATGGACTTTTCGCCGTGATAGAAATCGCCGCCGTGCATGTGCGAGACGTGCGAGCGCGAGGCCTGGCTCCACTCCGCCATGCTGTGTGGGTTCTTGCGCGCGTAGTTCTTGACGGCGGCAGGCGCGCGACGGTCGGAGTTGCCCTCGCGCAGCACCGGGTTCACGGCCGAGCCGATGCACTTGTTGTAGCGCGCGCGGATGTCCTTTTCTTCGTCGGTCTTCGTGCTCTCGGGGTAGTCGGGGATCTTGTAACCCTTGTCCTGCAGTTCCTTGATCGCCGCCTTGAGCTGGCCAACCGAAGCACTGATGTTGGGCAGCTTGATGATGTTGGCCTCGGGCTTGAGCGTCAGCGTGCCCAGAGCAGCCAGGTTGTCCGGTGCGCGTTGGTCTTCGGCCAGAGCTTCAGGGAATTGGCCAAGGATGCGGCCGGCCACGGAGATGTCGCTGGTCTCGACTTCGACGCCCGCGGCTTCCGCGAACGTGCGCACGATGGGCAGAAGCGACGCCGTCGCCAGCAGCGGCGCCTCGTCGGTCAGGGTGTAGATGATCTTGGATTTTTCGGCTGCCATGGGGGGACCTCTTCAGCACAAAGGAATGAACGATGCCGCTCACGAAGCCTTCGAATTTATCATCCCGCAAGGGCATCGGCCCTCCTTGAATGCCGGCATGGTGGTCTGGCCGCTCGGAAGCCCGTCCACATCGCCAGTCCGCCGGTCCGACAGCGCCCGCAGGTTGGCCTGCCTGGGTTTAAGCGGCGACCATGATGTCTAGCCGCCACGGTTCGGCCGACCGCTCATCCATTCGGTCTGCCCATCCCGCCCCGGCAGGTGCAGCGCTGCCCGCGCGGCAGGCGTCTCGGCCAGCAGGCGCCCGCGGCGAAACACCTTGAGCCGCGCGGCACGCAGCCGGATTGCCTCGATCGGATCG
This sequence comes from Variovorax sp. Soil_C_26, assembly GCF_057657075.1. Classification (NCBI taxonomy): domain Bacteria; kingdom Pseudomonadati; phylum Pseudomonadota; class Betaproteobacteria; order Burkholderiales; family Comamonadaceae; genus Variovorax; species Variovorax sp. Soil_C_26. Next base: position 84,238 of record NZ_JBDGJC010000003.1, read on the forward strand.
CGCGCCTGCAGCAGCACGAAGCTCGCGTCGCAGCCGGCCTCCAGGCCGTAGCCCTCGAGGTGCATCACGCGCGCGGCATTCGTGGTCACGGCCTCGAAGCACTGGCGGATGCCGGCCTGGCTGGTCATCTGCGCCACATGCAGGCCCATGTGCGCCACCTCGAGCATGTCGCCCGAGCCCATGCCGTACCACGGGTCCATCACGCAGTCGTGGCCGAAGGCGACGTTCACGCCCGCGGCCATGAGCTCGGGCACGCGCGTCATGCCGCGGCGCTTTGGATAGCTGTCGTGGCGGCCCTGCAGCGTGATGTTGATGAGCGGGTTCGACACCACGGCCACGCCGCTCTCGGCGATGAGCGGCATCAGCTTGCTCGCGTAGTAGTTGTCCATCGAATGCATCGAGGTGCAGTGCGAGCCCGTGACGCGGCCCTGCATGCCGAGGCGGAACGTCTCCGCGGCCAGCGTTTCGATGTGGCGCGAGAGCGGGTCGTCCGACTCGTCGCAGTGCATGTCGACCAGCTTGCCGCGCTCGGCCGCGATCTCGCACAGCAGCTTCACGCTGACTGCGCCGTCGGCCATGGTGCGCTCGAAATGCGGAATGCCGCCGACCACGTCCACGCCCTTGTCGAGGGCGCGCCGCAGGTTGTCGAGTCCGCCGGGCGAGCGCAGCACGCCGTCCTGCGGAAAGGCCACGAGCTGCAGGTCGAGGTATGGCGCCACCCGGCGCTGCACTTCGAGCAGTGCGTCCACGGCCAGCAGGCTCGGGTCGCTGGTGTCGACATGGGACCGGATCGCGAGCAGCCCCTTGGCCACCGCCCAATCGCAGTAGGCGAGTGCGCGCTCGATCAGCGCCTCGGCCGTGAGCAGCGGCTTGAGCTCGCCCCAGAGCGCGATGCCCTCGAGCAGCGTGCCGCTCTGGTTGACGCGCGGCAGGCCGTAGCTCAGCGTCGCGTCCATGTGGAAATGCGGATCGACGAAGTGCGGCGCGAGCAGCAGCCCCTCCGCATCGAGCTTTTCATGGGCCGGGGCGTCGAGGCCTTCGCTCACCTCGGTGATGCGGCCGGCCTGTACCGCCACCGACATGTGGGTGCGGCCGTCGGTGAGGGTGGCGTTGGTGACGAGGAGATCGAGCATCGTGGAACGGTTTTTGGGGGCGCCGCGCAGGCTCAGCGCTCGCCCTTGCGGTACGGCTTCATGAGTGCCTGCGGATAGCTGGCCTTGCGCGCGACCAGCACCAGCGCCAGGATCGACAGCAGGTACGGCAGCATCAGGTAGACCTGGTAGGGCAGCACGGCATCGCCCGATTGTTGCAGCCGCAGCTGCAGCGCGTCGAAGAACGCGAACAGCAGCGCCCCGAGCAGGGCCTTGCCGGGCCGCCATGAGGCGAACACCACGAGCGCGACGCAGATCCATCCGCGCCCGTTCACCATGTTGAAGAAGAAGGCGTTGAAGGCCGACAGCGTGAGGAACGAGCCCGCCACGCCCATAAGCGCCGAGCCCGCCACGATGGCGCCCGTTCGGGTGGCAGCGACCGACACGCCCTGGCTTTCGGCGGCCTGCGGGTTCTCGCCCACCATGCGCAGGGCGAGGCCGAGCGGCGTGCGGTACAGCAGCCAGCCCACCGCCGGCACCAGCAACAGCGCGAACAGCGTCAGCGCGGTCTGCGCGTTCAGTACCGGCACCGGCAGCCAGTCCATCGGCGCGAACGGCGTGATCGTCGGCGGCGTGTCGACCTTCGGAAAGCTCACGCGGTAGCCAAAGTAGCTCAGCGCCGTCGCCAGCAGCGTGATGCCGAGGCCCGAGACATGCTGCGACAGCGCCAGGCCCACGGTGAGGAACGCATGCAGCAGCCCGAACACCGCGCCGGTGACCGCCGCCACGCCCACGCCCGCCCAGAGCGGCGCACCCGCATACACCGCGAGCCATCCGCTGAAGGCGCCCGCGACCATGATTCCCTCGATGCCGAGGTTGAGCACGCCCGCGCGTTCGCACAGCAGCACGCCGAGCGTGCCGAGGATGAGCGGCGTGGCGATGCGCAGCACCGCAACCCAGAACGAGGCATTGGCGAGGATGTCGAGGAGGTCCGTCATTTCGCGATCCGCACCCGGTATTGCGTGAGCAGCGTCGCCACCAGCACCGCGATCAGCGAGGCCGCGACGATCACGTCGGCGATGTAGGTCGGCACGCCGACCGCGCGGCTCATGGTGTCGGCCCCCACCAGCACGCCCGCGACGAACACGCCCGCCGCCACCACGCCGAGCGGGTGCAGCCCCGCGAGCATCGCGATCACGATGCCGGTGTAGCCGTAGCCTGGGGACATGTCGAGCGTGACGTAGCTCGTGCGCCCCGCCACCTCGATGGCGCCCGCCAGGCCGGCCAGCGCCCCCGAGAGCAGCGCCACCATCACCACCGTGCGCGTGACCGGTACGCCGGCGAAGGCAGCCGCGCGCGCGTTGGCGCCCACAGCGCGGATGTCGAAACCTAGCACCGTGTGCTTGAAGATGGCCCACACGATGACTGCGAGCGACACGGCCCAGACCAGGCCGGTGTGCACGCGCGTCTGCACGATCAGCTTGCCGAGCTCGAGGTCAGGATTCAGCGAGACGCTTTGCGGCCAGCCCATCGCGGCCGGGTCCTTCATCGGCCCGTCGAGCAGCGCCGAAACGCCGAGCAGCACGATGAAGTTGATCAGCAGCGTGGTCACAACCTCGTCGACGCCGAGCCTGTTCTTCATCAGCGCGGGGCCGAGCAGCAGCAGGGCGCCGGCCGCCGCGGCGGCCAGCATCATGAGCGGGAACAGCAGCCATGGCGGCAGCGCGAGGCCCGTTCCGCCGTGCATGCCGCCCACCGCGACGGCGGCCAGGGCGCCCGCGAACAGCTGGCCTTCGGCGCCGATGTTGAAGAGCCTGGCCTTGAACGCCACCGTGGCCGCCAGGCCCGTGAGGATCAGCGGGATCGCGCGCGTCAGCGTTTCGCTCCAGGCGAACACCGAGCCGAAGCCGCCTTCGAGCAGCAGGGCATAGGTGCGGCCCACCGGCGCGCCGGCCCAGCGCACGAGCAGGGCGCTCACTGCCATCGTGAAAAGGACGGCACCGATGGGCGCCAGCACCAGCGCGGCGCGCGAGCTCTGGTGGCGTCGTTCGAGCCGCATCATGCTGCAACTCCTGGGGGATGCGCCGCTGCCGCACCGGCCATCGCGAGTCCGATGGCCTCGCGCGTCCATGCCGCTGCGGGGCGGGCCTCGCCGAGCCGGCCGCCGTGCATCACTGCCACGCGGTCGCCGAGCGCCAGCACTTCGTCGAGGTCGTCCGAGATCACCAGCACCGCCGCGCCGGCGTCGCGCGCGGCAATGAGCTGCTGCTGCACGTAGGCCACGGCGCCGATGTCGAGGCCCCAGGTCGGCTGGTGCGCGACGATCAGGCGCGGCGGCTGAAGCGGCTGCTTTCCGGTGCCGGTGCCTTCCGCCGAACCGGGCGGCAGCAGCGCGCGGCCGAGGATCAGCTTCTGCATGTTGCCGCCGGAAAGCGAGCGGGCTGGCGACATCAGCCCCGCACCGCGCACGTCGAACGCCTTCTCGATGCGCCGCGCATGCAGCCGCGCGGCCGCACGCCGCACGAACATCGCGCCGCGTGAAAAGGCGGGGCTGCGCAGCCGCTCGGACACGGCGTTCTCCCACACCGGCAGGTCGCCGACCACGCCGACGGCGTGCCGGTCCTCGGGGATGCGCGCCACGCCGCGCTGCACCAGCCGGGCGGGCGAGGGCGGCAGCGCGCGGCCCATCAGCTGCACCGTGCCGCTGGCCGCGCGCCGGGTGCCGCAGAGCAGCTCGGCCAGCGCCACCTGGCCATTGCCCGAGACGCCCGCGATCGCGGTGATCTCGCCCGCGCGAAGCGTCAGCGAGACCTCGCGCAGCCGGTCGTAGGCGCCGTGCTTCTCGGCCGCGGTGCTCACATGGTCGAGCACGCAGACCGCGTCGCCCACCGAGCGCGGCGGCCGGCGCTCGGGCGCCTCGACCGCATGCCCGACCATCCACAGCGCAAGTTGCGACTGTGTGGCGTCGGCCGTGCGGGCCTCGGCCACGAGCTTTCCGCCGCGCAGAACCGCCACGCGGTGCGACACACGCAGCACCTCGCCGAGCTTGTGGCTGATGAAGATCACCGACAGGCCCTGCGCCACCATCTGCGCGAGCGTGGCAAAGAGCGCCTCGCTCTCCTGCGGCGTGAGCACCGCCGTCGGCTCGTCGAGGATCAGGATGCGCGCGCCGCGGTACAGCGCCTTGAGGATCTCCACGCGCTGCCGCTCGCCGACCGACAGGCTGCCGATCCGCGCATCGGGCTGCACCGGCAGGCCGAAACGCTCGGCCACCTGCAGCAGCCGCTCGCGCGCGGCCGCGCGGCGTGACACCGGACGCCACAGCGGCTCGGTCCCCATCATCACGTTGTCGAGCACGCTGAGGTTGTCGGCCAGCGTGAAGTGCTGGTGCACCATGCCCACGCCGGCGGCCAGCGCGGCCTTCGGGTTGCCCGGCGGAAGCGGCGTGCCGAACACCTCGATGCGGCCCGCGTCCGCGACGTAGTGGCCGAACAAAATCGACATCAGCGTCGACTTGCCCGCGCCGTTCTCGCCGAGCAGCGCCAGCACTTCGCCGGCGCGCAGTTCGAGGGAGATGCCGTCGTTGGCGACGAGGGCGCCGAAGCGCTTCGTGATGTCCTGCAGCCGCAGGACCGTCGCGCTGGTCACTTCCATGCCGCCAGGAACGCCAGCATGACCTTGGCCGAATTGTCGGCAGCGATGTTCATGAAGGTGCCCATTTCGTTCTCGCCGTCGCCGCCGCCCGCGAGGTCGCTGAGCGAGCGGAACGCGATGTAGGGCACACCGTTGCTGTAGGCCACCATGCCGACGGCGGCGGTTTCCATGTCGAGCACGTTGGCCTGGAAGGTGCGATGCGTGTATTCGCGGAAGGCCTTGTTGTCCATGAAGGCCTGGCCCGACACGCCGTTGCCGCCCACCACCAGCTGCGGCTTGCGCGACAGGCACCGGCCGGCGCTGCTGCAATGCGCGAGGTCGACACTGCGGATGCCGCGTGCCACCTCGAGCATCTTCGGATCGGCCTCGAACCAGAACTTGCGGTGGACCTGCGGCATGGCCGCCGAGCGCACCTCGACCGGCCGCGGATGCAGCATGCCGAAGTTCGGCAGCGTGGCATCGGTGATGAAGGGCGGGGCGGTGAACTTGCCCGGTGCGGTCTCGCGTGCCATCAGCACCTCGAGGTACTGGCCCCACTGGGCCGGCACCGTGACGTCGCCCACGTGCAGCTGCGGGTTCACGCCCCCCGCGATGCCGCTGAACACGATGCCGGTGACCCGGAAGCGGTCGAGCGCGAGTTGGGTGTTCATGGTCGCGTTCGTCATGCTGATGCCCGAGAGGAACAGCACCACCGGCTTGCCCTCGAGCGTGCCGGTGGTGAACTGCACCCCGTTCACGCTGTGCCGGGCCGCGCCCTGCACGCGCGGCAGCAGCAGCGTGAGCTCGGGTTCGAAGGCCGAGATCACCGCGAGGCGCGGCGTGTCGTCGAGCCGCGTTCCGCCGGCCGCACCGCCCTTGTTGATGCCGGCGCAGCCGCCGAGGCCCAGCGCCAGCACGCCGGCGGCGAGAAGAACGCGCCAGCGTCGGGTCGTTGTCGCCGTGCTCATTTCGCGGTCGACTTGGGCTGGCTGTCGTCCACCTTCACGGTGAACTTGCCGGCCAGGATGTCGGCCTGCTTCGCCTTGACCTTGGCGACGATGTCGGCCGGCACCTTCTTCTCGAAGGTGCCGAGCGGCGCGAGCTCGGAGCCCTTGTGCTTCATGTGCGAATAGACGCCGTAGTCCTCGGCCGCGAACTTGCCTTCCTTCACGAGCTTGATGGCGCGGTCGGCCGAAGGCTCGAAGTTCCACAGCGCCGAAGCCACCACCGTGTCGGGGTACTGCGCTTGCGTGTCGATCACGTTGCCGATCGCGAGCTTGCCCTTTTCCTTGGCCGCGTCCGAGACGCCGAAGCGCTCGGCGTACATGATGTCGGCGCCCTTGTCGATCATCGCGAAGGCGGCTTCCTTGGCCTTGGGCGGGTCGAACCAGCTGTTGATGAAGCTCACGCTGAACTCGACCTTCGGGTTCGTTTCCTTCGCGCCGGCCATGAAGGCGTTCATGAGCCGGTTCACCTCGGGGATCGGAAAGCCGCCGACCATGCCGATGCGGTTCGTCTTGGTCATGCCGCCTGCCACCATGCCGCTCAGGTAGGCCGGCTCCTGGATGTAGTTGTCGAACACGCTGAAGTTCGGCGCCTGCGGCTTCAGCGACGAGCCCATGAGGAAGGCGACCTTCGGGAAGTCTCTCGCGACCTTGCGCGCCGCGGCCTCCACGCCGAAGACCTCGCCGAGGATCAGTTGGTTGCCCGCGGTGGCGTATTCGCGCATCACGCGCTCGTAGTCGGCGTTGCTGACGTTCTCGGTGGCCTTGTACTCGATCTCGCCGCGCGCCTCGGCGGCCTTGAGCGCCTTGTGGATGCGGCCCACCCATTGCTGCTCGAACGGAACGGTGTACACCGCCGCCACCTTGAGCTTGGCTTGCGCGAGCGCAAGGCCAGGGAGGCCGACCGCCAGAGCGGCGGCGGCAAGGGCGGCGGAACGGATGATGATCTGGCGGCGTGCTGTCACGGGTCTTCTCCTCGATCGTAAAAAAACTGGCGCTGCAATCCCCGTGCCATGGTCCCAGCCTGGCCCCTACCAGGAACACCGCGGAACCGGCTTTGCCGGGCCGCCGGTGTTGCCCTCTCGAGAGGGAGTCGAGCTACACGCAGTGAGCGAGGGACGGGGGTGGTTTTACTTCGTGCCGAAGATGCGATCGCCGGCGTCGCCCAGGCCGGGCAGGATGTAGCCGTGGCTGTCGAGTTCGCGATCGATCGCAGCGGTGTAGATCGGCACGTCCGGGTGCGCCTTCTGCATGGTCGCGACGCCTTCGGGGCAGGTCAGCAGGCAGACGAACTTGATCGACTTCGGGTTGAGCTCTTTCAGTCGCTCGACCGCCGCCACGGCCGAGTTGCCCGTCGCGAGCATCGGGTCGACCACGATCACGTCGCGGTTCTCCATCTCGCCGGGCATCTTGAAGTAGTACTCGACCGCGGTCAGCGTCTTCGGGTCGCGGTACAGGCCGATGTGCCCGACGCGGGCGCCCGGCACCACCGTGAGCATGCCGTCGAGGATGCCGGTGCCTGCGCGCAGGATCGACACCAGCACCAGCTTCTTGCCGTCGATGACCTTGGCCTGCATCGTTTCGAGCGGCGTCTCGACCTCGATGTCCTGCATCGGCATGTCGCGCGTGACCTCGTAGGCCATGAGCATGCTGATTTCGTTGAGGAGCCGGCGAAAGCTGTTGGTGGAAGCGTCCTTGCGGCGCATCAGCGTGAGCTTGTGCTGGACGAGGGGGTGGTCGAGGAGGTGGACGTTGCTCATTGGTATTTTTCGCCGTTGCGGGAGTGAACCCTCGAGTCTAAAAGACGGTGCCGTCGCTTTCGATCAGGAGCGGCGGGGCGCCGTCGCGCAGGCGCTGCGCCAGCGCACGCCCCGCGGCCCAGGTGCCGCCCTCGAGCACGCAGGCGAGTGGCAGTTCTTCTTCGGTGCGGTCGAGCACCTTGCGCACGCGCGGCGCCACTTCGTCGAGCAGCGCCACGGTCAGCGCGCGCCATTCGACGATGAATTCGTCGCTGGCCTTCCAGCGCCGCGCGAGGAAAGCGGGGTCCTTCGGCACGATCACGCCGCTGTCGATCAGCAGGCCGCCGTTGCGGTACTCGGGCAGGGCGGTCAGCGCGCCGACCTGGCGCACCTTCACGCCCGCCCACTCGAAAGGTTCGAGCAGCGAATAGGTGAGCCACTGCGACAGCTTGTGGAACGGCATCCATCCGTTGGTGAGGCCCGGCCCGGTCACCGCACTGTGGCGCCAGCAGTCGCCGAGCGCGAGCGCCGGGTCGTTGGCGCCGATGCCGCCCAGCACGTCGCTGCCGTCGGCGGCGATGCTGTCGACGGCATTGGCCGCAGGCCAGATGCGCGAGAGTGCGTCGAGCAGCAGCGTGAGCATCTGGTGCGCCGTCACCTCGGCGGTCGGTGGCGCGGCCGGACCGAAGGGGCCGACCAGCGCATCGAACAGGTTGCCGGGACGGCCTTCGTCGCCGAAGTACTCGGGTTGATCGGCCAACGCCTCGCCGAGCCGGCGCAGCAGCGTGGCCCGACCGGCAAGCCCGACCAGCGGGTTGACCTCGCTGACCTGGAAAGCCGCGCCGAGCCGGTCGGTCACCAGGGCGCGCAGGCCCGCGGCATCGACCTGCAGCGGATGGCCGTCGCGCGACGAGAACATGCCGCTCGTGAAGGCATGGAAGCTGGCGATCCCGAGGCCCTCGGAGCGCGTGAAGCGCTCGCCGCTGGCCGGCTCGGTGTAGTGCCAGTCGGGTCCGGCGCCGGCGTCGAGCAGCACGCTCACGAGCACCAGGTCGATGTGGGCGCGGGCGCGCTGGCGCGCGTCGGCATCGCCGAGCATCTCGTTCAGGCGGGCCAGGCGATCGACGCCGCCGGCCTCGAAATGGCGCCAGCGGCTGTGGTACGGAATGCTGTCCCACGGATAGCGCTCGCGCGTGACCTCGGCCACGCTGCGGGCCGCGTCTTCGAGCGCATCGTCGGCGCCGATGCGGAACCATGCCGATTCGCCGCGGCGCGCTCGCGCCAGCAGGCCGGACGCGCGGCGGCGGATCTCGTCGGTGCTGCGCAGCAGGCGTGCGGCGCCGGCCGGGTTGCTGGTGTCGACCGCGAATTCGATGGCCGGGTCGACCTCGCCCGCGGCGCCCGGCGCCAGGCTGCCCGAACCGTCGACGGGAAGATGATCGTTGGGGTTGTCGTCGTCGTGTCGGCTGTCGTTCATTCGCTCAGTCCCCGGCCCTTGGCCTTCTTGAGTTCGTCCGCGTCGGGCACGGGGCCCGGCGTGAAATAACCGGCCGCCATCTTGGCGTCCATCTCGACGCGCGCGTCGGCCGGGATCAGTGCGTCGGGAATGTTCACCCGCTCGCCGATCTCGATGCCCGAGCCGGTGATGGCGTCGAACTTCATGTTGCTCATCGACACGAGCCGGTGGATCTTCCGGATGCCGAGCCAGTGGAAGACGTCGGGCATCAGCTCCTGGAAGCGCATGTCCTGCACACCGGCCACGCATTCGGTGCGCGCGAAATACTGGTCGGCCGTGTCGCCGCCCACTTGCCGCTTGCGCGCGTTGTAGACCAGGAACTTGGTCACTTCGCCGAGGGCGCGGCCTTCCTTGCGCGAATAGGCGATCAGCCCGACGCCGCCGCGTTGCGCGCCCTGGATGCATTCCTCGATGGCGTGCGTGAGGTAGGGACGGCAGGTGCAGATGTCGGAGCCGAAGACGTCGGAGCCGTTGCATTCGTCGTGGATGCGCGCAGTGAGCTCGACCTCGGGGTTGGCCAGGTCGCGCGGGTTGCCGAAGATGTAGAGCGTCTGCCCGCCGATGGGCGGCAGGAACACCTCGAGGTCGGAGCGCGTGACGAGTTCGGGGTACATGCCGCCCGTTTCCTCGAACAGCGTGCGGCGCAGGTCGGTCTCGGAGCAGCCGAAGCGCCGCGCCACTTCGGGCAGGTACCACACGGGCTCGATGGCGGCCTTGGTCACCAGCGCGGCGCCGCCCGCGGTGAGGAACTTGCCGTCGGCCTGGAGCCGGCCCGATTGCAGCGCCTCGATCACCTCGGGCAGGATCACGTGCGCCTTGGTGATCGCGATGGTCGGGCGGATGTCGTAGCCCGCCGCCAACTCGGTGGAGAAGACATCGGCCACGAGCGCGCCCCACGGGTCGAGCGAGACGATGCGCCCCGGCTCGCTCCACTGCGGATAGGGGCCGATCACGTCGGTCGGCGAGGTGTTGGTCAGGTCGGCCTTGTGCTCGCGCTTGAGGGCGCCGGCCGCCACGGCCAGCGCGCGGTAGACGCTGTAGGAGCCGCTGTGCGTGCCGATCACGTTGCGGTGCGCTCGCTTGGTCGTGGTACCGACCACCGGACCGCGCTCGGTGGGGGTGGCCGCGGCCCAGCGGATCGGCAGCGCGCCGAAGCCGCCCGCATGCGAGGTCAGCCGGATGTGGCCGGCCGGTGGCAGGGACGGGATCGGGGCAAGGGGGGAAACGGGAGGAAGGGGCGAAACGGGAAGCGCCGGCGTCGCGGGGACTGCGGCAGAGGTCGCTGTGCTGTCTGCTGGCATTGGAGGCCCTCAAAAAATGCAATGTACCGATCCGTCGCGCGGCTGGCAAGCCGGCCGCGCGCGTCATCGGTCAATGCCCTTTCGGGCCGCAGCCCCGGAGTCAGGCCGGCGAGGAGCGCAGGCCGTAGACCTTGCCGCCGACGAACAGGTATTCGGCGCGCAGCACCGGATCGCCTTTCTCGCCCGTGAACGTGAAGCCGATCACCTCCACGGGCGTGCCGGGCTTGATCTCCTCGACGCGCCAGGCCGAGAGTCGCGTGAGCGGCGCGAGCTCGACCAGCCACTTGCGGTCGCGCCGGGTTGGCAACTGCGCCTTGGCGAGCAGCGCCGGGCCATCGACCGCGGCGCTTTGCGGCGGCAGCGTGCGCTGCTTCAGGTCGGCTGGCAGGCTCGGGCTCTCGGGCCGCTCGAGCTCGAGCTCGCCGTGCGGGTTGCGCCACACGACCTTGGTCGCGCGCCCCGCGAGGTAGAGCGGCCGGTCCTGGTCGAAGCTGCTCCAGCCGTGATGGGCCCAGGCCGGCAGTGCGAGCGCCAGCGAACCGGCGGTGAACATGCGTCTCGGAATCATTTCTCGGTCTCCTTGCTCAGACATAGGCAATCCAGCGCCCGCAGATGATGACAGCGAGCCAAAACCCCAGCGACAGCAGGCATTGCGTCCGGCCCCGGGTGCCGTCCGCGGCCAGCCCGCCGCGCAGGTGGAACCAGAGCGCATTGGCGCCCGCCAGGCCGATCAGCAGGAGCTTGATGCGAAACGCGGCATTCGACAGCAATTCGTCCGGCTGGGTGGCAAACATCGTGAGGCCGGTAGCCGCGCAGAGCAGAAAGCCCGCCAAGGCCGGAACGAGGGTGATGCGCGCAAGCTGCGGCACCGGCAGGCCGCGGCCCAGTCCGAGCACCCGCAGCTCGAACACCACGAGCCCGCCGAACAGCAGCGCGATGCCCACGATGTGTACCGCCTCGAGCGCGGGATACGCCCAGGGGTGGGATGCCAGTCCGGCGAACATCGGCATCAGGCCCGGGCCAGCGGCGAAAAGCGGTCAGGCGGGCGGGAATCGGGCGGTGGCATGAAGCGCTCCTTCCACGGGTTGGCGGCGAGCTTAGCCGACGGCCGACCGGGGGCGCCGGTCGGGCAGGGCACAATCCGCAACATCTTTTTTCGACAAGGCTGTAACTGGCCGGTCCGATGGCACGAAACACAATGGACAGCGGAATGCGAATGAGGGAGGCGGAGATGGCGCTGCGAAGCCTGTTTCTGCGCGGGCTCGACGGTGACGCCGCAGCCTATCGCGAATTCCTGCAGAAGCTGAGCGCGCATTTGCGCGCGTTTCTGGCCAGACGGCTCTTCGGTTGGCCCGATGAAGTGGAAGACCTCGTCCAGGAATGCCTGCTCGCCATGCACAACCAGCGCCATACCTACCAGAGCGACCAGCCGCTGACGGCCTGGGTACACGCCATTGCGCGCTACAAGATGATCGACCTGCTGCGCTCCAAGTCGGTGCGCGAGGCGCTGCATGACCCGCTCGACGACGAACTCGAGGTGTTCGCGGCCTCGGCCACCGACGCCAGCGACGCCCGCCGCGACCTCCACGGGCTGCTGCAGACGCTGCCCGAGCGCCAGCGCCTGCCGATCGTGCACGTGAAGATCGAAGGCCTGTCGGTGGCCGAGACGGCCGGGCTGACCGGCATGTCCGAATCGGCGGTGAAAGTGGGCATTCATCGCGGGCTGAAGGCGCTCGCCGCCAGGATCAGGAGCAAGACAGAATGAAGACCGACGATCTCGTCGCCATGCTGGCCTCAGGGCCCACCGCCGTGCCGCGCCGCGCTGCTGCGCGGCGCATGGAATTCGCGCTGCTTGCGGGCCTCCCGGTGTCGGCCGCCATCGTGCTGATTGGTTATGGCGTGCGGCCCGACCTGGTGCAGGCGATGTTCTGGCCCATGTTCTGGATGAAGCTGCTGTTCCCGCTGTGCATCGCGGTGGGGGCCTTCGTCGTGGCACAGCGCGTCGCCCGCCCTGGCGTGCGGGTGCGCGGCGCATGGCTCGGCATCGCGCTGCCGGTGCTCGCGCTGTGGGTGATGGCGGCCATGAGCTGGTTCGCCGCGCCCTCCGGGGAACGCATGCCGCTGCTGATGGGCGAGACATGGCGCATGTGCCTGGTCAGCATCGGGGTGATCGCGCTGCCGGTCTTCATCGCCACTCTGGCGGCCATGAAGAGCCTGGCGCCCACGCGGCCCGCGCTGGCCGGCGCTGCGGCCGGGGGGCTCGCCGGCGGCGCCGGCGCCGCGCTCTATGCGCTGCACTGCGTCGAGTTGACCGCGCCGTTCCTGGCGGTCTGGTATGTCGCCGGCATGGCACTGCCGGTGGTGGTCGGCGCGCTGATCGGGCCGCGGCTGCTGCGCTGGTGACACGAGGGCCGGCGCCGCCGGCCCTGCAACGCCTGGCTACCGTCGCTTCTTGGCGCCGAAAATCCCGCCCAGCACGCCGCGCAGAATCTCCCTGCCGACCGTGGTGCCCATGGTCCGGACTGCGGACTTGGCCATCGTCTGCACCAGGCCGTCGCGCTTGCCGCCGCGCGGTCCGGTGCTGCCGAACAGCAGGTCGTTGAGCATGCCGCCCGAGCCCGAAGCCGATTCCTCCGCGGCCTTGCCGGCAGCGGCGGCATCCGGTGCGCTTTCGGCGCGCCCCTTGAGCTTTTCGTAAGCCGATTCGCGGTCCACCGTCTTCTCGTAGGTGCCGGCCACGAGCGAATTGGCGATCACCGCCTGGCGCTCGGCCGGCGTGATCGGGCCGATCTGGCTGCCCGGCGGCACCACGTACACGCGCTCCGTCACGCTCGGGCGCCCCTTGGCGTCGAGAAAGCTCACCAGCGCCTCGCCCACGGCGAGTTCGGTGATGGCGGTCTCGATGTCGAGGCCAGGCTTCTGCCGCATGGTGGAGGCGGTGGCCTTCACCGCCTTCTGGTCGCGCGGGGTGAAGGCGCGCAGCGCATGCTGCACCCGATTGCCGAGCTGAGCCAGCACCGAATCGGGAATGTCGAGCGGGTTCTGGGTCACGAAATAGACGCCCACGCCCTTCGAGCGCACCAGCCGCACCACGAGCTCGATGCGCTCGACCAGCGCCTTGGGCGCCTCGTTGAAGAGCAGGTGCGCCTCGTCGAAGAAGAAAGCCAGCTTGGGCTTCTCCGGGTCGCCGATCTCGGGCAACTGCTCGAACAGCTCCGACAGCATCCAGAGCAGGAAGGTCGCATAGAGCCGCGGCGAGTTCATGAGCTTGTCGGCCGCCAGGATGTTGACCACCCCCTTGCCGTCCACCGTCTGCATGAAGTCGGCGATGTTGAGCATCGGTTCGCCGAAGAATTTGTCGCCGCCCTGGGTTTCGATCTGCAGCAGCCCGCGCTGGATCGCACCCACGCTCGCGGCGCTGATGTTGCCGTATTCGGTGGTGAACTGGCTCGCGTTCTCGCCCACATGCTGCAGCATGGCGCGCAGATCCTTCAGGTCGAGCAGCAGCAGGCCGTTGTCGTCGGCGATCTTGAAGACCAGATTCAGCACGCCGGCCTGGGTCTCGTTCAGGTCGAGCATGCGGCCGAGCAGCAGCGGGCCCATGTCGGAGACGGTGGCGCGCACCGGATGGCCCTGTTCGCCGAACACGTCCCACAGCGCCACGGCGCAGGCGCCGGGCGCGGGCAGTTCGATGCCGCGCTCCTTCAGCGTGGCCGCCATCTTCTCGCCGATGCTGCCCTTCTGGCTCATGCCGGTCAGGTCGCCCTTGACGTCGGCCATGAACACCGGCACGCCGATGCCCGACAGCTTCTCGGCGATGGTCTGCAGCGTCACCGTCTTGCCGGTGCCGGTGGCGCCGGTGATCAGTCCGTGGCGGTTGGCAAGGCTGGGCAGCAGGGCGCACTCGATGGCGTCGTGGCGTGCGATCAGGAGAGGGTCGGCCATGAAAAGGGGCTCCGGAACTTGTGGAAGCGGGCAGTTTAGGGCCGCGGGCCCTTGGGCCGCGCTCCTATAATCCACGGCCCCCAAGGCAGTAACCCAAAAAGTTTCAGGAGGTTCTCTTTGTCATCGACTGCTCAGCCCCCCATCCCCGCCGCCGGCGATTCACCTGAACAGTCGCCGATCGAGAAAGAGCTGGCCGTCCTGCTCGTGAACGCGCTCAACCTCGAGGTCGCGCCCGAAGACATCGTGCCGACCGACCCGCTGTACGGCGAAGGCCTGGGCCTCGACTCGATCGACATCCTCGAGGTCGCACTCGAGGTGTCCCGCCGCTACGGATTCCAGTTGCGCTCGGACGACGAACGCAACCAGCAGATCTTCCAGTCGCTGCGAACGCTCGCGACCCACGTCGCCCAGCACCGCAGCGCTTCCTGATCCATGTCTCGATGGCGACTGGCGCTCCTGTTGCTCGCGGGGGTGGCGTATGCCGGCCTCTCGCACTGGATGATGCTGTTCCACGCCACCGAGCCGTGGGCCGTGCTGGTGCTGCTCGGCCCGCTCTGGCTCGCCGCCATGGGCTTCGCCGCCAGCAAGCTCGGCCGCTGGGGCTTTGCCGCCGCGCTGCTGCTCGGCGCGGTGGGCTTCGCGCTGGTGTTCATGGGTGAGGCGGGCGATCCCAATCGGCTCTACGTGTTCCAGCATGTCGCCATCAATGGCCTGTTGGGTGGCTGGTTCGGCGCTTCGCTGCGCGGGCCCGGGCTGCCGTTGATCTCGCAGTTCGCGCAGCGCGTGCATCCGCTCAAGGGCCACATGCTGGCCTACACCACGCAGCTCACGCGCATCTGGACGGTGTATTTCGCGCTGGTGGTCACCTCCTCGGTCGTGGTCTACCTGACGCTGCCTTTCTCGGCCTGGTCGCTGCTCGCGAACGTGCTCACGCCGCTGTCGGTGACGCTGCTCTTCGTCGGCGAACACCTGTTGCGCTATCGGCTGCACCCCGAATTCGAGCGCACGCGGCTGATCGATGCGGTGCGCGCCTTTCAGGGCAGTTCGATCGGCGAGGGCAGCGGGCATCGCTGAACGCGGAGGCGCTTCTTGACTGCCGACAACCGATTGCTGCCCCTCGTGGCCGACCGCGACCTCGACGCCCCGCTGGCGTGGCGTGCGGGCGTGCCCGTGAGCACGCGCCAGTTCCTGGCCGACGTCGCGCGCTTTGCGCCGGTGCTGCCGGCGCAGGGCCCCGCCGTCAATCTCTGCGTCGACCGCTATGCCTTCGCCGTCAGCCTCGCGGCCGCACTCGTGCGCGGCCATGCGAGCCTGCTGCCGCCCGATGCGCGGGCCGACACGCTCGAGCGCCTGCGCGGATCGGCCGCACCCGGCCTGTTTGCACTGACCGACGATGCCGACCAGGCCACGCCCGGCATGCCGCGCGTGCTGATCGAAGACCGCTCCAGCCTCGACGGCGGCGAGCGCCTGGCGATCCCCTCCATCGACGCGAAGCTGCATGCGGTGAGCCTGCTGACCTCCGGCTCCACCGGTGCGCCGCAGCCGCATGCCAAGCGCTGGGAGACCCTGGTCGGCGATGTGGCGGTCGCGGTCGAGCGGCTCGCGAGCCTGCTCGGCAGGCCGTCGCTTGCTGGTCTCACGCTGGTCGCGACCGTGCCGGTGCAGCACAGCTACGGCCTCGAGTCATCGGTGCTGCTGGCGTTGCTGGGCGGCGCCGCGTTCGACAGTGGGCGGCCGTTCTTCCCGGCCGACGTGGCGCGCACGCTGGCCTCGGTGCCGCGGCCGCGCGCACTCGTCACCACGCCGTTCCACCTGAAGACGCTGCTACTCTCGGGCATCGAACTGCCGCCGGTAGACCTGATCCTCTCGGCCACCGCGCCGCTCTCGCCGCAGCTCGCTGCCCAGGCCGAGCAGATGCTCGGCGGCGTGCTGATCGAGATCTACGGCAGCACCGAGTCGGGCCAAGTCGCCACGCGGCGCACCACGCAGAGCGAGGTCTGGGAGAACCTCGGCCAGATCCGCGTGCATGCCGAGCCGGGGGAGGGTGACGGTCCCGAGCGCTTCATCTTCAGCGGCGACTTCCTGCCCGAGCCGACGCCGATGGCCGACGTGCTCGAACTGCTCGACGCGCGCCGCTACCGCCTGCTGGGCCGTGCCAACGACCTGATCCACGTGGCAGGGCGGCGCAGTTCGCTCGCCCACCTCAACTACCACCTCAACAGCATCCCGGGCGTCGAGGACGGCGCCTTCTGGCTGCCCGACGAGGTGGCCGACGGCGTGGTCCGCCCCGTGGCCTTCGTGGTGGCGCCGACGCTGTCGGCCGGCGAGATCATTGCCGCGCTGCGGCAGCGGCTCGAGGCGGTGTTCGTGCCGCGCCGGGTGGTGCAGGTCAAGGCCTTCCCGCGCGAAGGCACCGGCAAGCTCACGGCACGCGCGCTGCGCGAGTTCGCCCTTGCACAGGTGGCCGGCGACGACACGCCGGTGCAGCTCGCGCATCAGGTGCCGGCCGATCATCCCGCCTTTGCCGGCCATTTCCCCGGCCAGCCGCTGCTGCCGGGTGCCCTGATCCTGGCCGAGGTCATGGAGGCCGTGCAGCGGGTGCCGGCCCTGGCCGCGCGGCTCGGCAGCCATCCCATGCTGGCGGCCGCCAAGTTTCTCGCGCCGGTGCGCCCGGGCAGCCTGCTGTCGATCGACCTGCAACCCGAAGCCGGTGCCGCGCGCGGTGTGCGCTTCGACGTGCGCTGCAACGGCGTGGTGGCCGTCACGGGCCGCTGGACCGCCGCGCCAGGATCGGTGTGATGAAGCACACCGGTGAAGAAACGCGCGCCGTGGACGAGGCCGCGCAGGCCGGCCAGCGCGGCAACTGGGCGCATGCGCCCGAGCGCAGCAACATGCTGGCGCTGCGCTTCATCTGCTTCATGGCGGTGGTGTTCGGGCGCCGCATCACGCGCTTGCTGCTGGCGCCGATCAGCCTCTATTTCCTGCTGTTCGCGCCGACGCCGCGCCGGCACATCAAGCGCTACCTGTTCAGGGCCATCGGTCCGCGTGCGGGATGGGTCGACGGCTACCGACTGCTGCACGCTTTCGCGTCCACGGTGCTCGACCGCGTGTATTTCCTGCGCGGGCGCATGGACCTGTTCGACGTGCGGGTCGAAGGCAGCGTCCCGCTCGAGGCCGAGGTGCTCTCGGGCCGCGGCGCCTTCCTGCTCGGGGCCCATTTCGGCAGCTTCGAGGCGATGGGTGCCTGCAAGCAGCACAGCGCGCACCGGCACAAGCTCGGGCTGGCGATGCTGATGTACCCCGACAACGCGCAGCGCATCACGGCCATCCTCAACGCCATCAGCCTGCCCGAGCTTCGGCCGCACGTGATCGCGCTCGGGCGGCCGCATTCGATGCTGGCGCTGCGCGACTGGCTCGACGGCGGCGGCCTGGGCGGCATGCTGGCCGACCGTACGCTGCCGGGCAGCGACGAACAGCCCGCGCAGCAGCGCGGCAAGCAGATCGTGCTGCCGTTCCTCGGCCATCCCGCGCGCTTCGACGACGGACCGTTCCGCCTGGCGGCGCTGCTGCGGCGCAAGGTGTTCTTCATGGCCGGCATCTACGGCGGCGGCGCGCGCTACGATGTCCGCTTCGATCCGCTGGCCGACTTCAGCGAGCGGATCGCCGATCCCGCCGAGCGGGAACGCCGCATCCACGCGGCCGTCGAAGCCTATGCGGCGCGCCTCGAGGCGCTGTGCCGCGCCCATCCGTACAACTGGTTCAACTTTCATGATTTCTGGCTCGAAGACTCGCATTGACCGGCTTGGCAGGAGCCTGCTGCTCGCACTGGCCTGCTGCGCCGCGCCGGCGTGGGCTTTCGACCTGCCTGAACTGATGGGGCTGCTGTCGAAGCAGAAGAGCGGCGAGGCGCGCTTCACCGAGCAGCGCTTCGTACACGGCCTCGAAGGACCGCTCGATGCGCGCGGCACGCTGAGCTTCGAGGCGCCCGATAAGCTGGTGCGCCGAACGCTGTCGCCGCGCGTGGAGACCATGGCGGTCGAAGGCAACACGCTGACGCTCTCGCGCGGCGGCCGCAACCGCGTGCTCACGCTCGACAGCATGCCCGAGCTGCTCGGCCTGGTGGAGGCCATGCGCGGCACGCTCACGGGCGACGGCGCCACGCTGCAGCGCTACTTCCGCAGCACGGTTGGCGGTTCGGCCGCCAACTGGACGCTCGACCTCACGCCGCTCGACAGCCGGCTCGCGTCGCAGATGCGCAGCATCCGCATGACTGGGCGCGCGAGCGAGGTGCTCGGCCTCGAGATGGAGTTCGTCGGCGGCGATCGCTCGGTGATGAACATTTCGCCCGAGCGCGCGGGCGCCGCACCCTCCGCGCCGGCCGGCGCTGCCGGGCGCACCACGCCGTGATCGCGGGCGGCTCGCCTGCGGGGCCGCCCAGCCGCCAGCGCCGCGCGCTGGTGCTGCTGGTGTGGCTGCTGGTCGTGCTTGCGGGCGCGCTGCAGATCGCCCGCACCACGTTCAGTGCCGACCTCTCGGCCTTCCTGCCCCAAAGCCCCGACGCGCGGCAGCAGGTGCTCATCGAGCAGCTGCAGAGTGGCGTCGCCTCGCGCACGCTGATGCTCGGCATCGAGGGCGGCGCCAGTGCCGAGCAGCGTGCCGACGTGTCGCGCGCAGTGGCCCGCACCATGCGCGAGAGCCGGCTCTTCGACCTGGTGCAGAACGGCGACACCGGCGACTGGAGCGAAGCCGGCACCTGGGTCTTCACGCACCGCTACCAGCTGTCGCCGGCCGTGCGCCCCCAGCACTTCACGGTCGAGGGCTTGCGCGATGCGATCAACGAAACCCTTTCGGCGCTTGGCACACCGGCCGGCAACGCGATCAAGCCCTTGCTCGACCGCGACCCGACCGGCGAAACACAGCGCATCGCCATGGAACTGGTGCCGGCCAGCGCGCCGCGCAGCGAGGGCGGCGTCTGGATGTCGCGCACCGCGCCGCGCGCGCTGCTGATCGCCACCACGCATGCCGCCGGCAGCGACCTCGACGCCCAGGCCGTGGCCATCGGCCGGGTGCAGACAGCGTTCGATGCGGCCACGCGAGACATGGGCGAAGCGAAGCCGACGCTGCTCCTGAGCGGACCGCCTGTGTTCTCGGTGCTGAGCCGCGACAAGATCAAGACCGAGGCGGTGAACCTTGCGATCGTCGGCGGCATCGTCATGGGCATCCTGCTGCTGCTGGCTTTCGCATCGCCGCGCGCGCTGGTCATCGCCTTCCTGCCCGTGGCCACGGGCGTGGTGGTGGGCACGGCCGCCGTGAGCCTGGTGTTCGGCTCGGTGCACGGCATGACGCTGGGCTTCGGCAGCACGCTGATCGGGGAGACGGTCGACTACGCCATCTACTACCTGATCCAGGCGCGCGGCGCGGCCGTCGCGGGCACCGGCTGGACGCGCTGGCGCGCAGTGCACTGGCCCACCGTTCGGCTCGGCCTGCTGACCTCGGTGTGCGGCTTCGCCGCGCTGGTGTTCTCGGGCTTTCCGGGGCTCGCGCAGCTCGGCGTGTTCTCGATCGCAGGGCTCGTGGCGGCGGCGCTCGCCACCCGCTATGCGCTTCCGATGCTCGCGCCCGACGGCGCGAGCGGCATGGGCATGCGCAAGTACATGGCGCTGGCCGCCGGCAAGCTCGTTCGCGGCCTGCCGCGCCTGCGCTGGGCCCTGGTCGGGCTCGGCGCGGCGGCGTTCGCGCTCGTCGTCTGGCAGGGCGGCCATCTCTGGCGCGCCGATCTTGGCGCCATGAGCCCGGTGCCCAAGTCGGCCCAGCAGCTCGACGAGATGCTGCGTGCCGATATAGGCACGGGCGACGGCGGCACGCTGGTCGTGGTCCATGGCGCCGACGAGGAAACCGCGCTGCGCAACACCGAGGCCGCGGCCTTACGGCTCGAGGCGCTGGTCGACAAGGGCGAGCTCGGCGGCTTCGAGTCGGTGACGCGCGTGTTGCCGAGCGTGGCGACGCAGGCGGCACGCCTGGCCAGCATTCCCGATGCCAAAACCCTGCGCACGCGGCTCGCCGAAGCCGCAGAGGGTTCGCCGCTGCCGGCGTCGCGCCTCGGGCCGTTCCTGGCCGAGGCCGAGGCGGCGCGCCAGCTCGCGCCGCTACGGCGCGCCGACCTGGCCGGTGGTCCGCTGGGCTCGGTCGTCAACACGCTCATGTACGAACGCCCCGGCGGCGGATGGTCGACGTTGTTGGTGCTGCACCCGGGCCCCCGTTTCGACGCCACGAGGCTCGAGCAGGCCCTGGCCGACGCGCCGCAGGTGCAGGTGGTCGACGTCGGCCGCGAACTGGCCGGGCTCTACAAGCGCTACCTGCACGAAGCCTTCGTGCAGGTGCTGCTCGGTGCGCTGGCGGTGGTGGTGCTGCTCGGCCTCTACCTGCGCTCGGCGTCGCGCCTGATCGCCGTCTGCCAGCCGCTGGTGTTCGCCGTGGTGCTCGTGCTGGGCGGCATGGCCGTGCTGCAGGTGCCGCTCGGCATCCTGCACCTGGTCGGCCTGCTGCTGATCGTGGCGGTCGGTTCGAACTACGCGCTGTTCTTCGACCAGCTGCGCGTGGCCGGACGCGCCGACGAGGACACGCTGGCCTCACTGATGCTCGCCAACCTGACAACCGTGGTGTCGTTTGGGTTGATCGCGATCTCGGACATCCCGGCACTGTCGTCGATCGGCCGCGTGGTGGCGCCGGGCGCCTTGCTCGCGCTGCTGCTGTCGGCCGCGTTCGCGCGTCGGCTCGCGCCGTCGCCGTCATCCGTGCAAGTCTGATGGGAGAATCGCGTCCCATGCCCGCCGCCGCCGTCGCTCGCGAATCCTGGCCCCTGCCGCTGTCCATTCGTGCCAGCGTCGCGCTGCACGTGGCAGCCTTCGGCGCGGGCGCGCTGGTGCCCGGCGCCATGCCCTGGGCCGTCGGCGCCGTTGTGTTGAACCATGCGCTGATCACCGGCGCCGGGCTCACACCGCGCAGCAGCCTGCTCGGCCCGAACGTGACGCGCCTGCCCGAAGCTGCCGGCGTCCGGCGCGAAATGGCGATCACGATCGACGACGGGCCCGACCCCGAGGTCACGCCGAAGGTGCTCGACCTGCTCGACGCGCACGGGCAACGCGCCACGTTCTTCTGCATCGCCGAGCGCGTGCGCGCGCATCCGGCGCTCGCGCGCGAGATCGTGGCCCGCGGCCACAGCATGCAGAACCACACCGCGCGGCACCGTCACAATTTTTCGTTCCTCGGTCCGCGCGGCTTCGCGAGCGAGATCGCGCGGGCGCAAGACATTCTTTTCGAGACCACCGGCGAGCGCCCGACCTGCTTTCGCGCGCCGGCTGGCTTGCGCAATCCGTTTCTCGCGCCCGTGCTGCACCGCCTCGGCCTGTCGCTCGTGAGCTGGACGCGGCGCGGCTTCGACACGCGCGAGGGTGATCCGGTCAAGGTGACGGCGCGCCTGGCCCGCAACCTGCAAGCGCGCGACATCCTGCTTCTGCACGACGGCAACGCCGCGCGCACCGCTTCGGGAAATCCTGTGTTGTTGGAGGTACTGCCCTTGTTGTTCGAACGCCTGCGCGCCGATGGACTGCGCGCCGTGACCCTGCCGGAAGGGCTTCAGTCATGAGCGCAGTGCTGCCTTCGTCGCCCTCGACGACGACCGACGCCGCCTGGCGCGAATTGCACGAGGCCGCCACCGTTCCCTACAAGAAGGGCGGCAGCTTCGCCTGGCACTTCGCACGCGGCAAGCTCGGGCGCGACCCGGTGTTCCGCGGCCTGCTCGAGCGCGGTCTCATCGGCGAGGCGCACCGCCGCGTGGTCGACATCGGCTGCGGCCAGGGCCTGTTCGCGAGCCTGCTGTCGTCGATGAGCCGCATGCAGGCGGCTGGGCGCTGGCCTGCGGCGTGGAAGCCCACCCCGGCGGCGGCCGAGTACACCGGCATCGAACTCATGCCCAAGGACGTGGCGCGCGCCGAAGCATCGATAGGCCACCTGCAGCCTGCACCCCGGCTGGTGTGCGTCGACATGTGCTCGGCAGCGCTGCCGGCCTGCGACCTGGTGGTGATCCTCGACGTGCTGCACTACGTGAACATCGAAGCACAGAACGACGTGCTGCAGCGCGTGCGCGATGCGCTGCGCCACGGCGGCAGCCCCGAAGCCCGGCTGCTGCTGCGCGTGGGCGATGCATCGAGCAAGCGCGGCTTCGCGATCAGCCAGTGGGTCGATCGCACCGTCACGCGCATCCGCGGCCACAAGGTCTCGCCCACCTGGGGCCGGCCGCTGGCCGACTGGGTGGCGGTGCTGCAGCGGCTCGGCTTCCGCGTGCAGAGCATTCCGATGAGCGAAGGCACGCCCTTTGCCAACGTGCTGCTGGTGGCCGACCTGGAGCCCGCGGCATGACGCAGGCACCGGCGACGCTCGACCGCGCCGGCGTCGCGGCGCGCATTCCGCACAGCGGCAGCATGTGCCTGCTCGACCGGCTCGAGCGCTGGGACGCCGAGTCGATCCACTGCAGCACCCGTTCGCACACGCTGGCCGACAACCCGCTGCGCACCGCGGGTGGACTGCTTTCGCCCAATGCGATCGAATATGCGGCGCAGGCCATGGCGCTGCACGGCGGGCTGCTTGCGGCCGAGGGCAGCACGCCATCGGCCGGCTTTCTCGCGAGCGCGCGCCAGGTGCGCCTCGCAGTGGCGCGGCTCGACGACGTGGCCGGGGCGCTGCAGGTACGGGCGCGGCGGCTGTCGGGCGATGCGAACCAGGTGCTTTACGAATTCGCGGTCACGAACAGCGACGACCACGTGCTCGCCGAAGGCCGCGCAGTGGTGGTGCTGAACACGCCGCTCGCAACCGGAGCCAATGCCTCATGAGCCTCGAAGGAAAACGCGCACTGATCACCGGCGCCAGCGGCGCGCTGGGCGCTGCGATGGCCGAGCGCTTGGCGCGCGACGGCGCCACGGTGCTGCTGCACGCGAACTCGCGCCCCGAAGCGGTCGAGCAGCTAGCCGCATCGATCACGGCGGCTGGCGGCAAGGCCGAGTGCCATGTGTTCGACCTGCGCAGCGACGAGGCGTCAGCGGCCGCGTGCGCGCGCATCCTCGAGGCCGGCCCGGTCCAGGTGCTGGTCAACAACGCGGGCGTCCATGACGACGCGGTGCTGCCCGGCATGCGCGCCGAACAGTGGCACAAGGTCATCGATGTCTCGCTCAACGGCTTCTTCCGGGTGACGCAACCCTTGCTGCTGCCTATGATGCGCACGCGCTGGGGCCGCATCCTGAACATCTCTTCGGTGGCCGCGCTCACGGGCAACCGCGGCCAGGTCAACTACGCGGCCGCCAAGGGGGCGCTCAACAGCGCGACCAAGGCGCTGTCGCTCGAAGTGGCGTCGCGCGGCGTGACGGTCAACGCCATCGCGCCGGGCATCATCGCCTCGCCGATGGCCGATTCGGTGTTCGATCCCGAGATGGTGAAACAGATGGTGCCGATGAAGCGCGCCGGCACGCCGCAGGAGGTGGCGGCACTCGCGGCCTTCCTCGCGAGCGACGAGGCGGCCTACATCACGGGGCAGGTGATCTCGATTAACGGCGGGATGATCTGAGCACCGCCGGGCCGTCCTGGAAAAACTAGGGCTGAAAGGGCGCCTTGCCCCGCATCTTGCGAAGCAGCAGCGCCGGCAGCCGCAGCACGAACTCGACCATCAGCCGCGTGTGCATCCACGTCAGCAACAGGTTGTCGCGCCCGTAGCGGAAGTGCGAAACCCCGCCTTCCTCGGCGGTCAGGTACTTGACCGGGGCGTCGATGTTCACCGGCTTGACGCCGCGCCAGGCCAGGCGCACCACGGCCTCGGTATCGAAGTCGAAGCGCCGCATCCATGGCTGGCGCACCATCACGGCGATCAGGTCGGCCACCGGATACACGCGAAAGCCGTAGAGCGAATCGCCGACGCCCGCGAACAGCGTCTCGAGCTGCGTCCAGCCATTGGACACACGCCGCCCGCGCACGCGCAAGAGCGGTGCAGAAGCGTCGAACACCGGCCGCCCGAGCACCATGGTCTCAGGCCGGGCCTGAGAGGCGGTCATGAAGGCTGGAATCAGGTCGGCCGGGTGCTGGCCGTCGGAATCCATGGTGAGGGCATGCGTGAAGCCGGCCTCGCGCGCGGCCTGCAGCCCGTGCAGCACAGCCGCGCCCTTGCCCTGGTTCTCGGGCAGCAGCGACACGCGCAGGCCCGGATCGTGCGCGGCCATCTGCTGCAGGCGCTCGCCGGTGCCGTCGGTGCTGCCGTCGACCACCACCCAGACCGGATTCCACTGCGCGCGGGCCGCTTCAACGGTCGAGAAAAGGCGTTCGCCCGTGTTGTAGCTGGGAATCAGGACAAGGTGTGTGCGCGAGGCGTCTGGCATGCGGGGGACGCGTCGGAGGCGCGCTGTTCCATATGTTGGCGAAAGTACTGCTCGAGTTCCGCTTGCAGCGCGTCGCTGTTCTGCGTGGGTGCAAAGCGCTGCCCGAGGCGCAGCGTGAAGACGATCGGGAAAGGCGGCAGCCGCCAGAGGGGCCAGCCCTTGCTCAGGTACGGCGAATCGGTGTCGATGAACACGGTCTGGATCGGCGCCTGCGCGAGCTTGGCGATCAGCGTCACGCCGGAGCGGAACGGATTGAGCGGCGGCGTGACCGTGCGCGTGCCCTCGGGAAAGATCACCAGCTGGCCACCGTTGCGCAGGTCGGCCACCGCGAGCCGCACCATCGTGCGCGCCGACTCGTTGCTGATGTAGCGCGCGAGCCGTGCGCCCGCCCCGAGGAAGATGTTGCGCAGTAAATCGGCTTTCATGATGCAGGCGCTGCGCGGCAGCCGCGCCACTAGCAGCAGGGCGTCGAGCATGGTCGGGTGATTGGCCACGAAGATCACGCCGGGCTCGTCGCGCATCGAATCGAGGCAGCTTGCGTCGATGCGCATCATGCCGGTCGCCGAGGCCACGCCCCAGAACATGCGGTAGGCCCGGGCGATGGTCGCGCGGCCCAGCGTGCGCGCCGGCGCCTCCGGCAGCACCGGATAGAGCAGCATCGCGATCACGTTCCAGGTCAGCGAGACCAGCCCCAGGAAGAACAGCTGCACATACAGCATCAACGCGAGCGGAATGGCCGTGAGAATGCGCAGCACGCGGTTCATCGACATGGTGGAGGTCGCTGGTCCCGTCGGTCGCGCGGACTCAGGCCCGCAGCCGACCTGGGGCCACCGCATGCGCCTCGATCTCGACCAGCAGGTCGCTGCGGCAGATGTCCGCCTCCAGGTAGACCGCGTGGCGAACCATCGGTGCGTCAGGGCCGAGAGCCTGCTCGATCACGCCGCGCACCTTGTCTGCATCAGCCGGATGGCGCACGTAGACGACGCAGTCGAGCATCGCGAGCGAGAACCCGGCGTTCGCCTGCCCGTTGGCGGCCGCGATCACGGCCTCGAGGTTGCGCAGCGTCTCGCGCGTCTGCTCGAACACGTCGCCCGGGTGCACGGTTTCGTGGCCCACGATGCTGGCGGTGCCTGAAATGAAGAGGGCCACGTCGCCGTTGCCGATCTCGGCCAGTGCGGCCCGCGAGAAGGTGGGCGAACGCGGGCCGTAGGTGTCGGGGTAGCGGTAGGCCGAGACCTGGCGCGGGTTCTCGACCGGCAGCGGCGCGGTCTGGCCGGCCAGGAAGCGGATCGACAGCGCGCCCTGGTGGATGCCGAGCGCGCAGGCCGCCGGGGCGCCCTCGAAGGCGGCGCGGCCGGCCTCGAGGAAAGCCTCCTGGCGCCCCAGGTTGAACTGCCGGTAGCGCTCGAGCCCGCCGCCGTCGGCGTTGATCTGGGGCAGGTAGTTCCAGATGCGCAGCAGGTGCGGCGCGCCGGCCTGCGCGAGGGTCTTGAACAGGTCGCGGTAGGCCCGGTGCGCGAGCTCGGCCAGGCCTTGTTTCTCGGTCGCCTCGTCGAGGTCGATGGCGCCGAGCAGCCATTCGCCGTCGCTGCGCCAGCGCGCAATGCCGGTGGTGCCCGATTCGACCGGGCGCGCGCCGCCCACATGCCAGACGTCGGCCATCGCGCCGCGCTCGGAGAGCACGCGGGCGTTCACGGTCGGCATCCAGGCGACGCCGTGCGGCGTGCCGTAGCCGAGCGCGGCGAAGGGGGCGCTGCCGCTGGCGGCCAGCGCGAGGCTGTCGGGCAGCGAAAGGCGCTCGACGCGCAGCGGGGAAAGAGGGCTTTCTTTCTGCATGCTCAACCGGCCTTTTCGACAGCGTCGCCGTCGGGTTTGCGTGCCATGTACTCGGAGAAGACGCCCAGGCTCGCATGGCGGCGCACGTCGGTGAAGCCGGCGGCGCACAGAGCCTCGAGCACGCGCTCCGGCGGAATGCAGGCCTCGATCGTGTCCCAGTAGTAGCGCCACAACTCCGAGGTGTTGCTGCGGCGGCCGACCACGCGCGCGATCAGCGGCACCACCGCACGCATGTAGCCCTTGAGCAGAGCGGTCGCGATGCGGCCGCGCGGCTTCGTGATCTCGAGCACCACGACGCGGCCGCCGGGACGCAGCACGCGGTGGAATTCGCCGAACGCGGCTGCCACGTCGCTGATGTGGCGCATGGCATAGCCCATGCTCACGAAGTCGCAACTCGCATCGGGCCGGGGCAGGGCTTCCGCCACGCCCGGTACCAGTTCCACGCCCGGCAGGTCGATCTGCGCCATCATGCCCACGCTCGGGTCGACGCCGACCAGCCGCCCGGTGGGGCCGATGATCCGCAGCGCCTCGCGGGCGACCAGTCCGGTGCCGATGCCGACGTCGAGCACCTCGGCGCCCGGCACCAGGCCGGCCTGCGACAGGGCGGCGCGCCGGTACGACGGACCGGTGCCGAAGGCGAGCACGCTTTCGATGCGGTCGTAGTCGGCGGCGGTGCTGTCGAAGATGCGCCGCAGGAACGCCTGATGCTCTGCCTCGTTCTTGTAGTAAAGCGGCAACGGGGTGTGCGGCGGCAGGATGGTCGGATTCCCGGGCCCGACAGAAGGCGATGGCGTCATCGAGGGATTATCACCAAAAGACACGGCCGCTTTTTGGCACGGTCGTGCGGGCCGTTGTGTTCGGCGGACAGTAAACTCGCAACCTGCTTTGAAAACACAAGATTGCGAGATAGGAAGTCATGGCCGGACACAGCAAATGGGCGAACATTCAGCACCGCAAGGGCCGCCAGGACGAGAAGCGCGGCAAGCTCTGGACCCGCGCCATTCGCGAGATCATGGTCGCCGCGCGCGCTGGTGGCGGTGACCTCAGCGCCAACCCGCGGCTGCGGCTCGCGGTCGAGAAGGCCAAGGCCGTCAACCTGCCCGCCGACACCGTCAAGCGCAACATCGACAAGGCCACCGGCAACCTCGAAGGCGTGAACTACGAGGAAATCCGTTACGAGGGCTACGGCATCGGCGGCGCCGCGATCATCGTCGACACCATGACCGACAACCGCGTGCGCACCGTGGCCGAGGTGCGCCACGCGTTCGCCAAGCACGGCGGCAACATGGGCACCGAAGGCTCTGTGGCCTTCCAGTTCAAGCACTGCGGCCAGATCATCTTCGCGCCGGGCACCGAGGAGGACAAGGTCATGGAAGTGGCGCTCGAGGCCGGCGCGGAAGACGTCGTCACCGACGACGACGGCGCCATCGAGGTGCTCACCGCAGTGGGCGACTTCGAGGCCGTCAAGGCGGCGCTCGAGGCCGCGGGCCTGGCGCCCGGGGTGGCCGAGGTCACCATGCGCGCCGAGAACACCGTCGAAGTCGCCGGCGAGGACGCCGCCCGCATGCAGAAGCTGCTCGACGTGCTCGAGGACCTGGACGACGTCCAGGAGGTCTATCACAACGCGGCGCTTTCCGAATGACAGACAGGCAACAGCAACGAACGAAGGCGCGCGCATGAAGGTACTGGTCATCGGGGGAGGGGGCCGCGAGCACGCGCTCGCATGGCGGCTCGCGCAGTCCACCCGCGTGAGCCGCATCTACGTGGCGCCCGGCAACGGCGGCACCGCGAGCGACACGCGCTACGACTGCATCGACATCATCGAGCCTGCCGCGCTGCGCGAGTGGGCCATCAAGGAAAAGATCGCACTCACCGTGGTCGGCCCCGAGGCGCCGCTCGCGGCTGGCGTGGTCGATGAATTCCGCGCGCACGGCTTGCGGATCTTCGGCCCCACGCAGGCGGCCGCGCAGCTCGAGAGCTCGAAGGCCTTTTCCAAGGCCTTCATGAAGCGCCACAAGATCCCCACGGCCGAGTACGAAGCCTTCACCGATGCCGCCGCGGCGCATGCCTACATCGACGCCAAGGGCGCGCCGATCGTCGTCAAGGCCGACGGACTCGCGGCCGGCAAGGGCGTGGTCGTGGCCATGACCGCCGAGGAAGCGCACGAGGCGGTCGACTTCATGCTGGTCGACAACAAGTTCGGCGTGTCGCACAACGAAGGCGGCGCGCGCGTCGTCATCGAAGAATTCCTGCAGGGCGAAGAAGCCAGCTTCATCGTCCTGTGCGACGGCAAGAACGTCACTGCGCTGGCCACCAGCCAGGACCACAAGCGCCTGCTCGACGGCGACGAAGGCCCGAACACGGGCGGAATGGGCGCGTACTCGCCCGCGCCGGTGGTCACCGCCGAAATCCATGCGCGCGCCATGCGCGAGATCATCCTGCCGACCATCCGCGGCATGGAAAAAGACGGCATTCCGTACACGGGGTTCCTGTACGCCGGCCTGATGATCGACGCCAATGGCCAGCCCAAGACGCTCGAATTCAACTGCCGCATGGGCGACCCCGAGACGCAGCCGATCATGATGCGGCTCAAGTCCGACCTGTTCGAGGTGTTCTGGCATGCCACCGACGGCACGCTCGACCAGGTCGAGCTGCAGTGGGACCGGCGCGTGGCGCTCGGCGTGGTGATGGCCGCGCACGGCTACCCGCTCTCGCCGCGCAAGGGCGACCGCATCACCGGCATCCCGGCCGAGGCGCCCGATGCCGTGGTGTTCCACGCCGGCACGGCGCTGAACGACGGCGAGCTCAAGACCAGCGGCGGCCGCGTGCTCTGCGTGACCGTGCTGGCCGACAGCGTCAAGCAGGCGCAGCAGCGGGTCTACGAGGTCGCTGCGCGCATCAACTTCGACGGTGCGCAATACCGCAGAGACATCGGCCACCGCGCGGTGCAGCCGCGCAACCCGCCGCAGGCCTGATGCAGCAGACAGACCCGGCAGCAGTCGGCGACTACCTGCGCAAGCTCCAGCAGGAGATCGTCGCGGCGGTCGAGGCCGCCGATGGCGGCACCTGCACGCGTGACGCCTGGCAGAAGGCGCCCGGCGAAGCGCTGCAGGGCAGCGGCCTGACCTGCATCCTCGAAGGCGGCGATCTGTTCGAGCGCGCCGGCTGTGGCTTCTCGCAGGTGCGCGGGCCGAAGCTGCCGCCATCGGCCACGCAGAACCGGCCCGAACTCGCGGGCGCGCCCTTCGAGGCCATGGGGGTCTCGCTGGTGTTCCATCCGCGCAATCCGTACGTGCCGATCGTGCACATGAACGTGCGCATGCTGGCCGCGCTGCCCGAAGGCAACGACCCCGTGTGCTGGTTCGGCGGCGGCATGGACCTGACGCCCTGCTACGGCTTCGAGGACGATGCGGTGCATTTCCACACCGCCTGCCGCGATGCGCTTGCGGCCTTCGGCGACGACAAGTACCCGCGCTTCAAGACCTGGTGCGACGAGTATTTCTTTCTCAAGCACCGCAACGAGCAGCGCGGCGTGGGCGGCATCTTCTTCGACGATTTCGCCGAAGGCGGATTCGAGAACGGCTTCGCGCTGCTGCGCGCCGTTGGCAACGCCTTTGTGCCGGCCTACCTGCCGATCGTCGAGCGCCGCCGCGCAATGCCCTGGGGCGAGCGCGAGCGCGCGTTCCAGCTGTACCGGCGTGGCCGCTATGTCGAATTCAACCTCGTGTGGGACCGCGGCACGCACTTCGGCCTGCAGTCGGGCGGGCGCACCGAGTCGATCCTGCTGTCGATGCCGCCGCTGGCGAGCTGGGCCTATCGCCAAGAGCCCGAGCCCGGCAGCCCCGAAGCGGCGCTGTACAGCGACTTCATCGTGCGGCGCGACTGGCTGTGAGCACGAGCGCACCGGCCGAAGGCAGGGCGCCGCGCATCGGCGTCTTCGGCGGCGCCTTCGATCCGCCGCACAACGCCCACGTGGCGCTGGCCGGGGCCGCGCTGTCGCAGCTCGGCCTGGCCGAACTGCACGTCGTCCCGACGGGGCAGGCCTGGCACAAGACGCGCGCGTTGACGCCGGCGCAAGACCGCCTCGCAATGGCGCAACTGGCGTTCTCGGGATTGGAGGGCACCGTGGTGGTCGACAGCCGTGAAGTGTTGCGCGATGGCCCCACCTACACGCTCGACACCTTGCATGAGTTGCAGCAGGAGCAGCCCGACGCCCAGCTGGTGCTGATCATGGGCGCCGACCAGGCGCATGCGCTGCCGACCTGGCATGGCTGGCAGGCTATACTCGGCATTGCTATTGTTTCTGTAGCGTATCGCGCATTGTCGACGGGCAGCACCGCCCGTTTCGACCCGAAGATGCTGCCAGGCCTGCCGGCCGGCGCGCGTTTCGAGGCGCTCGAATTGCCCGCCATGGACACCAGCGCCACCGACATCCGGCGGCGAGCCGCGCTCGGCGAGGACATTTCCTCGCTGGTTCCGCCCGCCGTTGCACGCTATATTGACCAACACCACCTCTACCGCTCTGCCTGATGACCACTGAAGCCGCCGCCAAGAAAGACACCCAGAAACTCCAACGGGCCATCATCGATGGGCTCGAAGACGTCAAGGCGCAGGACATCCAGGTTTTCGACACCGAGCATCTCTCGCCGCTGTTCGAGCGCGTGATCGTGGCGTCGGGTTCCTCGAACCGCCAGACCAAGGCGCTCGCCTCGAGCGTTCGCGATGCGGTGCGCGAGGCCGGCTTCCCCAAGCCGCGCATCGAGGGCGAGGACAACGGCGAGTGGATCATCGTGGACTGCGGCGCCGCGGTCGCGCACATCATGCAGCCCGCCATCCGCCAGTACTACCACCTGGAAGAGATCTGGGGCGACAAGCCGGTGCGCGCCAAGCTGGGCGGCAGCAAGCCCGTGGTCGCGAAGGCTTCGGCACCGAGCGAAGACGAGACGAAGAAGCCCGCCGCCAAGCAGCCGAGCCTGCGCCGCGCGAGCGCGGCCAAGACCGCGGTCCGCGCCGCCGAGCAGGAAGCCAAGGCCGAGAAGGCCGCCCGCGCCCCCGCGAAGAAGATGGCCGCAAGGAAGTCGCCCGCGAGGAAGACTGGCACCGCCAGCGCGCGCGTGCCGGTCAAGGTGGTCGGCAAGCCGGCCGCCAAGAAGACCGCGGCCAAGAAGGCGCCTGCCAAGAAGGCGCCAGCCCGCCGCGCATGAAGCTGCTGGTGGTCGCCGTCGGGCAGCGCATGCCCGACTGGGCGCAGACTGCCTGGGACGACTACGCGAAGCGCTTCCCACCAGAACTCAAGCTCGAACTGCGGGCTGTCAAGACCGAACCTCGTGGCTCCAAGTCGCTCGAGACGCTGTATGCGGCCGAGCGCGAGCGCATCGAGGGGGCGATCGCCCGCGGCATGCGCATCGTCGTCCTCGATGAGCGCGGCACCGCACTCACCACCAAGGCGATGGCCGCGCGGCTCTCGGCCTGGCAGGGCGAGGGCGACGACGTGGCGCTCGTCATCGGCGGCCCCGACGGGCTCGATCCGGCTTTCAAGGCTGCGGCGCACGAACGCATCCGCCTGTCCGACCTGACGCTGCCGCACGCGATGGCGCGCGTGCTGCTCGTCGAGCAGCTCTACCGCGCCTGGTCGGTCAACGCGGGGCACCCCTACCACCGGGAATGACCGACGTTGTCTGCTGAATTCATCTATCTCGCATCGCAAAGCCCGCGCCGGGCGCAACTGCTCGGACAGTTCGGCGTGCGCCACGAACTGCTGTTGCCCGGACCCGACGAAGACGCGGAATCGCTCGAGGCGGTGCTGCCCGGCGAATCGCCGACGGCCTATGTGCAGCGCGTGACCGCGTTGAAGCTCGATGCCGCCGTCGCGCGACAGAAGCGACTTGCACTCGCCGACGCGCCCGTGCTCTGCGCCGACACCACGGTGGCACTCGGGCGCCGCATCCTCGGCAAGCCCGAGGGCGTGCGCGATGCCGAGCGCATGCTCGCGCTGCTGTCCGGCACCACCCACCGCGTGCTCACCGCGGTGGCGCTGCAGCAAGGCCGCCGGCGCCATGCGGCGCTCAGCGTGTCGCGCGTGCGCTTCGCTCCCATGACGAAGGCGCAGATCGCACGCTATGCCGCGAGCGGCGAGCCGCTCGGCAAGGCCGGTGCGTATGCGATCCAGGGGGCGGCGACCGCCTTCGTCGAGCACATCAGCGGGTCCTATTCGGGCATCATGGGACTCCCCATGTTCGAGACGGCGCAGCTGTTGCGGCGCGCCGGCTTCATCGTTTAAAGGTCTCATGCAAGACATCCTGATCAACTGGTCCCCGCAGGAGACCCGCGTGGCGCTGGTCGAGCACGGCGCGGTGCAGGAGCTGCACGTCGAGCGCACGCTCGAGCGCGGCCTCGTCGGCAACGTCTACCTGGGCAAGGTCTCGCGCGTGCTGCCGGGCATGCAGTCGGCCTTCATCGACGTGGGCCTCGAGCGCACGGCCTTCCTGCACGTCGCCGACATCGTGGCGCCGTTCACGCCCGGCTCGCGCCCGAGCGCGCCCGCGCCCGAGCGCGACCACCGCAACGGCGCTCCGATGGTGCCGATCGAGAAGCAGGTGTTCGAAGGCCAGTCGCTATTGGTGCAGGTCATCAAGGACCCGATCGGCACCAAGGGTGCGCGGCTGTCGACGCAGATCAGCATCGCCGGGCGGCTCTTGGTCTTCCTGCCGCAGGACAACCACATCGGCGTGTCGCAGAAGATCCCCGCCGACCAGCGCGAGTCGCTGCGCACGCGCATGCTCGCGCTGATCGAGGCCGCCGCGGCGGCCGACAGCGGCGGCGTGGTGCCGGCCAACACCGGCGGCTTCATCCTGCGCACCAATGGCGAGGACGCGTCGGACGCCGAGCTGGCCGAAGACATCGCGTACCTGCGAAAGACCTGGTCGCGCATCCGCGAAGCCTCGAGCAAGACGCCGCCGATGTCGCTGCTGCACCAGGACCTGAGCCTGCTGCAGCGCGTGCTGCGCGACATGACCAGCGAGGACACGCAGACCATCCGCATCGATTCGCGCGAGCAGTTCGAAGTGCTGCTCAAGTTCGGCCTCGAATACATGCCGCAGGCTGCCGGCAAGCTGCAGCACTACAAGGGCGAGCGGCCGATCTTCGACCTGTATTCGGTGGACGAGGAAATCGCCAAGGCGCTGGGCCGCCGCGTCGATCTCAAGTCGGGCGGCTACCTCGTGGTGGACCAGACCGAGGCGCTCACCACGGTCGACGTGAACACCGGCGGCTTCGTCGGCGCGCGCAATTTCGACGACACGATCTTCAAGACCAACCTCGAGGCCGCGCAGGCCATTGCGCGCCAGCTGCGGCTGCGCAACCTGGGCGGCATCGTCATCGTCGACTTCATCGACATGGCGCGCGACGACCATCGCGAGCAGGTGCTGGCCGAGTTCCGCAAGCAACTCGCGCGTGATCGCGTCAAGACCACGGCCGGCGGTTTCTCGCAGCTCGGCCTGGTCGAGATGACGCGCAAGCGCACCCGCGAATCGCTGGCGCACATGCTCTGCGAGCCGTGCGCGGCCTGCGGCGGCCAGGGCATCGTGAAGACCGCGCGCAGCGTCGCCTACGACGCGATGCGCGAGATCCTGCGCGAGGCGCGGCAGTTCACGCCGCGCGAGTTCCGCATCGTGGCCGCGCCGCAGGTGATCGAACTGTTCCTCGACGAAGAGAGCCAGCACCTGGCCGGGCTCAGCGACTTCATCGGCAAGCCGATCTCGCTGCAGTCGGAGCAGGCGATCGGGCAGGGGCAGTACGACATCGTGCTGCTTTGAGGCGTTGAGCGAAAGGCGGCGCGTGCCGCCGCGCCACCAGAGCGGTCAGAGCGTCGGGGCCTGGCCCGCCGGCGTCGTGCGCATCGCCGTGGTCTGCAGGCGGGCGTAGAGCCCGTCGAGCGCCATGAGCTGCGCATGGCTGCCTTGTTCGACCACGCGGCCATGTTCCATCACGACGATGCGGTCCGCATGCTGGACCGTCGAGAGGCGGTGCGCGACGATCAGCGTGGTGCGGTTCTGCATCAGGCGCTGCAGAGCGTCCTGCACCAGCCGCTCCGATTCGGTGTCGAGCGCCGAGGTGGCCTCGTCGAGCAGCAGGATCGGGGCGTTCTTGTAGAGAGCGCGCGCGATCGCCAGGCGTTGGCGCTGGCCGCCAGAGAGCTGGGTCGCGTTGTGGCCGAGCACGGTGTCGATGCCCTGCGGCAACCCCTCGACATGGCTCGCCAGGTTGGCGGCGTCCACGCACGCCTGAACGCGCGCGCGGTCGATCTCCGCATCGGCGCCGAGCGCCACGTTGGCCGCCAATGTGTCGTTGAGCATCACTACGTCCTGGCTCACCATGGCGAACTGCGAGCGCAGGCTTCCGAGCGACCAGTCGGCGATGTCGTGGCCGTCGAGCAGCACCTGCCCGCCGCTCGGCAGCACGAAGCGCGGCAGCAGGTTCATCAGCGTGGTCTTGCCCGAGCCAGACGGCCCGACGAAGGCCACGCTCTGGCCCGGCTCGATTGCCAGGATCACACCGTCGAGCGCCGGGCGCTCGTCGTCGCCGCGGTAGTTCACGCGTGCGTCCTTGAACTCGATGCGGCCCTGGGCGCGGTCCACGGCGAAACGGCCCTGCGGCTCGGTTGGCACCTCGTCGACCAGTGCGAGGCCGCGCTCAAGCGCCGCCAGGCCCCGCGTGATCGGACCGGCTACTTCGGCCAGCCTCCGGATCGGTGCGATCAGCATCAGCATGGCCGTGATGTAGGCGACGAAGCCGCCGACCGTGAAGCCCTGCTCGCCGCTCTGCCAGAGCGCGATCATCACCACCACCGACAGCGCAAGCGCGGCCATCATCTGCGTGAGCGGCGTGGTCGCGGCCTGGGCAATGGTCGACTTGACCGCGAGCCGGTTGAGCCGCTGGCTCAGCTGTTCGAAGCGCCGGGCCTGCGCCGCCTCGGCGCCATGCAGGCGCACCATGCGGTGCGCGAGCACGTTCTCCTCGACCACATAGGCCAGCTCGTCGGTGGCCTGCTGGCCCTGCTGCGTGAGCTTGTAGAGCCGCTTCGAGAACACCTTCATGATCCAGGAGATGCTCGGCACGAGGAAGGCCACGATGAGCGTGAGCTTCCAGTTGAGATAGACAAGGTAGCCCAGCAGCGCCACCAGCGTGAAGCCGTCGCGCGACAGCCCGAGCAGCGCCTGCACCAGCAGCAGCGCGCCGGTCTGCACCTCGTAGACCACCGTGTTCGACAGCGTGCTGGCCGACTGGCGCGCGAACAGCGCGAGCTCGGCGCCGAGCAGCCGCTCGAACAGCACGCGACGCAGGCGCTGCATGCCTTCGTTCGCGATGCGCGAGAGCGCGTACTGCGAGATGAATTGCGCGACGCCGCGCACCGCGAACAGCAGCAGCACCGCCGCGGGTATGAACCACAGCGGCATCTGGCCCTTGGTGAAGCCGCGGTCGAGCAGCGGCTTGAGCAGCGCGGCCATCAAGGGCTCGGTGAGCGCCGCGAGCATCGCACCGATCAGGCCCAGCGCCCACCATTGGCGCGAGCCGCCGAACCAGGTCATGAGACGCGCCAGCCGTCGGATCAGGGGAGGGCGTGCGGGGGTCTCGCTGCCGGGGGATGCTTGCATGGCCGGGAATTCTACGGGGCGCCTGTCGGCGCCCAGGATGGCCGCCGTGTAGGACCGCTTCGCCCGATACACGTTTTGTGACGGCAACGTCGAGCCAGTGTGTAACATGTGGGTCGTTGCACCGGGGAGAACTTTCTTACCCCGAAACATCTCCGAACCGCATGAACAAGCCGTTGTCAGTTTCCATTCCAACTCCTTCTTCATCGCTTTTTGCGCGCCGCTCGCTGATCGCGGCATTGGCTGCGACGCCCGTGCTGCCCGCGCTCGCCCAGTTCCGGGTCGAGGTCTCGGGCGTCGGGCTCACGCAGCTCCCGATTGCGCTGGTTCCCTTCAAGGGCCAGGACGCCTCGCCGCAGAAGATTTCCGAAATCGTCCAGGCCGACCTCGAACGCAGCGGCCAGTTCCGTGGCGTCGATGCTTCGGGCCAGGCGCTCGACGAGGCCTCGCGCCCGGATCTGTCGCTGTGGCGCCAGCGCACCGCGGATTCGCTCGTCGTCGGCAGCGTGGCGCGGCTTGGCGACGGCCGCTACGACGTTCGCTTCCGTCTCTGGGACGTGGTGCGCGGACAGGACCTCGGTGGCCAGAGCTACACCGTGCCGCAGGGCGACCTGCGGCTCGCGTCGCACCGCATCGCCGACTACGTCTACGAGAAGCTCACGGGCGACAAGGGCATCTTCTCCACCCGCATCGCATACGTCACCAAGGGCGGCAGCCGCTACTCACTCTGGGTGGCCGATGCCGACGGCGAGAACGCGCAGGCCGCGCTCGCGAGCCCCGAGCCGATCATCTCGCCGGTCTGGTCGTCCAACGGACAGCAGCTCGCGTACGTTTCGTTCGAATCCCGCAAGCCCGTGGTGTACGTCCACAACGTGGCCAATGGCCAGCGCCGTCTGCTCGCGAACTTCCGCGGCTCCAACAGCGCGCCGGCCTGGGCGCCCAACGGAAGCTCGCTGGCCGTCACGCTCAGCCGCGACGGTGGCTCGCAGCTCTATACGATTCCCGCGGGCGGCGGCGAGCCGCGCCGGCTCACGCAGAGCGCCAGCATCGACACCGAGCCGGTCTACTCAGCCGACGGCAGCACGATCTACTTCGTCAGCGACCGCGGCGGTGCGCCGCAGATATACCGGATGGGCGCCAGCGGCGGTGCCCCCACCCGGGTCACCTTCAGCGGAACCTACAACATTTCTCCTTCTGTCAGCGGCGATGGCCGGTGGTTGGCCTACATCTCACGCGTAGGCGGTGCCTTCAAACTCCACGTGATGGAATTGGCGACCGGCAATGTCACGGCCATCACCGACACGTCCGCAGACGAAAGCCCGAGTTTTGCGCCCAACAGCAAGCTCATCGTCTACGCAACGAACCTGCAAGGTCGCGAAGCGCTCATGACGACGACGCTGGACGGAAAGATCAAGGCACGGTTGGCGGGACGGGCGGGAGACATAAGAGAACCGGACTGGGGTCCGTTTCAAAAGCAATGACCAAGAGTTTTTTTGAGGAGTTCCAATGTTGAAACGTACGATTTATTCGCTGGCGATCGTGGCCCTGATTGCCGGTTGCTCGTCGGGCACCAAGCTCAACGACACGCCCGTCACTGACAGCTCCGGCATGGCCGGCGGCGCCGGCCAGCAGGGCAGCGCGAGCGCAGTGGCACCCGTCACCATCGACCCCAATGCCAGCACCGCGCAAGGTCCGATGGGCGTCGAACGGATCGTGTATTTCGATTACGACAGCTACACCGTCAAGCCCGAATTCCAGTCGGTGGTCGACGGCCATGCCCGCTTCCTGCGCGCCAACAACCAGCGCCGCATCTCGATCGAAGGCCACACCGACGATCGCGGCGGCCGCGAGTACAACCTCGCGCTCGGCCAGAAGCGTTCTGAAGCCGTTCGCCGCGCGCTCACGCTGCTGGGCGTGAACGATGCGCAGATCGAAGCTGTGAGCTTTGGCAAGGAAAAGCCGGCGGTGCAGGGTTCGGGTGAAGACGCCTGGGCGCAGAACCGTCGCGCTGAAATCCGCTACACCCGGTGATGCAGCCATCCTTGTGGCGTGGTGCGGCCCTGGCGGCCGCCTTGCTCTGCGCATCGGCAGGGTCGCAGGCTGCCTTGTTCGAGGATGACGAGGCGCGCCGCGCCATCCTCGACCTGCGCCAGCGTGTCGAGGCCATGCGCCAGCAGACCGACCAGCGCCTTGCCGACGAGAACGGTCAGCTGCGGCGCAGCTTGCTCGACCTGCAGACCCAGATCGAGCAGATGCGCGGCGACCTCGCACGCATGACTGGCCAGAACGAGCAGCTCCAGCGCACCGTCAGCGAACTCCAGTCGCGCCAGACCACCATCGACGACCGGCTCAAGCAGACCGAACCGACCAAGGTCTCGGTCGACGGCCGCGAGTTCAATGCCGATCCGAGCGAGAAGGCGGATTTCGACGCCGCACTCGGCATCTTCCGCGCCGGCCAGTTCGCGCAGGCGCAGACCGCCTTCGCCGAATTCGTCAAACGCTATCCGCAAAGCGGCTACAACGCCTCGGCGCTGTTCTGGCTCGGCAACGCGCAGTACGCCACTCGCAACTACAACGAGGCCATCGCGAACTTCCGTTCCATGCTCTCGCTCGCGCCCGACCACGCCAAAGCCCCTGAGGCCGTGCTGTCGATCGCCAACTGCCAGATCGAACTCAAGGACACGCGCGCCGCCCGGCGCACGCTGGAAGACCTGACCAAGGCCTATCCGCAGTCCGAAGCCGCACAGGCCGGCCGCGAGCGTCTCTCGCGCCTGCGCTGATCCACGGCGGAGCCCTCCGCTTGAGCGCAGCAGCAGCAAGCCTTCCCGAAGAAACCTCGCGCGCCGCCGCGGCTGTCGTCACCCACGACACCGCAGCGGCGCCTGATTTCGCGCGACGCTTCGGCGGGCTCGAGCGGCTTTACGGCGTGGCGGGCGCCGCGCGCATCCGCGGTGCGCACGTGCTCGTCGCGGGCATCGGCGGCGTTGGCTCGTGGGCCGTCGAGGCGCTGGCGCGCAGTGGCGTAGGGCGCCTGACGCTGATCGATCTCGACCATGTGTCGGAGTCGAACATCAACCGCCAGATCCATGCGCTTGAGTCCACCGTCGGCCAGGCCAAGGTCGAGGCCATGAGCGAGCGCATTGCGCAGATCAACCCCGAATGCCAGGTGCTTGCGCTCGACGAATTCGTCGAGCCGGACAACTGGCAGGCGCTGCTCGAGGCATCGCAAGCGGCCAACGGGCCCGTCACCGCTGTCGTCGACGCTTGCGACCAGGTGAAGGCCAAGCTTGCGATGGCCGCATGGGCGCGCGCCGCGCGCACGGCCACGTTCGTCACTGTCGGCGCGGCGGGCGGCAAGCGGCAGGCGCACAAGGTCGACGTCGACGATCTCTCGCTCGTCACACACGACCCGCTGCTGGCACAGCTGCGGCAGCGCCTTCGCAAGCAGCACGGCGCCCCGCGCGAGGGCCGCAAGATCGGCGTGACCTGTGTCTTCAGCCGCGAGAGCGTCGCGCCGCCCGATGCCTCTTGCGCCATCGAGGGCGACGGCTCGCTCAACTGCCGCGGCTACGGTTCGGTGGTCAGCGTGACCGCGACCTTCGGCCAATGCGCGGCAGGTTGGGTGCTCGACAAAATAGCGAGCCACGCCGCGCTATAATCTTTGGCTTTGCCGGATCGGATCCGGCAAGAGCGAAAAAAGAAGAAGTGAAAAAGAAGAAGTGAAGAGTGAGTGAATGGTTTCGGGACGTTAGCTCAGTTGGTAGAGCAGCGGACTTTTAATCCGTTGGTCACAAGTTCGAATCTTGTACGTCCTACCAGACCCACTCCAAGGTCGCCAATTGCAGCATGCAGTTGGCGATTTTTTTGGGCTTGCGTGGTGAGGCAACTTGCTGGCCCTCGATGCGTCGGCAGTTCGACACCGGCCCTCAATCCTCGTCTTCCCACTTCCCCACCACGGTGCCAAGCACCGAGAACGCCACCCGGATCGGCTCGTGCTTGGGGTTCAGCGGTAGGAGCCAGCGGCGGCCGTCTTCGTTCTTGAAGGACTTGAAGGTGATGTCGCCGGTTTCGTCGAGCCTGGCGATGATGCGGTCGCCGTCCTCGGGCGTGGTCAGTCGGGTGTCGACGAAGACGATCGACCCCGCGGGGTAGCTTTTCAGGTGCCCGCTCGGCGCGGTCATGCTGTCGCCTCGCACGCGCAGCGCGTAGGTGTGGCCGGGGCTGTGGTAGGCGATGCAGGGCATCCAGCGCTCGACAGGCACGTTGATGGGTAGGGTGCCGTTCCACGACGCAATGTCAGTCCAAGCGATGAGCGGCACGGTTCCCGGTGTGCCCGGCTCGAAGGCGGGGCCGGCGGGCGGTGTGCGTGCAATTCTGTAGGGGGCTGGCGGCTCGTTAGCGTGGTCGCGCGCGCGGCGTGACTGCTGCACTTCGTCCCACGGCGCAGGGCCGTCGCCTGTGTCGAGCCAGTGGGGGTCGACGCGGTAGGCGCGCGCCAATGCCAGCAGGCCCATCGAGCGGCCGGTGTCACCGCGCTCGATCTTGGAGATATTGGACTGTTTGACGCCTGACGCCGCTTCGGCCTGCTTTTGCGTCATCTTCGCGAACTTGCGTGCGGCCTTCGCGCGAGCGGCAATAGTCTCCATTTGGAGGATTTAATCCCACGCGAATATTCAAGTTGGCCTCTAGAATAGTTTCAGGGGAGTAAAAGCCATGAAACCACGTCAGTTGGTGCGGGCGCGCGGGACCCGCGCGCTCTGGCTGGACCGCACGTTGTGCGCGCTCGTGGCATTGCTGGCCGCTGCTGCGCTGGGCTATGGGCTGCGCAGCGGCCTGGACGGGCTGGCAGGCATGGCGCTGTCGGCGCTGGTGGCGGTCGGATGGGCCGCGAAAGTGCTGTTCGGCACGACGGCGCTCACGCGGGCGCGAGCGGTGCGGGCGGCGATAGTGCGAGCGTCGTGCGTACACGAACGCAATCCTTGATGTGCTGCTCGCCGAGCGCGCGCAGGGCGGCGTAGCCCAAAGCCGCCGAGACCAGTTGCCCGGCAATCGGTACGTACTTGGTGGCCTGCTTGGTCGTTAGCCTGATGCCGGCATGCCGCGCGAGCCGGATCAGCAGGTCGCGCGTGACGAGCCGCCCGACAAGCAGCGCGCCCACGGTGGTGGCTGCCTTCTGAATGCGCTCGCGCTGGTGCGGCGCGAGCTTTTCGACCTGCGTGGCCGAAAGCCCGAATTCGGCGCTGATCTGCGGCACGAGCCGCGAGAGCAGGGCAGCGTCGGCGGCCCAGTCGACGCCGGGGAGCGGAACGGCGCTGGCTGCTGCGGACATCAGCGCCTTGCGCCCGATGAGGCGGCGGCTGCGCTGGATGGCGGCAATCAGCGCCTCGTCACCCTGGGCCAGTTCGATCGCAGAAGGCATGCGGCAAATCTCTCCTTGGCGCGATTCTCACCCAGCCGTCAGGCAGCTGCCAGCGCCTCGAGCTGGTCCGACAGCGCCAGCCAGCGCTCTTCGAGCCGGCCGATCTCGTCGTTGAGGGCCTTGAGCCGCTTGCCGGCTTCGGCGATCTCTGCCGCCGGCAGCGGCTCGGCGAGCCGCGCCTCGAGCGCGCTGCGCTCGGTGCCGGCGGCCGCGAGGCGTTCGTCGACCTGCGCCAGCTCGCGCTTGAGCGGCCGGGCCTGATCGGTGCGCTGCTGGCGCTCCTGCGCGTCCTGCTTTCGCTGCTGCGAACTCGCCGGTGGTGCGGCGGCCGGAACTGCTGCTGCTGCTGCGGGCGGCGGCGCTGCTTCGGCTGCAGCGCTGCTGGCGGCCGCCTCCCGCACCGCCAGCCTGGCTTCTTCGCGCAGGCGCTTGGCCTCGTCGAGCAGGTAGCGCTGGTAGTCGTCGAGGTCGCCGTCGAAATCGCCGATGACGCCGCGCCCCACGAGCCAGAATTCGTCGCAAACCGAGCGCAGCAGCGCGCGATCGTGGCTCACGAGCATGAGCGTGCCCTCGAACTCATTGAGGGCCACGGCGAGCGCCTCGCGCGTGGCGAGGTCGAGGTGGTTGGTGGGCTCGTCGAGCAACAGCAGGTTGGGGCGCTGCCACACCATCATGGCGAGCACGAGGCGTGCCTTCTCGCCGCCGCTCATGGTGCCCACGGGCTGCCTGACCATGTCGCCGCTGAAATTGAAGCTGCCGAGAAAACCGCGCAGCGCCTGCTCGCCGGTCGCTTCCTTGACGCTGCTGCCGAGGTCGCGCGCCAGCCGCACCATGTGTTCGAGCGGGTTGCTCTCGGGGTGCAGCACGTCGAGCTCCTGCTGCGCGAAGTAGCCGATGTTCAGGCCCTTGCCCTCGGTGACCTGGCCCGCGAGCGCGCCCATTTCGCGCGCGATGGTCTTCACCAGCGTCGACTTGCCCTGGCCGTTGGCACCCAGGATGCCGATGCGCTGGCCTGCGAGCACGGAGCGGCTGACGCCGCGCAGGATGGTCTTGGGTTCGGCGCCCTCGATGCGGTAGCCGAAGCTCGCATTGCTGATCGAGAGCATCGGGTTCGGAATGTTGCCCGGCTCCTTGAACTCGAAGGTGAAGTCGGCCTCGGCCAGGAGCGGCGCAACCTTTTCCATGCGCTCGAGCGCTTTGACCCGGCTCTGCGCCTGCTTGGCCTTGCTGGCCTTGGCCTTGAACCGGTCGATGAACTTCTGCAGGTGCGCGATCTTGTCCTGCTGCTTGGAGAAGGCGACCTGCTGCTGCTCCATCTGCAGCGCGCGCATATCCTCGAACTTGCTGTAGTTGCCGCCGTAGCGCGTGAGCTGCGCGTTGGCGATGTGCAGGGTCACGTCGGTCACGGCATCGAGGAACTCGCGGTCGTGGCTGATGACGATCATGGTGCCGGCGTACTTCTGCAGCCAGGCTTCGAGCCAGACCAGGGCATCAAGGTCCAGGTGGTTGGTCGGCTCGTCGAGCAGCAGCAGGTCGCTTGGGCACATCAGCGCGCGTGCGAGCTGCAGGCGCATGCGCCAGCCGCCCGAGAAGCTGTTCACGGGCTGGTCGAGCTCGTGCGTCTTGAAGCCCAGGCCGAGGATCAACGCCTGCGCGCGCGGCACCGCGTCGTGCTCGCCGGCGTCGGCCAGGTGGGTGTAGGCGTGGGCCAGTTCCATGCCGAGGTCGCCATCGTCGGGGTTGGCCTCGTAGGCGGCCTCGGTGGCGGCAAGGGCCTGGCGCAGCTCGACCAACTGGGTGTCGCCGCCGACGACGAAATCGGTGGCCGACTCGTCGGTTTCGGGCATGTTCTGCGCCACCTGGGCCAGGCGCCAGTGCCGGGGCACCGAGAAGTCGCCGCCGTCCTCGTGCAGCGTGCCGTTGAGCAGCGCGAACAGGGTCGACTTGCCGGCGCCGTTGCGGCCGACCAGGCCGACCTTTTCGCCGGGATTGAGGGTGACGGTTGCGCCGTCGAGCAGAACCTTGGCGCTGCGGCGAAGAATGACGTTCTTGAGAGTGATCATGAAATAGGGGGGCCTGAACCGGGGATTATCCCGGGTGGGCGAAATGGGGCCGCCCCATGCGGGTACAGAACGCAGGGGGCGCGGAAGGTTCGCGAAAGCCGCAGAAAAAAGGCCAGGAACGGGCGCTTCTGCGGTTTCTGCGTCGTTTTTGTCTTATTTCTGCGTTCGGCTGTCCGATGCCAGCAGCGCCTCTCGCGTGAGGAGCAG
Source organism: Variovorax sp. Soil_C_26 (assembly GCF_057657075.1). Classification (NCBI taxonomy): domain Bacteria; kingdom Pseudomonadati; phylum Pseudomonadota; class Betaproteobacteria; order Burkholderiales; family Comamonadaceae; genus Variovorax; species Variovorax sp. Soil_C_26. The sequence goes on from NZ_JBDGJC010000003.1 coordinate 128,060, forward strand.
CACCTGGTCTTCGCCGGCAGAGGTTTCGAGCCAGACCACTTCGAGCCGCGGGAAGGCGGCTTCGAAGTGGTCACGCTCGTTGCCGATCTCGAGCACCAGCACGCCGCGCGCGTTCAGCCGCGAAGGCGCCTCTGACAGCAACCGGCGCACGAAGTCCATGCCGTCGGTGCCGCCGGCCAGCGCCAGACCGGGCTCGGCGCGGTATTCGGCAGGCAGGGCGGCCATGCTCGCGCTGTTCACATAGGGCGGGTTGCACAGCACCAGGTCGTAGGGGTCGGGCAGGTTCTCGAGGCCGTCGGATTCGACCAGCCGGACGCGATCGTCGAGCTGGTGGCGGGTGAGGTTGATCGCCGCCACCTCGAGCGCCTCACGCGAGAGGTCGGCGGCGTCCACCGCGATGTCGGGGTAGGTCAGGGCCGCGATCACCGCGAGGCTGCCGTTGCCCGTGCACAGGTCGAGCACGCGCCGGGTGTGTTCGCCCAGCCAGTAGTCGATGCTGCCGTCGACGATCAGTTCGGCAATGAAGCTGCGCGGCACGATGGCGCGCTCGTCGACGTAGAACGGGACGCCCTGCAGCCAGGCTTCCTTCGTGAGGTAGGCGGCGGGCTTGCGCGTGGCGATGCGCTCGTCGAGCAGGGCGGCCACCTTCGCGGCGTCGGCCGGCGAAACGGTGCGTTCGGCCGCCGCGTCGATGTCGTCGAGCGGCAGCTTCAGGCGCCAAAGCACGAGCCAGGCTGCTTCGTCGAAAGCGTTGGCCGTGCCGTGGCCGAAGGCGACGCCGGCCTCTTCGAGCCGCCTGGCGCCGGCCTCGATGAGCGCGATGACCGTGCGAACTGGTGCACCCTTGGCGCTGCGCGCCTTCCCGCCAGGCGGGAGCGAGCTTGCTTGGCGGCGGTCCGGCGCGGCGCTCACTGGTGCACCCTTGGCGCTGCGCGCCTTCCCGCCAGGCGGGAGCGAGCTTGCTTGGCGGCGGTCCGGCGCGGCGCTCACTGGTGCACCCTTGGCGCTGCGCGCCTTCCCGCCAGGCGGGAGCGAGCTTGCTTGGGGCGGCCCGGCGCGGCGCTCATGGTGCCTGCGACTCGTCGAGCCGCTCCAGGGTGCGCTTGTAGATGTTCTTGAGCGTCTCGATCGCGGCGACCTCGATGTGCTCGTCGATCTTGTGGATGCTCGCGTTCACGGGGCCGAGCTCGACCACCTGCTTGCAGATCTTGGCGATGAAGCGTGCGTCGCTCGTGCCGCCGCTGGTCGACAGCTCGGTGGCGATGCCGGTCTCGTCGGCGATCGCGGCCTGCACGGCGCTGACGAGTTCGCCCGGCGGCGTGAGAAAGGGCAAGCCGCCGACGGTCCAGGCCAGCGTGCAGTCGACGCCGTGCGCATCGAGCACCGCGCGCACCCGCTGCTGAAGCGATTCGGGCGTCGATTCGGTCGAGAAGCGAAAGTTGAAGTCGATCACGGCACTGCCCGGGATGACGTTGCTTGCACCAGTTCCCGCGTGGAAGTTGCTGATCTGCCAGCTCGTGGGCTGAAACCATTGGTTGCCGGCGTCCCAGCCGCCGGCCGCATTGATGGCCACCAGTTCGGCCAGTGCGGGCGCCACGGCATGCACCGGGTTCTTCGCAAGGTGCGGATAGGCGATGTGGCCCTGCACGCCTTTCACCGTGAGCCTGCCGCTCATGGTGCCGCGGCGGCCGTTCTTGATCATGTCGCCGCAGCGCTCGACGGCCGTGGGCTCGCCGACGATGCAGTAGTCGATGGTCTCGCCGCGCGCGGTCAGCGCATTGCAGACGACCACGGTGCCGTCGACCGCCGGGCCTTCCTCGTCGCTCGTGAGCAGCAGCGCGAGCGCGAGCTTCGGCTCGGGCGTGACCTGCAGGAATTCCTCGATGGCCACGACGAATGCGGCGACCGAGGTCTTCATGTCGCAGGCGCCGCGGCCGTAGAGCTGGCCGCCGCGGTGCGTGGGCGTGAACGGATGGCTGGTCCATTGCTCGAGCGGACCGGTCGGCACCACGTCGGTGTGGCCGGCAAAGACGAGCGTCCGGGTGGCAGCCGACGCATGGCCGGGGCGGCGCACCGCCCACAGGTTGGTCACGCGGAAGTCGGCCGGCCCGCTCTCGATGGTCTCGAGCGTGAAGCCCAGCGCGGCCAGCCGCTCGCCGACGATCCGTTGGCAGCCCGCATCGTCGGGCGTGACGGAAGGGCGCGAGATGAGTTGTTCGGCAAGCTGTAGGGTGCGGGACATCGGGGCGGTTCTTCTTCTCTATCGGTTCAGAATTTCACGTCGAGCGTGATGTCGGTGAAAGTGGGTTCCTCGACCTGGTCCATGAGGCTGCGCTCGTCGGCCTGCGCCTTGGGCGCGGCGCGGTTCTGCAGGCGCCACATCAGGTTGGTGGGGGAGTCGGCATGGGCGAGGCCTTCCTCCCGCGTGATGCGGTTCTCGGTGACGAGGCGGGCGATGTCCTCCTCGAAGGTCTGCGAGCCCTCGGCCATCGACTGCTCCATGGCCTCCTTGACGCCCGAGAAGTCGCCCTTCTCGATGAGCTCGGCCACGAGCGCGGTGTTCAGCATCACCTCGAGCGCCGGCACGCGGCCGCCCGCGGGCGTGCGCAGCAGGCGCTGCGACACGATGGCGCGCAGCGCGCCGCCCAGGTCGCCGAGCAGCGTGGGGCGTACCTCGACCGGGTAGAAGCTCAGGATGCGGTTGAGCGCGCGGTAGCTGTTGTTGGCATGCAGCGTGGCCACGCACAGGTGGCCCGACTGCGCATAGGCGATGGCGGCCGTCATGGTGTCGCGATCGCGGATCTCGCCGATCTGGATCACGTCGGGCGCCTGGCGCAGCGCGTTCTTGAGCGCGACCTGCAGCGACTCTGTGTCGCTGCCCACGTCGCGCTGGTTCACCATCGACTTCTTGTTGGTGTAGGTGAATTCGATCGGTTCCTCGACCGTGAGGATGTGACCGGAGGCGTGCTCGTTGCGGTAGTCGAGCATCGAGGCCAGCGTGGTGGTCTTGCCCGCGCCGGTGGCGCCCACCATCAGGATCAGCCCGCGCTTTTCCATGATGAGCGTCTTGAGCACGTCGGGCAGGTTCAGGTCGGCAAAGCTCGGGATCGTCGACGCGATGTGCCGCACAACCACCGCATAGCTGCCGCGCTGGCGCATGGCGCTGATGCGGTAGTTGCCGGCGCCCTCGAGCATCACCGCCATGTTGAGCTCGCCGGTGCGTTCGAGCTCCTGGATCCGGGCCTCGGGCACCACTTCGGCCAAAAGCGCGAGCGGCGCGCTGGCCGGCAGCACCTGCGCGTTGATCGGCACGCAGGTGCCGTTGATGCGGATCAGGACTGGGGAGTGCGCCGAAAGATAGATGTCGGAAGCCTTGCGCTCGGCCATCAGACGAAGGATCCGTTCCATCATGTTCATCGGGCGCTCTCCTCGGGGTACTGATTGTTCTGGCGAAAAAAGAAGGATCAGTCGCGCAGCAGGTCGTTGAGCGAGGTGGTCGAGCGCGTCTTGGCGTCGACCTTCTTCATGATGATCGCCGCGTAGGTGTTGTACTTGCCGCCGGGCTTCGGCAGGCTGCCGGCCACCACGACCGAGCCGGCGGGCACGCGGCCGTAGATCACGGTGTCGGTCGCGCGGTCGTAGATCGGCGTGCTCTGGCCGATGAAGACGCCCATCGAGAGCACCGAGTTCTCTTCGACCACCACGCCTTCGACCACTTCGGAGCGCGCGCCGATGAAGCAGTTGTCCTCGATGATGGTGGGGCCGGCCTGCAGCGGCTCGAGCACGCCGCCGATGCCGACGCCGCCCGACAGGTGCACGTTGGCACCGATCTGCGCGCACGAACCGACGGTGGCCCAGGTGTCGACCATCGTGCCTTCGCCCACGTAGGCGCCGATGTTCACGTACGAGGGCATCAGGATCGCGCCCTTGGCGATGTAGCTGCCGCGGCGCGCCACGGCCGGCGGCACCACGCGCACGCCCGATTCCTTGAGTTCGGCGGCCGACAGGTGCGAGAACTTGGTCGGCACCTTGTCGTAGAAGCCCAGCGAGCCGGCCTGGATCTGCTCGTTGTCCTTGAGGCGGAACGACAGCAGAACGGCCTTCTTGATCCACTGGTGCACGGTCCACTGGCCGACCGCTTCGCGCGTGGCGACGCGCAGCTTGCCGTTGTTGAGTTCGGAGATCACGTGCTCGACGGCCTCGCGCACTTCGGCCGGCGCGGCGCTGGGCGAAAGGTTGGCGCGGTCTTCCCACGCGGCGTCGATGGTTTGTTGCAGTTGCTGGGTCATGAGAAGGTCTCGTTTGAAAAAGAGGAAATGCCGGAAGAAGGCGCTCAGCGCGCCTGCGGGCCGGCCTGCACGAAGCGCACGATGCGCTCGGCGGCTTCCACGCATTCGGCCGTTTCGGCCACCAGGGCCATGCGGATGCGGCCGCGGCCGGGGTTGGCGCCGCGGGGCCCGTGCGTCGCCTCGCGGGCCAGATAGCTCCCCGGCAAAACGGTCACATTGTATTGAGCGTAGAGCGCGCGGGCGAAGGCTTCGTCGTCGCCGCCCCACGCCTCGGGCACGCCCGCCCAGAGGTAGAAGCTGGCGTCGGGCAGGCGCACGTCGAGCACCTGCGCGAGCAGCGGCGTGACGGCCTCGAACTTGGCCCGGTACTTGGCGCGGTTCTCGACCACATGGCCCTCGTCGCCCCAGGCCGCGATGCTGGCGGCGGCCACTGCGCCGCTCATGGCGCTGCCGTGGTAGGTGCGGTAGAGCTGGAAGGCCTGGATGATCGCCGCGTCGCCGGCCACGAAGCCGCTGCGCAGCCCGGGCACGTTGCTGCGCTTGGACAGCGAGGTGAGCGCAATCAGGTTCCTGAAGTCGCTGCGGCCGAGCTTCGCGGCGGCTTCGAGGCCGCCGAGCGGCGGCGCGTCGCGGAAGTAGATCTCGCTGTAGCACTCGTCGGCCGCGATCACGAAGCCGTGGCGATCTGACAGTGCGAACAGCTTCTGCCACTCGTCCAGCGGCATCACCGCGCCGGTCGGGTTGCCGGGCGAGCAGACGAAGACGAGCTGGGTGCGCGCCCAGATGTCCTCGGGCACGCTGTCCCAGTCGACCGCGAAGTTGCGCGCGGGCACGCTCGGCACGTAGTAGGGCTCGGCCCCCGAGAGCAGCGCCGCGCCTTCGTAGATTTGATAGAACGGATTGGGCGACACCACCACCGGGGCTGTCGTGCGGCTGCCGTCGACCACCGTCTGCGCGAGCGAGAACAGCGCCTCGCGCGAGCCGTTGACCGGCAGCACCTGGGTGGCCGGATCGAGCTTCAATCCGTAGCGGCGCTCGAGCCAGCCGGTGAAGGCCGTGCGCAGCTTCGGGCTGCCGGCCGTGGCGGGATAGGCCGCGAGGGCGTCCATGCCGGCGGCCAGGGCCTCCTTGATGAAAGGCGGCGTGGCGTGCTTCGGTTCGCCGATGCCCAGGCTGATGGGCGCGAAGGCGGCATCGGGCGTGACGCCCTCGAACAGGCGCCGCAGCCGCTCGAACGGGTAGGGCTGGAGCTTGGAGAGCAGGGGATTCATGGGGTGCGATTATCGGCGACGGGTGGCCGCCGCCGGGCGGCCGGCGCGCCGGTCAGGTGCCGCTGCGGCGGTAGAACGCGAGCGACCCGGCCAGCGCCAGCAGCATCGCGCCGCAGGTGCGGTCGATCCAGCGCGCGGCGGCGGCCGTCAACAGCCGCATGGCGCGCGCGCCGACGAAGGCGTAGACCAGCATCACGGCCGCGTCGAGCGAAGCGAACAGCACCGCGATGAGGGCGTACTGCACGCCCTGCGCGGCCGCGGGATCGATGAACTGCGGCAATAGCGCCGAGCAGAACAGGTAGCCCTTCGGGTTGGTGACCGCCACCAGGAACGACTTGAAGAACACCTTGCGGCCTTCGCCGGGCATCCCGGCCGGCAGCGCGCCGGCCGATCCACGGGGCGCATCGAAACTGCCGCCCCTGGAGCGCAGCATGCGCACCCCGAGCCATGCGAGGTAGGCGGCGCCGACCCACTTGAGCATCGAGAACCAGAACTCCGACGCCGCGAGCAGTGCACCGAGGCCCAGCGCCACCGCGCCGACCAGCACGAAGTCGGACAGCACCGCACCCGCGATGCCGGGCAGCGCGCCGCGCACGCCGCGTCGCGAGCCGTTGCTGAGCGCCAGCAGCACCGTCGGGCCGGGCGTGGCGATCGCGGCCAGTGCGACGATGGAGAACAGCAGGGCGGTGGCGAGCGTCATGGCGGTGGCCTTCCTACGGGTGGGTTCAGATCTTCTTGACCAGCACCTGGCTCTTGCGGTCCCAGTTGTACTTGCGCTTGCGCGCCTCGGGCAGCCAGTCGGGGTTGACCTGCTGGAAACCGCGCTTGAGGAACCAGTGCATGGTGCGCGTAGTGAGCACGAAGATGCTGTCCAGGCCCATGGCCTTGGCGCGGTGCTCGATGCGCTTGAGGATGCGCTCGCCGTCGCCCTGCGACTGCGACTGCGGCGACACCGTGAGCGCCGCCATCTCGGCGGTGCGCGCTTCGGGGTAGGGGTACAGCGCGGCGCAACCGAAGATCACGCCGTCGTGCTCGATGACCGTGTAGTGGCCGACGTCGCGCTCGATCTCGGTGCGGTCGCGCTTGACCAACGTGCCGTCGCGCTCGAACGGCTCGATCAGCTGCAGGATGCCGCCGATGTCGTCCACCGTGGCCTCGCGCAGGCTTTCGAGCTTCTCGTCGATCACCATGGTGCCGACGCCGTCGTGCACGTAGATCTCGAGCAGCAGCGAGCCGTCGAGCGCAAAGGGCAGGATGTGGTTGCGCTCCACGCCGGCCTTGCAGGCCTTCACGCAATGCTGCAGGTAGAAGGCCGTGTCGGTGGGCTTCTGCGGCGGCGGCAGCGAGGCGAGCAGCCGCTCGGCGGCGGCCAGCGGCAGCTCGGTGTCGATCGGGTTGTCTTCGCTTTCGGGCAGTTCGCTGTCGATGCGGATGCCCGGGACCTCGGTCAGGAAGATCAGCTTGTCGGCCTGGATGGAGATGGCCACGCTGGTGGCGACGTCTTCCATCGTGAGGTTGAAGGCCTCGCCCGTGGGCGAGAAGCCGAACGGCGAGATCAGCACCATGGCGCCGAAATCGAGCGTGCGGCGGATGCCCGCGGCATCGACCTTGCGCACCAGGCCCGAATGCTTGAAGTCCACGCCGTCGACCACGCCGATCGGCCGCGCGGTGATGAAGTTGCCCGAGATCACGCGCACCGTCGAGCCCGCCATGGGCGTGTTCGGCAGGCCCTGGCTGAACGCGGCCTCGATCTCGTAGCGCAGCTGGCCCGCAGCTTCCTGCGCCGAATCGAGCGCCACCTCGTCGGTGATGCGGATGCCGTGCGAATAGCGCGCCTCGTGCCCCTTGGCCGCGAGCTGCTCGTTGACCTGCGGCCGAAAGCCGTGCACCAGCACGACCTTGACGCCCATGCTCTGGATCAGCGCCAGGTCCTGGGCGATGTTCTGCAGCTTGCCCGCCGCGATCGCCTCGCCCGCCAGCGCGACCACGAAAGTCTTACCGCGGTGCGTGTGGATGTAGGGCGCGACCGAGCGGAACCAGGGCACGAAGGTGAAGTTGAAGACGGTGGACATGGGGCGTGATTGTGCAGCCACCGATAATCGCCGGTTCCCCGATTTTCGATATCCCTTGACGACCACTACGCCTTCGCCCTCGCTTCGCATCGACTTTCCCGAATCGCTGCCGGTTTCGGCCCGGCGCGAGGAGATCATGGCCGCCATCCAGGCGCACCAGGTGGTGATCGTCTGCGGCGAAACCGGTTCGGGCAAGACCACCCAGCTGCCGAAGATCGCGCTGGCGCTGGGTCGCGGCAAGCTCAACGCGCCGCCCGGCAAGGGGCGCCTGATCGGCCACACGCAGCCGCGGCGGATTGCCGCGAGCTCGGTCGCCAAGCGCATTGCCGAAGAGCTGAAGACGCCGCTCGGCGACGTGGTCGGCTTCAAGGTGCGCTTCCAGGACCGGCTCTCGCGCGATGCCTCGGTCAAGCTCATGACCGACGGCATCCTGCTGGCCGAGACGCAGACCGATCCGCTGCTCAAGGCCTACGACACGCTGATCATCGACGAGGCCCACGAGCGCTCGCTGAACATCGACTTTTTGCTTGGCTACCTGCGTGAGATCCTGCCGCGCAGGCCCGACCTGAAGGTGATCGTGACCTCGGCGACCATCGACGCCGAGCGCTTCGCCAATCACTTCGCCTCCGCCAAGGGGCCGGCGCCGACGGTGTTCGTCTCGGGGCGCACGTTCCCGGTCGAGCAGCGCTACCGCCCGTTCGAGGAATCGCGCGAGCACGACCTGAACGACGCGATCGCCGACGGCGTCGACGAGCTCTGGCGCGACCCGCACAACGCGGGCGACATCCTGGTCTTCCTGCCGGGCGAGCGCGAGATCCGCGAGGCGGCCGACCACCTGCGCCGTCATCTCGCGCACCAGCCGCTGTTTCGCAACGCCGAGGTGCTGCCGCTGTTCGCGCGGCTGTCGGGCCCCGAGCAGGACCGAATCTTCGACGGCCACACCGGCCGCCGCATCGTGCTGGCCACCAACGTGGCCGAAACCTCGCTCACCGTGCCGGGCATCCGCTACGTGATCGACACCGGCACCGCGCGCGTCAAGCGCTACAGCTTCCGCAGCAAGGTCGAGCAGCTGCTGGTCGAGCCGATCAGCCAGGCCGCGGCGAACCAGCGCGCGGGCCGTTGCGGCCGCGTGGCGGACGGCATCTGCATCCGGCTCTACGACCAGAAGGATTTCGACGGCCGGCCGCGCTTTACCGATCCCGAGATCCTGCGCTCGTCGTTGGCGGGCGTGATCCTGCGCATGAAGTCGCTGCGCCTGGGCGACGTGGCGCGCTTTCCGTTCCTGGAGGCGCCGTCGCCGCGCGCCATCGCCGACGGCTACCAGCTGCTCAACGAACTCGGCGCGGTGGACGACGCGAACGAACTCACCGCCACCGGCGTCGAACTGGCCCGGCTGCCGCTCGACCCGCGCGTGGGCCGCATGATCCTCGAGGCGCGCACGCGCGGTGCGCTCGAGGAGGTGCTGGTGATCGCCTCGGCGCTCAGCGTGCAGGACGTGCGCGACCGGCCGATGGACGCGCAGCAACAAGCCGACCAGGCACATTCGAAGTTCGACGACGAGAAGAGCGAATTCAGCGGCTACCTGCGGCTGTGGAAATGGATCGCCGACGCGCGCGGGGGGCATGGCGACACGCATAAACTCAGCAACCGGCAGTACGAGCAACTGCTGCGCCAGAACTTCATCAACATCCGGCGCGTGCGCGAATGGCGCGACATCCATTCGCAGCTGCTCACGGTCGTGACCGAGCACAAGTGGCGCATCAACCAGGAACCGGCAGGCTACGAAGCGCTGCACCTGTCGATGCTCGCGGGCCTGCTCGGCAACGTCGGCTGGAAGCTCGAGGACGACGAGGCCTACCTGGGCGCGCGCGGCATCAAGTTCTACAAGCACCCGGGCGCGCACCTGAAGAAGAAGCCCGGCCGCTGGATCGTCGCGGCCGAGCTGGTCGAGACCACGCGGCTCTTCGGCCGCGGCATCGCCAACATCGAGCCGCAGTGGCTCGAAGAGGTGGCGGGCCACCTGCTGAAGAAGCAACTGCTCGATCCGCATTGGGAGAAGAAGGGCGCGCAAGTCGCGGCGCTCGAGCGCGCGACGCTGTACGGCCTGGTGGTGTACAGCGGGCGCCGCATCGACTTCACGCGCGTCGATCCGGTCGCGGCGCGCGAGATCTTCATCCGCGAAGCGCTGGTCGGTGGGCAATGGGACACCAAGTTCCCGTTTCTCGCGGCCAACCGCAAGCTGGTTCGCGAGGTCGAGGGCCTGGAGCACAAGTCGCGCCGGCAGGACGTGCTGGTGGACGACGAGCTGATCTTCGCTTTCTACGATGCGCAGCTGCCCGCCGACGTGGCGAGCGGCATCACCTTCGAGAACTGGTACCGGCAGGCGTCGAGGGAACAGCCGCGTCTGCTGTTCCTGAGCCGCGAAGAGCTGATGCGCCACCAGGCGGCGGGCATCACCACGCAGTCGTTCCCCTCCACGCTGCGGCTCGGCGGCGTGGATTGCGCAGCCACCTACCTGCACGAGCCCGGCGACCCGAAGGACGGCCTCACGGTCAGCGTGCCGCTGTTCGTGCTCAACCAGGTGAGCGAGGAGCGTTGCGAATGGCTGGTCACGGGCATGCTCAAGGACAAGATCCAGGCGCTGCTCAAGAGCCTGCCGCAACGCCCGCGCTCGCGGCTGGTGCCGCTGCCCGACACCGCGACAAGGCTGGCCGCCGAGCTGTCGGCGCCCGAGGTCTTCGGCACCGGCTCGCTCACCGACGCGCTGCTCAAGCGCGTGCGCGATGCCACGAGCCTCGACGTGAAACGCGCCGACTTCAAGCTCGACATGCTGGCGCCGCACCTGTTCATGAACCTGCGCATCGTCGACGAGCACGGCCGCCAGCTCGGCATGGGCCGCAACCTCGGTGCGCTCAAGGCCGAACTCGGCGCGCAGGCCCGCGGCGCCTTCCAGGCGCTCGCGGGCCTCAACGTGAAGGCCTCTTCGCCATCGACGGCGCGCGGGCCTGCGGCCGACGCCGAAGCGGGCGCGCAGTCAGCGGGCAAGGCTGCGGCGGCGCCCGCCGCGCCCAGCCTGCCAGCGGGCCAGCGCTACACGAGCTGGAGCTTCGGCGAACTGCCCGAGCTCATGGAGGTGCGCCGCGGCGCGCAGTCGCTGATCGGTTTTCCGGCGCTGCGCGACGAAGGCGATGCGGTCACGATCGAGGTCTTCGACGAGCCCGCAGTGGCTGCGGCCAAACACCGCGCGGGCCTGCGCCGGCTGTTCGCGCTGCAGCTGAAGGACGCGCTCAAGTACCTCGAGAAGAACATCCCCGACCTGCAGAAGATGTCGGTGGCCTACATGCCACTCGGCACCTCCGAAGAGCTGCGCACGCAGATCATCGACGTGGCGATCGACCGCGCCTTCCTGCAGGAACCGCTGCCCACCGACGAGCCCGCCTTCAAGCGCCGGCTCGAGGAAGGGCGAGGCCGGCTCACGCTGATCGCGAACGAGGTGGCGCGCCTGGCCGGCGGCATCCTGGCCGAATACGCGGCGGCCGCGCGCAAGATCAAGGACACGAAGCTGCAGCCCGAGTCGGTGCAGGACGCTGCGCAGCAATTGCAGCGCCTGGTCGGCAAGCGTTTCATCGCCGACGCGCCATGGAGCCAGTTGCAGCACTTTCCACGCTACCTGAAGGCGATTGTGCTGCGGCTCGACAAGCTGCGCGGTGACCCCGCGCGCGACGCCGCAAAATTGGCCGAGCTGCGGCCGCAGGAACAGCGTTACTTGCGGCTGGTCGCCGAGCGCAAGGGCGTAGTCGACGAGCGCATGCTCGAATTCCGCTGGCTGCTCGAGGAGCTTCGCGTGAGCTTCTTCGCGCAGGAGCTGCGCACGCCGCAGCCCGTGAGCGTCAAGCGGCTCGACAAGGCCTGGGGCCAGTTGCAGGCCTGAGGCGCGCCAACGAAGAAGCAGCGCCAAAAAAAAAGCCCGCGGGTGCCGCGGGCTCTTCGGTGGGTGCGATACCCAGGGCGCCTATATGCGTCCCATGAGCACCAGGATGACGACGATCAGCACGACAAGGCCCAGACCGCCGCTGGGCCAATAGCCCCAGCTCCGGCTGTAGCCCCAGCTCGGCAGCGCGCCGACCAGAAGCAATATCAGGATGATCAGCAGAATGAACGAGAGGGACATGCGTTTCTCCTGGCGTTGTTGTGATGCCCTCGATGCTGGGTGCCGAGCCACAGGAAAAACGCCGGATAGCCGCTTCTTCGGCGGTCAGGACTGTCCTACCGCTGCCCTCGGGCAGCGGGCGGGTCAGAGCTTCGCGAGCCGGTCGAGTGCCGCGCGCAGGGTTTCGTCCTTCTTGGCGAAACAGAAGCGCACCACGCGCTGGTCGAAGCCGTTGCCATAGAACGCCGACAGCGGGATCGCCGCCACACCGATCTCGCGCGTGAGCCAGAGGCAGAACTCGGCTTCCGACAGGTCACTCACCGCCGAGATGTCGACGCACTGGAAATAGCTACCTTCGCTGCGCAGCAATTTGAAGCGTGTCTTCTCGGCCAGGCCCGCCGCGAACAGGTCGCGCTTGCGCTGGTAGAACGCGGGCAGCTCGAGGTAGGGCGCCGGTGCGCCCATGTACTGCGCAAGCGCGTGCTGCATCGGCGTGTTGACCGTGAACACATTGAACTGGTGCACCTTGCGGAATTCGGCCATGAGCGGCGCCGGCGCGGCCACGTAGCCGACCTTCCAGCCGGTGACGTGGTAGGTCTTGCCGAAGCTGCTCACGATGAAGCTGCGCGCCGCCAGGCCGGGAAAGCGCGCCACGCTCTCGTGCTGCGCACCGTCGAACACCATGTGCTCGTAGACCTCGTCGGCAATCACCAGCACCTCGGTGGGCGCGAGCAGTTCCTCGAGCCGGCGCATCTCGGCCGCGGTCCAGACCGTGGCGCTCGGGTTGTGCGGCGTGTTGACGATGATGGCGCGCGTGCGCGGCGTCAGCGCGGCCGCGATGCGGTCGAAGTCGGGGCGGAAGGTGCCGGGCGTGAGCGGCACGCGCACCACGCGCCCGCCGGCCAGCTCGATGTTCGGCACGTAGCTGTCGTAGCACGGCTCGAGCACGATCACCTCGTCGTCGGCGCGCACCACGGCGAGGATGGCGGTGATGATGGCCTGGGTCGCGCCGGCGGTGACCGTGATCTCGTCGGCGGCGCTGTAGCTGCGTCCATAGACCGCCGAGATCTTGTCGGCAATGGCCTGCCGCAGCGCCGGGATGCCCGGCATCGGTGGGTACTGATTGTGGCCCGCGGCCATCGCGGCCGTGACGTCGTCGAGCAGCTTCGGGTCGCAGTGGAAATCGGGAAAGCCCTGCCCGAGGTTGACCGCGTTCTTCTCGGCCGCGAGCGCGGACATCACGGTGAAGATGGTGGTGCCCACGACGGGCAGCTTGGTGCCGATCTCCGGCGTGCGGGGGGACGAATGAAGAGTACTCATGGTGATCGTGGGGTCGGAAGTTCTGCTGCTTCGGCGTTCCTTCGTGAAACACCGCGGAACCGGTTTTGCCGGGCCGCTGGTGTTGCCCCCGGAAGGGGGTTGGCGAAGCGACACGAAGTGCGCGAAGACTGGGGGTGATCCTATAACTCGTAGTCCTGCTGGTGGCCGCTCAGGGCCTTTGCGATCAGGTTGCGGTCGAGGCGGTCGGACAGCAGCTCGGCGAACTTGAACACGAAGTTGCGCAGGTAGGCGCTGCGCTTGAAGGCTACCCGCGCGATGTTCTGGCCGAACACGTGTCCCATCGGGCGCACGACGAGGTCGGCGTTCGACTCGTCGCGCACCGCCATCTCGGCCACGATGCCCACGCCGAGGCCCAGGCGCACGTAGGTCTTGATCACGTCGGAGTCGATCGCCTCGAGCGCGATGCGCGGCGAGAGCTTCTTTTGTGCAAAGGCATGGTCGATGCGCGTGCGCCCGGTGAAAGACGGGTGGTAAGTGATGATCGGCTCGAGCGCCAGGTCCTCCAGCGAGATGCGCTCCCTGGCCGCAAGCGGATGGTCCTTCGGCAGCACCAGCACGTGCTGCCATTCGTAGCAGGGCAGGGTCACGAGATCGGCATAGTCGGCGAGCGACTCGGTCGCGATGCCGACCTCGGCGATCTCGTCGATCACCATGCGCGCCACCTGGTCGGGCGAGCCCTGGTGCAGGCTCACGTTGACCTTCGGGTACGCCTCGCGCAGCTTCGCCACCGGCACCGGGAGCACGTAGCGCGCCTGCGTGTGCGTGGTCGCGATAGACAGCGTGCCGCTGTCCTGGGCGCTGAACTGCTCGCCGATGCGCCGCAGATTGCCGACCTCGCGCATGATCAGCTCGATGCTCGCAATGACATGCTGGCCCGGCTCGGTGATGCGCTTCAGGCGCTTGCCATGGCGCGCGAAGATCTCGACGCCAAGTTCTTCCTCGAGCTCGATGATGGCCTTGGACACGCCGGGCTGCGAGGTGTGGAGCGCTTTCGCTGCCTCCGTCAGGTTCAGGTTGCGCCGCACGGCTTCCTGAACAAACTTGAACTGGTGCAGATTCATATCAAATTCCGTCTTATTGCGGAATTCATTATGCCTTTGAAGTCTATTGAAATTTCAAGGACATCAAGTTTTGCTTGCAATTCTGGCGAGCAGGTCGATCAGTTCGGGTTCTTCCCCGACGGTGCGGGCCAGGTCGAAGCGCACAGCGGGCCAAGCCTGGCGCAGCGCGTCCATCTGCAGCGGCAGGTCTTCGCGCGCATGCTTGCCCATGCCGAGGAACAGCGGAACGATCCGCAGCGCTGTGGCGCCGCTCGCGATCAGCGCGGCCGCGGCTGTGTGCACGTCGGGCGTGGCGAGTTCCATGTAGGCGCAGGCCACGCGCGCCTGCGGATCGAGCGCGGTCAGGCGGGCCGCCACCGCTTCGATCGGCTCGCGCCAGCGCGCGTCGCGCGAGCCGTGGGCCAGCAGCACGATGCCTCTTGCGTTTTCCGCGCCGGCCATCGTCGCTACCTTCGAAGCACCAGCCAGCTGAAGGCCGCCAGCGACATCACCGAGTAGATGAGCCCCGGCGCCGCCGCCGTGAGCATGGGCGACCAATTGCTCAGGTTCCCGAGATAGCCGAACACGTTGTTGAGCAGGAAGAAGCTGATGCCGATCATCACGCCGCCGAACACGTACGTGGTGATGCCGGCCTGGCGAAAGTGCAGGTAGGCGAACGGCAGCGCGAGCACCACCATCACGAGGCACGACAGCGGATAGAAGACCTTGCGCCAGAACTGGATCTCGTAGCGCTGTGCGGTCTGGCCGTTGGCGTCGAGGTGGCGGATGTAGTCGAACAGGTCGATCGTGCCCATGCGGTCGGGCCGCAGCAGCGCCACCGAAACCATCTCGGCCGTCAGCGTGGTCGGCCAGTCGAGCTGCGGCTCCTTGGTGGTCACGATGCGCGCCTTGTCGGCCGTGCTCCGGGTGTCGTAGTCCTGGGTTTCGACGTCGGTCAGCGTCCAGTGCTCGTCGTGGATGCGTGCCGAGGCGGCGACGATCTGCTTGCGCACATAGCCGTTCTCGTCGAACTCGAAGATGCGAGCGTTCTTGAGCGAGCCGTCACGCGCGATCGAGAGCACGTTCACCGCATAGGAGACGTTCTCGCGCTTCTCCTTGAGCCAGGCGCCGGTGTTGCCGACGAAAGAATAGGTGCCCTGGTAGCGTGACTTGAGCAACTGGCCGGTGCGCTCGGAGGCCGGTGCGATGTAGTCGCCGATGGCGAAGGTCAGCACGACGAAGCCCAGGCCCAGCAGCAGCAGCGTGCGCAGCGCGCGCCACGGACCGAGCCCGCTGGTGCGCAGGATGGTGTATTCCGAACTCTGCGCGAGCCGCGCCATCACGAAGATGCAGCCGATGAGCACCGTGATCGGGAGCAGCTCGTAGAGATGGCTCGGGATCAGCAAGGTCACGTAGATCAGCGCCTGCGCGGGGCCATAGGCCAGGCTCTCGGGCCGGCCGAGCGACTGCAGCTCGTCGACGAAGTCGAAGAAGAAAAAGAGGCTCAGGAAGCCGAGGGTCACGAAAGCCACGGCTTTCAGGACCTCGACGTAGATCAGGCGGCGGATGGTTTTCACGGGGACGGATCGGTTTTGGAGGACGGCAGGCCGCCGGCCATCACGCGCTCGGCCCTGCGGCGCCGGCCCCAGTTGTTGTTGCGCAGCGTCAGCCACGCGAGCGCCACGACCATGACGCCGCCGTGCAGCAGCAGCATGAACGAGCCCATGCCGAAGCGGCCGGTGCTGATCCAGCTCTGGCCGAGGTTGAGCATGTTGTAATAGACGACGAAGGCGAACAGCGCGAACAGCAGGTTGCCGCTGCGCCCCACGCGCGGATTGACGCTCGAGACGGTGAGCGCGAGCAGCACGAAATTGACCGCCGCGAGCAGCATGCCAAGGCGCCAGGCCAGCTCGCCCTGGCTCACGTCGCCGGGCTCGCGCAGCAGCTGCAGCGTGGGCTTGGCGCGCACCGGCGTGCCGTCGGTCGCGAAATCGCTGCTGCCGCCGGCGCGCGTTCCGTAGGTTTCGAACTCGCTGATCTTCAGGCCCGAGGTGGGCAGCAGCGGCCGCTCGAGCCGCTGGCCGTTGCTCAGCATCAGGTAGCGGTTGTTGCCGATGTCCTCGATGCGGCCGCTGCGAGCCGAAGTGGTGATCTGCAGGCCGCGCTCGATGGACCAGATGAACACGTTCGTCGCCGTGGCATTGTCGGGCGTGTCCTTGTCGATGAAGAACACGCGCATGCGGCCCGACGACTCACGGAATTCGCCCGGCGAGACCCGCTCGATGTCGCTGCGGCGCTCGTACTGGGCGCGCATGCCGATGGTCTGCGAATTGGCCCAGGGCCAACCGACCAGCGCCATGACGGCGATCAGCAGCAGCACGGGCCACGCGAAGCGGAACAGCGGCTTGACGAAATCGACCAGGCCGCGGCCGCTGGAAAACCAGATCACCATCTCGCTGTCGCGGTACATGCGCGAGAGAGTGCCGACGATGGCGACGAACAGGCTCAGGCTCAGGATGGTCGGCATGTAGCCGAGCACCGTGTAGGCCATCACGAGGAAGACTTCGGAGGGATTCACGCTGCCCTTAGAGGCGAGGCCGAGCGTGCGGATCAGCATCATGGTCATCACGATGGTGACCAGGACCACGAGGGTCGCTCCGAAGCTGCGCGACAGCTCCTTGCGTAAGGAAGAATGGAATAACATCGTTCGAGGAAAAAAAGGATTATGGACTTTCAGCTCAAGACCCTCACCGTCGCGCGCGCCGCGGCCGAAAAATCCGACGTCCTGATCGTGCTGGTCGGCAGTGCGCCGCTCACCACCCGGGACCCGCTCTCCGCCCTGATCGCCAGCGCCCGCAAGGCCGGCGACCTGCCCGACAAGGCCGGCAAGCTGCTCGCGCTCTACCACCCGGACGAGGTGGCGGCCTCGCGCGTGGTGCTCGCGGCCATCGGCGACGGCCAGCCCGCGTCGGTGCGCAGCGCCGTGATCGCGGCGGTCAAAGCGGCCAAGGCCCAGGCGCCCAAGCGGGTGGTGATGGTGTTCGCCCAGCAGGCCGATGGCGCCGCGGTGGCGAGTGCCGTGGCGGCCGCGGCCGATGCCAGCTACGTCTACACCACCACCAAGTCGAAAGCCTCGAACGGCGAGGGCGGGCGCAGCGTCCGCACCCTGGTGCTCGGCGTGGCCGACGCTGCTGCGGTGACCCAGGCCTTCGACGAGGCCCGCGCCACGGTGTCCGGCATCGAACTCGCCAAGGAATGGGGCAACCGGCCCGGCAATCACTGCACGCCCACGCTGCTGGGCGAGGCCGCCAAGGAACTCGGCCGGCTGCCGCGCATGAAGATCGAAGTGCTCGGCCCCAAGGAAGTACAGAAGCTCGGCATGGGCTCGTTCGCTGCGGTGGCGCAGGGCTCGGCCGAGCCGCTACGCTTCATCGTGCTGCGCTACCAGGGCGGCCCGAAAGACCAGGCGCCCGTGGTGCTGGTCGGCAAAGGCATCACTTTCGATACGGGCGGGGTCTCGCTCAAGCCGGCCGCCGAGATGGACGAGATGAAGTTCGACATGTGCGGCGCGGCCAGCGTGCTCGGCACCTTCCGGGCGCTCGGCGAGATCCAGCCGGCGATCAATGTGGTGGGCCTGGTGCCGGCGTGCGAGAACATGAACGACGGCCGCGCGCTCAAGCCCGGCGACGTGATCACGAGCATGAGCGGGCAGACCATCGAGGTGCTCAACACCGACGCCGAAGGGCGCCTGGTGTTGTGCGACGCGCTCACATACGCCAAGCGCTTCGCGCCGGCGGCCGTGATCGACATTGCCACGCTCACGGGCGCGTGCGTGGTCGCGCTCGGCGGCGTACGCAGCGGCTTGTTCACCAGCGACGACGCGCTCGCAACCGCGCTGCAGGCGGCCGGGGACGCGTCCCAAGACCGCTGCTGGCGCATGCCGCTCGACGACGACTATGCCGAAGGCCTGAAGACCAACTTCGCCGACGTGGCCAACGTGGCGGGCCGCGCCGGCGGCGCCATCACCGCTGCCAAGTTCTTGCAGCGCTTCGCCGGCGATTTCGCCTGGGCGCACCTCGACATCGCGGGCACCGCCTGGAAGAGCGGAGCGGCCAAGGGTGCCACCGGCCGGCCCGTGGGCCTGCTGGTTTCGTATCTGATGGAACGTGTGCGCAGCAGTGCCGCAGCGGCGCCCAAGGCCGCGGGCAAGAAAGGCGCCGCCGCCCCACGCAAGGCCCGGTCCGCGCAGTGACTGAGATCGGCTTCCACTTCAACACGCCGGACAAGGCCAACTACGCCTGTCGGCTGGTCCGCAAGGCCGTCAATGCGCGCGGGCTGCGCGTGGTGGTCGTGGGCGAGCCGCCGATGCTCGACGCGATCGATACCGCGCTGTGGCAGCTTTCGCCTTCGGACTTCATTGCGCACTGCCGTGCCGATGCGCCGGCGCACCTGCTGAGCCGCTCACCGGTGGTTCTCTGCGCCGAGGGCGCGGACGCCGCGTCGCTGCCGCACCGCGAGATGCTGGTGAACCTCGGGCCGGCGGTGCCGTCGGGCTTCGAGCGCTTCGAGCGGCTCATCGACATCGTGAGCAGCGAGCCCGATGACCGGCAGATCGGCCGCGCGCGGTGGCGCCACTATGCCGACCGCGGCTATCCGATCCAGCCGCACGATTTTGCAAGGAGCGCTTCCTGATGGCCAGCACGCTGCGCACGCCGCCCCGGTTCGTTCCGACCCTGACCACCGTGCTCGACCTCCCGCCCGAGCCTGTTGCCACGGCGGCCAAGCCGGCCGAGGCTGTGCCGCAGATCGACCCGGCCGAGGCGGTGGCATTGCCGCCCGCAGCCCAGCGTTCCGAGGCCGACATCGTGCGCCTCGAAGAGCAGCTTCTGCACCGCGTGCTGCAGCGCGTCGACCTCTCGCTCGAGGAGCGGCTGAGCGACACCGTGGCGGCCGCGGTGCAGCAGCAGCTCGATGCCATGGTGCCTCGCCTGCGAGAAGAAATCGAGGCCGTGCTGCGCGCTTTGGTGATCGAAGCCATGGCCGCCGAACTCTCCGAAAACCCAGGGTCTACGCCAACTTAATGCTTGTAAGGGTTCGGCTAAACTGCGCGCCAGGTCGGAGGGCGTGAGGGTGCCACTGGTCTGCGGCGCGAAACTTGCAAGGTCTGCGCGCCCGGATCACACGACCGGTTTCTTGGTTTTATATCTATCCATGTTCTGGAGGTTCTCATGCAATTGAAATGGACTGCGGTCGCATTGGCTGCAATCACGCTCGTGGCTTGCGGCAAGAAGGAAGAAGCTGCTGCACCGGCCGCTTCGGCGCCCACGGCTGCGGCCCCGGCACCTGCAGCACCTCCGGCCGATGCGCTTGTCGTGAAGATCGGCCATGTGGCGCCGACCAGCGGCCCGATCGCTCACCTCGGCAAGGACAACGAGTTCGGCGCCCGGATGGCCATCGAGGACCTGAACGCGAAGAACCTCAAGATCGGCGACAAGACTGTCAAGTTCGAACTCGTCGCCGAAGACGATGCCGGCGATCCGAAGCAGGGCACCGCCGTCGCCCAGAAGCTGGTCGACAGCAAGGTCAACGGCATCGTGGGCCACCTCAACTCCGGCACCACGATTCCGGCCTCCAAGCTCTACAGCGACGCGGGCATTCCCCAGATCTCGCCGTCGGCAACGAACCCCAAGTACACCCGCCAGGGCTTCAAGACCACATTCCGCGTGGTGGCCGACGACACGCAGCTCGGCGGCACGCTGGGCAAGTACGCCGTCGAGACGCTCAAGGGCAAGAACATCGCCGTGATCGACGACCGCACCGCCTACGGCCAGGGCGTTGCCGAAGAATTCGAGAAGGCCGCCAAGGCCGCCGGCGCCACCATCGTCGGCCACGAATTCACCACCGACAAGTCGACCGACTTCAACGCTATCCTGACCAAGCTCAAGGCCACCAAGCCCGACGTGCTGTTCTTCGGCGGCATGGACGCCGTGGGCGGCCCGATGCTCAAGCAGGTCAAGCAGCTCGGCCTGAACGTCAAGTTCATGGGCGGCGACGGCCTGTGCACCGGTGAACTGCCGAAGCTGGCGGGCGACGCCATTGGCGAAGACATGGTGGTGTGCGCCGAGGCTGGCGGTGTCGACGGCGACTTCAAGCAGCCGCTCGACGACTTCAAGGCCAGGTTCAAGACCAAGAACGGCGTCGACGTGCAGATCTATGCACCGTACGTCTACGACGCGGTCAACGTGTTGGCCGAAGCCATGGTCAAGGCCGGCTCGGCCGACCCCGAAAAGTACCTGCCCGAAGTGGGCAAGGTCGAGTACAAGGGCGTGACCGGCCCGATCGCCTTCGACGAGAAGGGCGACATCAAGAACGGCGCGCTGACGCTGTTCACGTACAAGGGCGGCGTGCGCACGCAGATCGCCGTGGTGCGCTGATTTCTGTGCCGACCGCGCGCAGCAATGCGCGCTTCGAACAAAAGGGCCTCTCGGGGCCCTTTTGTTATTTCGGAGCGCCTGCCGCGGCGCGCTCAGGCCAGCGTGGCCAGGCCCGAAGGGCGGTCGGTGTTGCAGTAGTCGATGAAGGCGTCGAGGTCGCGCGACTTGTCGAAGACGGCGTCGGCGCCCAGGGCCTCGCAGCGCGCGCGAATATCAGCTGTCACGTAGTTGCTGAGCACCACGACGCGCTGGCCCGGGCCACGGGCCGTGCAGCCCGCGAGCACGCCGAGGCCGGAGCCTTCCTTCAGGAAAAGGTCGACGATGAGCAGTTGCCAGTCTCTGGGATGTGCGGCGAGCCAAGCAAGCGCATCGGACTCGGTTTCGGCGAAGCCGACGACCTGGCCGTCGACCAGATCTTCGAGGGCCGGGACCAGGTTGTCCCTGATGGTCTTGTTGTCCTCTACGAGGAACGTGATGAGGGCCATGCCGTGGTTTCGCCTTGAGAACCAATAGCGTAACGCGCCAGATGAGTTGACAGCGTAGGAGAAGGGAGACGGAGAGTTCCGTTCGGCCGAGAAGAAAGCCCGCCGCGCGCGGTCAGTCCGCAGCCCCGGATCGGATCTGGGCCTTGAGTTCCTCGGCCTCGGCCTGGCTTTCGTCGCGCTGGGCCGTGATCTCGAGGCGCTTCTCTATTTCTTCGCCCAGCGCCGCATTCACCTCTGCCAATGTTTCGGCCGACCGGGCCAGCTTTTCTTCGAGCTGGCTGGTGTGCTCGATGGCCTGTGCCACTTCGCCGACCTGGACTTCTTCGGGTAGCTCCTGCCCGAGCACCGTGTTCACGACCGCCAGGTTGTCGGATGCCCGCTGGACATCGGCCGCAACCGCTTCCGTCTTCTCCAGTGTCCGTTCGAGCGACGCGTCGTCACGCGACGAATTTGTTTTTTGTCCGGCCATCCGGGCTCCTTTGCAGACGTGAAAGTAAGACCTTTGGATCGTACCGCCAGACGGCTGCGCCGGGCAGGGGCATCCCTGTTGCCGGAATGCAGCGGCTCGCTTGCTCGAATTCAGATGGCCGATGCGGAGGCTGGCAGAAAAGAAAAACGGGGCGCAAGGCCCCGTATTCATGACTTCTCTGGCGGAGCAGGCGGGATTCGAACCCGCGGAGGGCTATTAACCCTCACACGCTTTCCAGGCGTGCGACTTAAACCGCTCATCCACCGCTCCTGAGCCTTCGATTGTAGCAGTCGCCAAAGGGCCAATCAGGCCGGATTCGAGGGCTTGACGGTCTGGATCATGCGCATGGCGGAGGCAATGAGGGCAGAGGTTTCGCCCATGTTGCTCGGCACGATCAGGGTTGTCTGGGAATCGGCCGCGACCTTGCTGTAGGCGTCGACCGCGCGCTCGGCGACCTTGAGCTGCACCGCCTGTTCGCCGCCGGGTTGGCGGATGGCGGCGGCCACGCGTTCGATGGCGTCGGCCGTGGCGGCGGCCACGGCGGTGATGGCCGCGGCCTCGCCCTGCGCGTTGTTGATCTGGGCCTGCTTTTCGCCTTCGGAGCGGGCGATGAAGGCCTCGCGCTCGCCAGTGGCGATATTGATCTGCTCCTGGCGCCGGCCTTCCGAGGCCGCGATCAGCGCACGCTTCTCGCGCTCGGCCGTGATCTGGCGCTGCATCGCGTGCAGGATCTCCTTGGGTGGCGTCAGGTCCTTGATCTCGTAGCGCAGCACCTTCACGCCCCAGTTGAGCGCCGCCTCGTCGATGGCCGCTACCACTTGGGCGTTGATCACGTCGCGCTCCTCGAAGGTCTTGTCGAGCTCGAGCTTGCCGATCACGCTGCGCAGCGAGGTCTGGGCCAGTTGCGTGACAGCCACGATGTAGTTCGACGAGCCGTAGCTCGCACGCATCGGATCGGTGACCTGAAAGTAGAGGATGCCGTCGACCTGCAATTGCGTGTTGTCGCGCGTGATGCAGATCTGGCTCGGCACGTCGAGCGGGATTTCCTTCAGGCTGTGCTTGTAGGCAACCCGGTCGATGAACGGGATCAGGAAATTGGGGCCGGGCGTCATGGTGCCGTTGTACTTGCCGAGGCGCTCGCGCACCCAGGCGTTCTGCTGCGGCACGAACTTGACTGACTGGCTGATGAAGATGATCGCGATGACCAGGATGATGATGGGGACCGAAAATTCCATGCTGCTTTTCTCCTCGAGGGGGTTGTGTCAGATCTTGTCGACGACAAGACGGCTGCCGATGACTTCGACCACGCGGTGCTCGCCGGTGGTGGGCGCGCGACCGGCGCGCTGGACCACGGTCCACTGGGCCCCGCGGTAGCGCACGGTCGCCGTGCCGTCGGGGTTCCAGGTGTCGACGTGAAGGGTCTCGCCGATGTCCAGGTTGATGTCGCGGTTAGCCTCGGTGGGCGGCTCGGCGGGCCGCCGGCGCCGCACGGCATACCAGACGAGCACGGCGCCCACGCCGACCACGGCCGCAACGATGAGCTGGGCCATGAGCCCGGCGCCCAGGTGCGCCGCAATGGCCGCCGCCGCAAAGCCGGCCGCGAGCAGCAGCAGGTAGACGGTGCCCGAAATCAGCTCGAGGACGATCGCGGTTCCCGCTATCAGCCACCAGATGGTGGAGTTCGCCATAACTTTTCCTTCTCTCCTCAGTGTTGGATGCACGCTATTCTGGGTCATAAGCCGACGGAACCCGTCATCCGAATTCCGTACACTTCGCGGCTCATTGCCTGTCCGGAGCCCTGCTCATGAAATTCCGCTTCCCCATCGTCATCATCGACGAGGACTTCCGCTCCGAAAACACATCGGGCCTTGGCATCCGCGCGCTCGCGCAGGCCATCGAGACCGAGGGCTTCGAGGTGCTCGGCGTCACCAGCTACGGCGACCTGAGCCAGTTCGCCCAGCAGCAAAGCCGTGCCAGCGCCTTCATCCTGTCGATCGACGACGAGGAGTTCACCGTCGGGCCCGACCTGGATCCGGCCGTGCTGAGCCTGCGCAGCTTCATCGGCGAGGTGCGGCGCAAGAACGCCGACGTGCCGATCTACATTTACGGCGAAACCAAGACCTCGCGCCATATCCCGAACGACATCTTGCGCGAGCTGCACGGCTTCATCCACATGTTCGAGGACACGCCGGAGTTCGTGGCGCGCCACATCATCCGCGAGGCCAAGAGCTACCTCGAAGGCGTGCAGCCGCCGTTCTTCAAGGCGCTGATCGACTACGCGGAAGACGGCTCGTACTCGTGGCACTGCCCCGGCCACTCGGGCGGCGTGGCTTTCCTCAAGAGCCCGGTCGGCCAGATGTTCCACCAGTTCTTCGGCGAGAACATGCTGCGCGCGGACGTCTGCAACGCGGTGGAAGAACTCGGGCAACTGCTCGACCACACCGGCCCGGTCGCGGCCAGCGAGCGCAATGCAGCGCGCATCTTCAATGCCGACCATTGCTTCTTCGTGACCAACGGCACCAGCACCAGCAACAAGATGGTGTGGCACCACACGGTGGCACCCGACGACGTGGTGGTGGTCGACCGCAACTGCCATAAGTCGATCCTGCACGCGATCATCATGACGGGCGCCATTCCGGTGTTCATGAAGCCCACGCGCAACCACTTCGGCATCATCGGCCCGATTCCCAAGAGCGAATTCGAGCAGAGCGCCATCAAGGCCAAGATCAAGGCCAATCCGCTGTTGGCCGACGTCGACCACGACAAGGTCAAGCCGCGCGTGATGACGCTCACGCAGTCGACCTACGACGGGGTGATCTACAACACCGAGACCATCAAGAACATGCTCGACGGCTACGTCGACACGCTGCACTTCGACGAAGCCTGGCTGCCGCATGCGGCCTTCCATCCGTTCTACGGCGCCTACCACGCAATGGGCAAGCGGCGCGTGCGGCCGAAGGAGTCGCTGGTGTTCGCCACCCAGTCCACGCACAAGCTGCTCGCCGGCATCAGCCAGGCCAGCCATGTGCTGGTGCAGGACTCGCAGAACCGCGCACTCGACCGCGACCTGTTCAACGAGGCCTACCTGATGCACTCGTCCACGAGCCCGCAGTACGCGATCATCGCGAGCTGCGACGTGGCCGCGGCAATGATGGAGCCGCCCGGCGGCACTGCGCTGGTGGAAGAGAGCATCCTCGAGGCGCTCGACTTTCGCCGCGCGATGCGCAAGGTGGAAGCCGAGTTCGGCAAGGACGAATGGTGGTTCAAGGTCTGGGGCCCCGAGAAGCTGGTCGATGAGGGCATCGGCCGCGCCGAAGACTGGATCATGCAGGGCGAGAAGAACGGCAAGCCGACGAAGAAGAAGTCGCCACGCAACTGGCACGGCTTCGGCGAACTGGCCGACGGCTTCAACATGCTCGACCCGATCAAGTCGACCATCGTGACGCCCGGCCTCGACCTCGAAGGCAGCTTCGCGGAGACCGGCATTCCCGCGAGCGTGGTGACCAAGTTCCTGGCCGAGCACGGCGTGATCGTGGAGAAGACCGGCCTCTACAGCTTCTTCATCATGTTCACCATCGGCATCACCAAGGGCCGCTGGAACACGCTGCTCACGGCGCTGCAGCAGTTCAAGGACGACTACGCGCGCAACCAGCCGATGTGGCGGATCCTGCCCGAATTCTGCCAGCAGCATCCGGGCTACGAGCGCCTGGGGCTGCGCGACCTGTGCCAGCACATCCACCAGCTCTATGCGCGCTACGACGTGGCACGGCTCACCACCGAGATGTACCTGAGCGACCTGACGCCGGCGATGAAGCCCAGCGATGCCTTCGCGCACATCGCGCACCGCAAGACCGAGCGCGTGGAGATCGACGAGCTCGAAGGCCGCATCACCACGAGCCTGATCACGCCGTACCCGCCGGGCATCCCGCTGCTGATTCCGGGCGAGGTGTTCAACAAGAAGATCGTCGACTACCTGAAGTTCTCGCGCGAATTCAACCTGCAGTGCCCGGGCTTCGAGACCGACATCCACGGCCTGGTGGCGCGCATCGACGAGACCGGCAAGAAGCGCTATTACGCGGACTGCGTGGCGCTGCCGAAGCAAGAAGCTAAGAAGTAAGAAGCGGCGAGCGAGTGCCGGCGCGCCTCAAGAGGGCGCGTCGGTTCGGACGCGCATGAAGCGCGCGAAGCGCGGCAGCCCGCTCGCATGGGTGCCGTTGTAGCGGTAGGTGACCCAGGTTCCGACGGCCGGGGGATGGTCGCGCTGGGCATCGCTCAGGCCGCTGCCGAGCTTGAAGCGCCGGCCGTCGCGCGTTTCGACCAGCAGCGCGCCGAGCCGGCCGGCATGCCGGCCCTTGCCGCCCACATGCCCGACCACGCGCGCCTCGGCGTCCTCGTAGCTCTTGACCTTCAGCAGGTCGTTGTTCCGCTCGGCGCGGTAGAGCGAACTCCCCCGGTGCAGCATGAGCCCTTCGCCGCCCATCTTTTCGGTCTTGGCGAGCAGTGCCTGGAGCGCGGCATGGGTGGTGGCGCGTTCCTGGGGCACGGGCACCACCCAGGGCGCATCGGTGATCGGCAGCAGCTGGCGCAGGGCGGCCAGGCGCGCGGTGAAGTCGCCGCCATGGGCCGGCAGGTCGAACACCATGAAGCGCATCTCGCGCCAGGCCGCGTCATTGGGCGTCTGGCTGCGAACGGTGGACGCGGCGCGCTCGAATTGTCCGCGGCCCGCCCAGAGTTCGCCGTCGAGCGGCTGCTTGGGCAGCGGCGCGGTGAACCAGGCCGGCGCGATGACGGCTTCGCCGCCGCGGGTCCAGAGCCGCTGGCCATCCCAGAAGCCGCGCAGGCCGTCGTATTTCTCGCTGACCCAATAGTCGTCGAGCGACATGCCCGGCCGGTAGACCCCGGCGAGCATCAGCCGCGGCGGGCCGTCGGTCGCAGCGGCGGCGGTGCGCGCCACCAGCGCGCCGAGGCCGGCGAGCAGCAGCGTGCGTCGCGTCAGGGGGAGGGCGCAGCGCATGAAGATCCGGCCTGGCAGTAAGAGGAAGGGAGGGCGGGGCTTATTCCGCCATGCCCGGCACCACCCGGCTGAAGCCGCCGTCGACGTAGGTGATCTCGGCGGTCACGCCGCTGGCCAGGTCGCTCAGCAGAAAGGCGGCCACGTTGCCGACTTCCTCGATCGTCACGTTGCGGCGGATCGGCGAGGCCTCGGCGACCGCCGAGAGGATCTTGCCGAAATCCTTGATGCCGCTCGCGGCCAGCGTCTTGATCGGGCCGGCGCTGATGCCGTTGGCGCGCATGCCCTTGGGGCCGATCGCGGCGGCGGTGTAGCGCACCGAGGCCTCGAGCGAGGCCTTGGCCAGGCCCATGGTGTTGTAGTTGGGCAGCGCGCGCTCGGCGCCCAGGTAGGTCAACGTGAGGAGCGCCGCCTTCGGATTGAGATAGGGCAGCGCCGCCTTGGCCATGGCCGGGAAGCTGTAGGCGCTGATGTCGTGCGCGATCCGGAAGCCCTCGCGCGACAGGCCGCCGAGAAAGTCGCCCGCGATCGCCTCGCGCGGCGCAAAGCCGATGCTGTGCACGAAGCCGTCGAAGGTGGGCCAGGTCTGCGCCAGGTCCGCGAACAGCTTGTCGATCTGCGCGTCGTCGCCCACGTCGCAGTCGAAGATCAGCTTCGAGCCGAAATCGGCCGCAAACTCGGTGATGCGGTCCTTGAAACGTTCGCCCACGTAGCTGAACGCCAGTTCGGCGCCCTGCGCGTGGCACGCCTTGGCGATGCCGTAGGCGATGGAGCGGTTGCTCAGCACGCCGGTGATCAACAGTTTTTTGCCGGAAAGAAAGCCCATGGATCTGCCTCTTGAAAATCTTGTGCAGAATTCTCGCATGCGAGGTTGGCTGCTTCTTTTCTTGGCGCTCTCGGCGGCTCCCTCATGGGCCGCCCATGCCTACGCGCAATTCGGCGACATCAAGTACCCGCCCGGGTTCACCCATTTCGCCTATGTGAACCCCGATGCGCCCAAGGGTGGTGAGTTCAGGCTGGTGCCGCCGACGCGGCCGACCAACTTCGACAAGTTCAACCCGTTCACGCTCAAGGGCACGGGACCCGCGGGGATCGGACCGTTGATGTTCGAAAGCCTGATGACCGGCAATTCCGAGGAGCCGACCACGGCCTACGGCCTGCTGGCCGAGGACGTGGAGGTGGCGCCCGACCGGCTCTCGGCCACCTTCAGGCTCAACCCGAAGGCCCGCTTCAACGACGGCTCGCCGGTGCTGGCGGCCGACGTGGTCCATTCGTTCGTGACGCTCACGGGGCCGCTCGCCTCGCCGCAGTTCAAGACCATCTACGCCGAGGTCCGGAAGGTGACGGCGCTCGGCGAGCGCAGCGTGCGCTTCGACTTCGCGAGCCCGAACCGCGAACTGCCGCTGGTGGTCGGCGGCATGCCGGTGTTCAGCCGGCAGTGGGGCGGCGGCAAGCCCTTCGACCAGATCGTCAGCGAGGTGCCGATCGCGTCGGGCCCCTACCGCCCGGCGAGCGACCGCCTGGGCCGCGACATCACCTACGTGCGCCGCGCCGACTACTGGGGCGCCGAGTTGCCGGTGCGAAAGGGGTTCTTCAACTTCGACCGCATCGCCTACAAGGTGTACCTCGACGAGACGGCGCGCTTCGAGGGGCTCAAGGCCGGCGAGTTCGACTTCATGCGCGAGTTCACCTCTCGCAACTGGGCGCGCCAGTACAAGGGCAAGCAGTTCGACAGCGGCGAGATCGTCAAGCGCGCCTTCGAGAACCAGAACCCGGGCGACTTCCAGGGCTACATCTTCAACACCCGCAGGGACAAGTTCAAGGACGTGCGCGTGCGCGAGGCCATCGGTCTCGCGATGGACTTCGAATGGCTCAACCGGCAGCTGTTCTACGGCCTCTACAAACGCGTGCACGGCTACTTCCCGAACAGCGAGTTCCATGCCGAGGGCCTGCCCAAGCCCGACGAACTGGCGCTGATGGAGCCGCTGCGCGCCAAGCTCCGGCCCGAAGTGTTCGGGCCTGCCGCCGTGCCGGCGAGCACCGAGCCACCCGGCAGCCTGCGCGACAACCTGCGACGGGCGAGGGCGCTGCTGGCCGAAGCGGGCTGGACCTACCGTGACGGCGCACTGCGCAACGAGAAGAACGAGGCCTTCACGATCGAGTTCCTCAACGACCAGCCCTCGCTGATCCGCGTCGCCACGCCGCTGCAGGCGTCGCTGAGAAAGCTCGGCATCGCGCTGAGCTTTCGCACCGTCGACTTCTCGCTCGCGCAGCAGCGCATGGACAACCACGACTTCGACATGACGACGCGGCGGCTGCCGGGCAGCAGCGCGCCGGGCGGGGAACTGTTCGAGCTGTTCGGCGCCAAGGCCGCGGAAACCAACGGCTCGGCCAACGCATGGGGCATTGCCGATCCGGCGGTGGACGCGATCATCGGCAAGGTGGTGGCGGCAACCACGCGCCCCGAGCTCGCCACGGCCATGCGCGTGCTCGACCGCGTGCTCTCGCACGGCCATTACTCGATCCCGATGTACTACGGCAGCGACTTCCTGATCGGCTACCGGCCGGCCGGCGTGGTGCTGCCGCCGACCATCCCGCCGTACTACGATGCGGGCGACTGGGCCCTCTCGACGTGGTGGGCCTCGCCCGCCAACAAGTGAACGAGGCATCCCCCGGAATGGCCAGCTACATCCTCAAACGCCTCCTGCTGATGATCCCGACGCTGCTGGGCGTGCTGCTCATCACCTTCATGGTGATCCAGTTCGTGCCGGGCGGCCCGGTCGAGCAGATGGTGGCGCAGCTGCAGGGCCGCGACTCGGGGGGCGAACGCGCGGCCGCCGCCGGCGCGGGCTATCGCGGCCGACAGGGGCTCGACCCGCAGCGCATCGAGGAGATCAAGAAGCTCTACGGCTTCGACAAGCCCCCGCACGAGCGCTTCTGGCAGATGCTCAAGTCCTTCGCGCGGCTCGACCTCGGCCAGAGCTTCTACCAGCGCAAGGCGGTCTGGGAACTGGTCAAGGAAAAGCTGCCGGTGTCGATCAGCCTGGGCCTGTGGACCTTTTTCATCAGCTACCTGATCGCGGTGCCGCTGGGTGTGGCGAAGGCGGTGCGTGCGGGCTCGCGCTTCGACTTCGTCACCACGCTGATCGTGCTGATCGGCTATGCGATCCCTGGCTTCGTGCTCGGGGTGGCGCTGCTCGTCATCTTCGGCGGGCAACTGCAGTGGTTTCCGCTTCGCGGGCTGACTTCGCCCAACTGGGAAACGCTGAGCTGGGGCGCGAAGATCGTCGACTATCTCTGGCACATCACGCTGCCGGTGACGGCGATGGTGCTCGGCAGCTTCGCGGTCACGGCCATGCTCACGAAGAACTCCTTCCTCGAGGAAATCCGCAAGCAATACGTGCTGACCGCGCGCGCCAAGGGGCTGGCCGAACGGCAGGTGCTCTGGAAGCACATCTTCCGCAACGCGCTGATCCCGATCATCACGGGCTTCCCAGCCGCCTTCATCGGCGCGTTCTTCACCGGCTCGCTGCTGATCGAAACGCTGTTCTCGCTCGATGGCCTCGGCCTGCTGAGCTACGAGAGCGTGATCCGCCGCGACTATCCGGTGGTGCTCGGCACGCTGTTCCTGTTCACGCTCATCGGACTCGCGACCAAGCTCATTTCGGACTTGTGCTACGTCTGGGTCGACCCGAGGGTGAAGTTTGACTGACGTGCCGATCGCCTCCGTGAGCCCCGGACGCCGCGCCTGGCGCCGCTTCCGCCGCAATCCGCTGGGCTTCTGGAGCCTGGTGGTGTTCACGATCCTCGTCGTCCTGAGCCTGTTCGCAGAGCTGCTGTCGACCGACAAGCCGCTCGTCGTGCGCTACGAGGGCCAGACCTACTTTCCGGTGTTGCGCGACTACCCCGAGAAGACCTTCGGCGGCGACTTCGAGACGCCGGCCGACTACCTCGACCCGTTCATCCGCGAGCGCATCACCTCGGGCCGCAACTGGGCCGTGTACGCGCCCAACCCCTATGGACCGCAGACGCTCAACTACTTCGCCAAGTTGCCGAATCCTGCGGCGCCGTCGCGCGAGAACCTGTTCGGCACCGATGACCGCGGCCGCGACCTGCTGGCGCAGCTGATCTACGGCTTTCGGGTCAGCGTGCTGTTCGCGCTGGCGCTCACCGCCATCGGTGTGGTGCTGGGCATCGTGACGGGGGCGATCCAGGGCTTTTTCGGCGGCAAGACCGACCTGGCGTTCCAGCGCTTCATCGAGATCTGGGGTTCGATGCCCGAGCTGTACCTGCTGATCATCTTCAGCGCGATCTTCTCGCCGAGCGTGGCGCTGCTCTTGATCCTGCTGAGCCTGTTCGGCTGGATGGGGCTCTCGGACTACGTGCGCGCGGAGTTCCTGCGCAACCGCCAGATGGACTACGTGCGCGCGGCGCGGGCGCTCGGCGTGGGCAATCTGCAGATCATGTGGCGCCACATCCTGCCCAACAGCATGGTGCCGGTGGTCACGTTCCTGCCGTTCCGAATGAGTGCGGCGATCCTCGCGTTGACCTCGCTCGACTTCCTCGGCCTCGGCGTGCCGCCGGGCACCCCGTCGCTCGGCGAACTGCTGAGCCAGGGTAAGGCCAACATCGATGCCTGGTGGATCTCGCTGTCCACCTTCGGCGTGCTCGTGATCACGCTGATGCTGCTCACCTTCATGGGCGACGCGCTGCGCGATGCCCTGGACCCGCGCAAGGCAGACAAGTGAGCGACATGTCCCGACCCCAGCCACCCCTCGTCGACGTGAAGGGCCTGCGCGTTGCCTTCGGCGGCAAGGAGGTCGTGCACGGCATCGACTTCCACATCGCTGCGGGTGAAAAGCTCGCGCTGGTCGGCGAGTCGGGCTCGGGCAAGACGGTCACTGCGCTGTCGCTGCTGCGGCTGGTGCAGAACGCCGATCTGGCCGGAACCGCCACGCTGTTCAATGCGCCGCCTTCTTCGCCGAACGGGCGCGACCTGCTGTCGATCCCCGAACGCGAACTGCGCGGCATCCGCGGCAAGGAGATCGCGATGATCTTCCAGGAGCCGATGACCGCGCTCAACGCGCTCTACACCGTGGGCGACCAGATCGCCGAGGTGCTCGAACTGCACGAAGGGCTTCCCGCGCGCGCCGCACAGGAGGCGGCCGTCCGGCTTCTTTCCGACACTGGCATCCCCGAGCCCGAGCGGCGGGCGAGGGCGTTTCCGCACCAGCTCTCGGGCGGTCAGCGGCAGCGCGCCATGATCGCGATGGCGCTGGCCTGCAAACCGCGGCTGCTTTTGGCCGACGAGCCCACCACGGCGCTCGACGTCACGGTGCGCGCGCAGATCCTCGAGCTGCTCGCCGACCTGCAGCGCCGCCACGGCATGGCCGTGCTGCTGATCACGCACGACCTGAACCTCGTGCGCCGCTTCGCCGACCGGGTGGCGGTGATGGAGAGTGGCCACATCGTCGAGCACGGCGCGGTCGCCACCGTCTTCGAGGCGCCGCGGCATGCCTACACCCGCAAGCTGATCGACAGCCACCCCGAGCGCAACGTGTCGCCCGTGCCCGGCGATGCCGACGCGCGGCCGGTGCTTGAGGCCAGGGGCCTGCGCGTGGCCTATCCGATCGCGCGGCCGGGCTTCGCGGGCTGGTTCCGCAAGGGCGAGTTCGTCGCCGTGCAGGGGGCGGATTTCCGCATTGCGCCCGGCGAGACGCTCGGCGTGGTCGGCGAATCGGGCTCGGGGAAGTCGACGCTGGCGCTGGCGGCGCTCGGGCTCCTGAAGCACCGCGGCACGCTCGCGGTCGACGCCAAGGCCTGGGCTGGCGGCCGGGCCTCCGACCTGGCCCTGCGCCGCCTGATGCAGGTCGTCTTCCAGGACCCGTTCTCCTCGCTCTCGCCGCGCATGACCGTGGAGCAGATCGTGGGCGAGGGGCTGCGCGTGCATGCGCCCGAGCTCGACCGCGCGCAGCGCCGCGAACGCGCGCTGGCGGCGCTGGCCGACGTCGGGCTCGACGAAGCCCAGTTTCCGGCGCTGCTCGATCGCTATCCCCACGAATTCTCGGGCGGCCAGCGCCAGCGGCTCGCGATCGCGCGTGCGCTGATCGTCGAACCGCGCCTTCTGGTGCTTGACGAACCCACCAGCGCGCTCGACGTGACGATCCAGAAGCAGGTGCTCGGACTGCTCCAGCGGCTGCAGCGCGAGCGCGGGCTGAGCTACCTGCTTATCACGCACGACGTCGAGGTGATCAGGGCCATGGCGCACCAGGTCATCGTGATGAAGGACGGCGCGATCCTCGAAGCCGGCCCGGTCGAGCGCGTGCTCGATGCGCCGGAACACCCCTACACGCAGCGGCTCGTGGCCGCTGCCTTGCTCGAATAGAAAAAGAAGAACCCAAAGATGTCGCAGATCGGACAAGGACGGCGCGACGCCTGGCGCGCGGCGCTGGCCTGCATGGTGACGCTGGCGGTGGCGATGGGCCTGGGGCGCTTCGCTTTCACGCCCATGCTGCCGATCATGCTGCACGAGGGAAAGCTCTCGCTGCAGGGCGGAGGGGTGCTAGCTTCTCTCAATTACCTTGGTTACTTCCTCGGTGCAGTCAGTTGCGCAGCGATCGCCATTCCGGCCCGGCGCATGGTGCGCGGCGGTCTGGTCGCGACGGCGCTGCTGCTGGTCGGCATGGGGGTGCTGCACAGCTTCATCGGCTGGGGCGTGCTGCGCACGGCGGCCGGCGTGATGAGCGCCTGGGTCTTCGTGTTCGCGTCGGGCTGGGGGCTGCGCCGGCTGGCCGAAACGAATTTGCCGACGCTGGCCGGTGTGATCTACACCGGTCCGGGCATCGGCATCGCGGTGACTGGCTTGCTCGGTGGGGC
Source organism: Variovorax sp. Soil_C_26 (assembly GCF_057657075.1). Classification (NCBI taxonomy): domain Bacteria; kingdom Pseudomonadati; phylum Pseudomonadota; class Betaproteobacteria; order Burkholderiales; family Comamonadaceae; genus Variovorax; species Variovorax sp. Soil_C_26. The sequence continues at coordinate 161,498 of NZ_JBDGJC010000003.1, forward strand.
GCTCGGGCGTTGGGGTTCTGAGGCAGGATGGATTGGGCTTGGCCTCCTTGCGGCGGCGCTGGTGGCACTGATCTGGCGGGTCTTCGACGACGGCGAGGCGCCCGCTGCCGGCGGCGCGGCGGCAGGAGTACCAGTCGCGCCCGGCTTTGCCGCGCCAGCGTCGGCGCGCGGCGATGCGGCCTGGCTCGTGGCGCTCTACGGGCTGGCGGGTTTCGGCTACATCATCACCGCGACCTTCCTGCCGGTGATTGCCCGCCAGGCATTGCCCGGCTCGACCTGGCCCGACCTGTTCTGGCCGCTGTTCGGGCTTGCGATCATTCCGGGCGCCCTGATCGGCGCGCGGGCGCCCCAGCATTGGGACAACCGGCTGCTGCTCGCAGTCGCGTACGCGCTGCAGGCGCTCGGCGTGGTGCTGTCGGTGGCCTGGCCAACCATCGTCGGTTTTGCGCTTGGCAGCCTGCTGCTCGGCATGCCATTCACCGCCATCACCCTTTTCGCCATGCGCGAAGCGCGCCGCCTGCGCGGCAATGCGGCGGCCGGATTGATCGGCTATGCCACGGCTTCGTACGGTGTCGGCCAGATCGTCGGCCCATTGTTTGCCGCGCCGCTGGCACAGCGAACCGGCACTTTCGAGCTGCCGCTGCTGGTTGCGGCAGCGGCGCTGGCGCTCGGCGCGGCGCTGTTTGCGCGGGTCTGGGCCAAATCCCGGTGCCGGGTAGCGTTTTGAAGCGCGCCAGCCCCTTCATTTGTCATTGGAATAGCATATAATCCGAGGCTCACGACCAAACGGGCGGGTACCAACCGCCCGTTTTTTTTGGTCTGTCCGAATTCAATGCGTGGCACCCGTGGCGGGCGGGTGGCGCGCATATACGTTTTTATTCAAGGCATTTTCAAACACGTGGCATTGCAGCAGACAGTGGAACAAACCGTTGCCGGACTCGGCTACGACCTGGTCGAGATCGAGCGCTCGGCCGGGGGATTGCTGCGCGTGACAATTGATTTGCCCTGGACCGCCCCCACTTCCGAAGCCTTGGCTGCTGGTATGCCCGAGCCCTTCGTGACGGTGGAAGACTGCGAAAAAGTCACACGCCAATTGCAGTTTGCGCTCGAAGTCGACGGCGCCGAATACAAGCGGCTCGAGGTTTCCTCGCCGGGTATTGACCGCCCGCTGCGCAATGCGCAGGATTTCGAGCGCTTCGTGGGTGAAGTGATCGACATCACGCTGAAGGCGCCGATGGGTGCGGCGGCTGCCGGGCAGGTGTCTGCCAACCGCAAGAAATTCCGCGGCACGCTGGAGCGTGTCGAGACGGCCGAAGGCGCCGCGGGCTGGCAGATCGTCTGGAGCGATGCGCCCGAGCCCAAGCCTGGACAAAAAGTGAGCAAGAAGCGCGCGCCTGCACCGCTGCGCGCGCTGGGCTTCTCGCTGGACGAGCTGCGCGAGGCGCGGCTCGCACCCATTGTGGATTTCAAGGGCCGCAGGGCCAAGACCCAGCAGGGTTCGACGGATATTGACGACGGAACGAATGTTCCGGACTGACTGAAGGAGAGTGGTGGCATGAATCGCGAAATGTTGATGTTGGTGGATGCGATCTCGCGCGAGAAGAACGTCGAACGCGACGTGGTCTTCGGCGCGGTCGAATCCGCGCTGGCGCAAGCCACCAAGAAGCTCCACCAGGGCGACGTGGACATCCGCGTCTCGGTCGACCGCGAAAGCGGCGACTATGAAACCTTCCGCCGCTGGCACGTCGTCCCGGACGAGGCCGGCCTGCAGCTGCCCGACCAGGAGATCCTCCTGTTCGAAGCCCGCGAGGAAATGCCCGACATCGAGGTCGACGAGTACATCGAGGAAGCGGTCGACTCCGTGCCGATCGGCCGCATCGGTGCGATGGCCGCCAAGCAGGTCATCCTGCAGAAGATCCGCGACGCCGAGCGCGAGATGCTGCTCAATGACTTCATGTCGCGCGGCGACAAGATCTTCGTGGGTACCGTCAAGCGCCTCGACAAGGGCGACATCATCGTGGAGGCCGGCCGCGTCGAAGGGCGCCTGCGCCGCAGCGAGATGATCGCCAAGGAGAACCTGCGCAACGGCGACCGCGTGCGCGCCATGATCATGGAGGTCGACCTCACGCTTCGTGGCGCGCCCATCATCCTCTCGCGCTCGGCACCCGAGTTCATGATCGAGCTGTTCCGCCAGGAAGTGCCCGAGATCGAGCAGGGCCTGCTCGAGATCAAGAGCTGTGCCCGCGATCCCGGCTCGCGCGCCAAGATCGCCGTGCTCTCGCACGACAAGCGTGTCGACCCGATCGGCACCTGCGTCGGCGTGCGCGGCACCCGCGTCAATGCCGTGACCAACGAGCTCGCCGGCGAGCGCGTGGACATCGTGCTGTGGAGCGAGGACCCGGCCCAGTTCGTCATCGGCGCGCTGGCCCCGGCCAACGTGTCGTCGATCGTGGTCGACGAGGAAAAGCACGCCATGGACGTGGTGGTCGACGAGGAAAACCTCGCGATCGCCATCGGCCGCGGCGGCCAGAACGTGCGCCTCGCTTCCGACCTCACGGGCTGGAAGATCAACATCATGGACGCCAACGAGTCGGCCCAGAAGCAGGCGAGCGAAACCGATGCGAGCCGCAAGCTCTTCATGGAAAAGCTCGACGTCGACGAGGAAATCGCTGACATCCTGATTTCCGAGGGCTTCACCAGCCTCGAGGAAGTGGCCTATGTGCCGATCTCCGAACTACTGGAGATCGAGTCGTTCGATGAAGATACGATCAACGAACTCCGTTCGCGCGCCAAGGATGCGCTGCTGACGATGGAAATCGCCAAGGAAGAGGGCGTCGAGACCGTCTCGCAGAATCTGCGCGACCTCGAAGGCCTGGACCCCGAGCTGATTCCCAAGCTGGCCGAGGCGGGTGTTCACACCCGTGACGACCTGGCCGACCTCGCGGTCGATGAACTCACCGAGATCACCGGCCACAGCGCCGATGACGCCAAAGCCCTCATCTTGAAAGCCCGCGAACACTGGTTCGCCGGCCAAGAGTGACGGTCATGGAGGCACGAAACCAATATGTCCAGTACCACTGTCGCCGAGTTCGCGCACGAACTCAAGAAGACTCCCGAAACCCTGCTTGACCAGCTCAAGAGTGCGGGCGTGCCCAAAGCGGCCGCCACCGACGCGCTCACCGAGGCTGACAAGCAGCGCCTGCTCGGCCACCTGAAGGCCGCGCACGGCACTGTCGAGCCCGAGCGCAAGAAAATCACGCTGACCAAGAAGTCGACCAGCGAGATCAAGCAGGCCGATGCCATGGGCCGCGCCCGCACGATCCAGGTCGAGGTGCGCAAGAAGCGCACCTTCATCCAGCGCGACGATGGCCCCGCGGTCGCGCCCGAAGCGCCGCCGGCTGCCGAGGCGCCCGCCGAGGCCCCCGCCGCACCCCGCATCGACGAGACCGAACTGGCCCGCCGCGAGGAAGAGGCGCGCCGCCAGGCCGAGCTGATCCGCCGTCAGGAAGAAGAGCTCGTCGAAAAGCGCCGCCTGCGCGAGGAAACCGAAGCCCGTGCACGCGAACAGGCCGAGAAGGCCGAGCGCGCCGAACAGGCCGAACAGGAAGCCGCACGCGCCGCCGCCGAGAAGAAGAAGGCCGCCGATGCCGCCGCTTCGCCTGCGAAGGAAACGGCCGCGCCGGCGCCTGCGCCCGCCGCAGCCGCTGCCGAGCAGCAGGCCGCCGACGACAAGGCGGCAGCGCAGGCAGCCGCGGCCCAGGCCAAGGAAGACGCGAAGGCCAAGGCCGCCGCCGAATCCCAGGCCCGTGCCGACGAAGAAGCCGCCCGCGCCCGCGATCTCGACGAACGCCGCCGCAAGGCCCTCGCCGAGGCCGAAGCCATCCGCGCGATGATGAATGCGCCGGCCCGTGTGCTGGTGCCGCACAAGGCGCCCGAAAAGCCGCAGCCCGAAAAGGCGGCGGTCAAGGGCACGCTGCACAAGCCGGCTGCGCCCGCGGCCCGCCCTGGTGCGCCCGCCGCGCCGGGTGCTGCAGCACCCGCTGGCGCAGGCAAGGAAGTCAAGTCGGCCAAGCTCTCGTCGAGCTGGGCCGGCGATCCTGCCGCCAAGAAGAAGGAAATCAAGACCCGCGGCGATGCGAGCGGCGGCGTTGGCCGCGGCAACTGGCGCGGAGGCCCGCGTGGGCGCCGCGGCGGCAACGACCGCGGAGGCCATGAAGACCATGTGCAGGCCGCACCGGTCGAGGCGCGCATTATCGAAGTGCACGTGCCCGAGACCATCACGGTGGCCGAGCTCGCGCACAAGATGGCCGTCAAGGCCCAGGAAGTCATCAAGCAGCTCATGAAGCTGGGCCAGATGGCGACCATCAACCAGTCGCTCGACCAGGACACCGCCATGATTCTGGTGGAGGAAATGGGCCACAACGCGGTGGTTGCCGCGCTGGACGACCCCGAAGCCTTCACCGACGAGGACGTGTCGGCGCAGCAGGCAGAAGCCCTGCCGCGCGCACCGGTCGTGACCGTCATGGGCCACGTCGACCACGGCAAGACCTCGCTGCTGGACTACATCCGGCGCGCCAAGGTCGCCTCGGGCGAAGCCGGCGGCATCACGCAGCACATTGGTGCGTACCACGTCGAAACCGAACGCGGCATGGTGTCGTTCCTTGACACCCCGGGTCACGAGGCGTTCACCGCCATGCGTGCCCGCGGTGCGCAGGCCACCGACATCGTCATCCTCGTGGTGGCGGCCGACGACGGCGTCATGCCCCAGACCAAGGAAGCCATCAAGCACGCGAAGGCGGCTGGCGTGCCGATCGTGGTCGCTATCAACAAGGTGGACAAACCCGACGCCAACCTGGACCGCGTGAAGCAGGAACTGGTGGCCGAAGAGGTCGTGCCTGAAGAGTACGGCGGCGACGTGCCGTTCGTGCCGGTGTCGGCCAAGACCGGCCAGGGCATCGACAACCTGCTCGAGCAGGTGCTGCTGCAGGCCGAAGTGCTGGAACTCAAGGCGCCGGTCGATGCCGCCGCCAAGGGCTTGGTCATCGAAGCCCAACTCGACAAGGGCCGCGGCCCGGTCGCAACCGTGCTGGTGCAATCCGGCACGCTCAAGACCGGCGACGTGGTGCTGGCGGGCTCGACCTATGGCCGCGTGCGCGCCATGCTCGACGAAGACGGCAAGACCATCAAGACCGCGGGTCCTTCGATTCCGGTCGAGATTCAGGGCCTGACCGAAGTGCCGCAAGCGGGCGACGAGTTCATGGTGATGAGCGACGAGCGCCGTGCGCGCGAGATCGCCACCTACCGTGCCGGCAAGTTCCGCAACACCAAGCTGGCAAGGGCCCAGGCCGCGAACCTGCAGAACATGTTCACCGACCTCTCGGCCGGCGAAGTGCAGACGCTGCGCATCATCATCAAGGCCGACGTGCAGGGCTCGCAGGAAGCGCTGGCCCAGTCGCTGCTCAAGCTGGCGACCGAAGAGGTCAAGGTGCAGATCGTGTACGCCGGCGTGGGCGGCATCAGCGAAAGCGACATCAACCTCGCGATCGCGTCGAAGGCCGTCGTGATCGGCTTCAATGTGCGCGCCGACTCCGGTGCGCGCAAGCTGGCCGAAGGCAACGGCGTGCAGCTGAACTACTACAGCATCATTTACGACGCCGTGGACGAGATCAAGGTCGCGATGTCGGGCATGCTGGCGCCGGAGCGCCGCGAGGAAATCATCGGCTCGGCCGAGATCCGTACGGTGTTCGTGGCTTCGAAGATCGGCACGGTCGCGGGTTCGTACGTCACCTCAGGTTCGGTCAACCGCAGCGCGCATTTCCGCCTGCTGCGCGACAACGTGGTGATCTACACGGGCGAGGTCGACTCGATCAAGCGCATGAAGGACGACGTGCGCGAAGTCCGCGAAGGCTTCGAGTGCGGTATCAAACTCAAGAACTACAACGACATCAAAGAGGGCGATCAGCTCGAGTTCTTCGAGATCAAGGAAATCGCCCGGACGCTCTAAGCGCTCGATGCGAGGAACGCCATGCCCAAGAGAAAAGCTGCCGCCCCCAACCGCGCCTTCAAGGTGGCCGACCAGATCCAGCGCGATCTGACGGAGCTGATCGCGCGCGAGTTGAAGGACCCGCGCGTGGGCATGGTCACGATCCAGGCGGTCGAGGTCACGCCCGACTATGCGCACGCGAAGATCTACTTCAGCATGCTCACGGGCGACGTGACCGAGACCACCGACGCGCTCAACCAGGCCGCGGGCTTCCTGCGCAACGGCCTGTTCAAGCGCCTCCACATCCACACCGTGCCCACGCTGCACTTCCTGTTCGACCGCACCACCGAGCGTGCGGCCGACATGAATGCGCTGATTGCGCAGGCCGTCGCTTCGCGTTCGAAAGACGACTGACGATGAACGCGCCACGCACACGGGTGCAGCGGCGCCCTGTGCATGGGGTGTTGTTGCTCGACAAACCGCTGGGGCTCTCCAGCAACCAGGCCTTGCAGAAGGCCAAGTGGTTGTTGCGCGCCGAAAAGGCGGGCCATACCGGCACGCTCGATCCACTGGCCACCGGCGTGCTGCCGCTGTGCTTTGGCGCGGCCACCAAGTTCAGCCAACTGCACCTCGATGCAGACAAGACCTACGTGGCCACGGCCCGGCTTGGCGTCAAGACGACGACCGGCGATGCCGAGGGCGAGGTGATCGCCGAACGGCCGGTGCAGGTCTCGCCCGAAGACCTCGTGCGCGTCGAAGCGCAGTTCGCCGGCTCGATCAGCCAGGTGCCGCCGATGCACAGCGCGCTCAAGAAGGACGGCAAGGCGCTCTATGAATATGCCCGCGAGGGCGTGGAGGTCGAGCGCGCGCCGCGCGACGTCGTCATCCACATGCTCGCGCTCGAACGCACGGGCGATGCCGAACTGCGCATCGCCGCCCGCGTGAGCAAGGGCACCTACATCCGCACGCTCGGCGAAGACATCGGCGAGGCGCTCGGCTGCGGCGCCCACCTGACCTCGCTGCGCCGCATCGCCACGGGCAACTTCGTCGAGGCGCAATGCGTCACGCTCGAGGCGCTCGAGGCCATGGACGAGGACGAGCGCCTCGCGCAACTGCGGCCGGCCGAGGCCCTGGTGGACGGCCACAGCCGCGTCACGCTCGGCGCCGAAGATGCGGCACGTTTCCTGTCGGGGTTGCGGCGCCGCGGCGACTGGGGCGACGCCGATGCGGTGGCGGTGTTCGGCACCGACCCACCGGCCTTCCTGGGCACCGCCCATGTCAAGGCCAGCGAACTGATCCCGGGGCGCTTGCTGAACCCCATCGAAATCCAGCAAATTCTTTTGAACGCACAACAGACCGAAGCGACACCATGAGTACCAACAAGCAAATCCGCAATATCGCCATCATTGCCCACGTGGACCATGGCAAGACCACGATGGTTGACCAGTTGCTGCGCCAGTCGGGCACCTTCGCCGAGCACGAGAAGGTTGTCGACACCGTGATGGACAACAACGCGATCGAGAAGGAACGCGGCATCACGATCCTGGCGAAGAACTGCGCCGTGACTTGGCAGGGCACGCACATCAACATCGTCGACACCCCGGGCCACGCGGACTTCGGCGGCGAAGTGGAGCGCGCGCTCAGCATGGTCGACGGCGTGGTGCTGCTGATCGATGCCCAGGAAGGCCCGATGCCGCAGACCCGCTTCGTGACCAAAAAGGCGCTGGCGCTCGGCCTGAAGCCGATCCTGGTCGTCAACAAGGTCGACAAGCCCGGCGCCAATCCTGACAAGGTGGTCAACGCCGCCTTCGACCTGTTCGACAAGCTCGGCGCGACCGACGAACAGCTCGACTTCCCGGTGGTGTACGCCTCGGGCATCAACGGCTGGTCGTCGCTCGAGGAGGGTGCGCCCGGCGAGCAGTGGGGCCCCGACATGTCGGCCCTGTTCAACACCATCCTCGAGCACGTGCCGGCCCAGACGGGCGACCCCGAGGCGCCGCTGCAGCTGCAGATCTCGGCACTCGACTTCTCGACCTTCGTCGGGCGCATCGGCGTGGGCCGCATCAGCCAGGGCACCCTGAAGCCGATGACGGACGTGCTGGTGATGGAAGGCCCGGACGGCAAGTCGATTAAAGGCCGCGTCAACCAGGTGCTGACCTTCCAGGGCCTCGACCGCGTGCAGTCGACCGAGGCCGGCCCCGGGGAGATCGTGCTGATCAACGGCATCACCGACATCGGCATTGGCGTGACCGTGACCGACCCCACCAATCCGGCGCCGCTGCCGATGCTAAAGGTCGACGAGCCCACGCTGACGATGAACTTCTGCGTCAACACCAGCCCGCTGGCCGGCCGTGAAGGCAAGTTCGTCACCAGCCGCCAGATCTGGGACCGCCTGCAGAAGGAACTGCAGCACAACGTGGCCCTGCGCGTGAACGAAACCGGCGAAGAAGGCATCTTCGAGGTGATGGGCCGTGGTGAACTGCACCTGACCATCCTGCTGGAGAACATGCGCCGCGAAGGCTACGAGATGGCCGTGTCGAAGCCGCGCGTGGTGTTCCGCACCGTCGACGGCGAGAAGCACGAGCCGATCGAGCTGGTCACGGCCGACATCGAGGAACAGCACCAGGGCGGCGTGATGCAGGCACTGGGCGAGCGCAAGGGCGAGCTCGTCAACATGGAACCGGACGGCCGCGGCCGCGTGCGCCTCGAGTACCGCATTCCGGCGCGGGGCCTGATCGGCTTCACCAACGAGTTCCTGAACCTGACGCGCGGCTCGGGCCTCATCAGCAACATCTTCGACAGCTACGAGCCGCACAAGGGCGACATCGGTGGTCGCAAGAACGGCGTGCTGATCTCGATGGACGACGGCGAGATCTTCACCTACGCGCTCGGCAAGCTCGACGACCGCGGCCGCATGTTCGTGAAGGCCAACGATCCGGTGTACGAAGGCATGATCGTGGGCATCCACAGCCGCGACAACGACCTCGTGGTCAACGCGACGCGCACCAAGCAGCTGACCAACTTCCGTGTCTCGGGCAAGGAAGACGCGATCAAGATCACGCCGCCGATCGACCTCACGCTCGAATACGGCGTGGAGTTCATCGAGGACGACGAACTGGTCGAGATCACGCCCAAGAGCGTGCGCCTGCGCAAGCGCTTCCTGAAGGAGCACGAGCGCAAGCGGGCCGGCCGCGACACGACGAGCTGAGCACGCGGCGGCTGGCCCGGCGATGCGCCTGACTCACGGCAGGGCGGTGTGGCTGATGGTCGCCGTGACCCTGATGTGGGGCACGGCGGGCGTCGTCACGCGCCACCTTGAACAGGCACAGAGTTTCGAGGTCACGTTCTGGCGCAGCTTCTTCACGATGCTGGCGCTGCTCGTGATCCTGCCGCTCTGGCGCGGCCGGGCGGTTTTCTCGCAGATCCGCCATGGCGGACGGGCGCTCTGGATCTCGGGCGCCTGCTGGACCGTGATGTTCACCGCATTCATGGTGGCACTCACGCTCACATCGACTGCACGGGTGCTGGTCACGCTGTCGCTCGGGCCCCTGCTCACGGCGCTGGCGGCACGCATCTTCATCGGCCATCGGCTGCCGCTTCGGACCTGGGTGGCGATCGTCGTCGGCGGTCTCGGCATCGCCTGGATGTACGGCGCTCAAATGACGGGTGGGGGCGGGGGCGCGCTGCCCGGCATGCTGGTGGCGCTCTGCGTGCCGCTCGCGGGCGCGACGAACTGGACCGTGGTGCAGCATGCCAATGCCAGGGGCCAGAACATCGACCTTGTGCCCGCGGTGCTGATCGGCGCGGCCTTGAGCACGCTGCTCACGCTGCCGCTGTCGCTGCCGTTCCAGGCGAACGCGCACGACCTGGGCCTGCTGGCCTTCCTGGGGGTATTCCAGCTCGCGATCCCGTGCGTGCTGTCGGTGCTGTGCGCACGCGTGCTCAAGGCACCCGAAGTCGCGCTGCTGGCCTTGCTCGAAGTGATCTTCGGCATCGCGCTGGCTTGGCTCGGGGCGGGCGAACAGCCCGCGGCGAGCGTGCTGACGGGCGGCGTGCTGGTGATCGGCGCACTGGTATTCAATGAATTGCTGGCGCTGCGCGCTCGCCGCACGCCCTTGCCGGACAAGGTGCTGCCGGGCGCGCACTGATCAGCAGCTGACGCGGACGAAAAAAAACCCCGGCAGCACCGGGGCCCTTGCGGCCAGCGGACCGACAGCGGTCGCTCAGGGACGCGCAACCTTCCAGGCGCCGTTCATCACGCCGTCGCCCGTCTTGTCGCCGGGCTTGCTGTCCTTCACCCAGTAGTAGAGCGGCCAGCCCTTGTAGGCCCACTGCTTCTTGCCGTCCTGGCGAGCGATGATGGTGTAGCCGCCCATGGGCTTGGCGGTTTCGGCCACCGGCAGCGGTGGCCAGTTGGCGGCGCACTGGGCGTTGCATGCGGAGGTGCCCGCGCCGGCCGTGTCGCGTGCGAAGGTGTAGAGCGTCATGCCGTTTGGCCCCACCAGCACGCCGTCGGCCGTGCGGGTCGGCGTGTCGGGTGCGCTGGCGGTCTGGTTCGACATGCTGCCGCAGCCGGCGAGCAATGCCGCCGCGAGGATCGAGGCGCTGAGCAATTTCATGCAATTTCTCCTTCAGTTGAAAAATCGCGCCGACAGCAGGGCAGGTCGGGCGACCGGGCAGTGTATGCCGGGCGCGAGGCAACTCCGGTAGGCCGGAGTCGCGAGTTTCTTTCAGCGGCTGCGGCTCTTCATTGCGCGCTCGACCTCGCGCTTGCCTTCGCGGTCCTTGATGGTGTCGCGCTTGTCGTGCTCGGCCTTGCCCTTGGCCAGCGCGATCTCGCACTTGACCTTGCCGGCCTTCCAGTGGAGGTTGAGCGGCACCAGCGTGTAGCCCTTCTGCTCGACCTTGCCGACCAGGCGCTTGATCTCTTCCTTGTGCAGCAGCAATTTCTTGGTGCGGACCGAATCGGGGCTGATATGGGTCGATGCGCTCTTGAGCGGATTGATCTGCAGGCCGACGACGAACAACTCGCCGTCGCGGATCACCACGTAGCCGTCGGTCAGCTGGACCTTGCCTTCGCGCAGCGACTTGACTTCCCAGCCCTCGAGCACCATGCCGGCCTCGAAGCGCTCTTCGAAGAAATAGTTGTACGCGGCCTTCTTGTTGTCGGCGATGCGGGAGGAGGTGGTGTCTTTTTTCTTGGTGGCCATCGTTGTCAGTTGGGGGCGCATGGCGCCCGGACAACCGCCCGGCATGCACAGGGCATCGATTCTATGAAAACCGGCACCGGCCTCAGCGATGGCGCTGCAGCGTGCGGTGCGGCGACTCGCCGAAGCGGCGCGCGTAGTCCTGTGCGAATCGCCCCAGGTGGCCGAAGCCGCATGCCAGCGCGGCCGAGGTCACGGTGGTGTCGTGCGCCGGCGCCGCGAGGCAACGGTGCACCGCGAGCAGGCGCCTCTCTCGCAGGTAGGCCATGGGTGTCAGGCCTGCGTGCTCGCGAAATGCCAACTGCAGGCTGCGTACGCACAGCCCGCTGGCCGAGGCGATCTCGTCGACGGTGAGGGCGTCCGCCAGATGGGCCTCGATGTAGTCGCGCGCACGGCGCAGCGCGCGCGGCGAGACGTCGCCGCGCGGGGTGCACAGCCGCCCGCTCTGGTTGTGCGGCAACTGGCCGAGCAGCGTGTGGATCAGGCCCGATTCGGCCTGGGCCAGGAAGGGCGTGGTCAGCGTCGTGCGGCCGCAGGAGAGCTCTTGCGCCAGGAAATCGACCAGGTGCTTCACGCTCGCGCCTGCGCCCTCGTCGAGCGCGACCGCAGGCTCGAACTCGAGCGGCCGGTCGCCGGCGGGTTCGCCGCACAGCGACGCCCAGTGGCGCTGCACCACCGCGGTGGCGATCTTCACGATCAGGTGCGGCGTGTCGTCGCCCCAGCGCATGCGCAGCGGCTTGCTCGGGGAGGCGAGCGAGGCCCGGTGCGCGTCGGACGTGAAGGACCGGCCTGCCCAGTCGATCTGGGCGCTGCCCCGCAACGGTATCTGCAGCAGGTAGAAGTCGCCGAGGCAGCCGGGATCGATCTCGACTTCGGCGCCGTATTGCACGTAGTTCAGCGAGATGTCGCCCAGCGGCGCCACGTGGTGCCGCGCATCGAAGCGCGCGCTGCCGTGCCCCAGGTGCAGCCGGTGCGGACAGAAGATGCGCGCCACTTCGTCGCGGGCCTGGTCGAGGTCGGGCGTGGCGATGACGGCGTAGCGCGCCAGGGGGAGCGTGGCCGGTTGCGCGACAGCGTGTGGCATGCGGAGCAGCGTCGAAAAGCGAATAAATGCGTTTTGCGGACAGCGCGCTGCGCAATCCGGATTGGGCAGCGAATCCTTCAAATCTAAAGTACCTGCAGCCGATTGACAACGGGACCAACCAGGAGAAAGTGCATGAGCGACAAGGACTTGCAGGACAGGACGGTGCTCGTCACCGGTGGCGCGACCCTGATCGGTGCGGGCGTTGGCCGCTGCATGCGCGATGCCGGCGCACGCGTGGTGCTGGCCGACATCGACGTGGCGCGCGGCGAAGCGGTGGCGCGCGAGATCGGTGCGACGTTCATCGCCACGGACATCACGGACGACAGCGCGGTGCAGGCCTGCGTGGCGCAGGCGGCGGACGCCGAGGGCCGCATCCACGGGCTCGTGAACCTCGCCTGCAGCTACCTCGACAACGGCCTCGCCTCGCCGCGCGCCGAATGGCAGGCCGCGCTCGACGTGAACGTGGTCTCGGCAGCGATGATGGCGCGCGCCGTGCTGCCTTTCATGCAGGCGGCGGGCGGCGGCGCCATCGTCAACTTCACCTCGATCTCCTCGGGTGTGGCGCAGACCGGGCGATGGCTCTATCCGGTAAGCAAGGCCGCGCTGGTGCAGCTCACGCGCAACATGGCGCTGGACCTGGCGCCGATGAACGTGCGCGTCAATTCCGTGTCGCCGGGCTGGACCTGGTCGGCCGTGATGGACCAGCTCAGCGGTGGCAACCGCGCCAGGACCGATGCGGTGGCGAAGCCCTTCCACATGCTCGGCCGCGTGGGCGACCCGGTCGAGGTCGGCCATGTCGTGGCCTTCCTGTGTTCGGCCAAGGCTTCGTTCGTCACCGGCGCCGACTGGTCGGTGGACGGCGGCTACTCGGCCATGGGCCCGGAGCAGGGCGAGCCGGCCATTCCCAAGCTCGCGGCCTGAAGAGCGCCGCCGACCCCTTTTCTTCCCCACCCACGAGGCTTTCCCATGAGCAACATCGCATCGCAGGGCGCCAAGCCGCGCCGTTTCATGATCGTCGGCGCCGGGCAATCGGGCCTGCAGCTGGCGTTGGGCCTCCAGCGCGAGGGGCACGAGGTGACCGTGGTCTCGAACCGCAGCGCCGAGGACATCGCTGCGGGCCGCGTGATGTCGAGCCAGTGCATGTTCGACAGCAGCCTGCAGATCGAGCGCGACCTCGGCCTCGACCAGTGGGGCGAGCGCTGCCCGCCCGTCGAGGGCATCGGCTTCACGGTTCCGCATCCCGAGAAGCCCGGCGAGAAGCTGCTCGGGTGGTCGCATCGCCTGGATGCGCCCGCGCGCTCGGTCGACCAGCGGGTGAAGGTACCGGCCTGGATGCAGACCTTCGCCGAGCGCGGCGGGGAGCTGCTGTTCCAGGACGCCGGCGTCGAGGACCTCGAGCGCTGGACCCGCTCGCACGACCTGGTGATCGTGGCTGCCGGCAAGGGCGAGATCGCGCAGATGTTCGAGCGCGATGCCGAGCGCTCGCCCTACGACAAGCCGCAGCGCGCACTGGCCCTGACCTATGTGCATGGCATGACGCCGCGCGCCGACTACTCGGCCGTCAACTTCAACCTGATCCCCGGCGTTGGCGAGTACTTCGTGTTCCCCGCGCTCACGCTCTCGGGGCCTTGCGAGATCATGGTGTTCGAGGGCGTGCCCGGCGGTCCGATGGACTGCTGGGCCGATGTGAAGACGCCCGAGCAGCATCTCGCGCGTTCGCTGTGGATCCTCGACACGTTCACCCCCTGGGAGGCCGAGCGCTGCCGCGACGTGCGCCTGACCGACGACAACGGCATCCTGGCCGGGCGCTTCACGCCCACGGTGCGCAAGCCGGTCGGGCTGCTGCCCTCGGGGCGCGCCGTGCTCGGCATGGGCGACGTGGTCTGCCTCAACGATCCGATCACCGGCCAGGGCTCGAACAACGCCGCCAAGTGCGCCGACGCCTACCTGCGCGCCATCCTCGCCCATGGCGAGGGCGCCTACGACGCCGCGTTCATGCAGTCGGCCTTCGACCGCTACTGGCACTACGCGCGCCACGTGGTCGAATGGACCAACGCGATGCTGCAGCCGCCGCCTCCGCACGTGCTAGAGGTGCTGGGCGCAGCCCAGGGCCACGCCGCCGTGGCACGGCGCTTCGTCAACGGCTTCGACGATCCGCGCGACTACGCCGAGTTCTTCATGACGCCCGACGCCAGCAGCGCCTACCTGCGCTCGCTGGCGCCGCAGCCGGAGGCGGCCTGACCATGCGCGGCGAATTCCGGGCCATCGAGACGCTGCGCTGCGAACCCAGCGTGGGCGCAGGTGATTTCCGCCGCGCCATGCGCTGCCTGGTCGGTGCGGTGACAGTGGTCACGAGCACCGACGGGCAGACGCCGGTCGGCCTCACGGCCACGGCCGTGACCTCGTTCTCGGCCGAGCCCGCGCGCATCCTGGCTTGCGTCAACCTGCAGGGCAGCAGTTTCCGCACCATCGCGCAAAGCCGCCGCATGGCCGTCAACCTGCTGTCGCTCGATCAGTCGGCGCTGGCGCTGGCGTTCTCGCGGCGCGGCGACGAGCCCGGCGACCGCTTTGCTTCGGCGTGTTGGGAAACGTTGGTGACCGGTGCGCCGGTGCTGCGCGGCGCGCTCGCGGTGTTCGATTGCGTGGTCGACGAGATGATGGTCGCGCACAGCCACGCCATGCTGATCGGCGAGGTCAAGGCGGCGCGCATCACCGATGCCCAGGAGTTGCCGCTGCTCTACGCCTGCGGGCAATTCACTACCTTGCGCGACGGCGTGCCGGCCTGAACGCACAGCCAAAGAGGAAAACCACGACATGACAGCTCGACAAGGCCGATGGCTGCAGGTGCCCGCCATCGACGGCAGCGGCAGCTTCCGCGCGTACCTCGCCGTTCCGGACGCAGGGCATGGCCCCGGCATCGTGCTGGCGCAGGAGATCTTCGGCGTCAACGCCACCATGCGGGAGGTCGCAGATCTTTACGCCGAGGAGGGCTACACCGTGCTCGCGCCCGACCTGTTCTGGCGACAGCAGCCCGAGGTCGAGCTCGGCGACACACCCGACGACTGGCAGAAAGCCTTCGCGCTCTACCAGGGCTTCGACGAGGACAAGGGCGTCGAGGACATCGCCGCCACGCTGGCGCTCCTGCGCTCTTTGCCCGAGCAGCAAGGCAAGGCCGGCGTGCTGGGCTTCTGCCTGGGCGGCAAGCTCGCCTACCTCGCGGCCTGCCGCACCGATGCCGAGGTCTGCGTGGGCTACTACGGCGTGGGCATCGAACAGCGGCTCGAGGAGGCCGGTCGCATCCGCGGCCGGCTCGTGCTGCACATTCCCGAGCTCGATGGCTTCTGCCCGCCCGAGGCGCGCACGCGCATCGTCGAAGCGCTGGGCGCGCGGCCGGGTTGCGCGCTCCATGTCTACCCGGGCGTCGACCATGCGTTCGCGCGGCTCGGCGGCGCCCACTACCACAAGCCTTCCGCGCTGATGGCGCACGAGCGCAGCGTGGCCGCCTTCCGGCGCGAGATGGGCCCGCACTACGACTTCTCGGCGCTGTGGGACAAGCATTGCGAATACGAGTTCGCCACGCGCAACGTGGCCGACACGATGGCGACGATGGTTGCCGAGCCCTACGTCAATCACATTCCGACCATGACCGGCGGGGTGGGGCATGCGATGCTGAGCCGCTTCTACCAGCACCATTTCGTCGACAGCAATCCGCCGGACACGCGGCTCGTGCCGATCTCGCGCACCGTGGGCGCGACGCAGATCGTGGACGAGGTCCTGTTCAGCTTCACCCACACCTGCGAGATCGACTGGATGCTGCCCGGCGTCGCGCCAACGGGCCGGCCGGTGGAGATCCCGCTGGTGGCGATCGTCAAGTTTCGCGGCGACAAGCTCTGCCACGAGCACATCTACTGGGACCAGGCCAGCGTGCTGGTGCAGGTCGGGATGCTCGATCCCGCGGGCCTGCCGGTGGCCGGTGTCGACACCGCGCGCAAGCTGCTCGACGAGACGCAGCCATCCAACACACTGATGGCGGCCTGGTCGCGTTCTGGTTGAGGCAAGGGCCTCCCGCGCGGAGGTGGGGGCCGGGCGGAGGCTCCCTACAATGAATCGCTCTCCCGATCCGATTCATGAAAACAGTCAACAAGTCCGTTCTCATCTGGTACAGCGCCGAAGAGATGTACGCGCTCGTCACCGATGTGGCGAAATACCCGCAGTTCCTGCCCTGGTGCGACAAGGCCCGGGTCATCGAGGAAGACGAAGCCGGCATGACCGCCGAAGTGGGCCTGGCGTTTGCCGGCCTGCACCAGAGTTTCACCACCCGCAACACCCACGTGCCGGGCCGCGAGGTGCAGCTCAAGCTCGTGGACGGGCCGTTCTCCAACCTCGACGGCACCTGGAAATTCGCGCCCGTCGGGGAACCCGGCGAACGCGCCTGCCGGGTCGAACTGCACATGAGCTACGGCTTCAGCAACTTCGCGCTGCAGGCGCTCGTGGGACCGGTGTTCGACACCATCGCATCGAGCCTCGTCGAGGCCTTCGTGAAGCGCGCGGAGCAGGTCTACGGCAGCGCCTGATGATCGAAGTCACGCTGAGCTGCTCGCCCGCGCCGCGTGAGGTGTTCGAGCAGGCCCTGCGGCTTGCGCCCGGTGCCACGCTCGCCGATGCGGTGGGTGCGAGCGCGCTGGCCGAGCGCTTTCCGCAACTGGACTGGCGCAGCACGATGACGCCCGGCGTCTGGGGCAGGGAAGCGGCCTGGGACCAGCCGCTGCAGGACGGCGACCGCGTGGAGCTTTGCCGGCCGCTCGCGGTCGACCCGAAGGTGGCGCGGCGCGAACGCTTCCAGCGCCAGGGCGCCCGGGGCACCGGGCTCTTTGCCAAGCAGCGCAAGGGCGGCAAGGCCGGTTACTGACCGAACGCGCTGACGGCTACTTGCAGTCGCTCTGGATGATCGACTGCAGCCGCTTCTGTTCCGCGGCGCGTGCCGTGTCGTCGAGGATCTCGCGCTCGCCGCTGGCGTTGACCCGCGCGACGCGCATGCCGCTGTCGTAGGTGGCCTTGGCCTGGCGCGCGCGGTCGCAGTTCTCGGCCTTGGCCTTCGCGACCTTCGCGGCCTCGGCGTCCTGCCGGGCCTTTTCCTCGTCCTCGGCCTTCTTCTTCTTCGCCTCGAGCTCCTTGTCGACGCCCGCGGGCTTGGGCGGCGCGGCCTCGGCCGCCGGTGCCGCTTCGACCGGTGCGGTGGCGGCGGCACCGCGCGAAGGCGGCACGCCCGCGCGGCGCAGGATGTTCTTCTCGGGCACGTTCGAAGGCGGAGGTTGGTCGCTGAAGACCTTCTTGCCCTGGTTGTCGACCCATTGCCACTGCGCGCCGGCCGCAAGCGGCAGCAGGCAGCAAATCCATCCCAGTACGAGCCGATGCGCAAACTTCATGAGCGGGAGTTTAGCCGCGCCTTACGTTTTGCAACATCGCGGCGGCGGGCGCCGGAGCGGGCGAGTTGGGAATTGGCGACGTTTTGCCAGCTGCCGTGCAGGTCGGCGGCCGCGCAAACCCTGCAGGCTTCGGGTAAGTACCGGGCGTCGTTACAATCCGTCTTTTGGAGCTTCACCCATGCGCCTTCTCGGCAAAGCGCTCACCTTCGACGACGTGTTGTTGGTGCCAGCGTTCTCCCAGGTCCTGCCCAAGGACACCTCCCTCGCGACCAAACTCTCCCGCAACATCACGCTGAACCTGCCGCTCGTCTCGGCGGCCATGGACACCGTGACCGAAGCCCGCCTCGCGATCGCGATCGCGCAGGAAGGCGGCATCGGCATCGTGCACAAGAACCTCACCGCGCAGCAGCAGGCCGCCGAAGTGGCCAGAGTCAAGCGCTACGAGTCCGGCGTGCTGCGCGATCCGGTGGTCATCACCCCCACGCACACCGTGCTGCAGGTCATGCAGCTGTCCGACGAGCTCGGCATCTCGGGCTTCCCGGTGGTCGATGGCGGCAAGGTGGTGGGCATCGTCACCAGCCGCGACCTGCGCTTCGAGACCCGCTACGACGTGCCGGTCAGCGAGATCATGACGCCGCGCGAGAAGCTGGTGACCGTGAAGGAGGGCGCCACGCCCGCCGAGGGCAAGGCGCTGCTCAACAAGTACAAGCTCGAGCGCCTGCTCGTCATCGACGACGACTTCGTGCTCAAGGGCCTGATCACCGTCAAGGACATCACCAAGCAGACCAGCTTTCCCAACGCCGCGCGCGACCCTTCGGGCCGCCTGCGCGTGGGTGCGGCGGTCGGCGTGGGCGAGGGCACCGAGGAGCGCGTCGAGGCGCTGGTCAAGGCCGGTGTCGATGCCATCGTGGTCGACACCGCGCACGGCCATAGCAAGGGCGTGATCGAGCGCGTGCGCTGGGTCAAGCAGAACTATCCGCAGGTCGACGTGATCGGCGGCAACATCGCCACGGGCGACGCGGCGCGCGCGCTGGTCGAGGCGGGCGCCGACGGGGTCAAGGTCGGCATCGGCCCCGGCTCGATCTGCACCACCCGCATCGTCGCGGGCGTGGGCGTGCCGCAGATCATGGCGGTCGACAGCGTCGCCACCGCGCTGCAGGGCACCGGCGTTCCGTTGATCGCCGATGGCGGCATCCGCTATTCGGGCGACATCGCCAAGGCCATCGCCGCCGGCGCGAGCACCGTGATGATGGGCGGCATGTTCGCGGGCACCGAAGAGGCGCCCGGCGAGATCGTGCTGTTCCAGGGCCGCAGCTACAAGAGCTACCGCGGCATGGGCTCCATCGGCGCCATGCAGCAAGGCAGCGCCGACCGCTACTTCCAGGAATCGAGCACGGGCAACCCGAACGCCGACAAGCTGGTGCCCGAAGGCATCGAAGGCCGGGTCCCCTACAAGGGCACGATGGTCTCGATCGTCTACCAGATGGCCGGCGGCCTACGCGCCAGCATGGGCTACTGCGGCTGCGCCACCATCGACGAGATGAAGAACAAGGCCGAATTCGTCGAGATCACCACGGCCGGCATCCGCGAGAGCCATGTGCACGACGTGCAGATCACCAAGGAAGCGCCGAACTACCGGGCCGACTGATTCGCGCCAGATACGAAAGTTGGGCCAGATTGTTATAATCTGGCCCAATTTCTTTTTCAGGCCAGACTTTTATGCAAACCGTCTCGGTGCATCAAGCCAAGGACCGCTTCTCTGCGCTGCTTCAAGCGGTGGAGGCGGGCGAGGAAGTGGTGATCACGCGCCACGGCAAGAAGATCGCGCGCATCGTGCATGAAGCCGACGCGCAGCCTTCGGAGACCGAGCGCGAGCGAATTCGCCAGCAGGCCCTGGCGCAATTGCGCGAATACCAGGCGGGCGTGAAACCTGCCGTCCCGGGCTATTCCGACTGGAAGAGCCTTCGGGACGCGGACCGCCGATGAAGCCCATCGTCATCGACGCCTCGGCCGCCGCCGCGTGGGTGCTGCCCGACGAGTGCAGCGATGCGGCGCAGGCGCTCTACCTGCAGGCCATCGAACCCAACGACGTGTTCCACGTCCCGCTGCTGTGGTCATGGGAAATGGGCAACATGCTCGTCATGGGCGTGCGCCGCGAACGCCTCGACGCGCAGCAGCTCGAACAGGGCCTGGCGCTGCTCGCCAGGGTGCAGGCGCAGGTCGACGTGCCGCTGTCGGCGCATCGGCAGGCGCAGGTCGGCCGGATGGCGCTGGCCCATGACCTGACTTTCTACGACGCCACGTACCTCGAACTCGTGCTTCGCCTCAACGGGCAACTCGCCTCGCTCGACCACAAACTCGTCGCTGCAGCCAAGTCCTGCGGCATCGTCTGCCTTCATTTCTGAGCCCTCACCATGCAACACGACAAGATCCTCATTCTCGACTTCGGCTCGCAGGTCACCCAGCTCATCGCGCGCCGCGTGCGCGAGGCGCATGTGCTCAGCGAAGTGCATCCCTGCGACGTCAGCGACGAATGGGTGCGCGAATACGCCGCCGACGGGCACCTGAAGGGCGTGATCCTTTCGGGCAGCCACGCCAGCGTGTACGAGGAAACCACCGACAAGGCGCCGCAGGCCGTGTTCGACCTCGGCGTGCCGGTGCTCGGCATCTGCTACGGCATGCAGACCATGGCGCACCAACTCGGCGGCAAGGTCGAGGGCGGGCACAAGCGCGAGTTCGGCTTCGCCGCCGTGCGCGCGCATGGCCACACCGCGCTGCTGAAAGAGATCGCCGACTTCACCACGCCCGAAGGCCACGGCATGCTCAACGTGTGGATGAGCCACGGCGACAAGGTCACCGAGCTACCGCCCGGCTTCAAGCTCATGGCCAGCACCGAGAGCTGCCCGATCGCCGGCATGGCCGACGAGGCGCGCCGCTACTACGCGCTGCAGTTCCACCCCGAGGTCACGCACACGGTGCAGGGCAAGGCCATTCTCGAGCGCTTCGTGCTCGGCATCTGCGAAGCCAGGCCCGACTGGGTCATGCGCGACCACGTCGCCGAGGCCGTCGAGAAGATCCGTGCGCAGGTGGGCGATGAAGAAGTCATCCTCGGCCTCTCGGGTGGTGTCGATTCGAGCGTGGCCGCCGCGCTCATCCACCGCGCCATCGGCGACCAGTTGACCTGCGTCTTCGTCGACCACGGGCTGCTGCGCCTCGACGAGGGCGACAAGGTGATGGAGATGTTCGCAGGCAAGCTGCACGCCAAGGTGATCCGCGTCGACGCGAGCGACCTGTTCCTCGGCAAGCTCGCGGGCGTGAGCGACCCCGAAGCCAAGCGCAAGATCATCGGCGGCGAGTTCGTCACCGTGTTCAAGCAGGAGGCCGCGAAGCTCAAGGCCGGCGACCAGGGCCACAAGGGCGCGACCTTCCTGGCGCAGGGCACCATCTACCCCGACGTCATCGAGTCGGGCGGCGCCAAGAGCAAGAAGGCCGTCACCATCAAGAGCCACCACAACGTCGGCGGCCTGCCCGAGCAGCTCGGCCTCAAGCTGCTCGAGCCGCTGCGCGACCTGTTCAAGGACGAGGTGCGCGAGCTCGGCGTGGCGCTCGGCCTGCCGCCCGAGATGGTGTACCGCCATCCGTTCCCCGGCCCCGGCCTGGGCGTGCGCATCCTCGGCGAAGTGAAGAAGGAATACGCCGACCTCCTGCGCCGCGCCGATGCGATCTTCATCGAGGAGCTGCGCAACTTCACCGACGAAGCCACCGGCAAGAGCTGGTACGACCTCACGAGCCAGGCCTTCACCGTGTTCCTGCCCGTGAAGAGCGTGGGCGTGATGGGCGACGGCCGCACCTACGACTACGTCGTCGCGCTGCGCGCCGTGCAGACCAGTGATTTCATGACCGCCGACTGGGCCGAGCTGCCGTATGCGCTGCTCAAGAAGGTGTCGGGACGGATCATCAACGAGGTGCGCGGGATCAACCGGGTGACGTACGACGTGTCGAGCAAGCCGCCGGCGACGATCGAGTGGGAGTGAGGTCACCCCGGCCCGGCGGCCGCAGCGCCGGTGCTGCACGATCGTCCCTCAAGGCGCAAGCCCGGCCGACTTGACGATCAACGCGTACTTGCCAACTTCCGATTCCGTATAGCGCGCAAACTGCGCCGCATTGCGCGCATCCGGCTCGGTGCCGATGTCGCGCAGCCGCTGCACCATGGCGGGCGCCTGCATCACCTCGGCCAATGCATCGGACAACTGCTTCAGCACCGGTTGCGGCACCTTGGCCGGCGCGAACACGCCGAACCAGGCGCTGACCTCGAAATCGGGCAGGCCGCTTTCCGCCACCGTTGGTACATCGGGCAGCAGGGGGCTGCGCTTGAGGCCGGTCACGGCGAGCGCCTTGACCTTGCCGGCCTTCAGGTTGGGAATGGCCGTGGTCTGCAGGTCGAACATCAGCGGCACGTGCCCGGCCAGCACGTCCGCGAGCGCGGGTGCGCTGCCGCGATAGGGCACGTGCATCAGCTGGATGCGCGCCGCGTTCGCTAGCATTTCGCCGGCCAGGTGGTTGGAGGTTCCCGGCCCGGCCGAGGCATAGCTGATCGTGCCCGGGCTCTTCTTGCCCGCGGCGATCAATTCCGAGACGTTGCCGTAGGGCGCAGCGGGATGGGCGACCAGCACGAACGGAATCGAGGCCAGCGGGCCAACCACGGCGAAGCCCTTGACCGGGTCGTAGCCCACCTTGCTCATGGCCGGGTTGATCGCCTGCGAGCTCACCGTCCCCATGAGCAGGGTGTGGCCGTCCGGCTTGGCATCGGCCACGAAGCGAGCGCCGATGGCGGTGCCGGCGCCGGCCTTGTTCTCCACGATGACGGGTTGCCCGAGGCGCGTGGCGAGCTGCTCGCCCACAGTGCGTGCGAGGATGTCGGCCGACCCGCCGGGCGGATAGGGCACCACGAGGGTGACCGGACGGGCCGGAAAGGTCTGGGCGAGCGAGGGCCCGGCGACCACGGCCGCAGCCATCAGGACCGGAACGGCGAACAGCTTCTTCATCATTGATTTCATCGTGGACTCCAGTGGGCGGGCAGGGCGGCACGGAGCGCTTCATCGCGCTTCCTCGCCGCATGATGCAAACCGCGCCTCATAACGTCCAATACGGACTGCGTACCGAATCCATACATGAATCGAATCACCAGCGCCTGCCGGGCAGAGCTGATCCGGTCAGCTGCCGCGGGCCTGCGCGACGACCTTGGCCGCCACCGAGAGGAAGGAATGGATCACGGGGTTGTCGTTGCTGCGGCTGTAGGCGAACGCCAATTGGTAGGTCGGCGGGACGCGCGTCGCGGCTACGTCGAGGAAGGCCACCTCTTTCATCGCCAGCATGCGCATCGAGGCCGGCACCAGCGCGATGCCCAACCCACCGGCCACCAAGGTCAGCACGGCCTGCATCTGCGAGGCCTCGTGCACCACCCGGGGCGAGAAGCCCGCGGCCTTGCATGCACTCAGCAGCGCCCCCACGAAGCCCGCGCCCTCGGCGGCCGGAAAGGTGATGAAGGGTTCCGCGGCCAGCGCCTTGATCTTGACGCTGCGCTGCGACGCGAGCGCATGGCTGCGCGGCACCGCGATCACGAAGGGCTGGGCCTTGAGGTCGACGAACGCAAGGTCGGGCACGTCCTGCAGCGGCCCGACGACCAATGCCAGGTCGACCTCGGCTCGCCGCAGTGCCTCGACTTGGCGCGTGGTGGTGTCGGCGGTCACCTGCAGGTGCACCGTCGGGTAGTCGCGTTGAAAGCGTTTGAAGACTTCCGGCAGCAGGTCGAGCGCGGCGCTCGGCACGAACGACAGGCTGAGTGCGCCCTCGGCGCCCTGGGCCGCGCGCCGGGCTCGCTCGGTGGCGGCATGGGCCTGGGTCAGCAGCCGCTGCGCGTCCTTCAGGAACACCTTGCCCGCGGGCGTGAGGCGCACGTGGTGCCGGCTGCGGTCGATCAGCAGCGTGCCCACCTGCGCCTCGAGGTTGCGGATGGCCACGCTCAAGGGCGGCTGCGACATGTGCAGCTTCTCCGCCGCACGGCCGAAGTTGAGTTCTTCCGCCACGACCACGAACTGACGCAGTTGCCTGAATTCGATCATCTGGGGTGCCTTGCTCGCCGAATGGATATACACGGATTGGATCACCGCACCATCCAAACGGTATTGGATGTATCACTGTGGCGAACCTAGCATGCGTGGCATTCCCCCACTGCCGAAGGAAGCGCGCCATGCAACCGTCTTTGCTCGAAGAGATCCCCGCCGTTCCGAATCCGTACCCGGTCGTCTCGAAGATCGAATACCCCGAGGTCTGGCGCCTGTGCACGCAGGCGCGCGAGCTGGCCTGGAACCCCGTCACCGACATCGACTATTCGGACCTGCAGAAAGCCGAGCTTCCGCCCGAGGTCCGCCGGGCCGGTGCCGAATGGTGGAGCCTGCGCGCATGGATGGAGCACGGCGCCACGCCCTATGGCGCCGAACGCCTGCGCGATGCGATCTTCCAGCACCAGCCCTTCGAGGTGAAGCAGCACATCACCAACTTCATCGCCGAGGAGTTCCGGCACCACGAAGCCAGCTTCCGGATCGCCGACGCGCTGGCCGCGTACGAGCCGATGCCGCGCTCGGACTACTTCAAGGACATCATTCCGCGCTTCCACGACGAGACGGACGAGAAGGCGATGAGCTTCTTCGCGGGCCTCTCGGTCAACACGCTGTTCGAGCAGCTGTCGGGCGACCTGCTGCAGGCGCGCTACGAGAACGCGCGCTTCGACTCCATCCGCGAGGCCTGCCGGCTGATCCTGCGCGACGAGGCGCGCCACATCCAGTTCGGCCGCATCATCATGCGGCGCTTCTTCAGCGAGCTGCCCGCCGAGGAGAAGCGCCTTATCGGGCTCAAGGTCGCGAAGAAGCTGCGCGGCAGCCTGCTCAACGGGGTCTATGCCGTCGTCAACCTGCCGGAGGCAGAGCGCGAGCGGTCCGGGCGCAACCGCGCGCTGGCCGCCGACCACGGCCTCGGCGCAACGCACCCCGACGAAGAGATCGGCATCATCAAGCGGGGCGTCGACAAGATCCGCGAGGACATCGGCGTCTACGGTGTCGAGATCCCGGCGATCCCCGAAATCGACAGCGTCGTGCACTGAGGCGGCCATGCATCGACGCATCGCTCCCGACACCGTCGCAGCGCCTGCGGGCGCCTACAGCCATGGCATTGCTGTCCAGGGCCCCGGCACATGGCTGCATGTCGCAGGCCAGATCGGCACGGACCGCGACGGCCTTCTGCTGCAAGGCTTCGACGCACAGGCCGACCAGGCCTGGAAGAACCTGATGGCGGTGCTCGCAACGGCCGGCATGGACGCGTCGCACCTGACCAAGGTCTCGACCTATCTCACCCGTGCCGCGGACCTGCCGCGGCTCAATGCGATCCGCAGCGTCTACCTCGGGTCGGCGCGCCCCGCCTCGACGCTGGTGGTGGTCGCGGCGCTGGCGCATCCGGACTGGTGTTTCGAGGTCGAGGCTTTCGCCTTCCGGCCCGACTGACCGCCATGCGCATCGCCGGCCGGTCTGCGGAACTGGACGCGCTGCTGCGCGAGGTCGGCCCCGTGTGGCAGAAGGACATCCGCACGGCGGGCGACAGGGTCAAGGCCGCCTACCTGCCCGTGCTGATGGCGGCGACGCGCAGCGGCATCGCGGTCACGCGCGAGCTGGCCTACGGAACGCATCCGCGCCAGGTGCTGGACGTCTATCGCCCGGCCACGGCGCGCGAAGCACCCGTGGTGGTCTTCGTGCATGGCGGCGCGTTCGTGCGTGGCGCCAAGGACATCAACGAAGCCATGTACGCCAACGTGCTGACCTGGTTCGCGCGCCAAGGCTGCGTGGGGGTCAACGTGGAGTACCGGCTCGCACCCGAGGCGTCGCATCCGCAGGGCGCCCTCGACGTGGCAGCCGCATGCGCCTGGGTGGCCGAGCACATCGGCGGCTTCGGCGGCGATCCGCGCCGCGTCTGCCTGATCGGCCATTCGGCCGGCGGCACCCACGCAGCGAGCTTTGCCTGCGATCCGTCGCTGGCCCACCTGCGGCGCGGCCTGCGCTGCCTGGTGCTGGTGTCGGCCCGGCTGCGCGCCGATACCTTGCCGGAGAACCCCAACGCGGCGGGCGTGCGGGCCTATTACGGCGACGACGAAGGCTGCTACCAGGATCTGGCCCCCATGGCGCACGCGGCGCACCTCGCGCTGCCGCTGTTCGTCGTCAATGCGCAGTACGAGAACCCGCTGCTCGACGTCTATGCGGCGGAATTCGTCCATCGGGTTGCCGTGGCCCGTGGCGTCGCGCCGCGCCACATGACGATGGCGCAACACAACCATGTGTCGATCGTTGCGCACTTCGACAGCGGCGAACAGCTGCTCGGCGAGCAGATACTCGATTTCTTTGCAGCTTGCTAGACCGCAACCACGATCGGAAACCGCGCCCGCAGTCCGTCCGCACCGCGCTCGAACGGCACGGTCACGGCGTCGCGCGCGGCCTCCGGCAGACGGCGCCAGAGCCCGTCGCGCGCATTGCCCGGGTCGCCGGCCACATAGAGCTGCGTCGTCAACAGCTCGCGCGCACCGAGCTTCACCTTGACGTGGATGTGCGGTGTGCGGCCGCTGTAGGGCACCGGCCGGATGGTGCGAAAACGGTAGCGGCCGTCGTCGCCCACGGCGACGCGGCCGAAGCCCTGGAACGCGGCGTCCGCGCGGTCGCCGTCACCCGGGTGGTGGTAGTGGCCGTTCTCGTCGCATTGCCAGATCTCGACCTGCGCGCCGCGCACGGGCTTGCCTTCCAGGTCGGTCACGGTGCCGTCGACCCAGGCCGGCTGGCCGCGGCCGTAGCGCAGCGTGCCGTTCTGCAGCAGGTCGTGGTCGGCATCCTGCGGCAGGCGCACGGGGTAGAACGGGCCTTCGGTCTGGGCTGGCGTGGCGATGCGCGCGGGCGCGGGTTGGGCGCGGGCACCGAGCCAGAGCGCGGGTGCGCCGACGATGGCCGCGGCGAGCAGAATGCGACGGGCGCTGTCAGGGGTGGGTTGGGCCGGTGCGCGCATGACGGGTCAGACCCGCGCCGCCGGTGCCGAGTTCCGCGGGCGCTTGAACGCGCCGCGTGCGCGGTCCACCTTCGAGCGGACCACGCAGCCTTCGGCGTGATCGTTGATGAGTCCCATCGCCTGCATGAACGCATACACGGTCGTGGGCCCGACGAACTTCCAGCCGAGCTTCTTGAGCGCCTTCGAGATCGCCACCGATGCCTCGGAGGTCGAGGCCGTCTGCGGCGTGTCGAGCGCTGCGGGTTCGTAGGCCCAGAAGAAGGCCGCGAGCGAGCCTTCGCGCGCGACCATCTCCTGCGCGCGTGCGGCGTTGTGGATCACCGCCTCGATCTTGCCGCGGTGGCGCACGATGCCCGCGTCCTGCAGCAGGCGCGCGACGTCGTCCTGCGTGAAGCGGGCGACCTTGTCGAAATCGAAACCCTCGAAGGCCGCGCGAAAGTTCTCGCGCTTCGCAAGAATGGTGCGCCAGCTGAGCCCCGACTGGAAACCCTCGAGGCTGATCTTCTCGAACAGGCGCCGGTCGTCGGCGACCGGATAGCCCCATTCGTTGTCGTGGTAAGCCGTGTATTCGGGCGTGGCCGCGCACCAGTGGCAGCGGGGGTGGCCGTCGGGGCCGTCGATCAGGGGAGGGGCTGTCATGCGGGATCGATCAGGGGTGTGGTGCGGCGCATTGTGCCAATATTGCGCGTTTGGCCGGAGGCGCTGCGCACGCTGCCTCCGGCGCATCGACAGAGTCCCATGACCGAACAGCTTCTTCTCCCCGGCATCGATCCGCCACCGCCGCCGTTGCGGCGCAAGCGCGGCACCGCCAAGCCCCGGGTGCGCCTGGCCCGCTCGCTGTTCTTCGCGATCTTTCCGCCGCCCGAGCTTGCCGGTTCGGTGGCCGCGCTGGCGGCGCAGCTCGACGATCGGCATGCGCTCAATGGCAAGCGGGTCGAGCCGCACCGCCTGCACGTCACGCTGCACCATCTCGGCGATTTCGCAGCCGTGCCAGCCAAGCAGTTGCAGGCCGCGCGCGATGCCGCAGCGGCGGTGCCGCCACCCGTGTTCGAGATCGTGTTCGACGAAGCCATGCGCTTCGACAAGAGCCAGGCCTTCGTTCTGTGCGCCGACGACAGCCGCAACGCAGCGTTGACGGCTTTCCGGCAGCGCCTGGGCGAAGCACTGGCCGACGTGGGCTTCAAGCCCGAGCACGGCTTCACGCCGCACATGACGCTGGCGCGGACCCCGCGCACGATCGCGCGGCAGGCCGTCGCGCCGGTGCGCTGGCATGCCGACGCCTTCGCGCTGGTCGAAAGCCATGTCGGCAAGGGTGTGTACGACGTGCTCGCGCGCTGGCCCGCCTGACGAGCGCCACATTCAGGCGCCGTCGGCAAAGTGGTCGAACAGCAGCCCGCGCAGCCACTGGTTGCCCGGCTCGCGGTGCACCTTCGCATGCCAGAACAGGTTGATCGCGATCTGCGGCAGCGCCACCGGATGGGGCCGCCACACCAGCCCGAACGGTTCGGCAATGCTCTGTGCGAGGCGCTCGGGCACGGTCGCGATCATTCCGCTCGCGCGCAGGATGTGGCCGATCGCCACGAAGTGCGGCACCTTGAGCCGGATGCGACGCTGGATGCCTTGCGCGGCCATCACGTCGTCGGCCTTGCCGTGACCGGTGCCGGCCGCCTGCACCAGCACATGGTCGGCCGCGCCGAAGTCCTTCAATGACACGCTGCGCTTGCGCGCGAGCGGATGTGCGGCAGAGAACAGGCACACGTAGCGCTGCAGAAACAGCCGGCGCTGGAACACGCCAGCCTTGAGCTGCGGCAGCAGCCCGATGGCGATGTCGACGTGGCCGGCCTCGAGCTCGTCGCGCAGGCTCGCGGGCGCACTGCTGTTGTTGCGCACCGTACTGATCGTCACGCCCGGCGCCGCGTGCGACAGCGCCTCCATGAGCCGGGGCGTGAAGTAGATCTCGCCGATGTCCGTCATCGCGAGCGTGAAGCTGCGCGTGCTGGTGGCCGGATCGAACACCACCTGCTGGTTGAGCGCGCCGTGCAGCGCGCCCATCGCATAGGCGACCGGCTCGGCCAGCTGCAGCGCGAACGGCGTCGGCTCCATGCCGCGCGCGGTGCGCAGGAACAGCTCGTCGCCGAGCAGCTTGCGCAGCCGCGCGAGCGCGTTGCTGATGGCCGGCTGCGAGAGGCCGAGCGATTCGGCCACCGCAGAGA
The DNA here is from genome assembly GCF_057657075.1 of Variovorax sp. Soil_C_26. Lineage (NCBI taxonomy): Bacteria > Pseudomonadati > Pseudomonadota > Betaproteobacteria > Burkholderiales > Comamonadaceae > Variovorax > Variovorax sp. Soil_C_26. Next base: position 190,507 of record NZ_JBDGJC010000003.1, read on the forward strand.
CGCGCTTCTCGGCCAGCATGCGGTCGAACACCAGCAGCAGGTTGAGGTCGATGTCCTTGAGTTGCATGCCGGACCTTTATTCATGAGCGTGATGTCATCGATTCACCAAATTCTATTGGTCAATTCGACACGGCCGCGCATCATCGCGGCACAGAGACAAGCCGGCCATGGCGCCCGACGCCGCCGGCCCAAGAAAGAGCCCCCGATGGACCTGCACATTCACCCGCTTGCCCGCACCCTCGAGGTTCGCCCCGGCGCGAACCTGCTCGAAGTGCTGCGCGCGCACGACGTACCCGTGTCGTACAGCTGCCTGTCGGGGCGTTGCGGCACCTGCCGCTGCAAGGTGGTGGGGGGCCAGGTGCTCGACGGCGGCCAGGACGCGATCCGCCCGGACGGGCAGGGCGAACGCTACGTGCTGGCCTGCCAGGCCACGCTGACCGAAAGCTGCGCGATCGAGATTCCCGAGCCCGACGAGGTGGTGGTGCATCCGGCACGCATCCTCAAGGCCACGGTCACGGCCATCGATGCGCTCACCCATGACATCCGCCGCCTGCGGCTCAAGCCGAACAAGCCGCTTGCGTTCTCGCCCGGCCAGTATGCGCAGCTGCAGTTCGCGCCCGACCTCGTGCGGCCGTATTCGATGGCCGGACTTTGCGACGACGCGGAACTCGAATTCCACGTGCGCCGGGTGCCGGGCGGGCGCGTCACCGACCACGTCTTCGACCGGCTGCAGCTCGGCGATGCGGTGCGCGTGAGCGGTCCGCTGGGCACGGCCTACCTGCGCACCAAGCACCGCGGGCCCATGCTCTGCGCGGCGGGCGGCACCGGGCTCGCGCCGATCCTGTCGATCGTGCGCGGCGCCGTCGCCGCCGACCTGATGCAGCCGATCCACCTGTACCTGGGCGTGCGTTCCGACGCGGACGTGTACGGCCTGGACGAACTGCGCGCACTCCAGGCGCAGCATCCGGGGCTGAACGTGCACGTGGTGGTCGTCACCGGCCCCGCGCGCGAAGGGCAGCGCCAGGGCCTCATCACCGATGCGATCCGCGCCGACTGGCCCGGTGGCTTCGAAGGCTGGCGCGCCTACCTCTGCGGCTCGCCGCCGATGGTCGAGGCCGTCACGCAGCTCGTGCGCAGCCGCGGCTTGGCGCCCGAGCAGATCCACGCCGACGCCTTCTACCTGCAAGGCACCTGAAGAATTCGAACGAAAGGAGACCCCACGATGACGACGCAGACCGTGTTCCCCATCGAACTCGCATGGGAGAACGACAAGACCAGCCGCATTCCCTTCATGGCCTACACCGACGAGGCGCTGCACAAGAAGGAACTTCAGCGCTTCTTCTACGAGAAGCACTGGTGCTACGTGGGACTCGAAGCCGAGATACCGAACCCGGGCGACTTCAAGCGCACCGCGATCGGCGAGCGCTCGGTCGTCATGGCGCGCGACGAGGCCGGTGAGATCCATGTGTTCGAGAACGTCTGTGCCCACCGCGGCATGCAGTTCTGCCGCGAGCGCCATGGCAACCGCAAGGAGTTCGTCTGCCCCTATCACCAGTGGAACTACACGCTCAAGGGCGACCTGCAGGGCGTCCCGTTCCGGCGCGGCGTGAAGCAGGATGGCAAGGTCCATGGCGGCATGCCGCCCGACTTCAAGACCGAGGACCACGGCCTGACGAAGCTCAAGGTCGCCTCGCGCGGCGGCGTGGTGTTTGCATCGTTCGACCACGGCATCGAATCGTTCGAGGATTTTCTCGGCCCCGACATCCTGCATTACTTCGACCGCCTGTTCGACGGCCGCAAGCTCACGATCCTGGGCTACAGCCGCCAGCGCATCCCGGGCAACTGGAAGCTGATGCAGGAGAACATCAAGGACCCGTACCACCCGGGCCTGCTGCACACCTGGTTCGTCACCTTCGGGCTCTGGCGCGCCGACAACAAGTCCGAGCTCAAGATGGATGCGCGCGGCCGCCACGCCGCGATGATCTCCACGCGCGGCAGCGCGGGCAAGGCGGCGCAGGTCACGCAGGTGTCGAGCTTCAAGGAGAGCATGCAGCTGAAGGACCCGCGCTTTCTCGACATCGTGCCCGAGCCCTGGTGGGGTGGGCCGACCGCGGTGATGATGACGCTGTTCCCGAGCCTGATCCTGCAGCAGCAGGTCAACAGCGTCTCGACGCGCCACATCCAGCCCGTGGGCCACGATGCCTTCAATTTCGTCTGGACGCATTTCGGCTTCGAGGACGACACCGCCGAGATGACGCAGCGCCGCTTGCGCCAAGCCAACCTGTTCGGCCCGGCGGGCTTCGTGTCGGCCGACGATGGCGAGGTGATCGAGTTCTCGCAGCAAGGCTTCGAGCAGAAGCCGTTCCACCGCACGCTCGCCGAGCTCGGTGGGCGCGAAGTAGCGAACACCGACCACATGGTGACCGAGACGCTGATCCGCGGCATGTACCGCTACTGGCGCGACGTGATGGAGGCGGCATGACGAAAAAGCTCGACCCCGGCGCCTACCTCGAACTCGCGGGGCTCTATGCGGCCTATGCACATGCGGTCGATTCGGGCCAGTGGGACCTGTGGCCCGGCTTCTTCATCGAACAGTGCAGCTATCGGCTGCAGCCGCGCGAGAACCACGCGCGCGGCCTGCCGCTCGCCACGCTATCGTTCGAGAGCCGCGGCATGCTCGAAGACCGCGTCTACGGCATCCAGGAGACGCTGTTCCACGATCCGTACTACCAGCGCCATGTGGTCGGCCTGCCGGTGGTGCACCGGGTCGACGACGACGGCGCGATCCACAGCGAGGCCAACTATGCGGTCTTTCGCACCAAGCTCGACGGGCCCTCCACCGTGTTCAACGTGGGGCGCTACATCGACCGGGTCGTGCCGACGCCCGACGGCCTGAAGTTTGCCGAGCGCCTGTGCGTATTCGACAGCGAAATGATCCCGAATTCCATCATCTATCCGATCTGAACCCCATGACCGAAAAAAAAGAACCCGACACCCACGGTGCGCCGCTCAGGCGCTTTGTCGACCCGGACTACCGGCCGCTGTGCGCCACGCTGGCCGAGGTGCGCCAGAACATCGATGCGCTCGACCGCAAGATCGTCGCGCTGCTGGCCGAACGCGGCCGCTACGTGAAGGACGCCGCGCGCTTCAAGCGCGATGCCTTCCAGGTGTCTGCGCCGCAGCGCCAGCAGGAAGTGATCGACAAGGTGCGCGCGCTGGCCGAAGCGGAGGGCGCCTACCCCGAGGTGGTCGAGGCCGCCTACCGCGCGCTGATCGCGGGTTTTATCGCGCGAGAACAACAGGACCATCAAGGCATGGTCGACCTGGAGGCAACATCATGAAATCGCTTCGTCTTTGGTTGAGCATTGCCGCAACCGCGCTGGCCGCGAGCGCCCATGCGCAGGAATGGCCGCAGCGCCCGGTGCGCATCGTGGTGCCCTACGGCGCCGGCTCGTCGCCCGACATCCTCGCGCGCATCGTCAACGACAAGCTCGCGGCACGCATCGGCCAGCCGCTGATCGTGGAGAACAAGCCCGGCGCGGGCGGCAATACGGGCACGGATTCGGTCAGCAAGGCGCAGCCCGACGGCTACACCTTTTTGCTGTCGGTGAACGCGCCGCTGGTCTACAACACCGTACTCTTCAAGAACCTGCCGTACGACCCCTTCAAGGACCTGGTGCCGGTCTCGCTCGCGGCCACCACGCCCAACGTGTGTGCGGTGTCCAACGCGATGAACGTCGATTCGGTCAAGGGCTGGCTCGCCGCCATGAAGGCGAACCCCGGCAAGTTCAACTTCGCCTCGACCGGCAACGGATCGATCTCGCACCTGGGCGTGGAGCTCATCAAGGCGAAGACCCAGTCGTTCGCGGTGCACATTCCGTACGCATCGTCGGGGCAGGCCGTCACCGCGATCATCCAGGGCGACGTGCACTACGCCTGCCTGCCGCCGGTCGCCGTGATGCCGCAGGCCAAGGCCGGCCGCCTCAAGGCGCTGGCCGTCACCTCGGCCGAGCGTTCGGCGCTGCTGCCCGAGCTGCCGACGCTGCGTGAATCGGGCATTCCCGACATCCAGGCCGTGCCGTGGTTCGCCTACATGGCGCCCAAGGGCACGTCGAGCGACGTGGTGCAGCGCATGAGCCGCGAGATCGCCGCGGTGCTGAAAGACCCCGAGACCCAGAAGCGGCTGCAGACCGCGTACTTCGACCCGGTCGGCAGCACGCCCGAGGCGCTCGCCAAGTTCATGGCCGACGAGCTCGCGCGCTGGAAGCCGGTGATCGAGCGTGCCGGCCTCAAGCCCGACAACTGAGCCAGGAACGAACACATGAGCACCACCACCTGGGTCGACGCCGCGGCGGTCGACGACGTTCCCGCCGACGACGTGATCGGCATCGAGGTGCAGGGGCGCGACATCGCGCTCTACGGCACCGAAGACGGCATCCATGCCACCGACAACATCTGCACCCACGGCCATGCGCGGCTGTGTGACGGTTTTCTCGAAGGCCACGAGATCGAATGCCCGCTGCACCAGGGCCGCTTCGACGTGCGCAGCGGCAAGGCGATGTGCGCGCCGCTCACCGAGGACCTGCGCAGCTATCCGGTGAAGATCGAGGGCGGACGCGTGTACCTGGCGCTGGACGCCTGAGCCGCGCCCTCAGCGCTGTGCGGCTTCGACCACGTCGCGCGCGAGCGAGGCGATGGTCAGCGGCGCGCAGCCCTCGGCGTTGTTGCTGACCGTGACGTAGGCGCGCTGGCCGGCGCCGGTGGTGCCGGCGATCACCTTCGCGAGCGCCGCGCGCGTCTCCGGGTCGGGGTCGACGATCCTGTCGAAGGGGCCGTAGAGCTTCTCGGCATCTTCGTAGCCGAAGCGGCCGTGCCGGCGGTGCAGGTTCCAGCGGCACACCAGTGGCCCCGGCCAGAGCGCGCGCAGCATCGGCAGTTGCGCCTCGATCGGCGGCATCTTGGCATGCAGGCCCATGCAGAAGGTGGCGCCCACGCTGCGCAGCATGGCCGCGAAGGCGGGTGAGAGCAGTTGCGGGTCGCGCACCTCGACGGCGATCACCGCGTCGGGCGCCGTTGGCTTCAAGTTGGGCAGCGCTTCGAGCATGACGCCGATGCGCGCGAGCAGCGCCGGCGTGTCGGCCAGCAGCTGCGAAGGAATCGGGCTCAACTGGAACACCAGCGCGCCGATGCGGTGGCCCAGGCCCTCGAGCGCGGGCTGCACGAACTCCTGGACCGCGAGCTCGCGGTTCAGGAACACCGGGTTGGCCTGCGTGCCGCGGCCGCTTTCGTCGCGCACCGTGGCATCGGTCACGAGGCTCGGCGCCTTCACCACGAAACGGAAGTCGTCGGGCACCATGGCCGCATAGCGCGCGTACTGGCTCGCGGTGAGCGCGCGATAGAAGTTGCGGTCCAGGCTCACGGTGCGAAAGAGCGGATGCTGCGCCAGCGCCGCGAGCCCGTTCTTCGACAGCGCCGACTCGGCGTACTCGCCGTCCCAGACGAGGTGGGCCCAGCCCGGATAGCTCCATGACGAGGTGCCGAGCCGCAAGGCCGGCGGCAGCGCGGAAGCCAGCGCGACGAGCGCCGGATCGATGGGCGCGGGAGCCACCGTGCCGCCGCGCGATTTCTTCTTCGCAAGCGGCTCGGCTTCTTGCGGGCCTGCGGCGGGCGCCTCGGGAGGGCGCGCGAGATCGGGAAAGAGGGGGTCCTGCAGTTCGGTCATTTCTGGGCCCGCATTCTCGGCCACGCGGGGCCGCCCCCGCCGCGCCGGGCACAATCCGCGCCATGAAACAGTGGTTGCGCACGCGGGGTGGCTGGTGGCTGGCATGGCTGGCGCTCACGGCCGTGGGCGCGGTGTGGCTGGCGCGCGCCGAACTCGCGCAACTGCAGCAGGACTTCGAGACCGATGCCCGCATTGCGCACCGGCTCATGAGCCAGCAGATGGTGCAGTACGACGCCGTGCTCGCGACGCTCGCGCTGCTGGAGCCCGGCGCCGAGGCGGGCCAGCCCGAGCAGCGCCTGCCGTCGGTGTATTCGTCGATCCTGCGGGTGCAGCGCCGTGCGCGCGACGAGCCCTGGCCCGACGCCCGCCAGGCCGACGCGCTTGCAGCGGCCGAGGCTCGATCGCGCAGCACGCGTCACGCCGAACTGGCGTCGCTGGCCTTCGCCGAGGCCCGCTACCAGCTCGTGATGGGTGCCACGCCGTTCAGCTATGCGCTCGAGATCGACCTGGCCGGCTCGGTGCCCTGGCGCGACTGGCCGATGAAACCGCAGGACAGTCCGGTGCGCCTGAGCCTGCAGCACGATGGCCAGCAACTGGTGCTGCAGCCCGGCAGGCCGGCGCCCAACGGCTGGCGCTTCGGCCTCTCGAAGGCGCTCGCCTCGCCGAGCCAGCCGTTCCTCATGGTGGCCGAGCGCGAGGTCGGCTGGGCCGAGCTGCCGTGGCGCAGCATGGCCGGTTGGGCCGCCGTGGTGGCGCTGCTGCTCGCGGGCCTGTGGGCCGCACAGCGCCAGCGCATTGCGCGTCGCCGGGCCGAAGAGCTGCTGCGGCTCGGCCAAGTGGCGCGGCTCAATGCGCTCGGCGAACTCTCGGCCGGGCTGGCGCACGAACTCAACCAGCCGCTCACCGCCGTGCTGGCCAATGCCCAGGCTGCGCGCCGCCTGCTCGACGACGATCCGCCCGACCTCGCGACCGCCCGCGACGCGATGGGCCAGGCGGTCGAGCAGGCCCGCCGCGCGGCCGGCGTGGTCGGCCGGCTGCGCCGCGTGATCGAGCGCCCGGAGGCCGGCGGCGACGTGCGGCCGCTCGTGCTGCAGGAGGTGGTGCGCAGCGCGCTGCACCTGCTGGCGCCCGAAATCGCGAAACGTGGCGTGGCCGCGCAGTTCGATGCCGGTGCCCAGGCGCCGGTGCGCGTGCAGGCCGAAGCGGTGGCGCTGGAGCAGATCGTGCACAACCTGCTGATGAACGCGCTGCAGGCGCTCGACCTCGTGCCGGCCGGCGATCGGCGCCTTTCCGTGGCCGTCGGGCGCAACGGCCAAGAGGGCGTGCTGACCGTCACCGACAACGGACGCGGTATCGCGCCCGAGGCCATGCCGCGTCTTTTCGAGCCTTTCTTCAGCACGCGGGAGGGCGGCCTCGGCCTGGGGCTGAGCCTCAGCGAGACGCTCGCGAGCGGCATGGGCGGCAGCCTGAGCGCCGCCCATGCGTCGCCGCGCGGCGCGCGGTTCACCTTGCTGCTGCCGCTGGTGGCGCCCCCTACGCCATGAATGCACCTGCCGCCGGCCCTCAGCCGCAGTCCCCGCTGGTCCACCTGATCGACGACGACCAGGCCGTGCGCGAGGGCCTTGCGCTCTTGATCGGCACCGTCGGCCTGCGCGTGCAGGGCTGGGCCGATCCGCAGGCCTTCATCGACGGCTTCGACCGCGCAGGCGTCGGCGCCATCGTGCTCGACGTGCGCATGCCCGGCATCAGCGGCCTCACGGTGCTCGACCGGCTGGTGGCGCAGGGCGTCGACCAGCCCGTGATCATGCTGACCGGCCACGGCACGGTGGAGATGTGCCGCCGCGCATTCAAGGCCGGCGCGGCCGAGTTCCTCGAGAAGCCGGTCGACGACGAGCAGCTGCTCGAGGCGCTGCAGCAGGCGGTGCGCCAGCATGTGCGCTCGCGCGAGCGCTCGCAGGCCGACCAGGCCGCGCGCGAGCGGGTGGCGCAGCTCTCCGAGCGCGAGCGCGAGGTGCTGGCCTTCATCGTCCAGGGGCTCACCAACAAGGAGATCGCGCGCACGCTCGCGCTGTCGCCGCGCACGGTCGAGACGCACCGCGCCAACCTGTTCGCCAAACTCGAAAGCGATTCGCTCGCGCAGCTGATCCGGCGCTATGCGCTGGTGGTGGCGCCGCAGGACTGACCGGCGCAGACACGCTCCGTCGTCTCCGTATTTTTACGGAGCGCCGGGCGTAGCCGTACGAATGGCCCGCAAGCGCCGCGGCTTCTACAGTTCGTGCAGCCGTCGACACACCGTCGGCGCAGCCCCTGCACCCCTGGAGAAACAACACACCATGCGTTCCATCCTTCGCTTCAGCACCGCCGCCGTCCTGCTCGCCGCTTCGGCCGTTCAAGCCCAGACGCCGGCACCCGCCGTGCGCACCGAAAAGAACATCTCGCTGGCGCTCGCGAACCAGATCGCGGCCGAAACCGTGGCCGCGTGCAGCGCCCTCGGCTACAACGTGGCCGCCACCGTGGTCGACCGCGCCGGCACCGTGCGCGCCGTACAGCGCGCCGACAACGCCGGCCCGCACACGCTGGCCTCGAGCGAGCGCAAGGCCTGGACCTCGGCCTCGGCCAAGGCCCCCACGCAGGCCATGATGGAAGGCGCCCAGAAGAACCCCGGCGCCGCCAACCTGGTCTACCTGCCGGGCTTTCTGCTGCTCGGCGGCGGCGTGCCGGTGAAATCGGGCAACGAAGTGATCGGCGCCGTCGGCGTGGGCGGCGCGCCGGGCGGCCACCTCGACGAGCAGTGCGCAAACGCCGCGCTCGAGAAGGTCAAGGGCCTGCTCTGATGACGATCCAGCGCCGCGCATTGCTCTCGGGCCTCGCCGCCGCTGCGCTCGGCGCCGTGGTGCCGGCCCGCGCGCTGGCGCAGGTGGCGCCGCAGCCCGCCGAGGCCGAGGCCTACCAGGGCCTGCACCGCGCCGCCTGGCGTGGCGACCTCGCGAAGATGAAGGCGCTGATCGCGGCCGGCGCGATGCTCGAGGCGCGCGACGCGCACGGCCGCACGCCGCTGCATGTGGCCGCCCATGCACGCCAGCACGACGCGATCCGGCTGCTTGCCAAGGCCGGCGCCGATCTCGACGCGCTCGAGGCCGACCGCTACGACGCCGTCACCATCGCCGCGGTGGCCGACGACGTGCCGACGCTCGCGCTGCTGCTCGCGCTGGGCGCCAAGCCCGGCCAGATCACGAGCCGCTACGACGGCAACGCCCTGATCGCGGCCGCGCACCTCGGCCACGACGAGGTGGTGCGCCGGCTGATCGCGGCGGGCGCACCGCTCGACCATGTCAACAACCTGCACTGGACCGCAGTGATCGAGTCGATCGTGCTCGGCGACGGCGGCCCGCGCCACCAGCGCACGCTCGCCGCGCTCGTCGAGGCCGGTGCCAGCCTGAAGCTCACCGATCGCCAGGGCAACACGCCGCTGCAGCTCGCGAAGGCGCGCGGCTACGCGGCAATGGTCGCGCTGCTCGAGGCAGCGGGCACGGGCCTACAGCGAAAGTAGCGCGCAGCACGGCTGCTGCCGCTCGGGGACAATCGGGGCCTCGCCACGAGGAATCCGCCCCATGTACATGCCCCCGCAGTTCAATGCCAAGGACCCGGCCATCGCGCTGGAACTGATGCGCGCGCACCCGTTCGCCACGCTGATCTCGAACGACGACGACGGCCTGCCGTTCGTCACGCACCTGCCGCTCGTGGCCGAGCAGGATGCCGACGGCGAACTGGTGCTGTTCGGGCATTGCGCCAAGCCCAATCCGCACTGGCGCTTCCTGCAGGCCCGGCCGCAGGCGGTTGCCAGCTTTCTCGGCCCGCATGCGTACCTTTCGCCATCGGTGTATCCCGACCTCGCGCGCGTGCCGACCTGGAACTACCTGGCGGTGCACTGCACGGTCGAGGCCCGGCTGATCGAAACACCCGAGGCCAAGGACGCGCTGCTCAAGAAGCTCATCGGCGAGCACGAGCCCGCCTATGCGCAGCAGTGGCGCGACCTCGGGGAAGCGTTCCAGCACAAGATGCTGGCCGGCATCATGGGCTTCTCGCTGCACGTGCGCGCGCTGCAATCCAAGGTCAAGCTCAACCAGCACCGGCGCGAATCGCATGCCGCGATGCATGCGATGTATGGCGCAGGCACGCCCGACGAGAGAGCACTCGCCGTGTGGATGGAACGCCTCGGGCTCATGGCCGACATTCCGCAGACCGCCGCTGGTACGCAGAGCGCGTGATGATGGCCGCCGACGACGCGCACTGGATGGCGCTCGCGCTGGCCGAGGCGCGGCTGGCGGCCGAGGCCGGCGAGGTGCCGGTGGGCGCGGTGCTCGTCAAGCAGGGGCAGCTCGTCGCGTCGGGACGCAACCGGCCCGTGGCGCAGCACGACCCGAGCGCGCATGCCGAGATCAACGCGCTGCGCGCCGCCGCCGCTGCGCTCGGCAACTACCGCCTCGACGGCTGCGAGCTGTTCGTCACGCTGGAGCCCTGCGCGATGTGCGCCGGCGCCATGCTGCATGCGCGGCTCGCGCGCGTGGTGTTCGGCGCACCCGATCCCAAGACCGGCGCGGCCGGCTCGGTGCTCGACCTCTTCGCGGAACCGCGGCTCAACCATCGCACGCAGGTGCAGGGCGGGGTGCTCGCCGACGAGTGCAGCGCGGTGCTGCAAGCGTTCTTCCGCCTGCGCCGGGAGGCGGCGCGCGAGCAGGCCGAGCCGCTGCGCGACGACGCGCTGCGCACCCCGGCCGAACGCTTCGAGGCGCTCGAAGGCTATGACTTTTCGCCGCACCATGTGCAGGACCTGCCCACGCTGCAGGGCTGGCGCATGCACTACCTCGACGAAGGCCCGGCCGATGCGCCGCTGGCCCTGTGCCTGCACGGGCCTGGCGAATGGAGCTACTTCTTCCGCCACCTCACAGGCGCGCCGGGACTGCGCACGCTGGTGCCCGACCTGATCGGCTTCGGCCAGAGCGACAAGCCCAAGCGCGAGAGCGTGCATCGGCTCGCGTGGCACTGCGAGGTGCTCTGCGAATGGCTCGACCGCATCGCGCCCGGGGCGCCGGTGGCGCTGGTGCACAGCGCCGCGGGCGGGGCGCTCGCCGCGCTGCTGCAGGCGGCGCGACCCGGGCGATTCACTGCCGTGCTGGCTGCGCCTGACGAGGGCACCGCGGCCGGCGCTGCATGGCGCGCGCCATTCCCGGACCGCGGCCACGAGGCGGCACTGCGCGCGCTCGGCCCGGTCGCCCCGGCCTCGGCATCGGGGCCAAGCCCTGCACAGGCCGCCGCGCTCGGGCGGCAGGTGCGCGAGGCAATGGGATACTCGTCGCCGTGAGCACCAAAAAACACATCTACATCTATTCCCCTTCGAGCGCGGTCCGCGACAAGGCCGCATTCCGCCGCGGCGTCGTGAGGCTCGAGAAGCTCGGCCACGAGGTCGAGATCGACGAAGCCGCGTTGTCGGTGCACCAGCGCTTCGCGGGCGACGACGCCACGCGGCTCGCATCGATCACACGCGCCGCGGCAAGCGGCGCCGACATTGCGCTGATCGCGCGCGGCGGCTACGGGCTCACGCGCATCCTCGATGCGGTTCCCTACAAGGCCGTGGCCAAGGCGATCGACCGCGGCACCGAGTTCGTCGGCCTCAGCGACTTCACCGCGCTGCAGAACGCGCTCTTCGCCAAGACCGGCGCCGTCACCTGGGCCGGACCCGCGGTCGGCGAAGACTTCGGTGCCGAGGGCGGCCCCGACGACATCATGGAAGCCTGCTTCGACGACCTGGTGAGCGGGCAGGGCGAGGGCACCGGCTGGCGCATGCCGGTGCGCGATGCAGAGATCCGGTTCAAGCCGGTGCACGGCGCCACGCTCTGGGGTGGCAACCTTTGCGTGCTCGCGAGCCTGCTCGGCACCCCGTATTTCCCGCAGGTCGACAAGGGCGTGCTGTTCCTCGAGGACGTCAACGAGCATCCCTACCGCATCGAGCGCATGCTCGAGCAGTTGCGCATGGCCGGCGTGCTCGCACGGCAGCGCGCGATCGTGCTGGGCCAGTTCACCGGCATGCGCAAGGTGCCCGGCTACGACCGCGGCTTCGGCTTCGAGGCGGTGGTCGACCGGCTGCGCACGCAGCTCAAGGTGCCGGTGCTCACGGGGCTGCCTTTCGGGCATGTGCCGACCAAGGTGCTGCTGCCCGTGGGCGCCAAGGTCGAACTCGCGGCCGACGGGCGCGACGTGTTCATGGTCTGGGGCCATCGGCATGCGCACGGTCATGGCGACCATGCCTGAAGCCTGACGGCCGGCGGCCGGCGGCCGGTCAGCAGACTCTGTGGTGGCGGCGCGGCCCCATGGAACCGGGCAGGCCGCCCTTGAACATGCCGTTGATGGATTTCATCTGGCGGCGCGCGGCGGTTTCGCCGTCGATCGCGCTCAAGGCCAGCATCACGTCCTGGCGCAGGTACCAGAGAGATTCCACATCGACCGCGAAGCGCACGCGCTGCGCCACCCGCTGAACCGAATGTCCGCCGTGCACCTGAAGCACCTTCAGCATGGCCGCGCGGATGCGCACCAGCTGGTGTTCTGCCATGAGAGCGGTCGACCCAGGACCGGGAATTCCTAGAAGTCGGAGGAGGCGACGGACAAGCAGCATGAGACGAAGCAAAACGTATTGCGGCGACGGTGATGGATACCTTAAGCCTCACACAATCAATTCACAAGCTGGGGAATACCGTCCCTTGTTTACAAACAACAAACTTTACGTTGCAGTTGATCAAATAGGGTAGGAATTGCCTGCCTTTGCAGCGATCGCCCCGGGGGCCACGCGGCAGAAGGGAGAATGGCGAGATCCCATCTTTCAACTTGCCATGGACGTTCAAGCCACCGTCGTTTTCGCGGACCTGACGGAAAGCTCCAGGGTCTTCGAGGCCATGGGCAACGCGCGGGCGACCGAAACGGTGACGCGGCTCACCCAGTGGATCGGCAGCATCTGCCAGGCCCACGGCGGGCGGGTCGTGAAGTCGCTGGGCGACGGCGTGTTCGCCGTCTTCGCGCATGCGGCGCCGGCCACGCAGGCGGTCATCGAACTGCAGCGCTACCACCAGAAGCGGCTCATGGCATGGCCGGCGCCGCTGCGCATGGCGCTGCAGATCGGCGTGGCGAGCGGGGACGTGGTCGAAGTCGAAGGCGACTGCTTCGGCGATGCCGTCAACCTGGCGTCGCGGCTGAGCGACCTGGCGGGGCCGGGCCAGATCTGGGCCACCGACGCGGTCATCGCGCAACTGGGCGAAGGCAGCGTGCGGCACCGCGACCTGGGCCTGCTCACGATCCGCGGCCGCAGCGAGATGTCGGCCGTGCACCGCATCGACTGGCAGGAGGAACTGACGGCCTTCCTCACGGTGCCGGCTGCGCTCGCGCCGCTGCGGCTGCCCGATTCGTCCTTCGGCCAGATCGTGCTCGAATGGCTCGACGTGCGCTCGGAGTTCCGCATCGACGAGCTGCCGATCCACCTGGGGCGCGTCGACGAGGCGCAGTTCGTGGTCGACGATCCGCGGGTTTCCCGGCTGCATGCGCGCATCGAAATGCGCCACGGCAGCTGCGTGCTGATCGACCTGAGCACCTACGGCACCTGGGTGCGCTTCCACGGCAATGGCGGCCCGAGCCACGAGATCGCCTTGCGGCGCGAGGAGTGCGTGCTGCACGGCAGCGGCGAGATCGGCCTCGGCGCGCCACTTGGCGACTTCAGCGCACCGACGATCGCCTTCAACACCTCGGGCGGCGGGGTGCACCTGTCGCGCGGGTTCGCGCGCTGAGCCGCACCGTCGGGGTCAGTGTCCGGCGGCCAGGATGTCCGAGAGTTGGCCGATGTCGATCGGCTTCTGCAGGTGGTGGTCGAACAGGTCGCGCGCGGCAGCGCCTGCGGCGTCGTCGGCCGAAAAGCCCGAAATCGCCACCAGCAGTCGCGGGCTGTGGCCGCTGGTGTCGGCGCGCAGGCGCCTGGCGACCTCGCTGCCCGGAAAATCGGGCAGCGTCAGATCGATGAGCGCCGCATCGAAGCGCTCCGCGGCCGCGGCGTCCATGGCCTGTTGCGCGGTGTAGGTGCAGCGCGCCGTATGGTCCTGCAGGGTCAGCAGCTCCCGCAGCAGGTCTGCGGCAGCTTCGTTGTCATCGACGATCAGCACGTTCACGGAGGCGCTTTCTTAATAAATTCAAAGGTCGATCATGCAGTATCCCGGCGCACCAGCGCGCCGGTCGTAGGAGGACGCCTATGCCTGCGCCGGGGTCGGCAGGGCGGCGGGGGTTTCGGCCTGCAAGGGCAGCGTCACCCGGAACAGCGCGCCCTCGCCGGGGTGGCTCTCCACTTCGATGCGCCCGCCGTGCAGGCACACGATGCGCCGCGTGATGAAGAGGCCCAGCCCGAGGCCCGGCGCGTGCTTGCGGCTGTCGTCGGTGCGCTCGAACTGCTCGAAGATGCGCTCCTGGTCCTCGGGCGCGATGCCGATGCCCTGGTCGCGCACCGCGACGTTCGCCATGCCGTCGATTTCGCGCAGCTGCATCTCGACGGGCTTGCCGCGGCCGTAGCGCAGCGCGTTGGTCAGCAGGTTGGTCAGCACCTGCTCGATGCGGAACTCGTCCCACACACCGTGAAGCTGCTGCGGCGCGTCGAGCGCGATCACGGAACCCGCGGCCTCGGCCTGCTGCCGCAGGCCCTCGACCACCGCCCGGGCCAGCGCTGCCAAGTCGACCGACTTGGGCTGGATCGACAGCGCGTCGCGGCGCAGCCGCGTCACGTCGAGCATGTCGTCGATCAGCCGCACCATGTTGCGAATCTGCCGCTGGTCGCGCTCGATCATCGCCGGCAGCCGGTCGGCGGCGAAGGACTCGAGGTTGCCCTTGGCCACATGCAGCTGCCGCAGCTGTGTTTCGAGGTAGAGCGTGTTCAGGGGCGTGCGCAGCTCGTGCGAGACCATCGACATGAAATCGTCGCGCATGCGCACCGCATGCTCCAGCTCGACCTGCGTATGGCGCAGCTGGCGCACGAGCTCTTCCTGCTTGTGGTTGGCGGCCGCGAGCGCGTCGCGCTCGTGCCGCAGCGCCTTGCGGTGGCGGTGGAGGTCGACGAAGACGCTGACCTTGCTCGCGACCACATGCGGATCGAGCGGCTTGTGCAGGAAATCGACCGCGCCGCTTTCGTAGCCCTGGAACGCGTAGTTGAGCTCGCGGCCCGCGGCGCTCACGAAGATGATCGGGATGTGGCGCGTGCGCTCGGTGCCGCGCATCAGCTCGGCCAGCTCGAAGCCGTTCATGCCCGGCATCTGCACGTCGAGGATGGCGAGCGCGAACTCGTGGTCGAGCAACAGCGCCAGCGCCTCCTCGGCAGAGGCCGCGCGGTGCACGGCGCGGCCGGGGCCGCGGATCAGGGCCTCGAGCGCCAGCAGGTTCTCGGGCAGGTCATCGACGATCAGCAGCTTGCTCTCGACGTCAATGGGCATGGGTGGACTCCAGTTGCAGCAGCAGTGCGCGAAGTTCGCGCAGGGGAAGCACGTGATCGGGACGGTGCAGCGCGATGGCCGCTTCGGGCATGGTGGACACCTGGGCTTCCCCGGGGTCCTGCACGGCGGTGAGCCCGCCGGCCAGGTGGATGCGGTACAGGCCCTCGGCGCCGTCTTCGTTGGCGCCGGTAAGTAGCAGCCCGGCCAGCCCGGCGCCATACGCGTCGGCGGCCGAGGCCATGAGCACGTCGATCGAGGGCCGCGAAAACCGCACCGGCGGCTCGCAACTCAGCGAGAACGAGCGGTCGCGCTCGATCGACAGATGGTAGCCCGGCGGCGCGAAATACACCGAGCCGGCAGCGACCGGCATCTTGTCGGCGGCTTCGTGCACCGGTACCTGCAGGCGCTCGGCGAAGATCTCCGCCAGGTGGCTCTCGTGCGCTTCGGGCAGGTGCAGCACGATCACCACCGGCAGGCGCCAGGGCGGCGCAAGACCGTCGAGCAGCGCGATGAGCGCCTCGATGCCGCCGGCCGAGGCGCCGAGCGCCACGGCCTCCACGCGCCGCTCCGGATGGGGCCTTGCGTTCGTCTTCATGAGGCCTTGCGGTAGATGCGCTCGGGCCGCGAATGGGCGTCGAAGCGGCTGGCGTAGCTAGAGAAATCGATGCTTTCCTTGGCGCCCAGGCCGAGGAAGCCGCGGTGGCAGAGTGACTCGTGGAACAGGCCGAGCGCGCGGTCCTGCAGCTCGCGGTTGAAGTAGATCAGCACGTTGCGACACGACACGAGCTGCGTCTCGGCGAACACGCTGTCGGTCGCCAGGCTGTGGTCGGCAAAGATCACGCCGGCGCAGAGCGAGGGGTCGAAGCGCGCCGCGTCGTAGGCCGCGGTGTAGTAGTCGGAAAATTCGCCACGCCCGCCCGCGCGCTGGTAGTTGGCGGTGTAGCCGCGGATCGCCTCGATCGGAAAGATGCCCTGGCGTGCCTTCTCGAGCGAAGCGGGATTGATGTCGGTCGCGTAGATCTGCGTGCGCGCGAGCAGGCCTTCTTCCCGCAACAGGATCGCGAGCGAGAACACCTCCTCGCCAGTACTGCAGCCCGCCACCCACACCTTGACCGACGGGTAGGTGTGCAGGATCGGCACCACCTGCTGGCGCAGCGCAAGAAAGTACGCCGGGTCGCGGAACATCTCGCTGACCGGAATCGTCAGGTACTGCAGCAGCCGCCCGAACAGCGCCGGGTCGCGCAGCACCTTCTCCTGCAGCGCCGAGATGCTCGGCAGGCCCAACTGCTCGAGCGCATGCAGCACGCGGCGCTTCTGCGAGGCCAGCGTGTAGTTGCGGAAGTCGTAGCTGTACTTGAGGTAGATCGCCTCCATCAGCAGCCGCAGCTCGATCTCCGTGTTGCTCAGCACGGCGGGCGGCGGTGGGGCGGCGGGCTTCACAGCCGCTCCATCTTGGGCATCCACACGCGCAGCAGCGAGAACAGCCGCTCCAGGTCGACCGGCTTGGCGAGGTAGTCGCTCGCGCCGGCCGCGAGGCACTGCTCGCGGTCGTCCTTCATGGCCTTGGCGGTGATGGCGATCACCGGCAGCTTGTCGAAGCGCGGGTCGGTGCGCAGCCGGCGCGTGGCCTCGAGGCCGTCCATCTCCGGCATCATCACGTCCATCAGCACGAGGTCGATGTCACGCACCTGGTCGAGCTTCTCGAGCGCCTCTCGCCCGTTGCGGCCGATCTCGACAGTCGCGCCGCGCTGCTCGAGCGCGCTCGTGAGCGCGAACAGGTTGCGCACGTCGTCGTCCACCAGCAGGATGGTGCGGCCCTCGAAGATGCGGTCGCGCCCGCGAGCCGCCTTCAGCATGCCCTGGCGCTCGCTCGAGAGCTCGGCCTCGACCTTGTGCAGGAACAGCGTCACCTCGTCGAGCAGCCGCTCGGGCGAGCGCGCGCCCTTGATGATGATCGAGCGCGAATAGCGCTGCAGCTCGGCTTCCTCGTCGCGCGTGAGGTTGCGCCCGGTATAGACGATGACCGGCGGGAACGAGACGATCTCCTCGGCCGCCATCTGCTTGAGCAGCTCGCTGCCCTGCATGTCGGGCAGGTGCAGGTCGGTGATCATGCAGTCGAACACGCGCTGGCGCAGCAGCACGAGCGCCTCTTCGCCCGAGCCCACGGCGACGATCTCGATGTCGTCGTCGCCGATCAGCCGGATCACGCTTTCGCGCTGCAGCGCGTCGTCCTCGACCAGCAGCACGCTCTTGACCTTCTGCGTGAGCTTCTCTTCCAGCCGCCCGAACACCTTCATCAACTCGGCGCGCGTGGCCGGCTTCTGCGCGTAGCCGATGGCGCCCATGTGCAGTGCGGCCGCCTGCGCGTTCTCGGCCGCCGAGACCACGTGGATCGGGATGTGACGCGTCTTCGGCGAATCCTTCAGCCGCTGCAGCAGGTCGAGCCCGGTGCTGTCGGGCAGCCGCATGTCGAGCAGGATGGCATCGGGCACGAACTGCTGCGCCAGATCGAAGCCGTCGGCCGCGCCGTGCGCGACCAGGCAGCGGTAGCCGAGCTCGTGCGCAAGGTCATAGAGGATGTGTGCGAACTGCGGCTCGTCCTCGATCACGAGCACGCGCCGAACCTGGTCGATCGGCAGCGCCCGGTCGTCGTCGAAGAGCGGCGCCGGCACCGGCGCGGGCGGTGCCGGGCTCGCGTGGCCGAAAGAAGAAGAAGAGAGAGCGGAAGAGGGCGCACGCGTGGGCGACGGGGCGCGCTGCGGCAGTGCCGAGCGTGCGGGCGCGGGCGCCTGCTGCGATGCCTGTGGCGCCGCCGCCGGCAACTGCAAGGTGAAGGTGCTGCCGCGGCCCGGTTCGCTCTGCACGGTGATCGTGCCGCCCAGCAGATGCGTGAGGTCGCGCGAGATCGACAGGCCCAGGCCGGTGCCGCCATAGCGGCGGCTCGTGGTGCCGTCGGCCTGGTGGAAGGCCTCGAAGATCAGCGCCTGCTGCTCGGGCGCGATGCCGATGCCTGAATCGGACACGGCGAAGGCCGCACCGCCGTCGGGCGTGCCCGAGACCACCACCGACACCTCGCCGCTGTCGGTGAACTTGAGGGCGTTCGACAGCAGGTTCTTAAGGATCTGCTCGACGCGGTGCCGGTCGGTGACGAGCGTCGGCGGTATGTCGGGCTGCAGCGCCATGCGGAACGAGAGCTGCTTGTCGGTGGCCAGTGGCCTGAACATGTCCTCCAGGCCTTGCACGAGCTTCGGCAGCGCCAGCTCCTCGACCACCACCTCGAGCTTGCCGGCCTCGACCTTGGCAATGTCGAGGATGTCATTGATCAGCACCAGCAGGTCGTTGCCGGAGGCATAGATCGATTCGGCGAACTTCACCTGCTCGGCGCTCAGGTTGCCCTGCGGGTTGTCGCCGAGCAGCTTGGCGAGGATCAGTGCACTGTTGAGCGGCGTGCGCAGCTCGTGCGACATGTTCGCGAGGAATTCCGACTTGTAGCGGCTGGCGCGCTGAAGCTCGTCGGCACGGTCTTCGAGGTCGCGCTGCACACGGCGCAGCGCGGCATTGCGCTGATCGAGCGCCTCGGTGCGTTCCGACAGCTGGCTGTTGGTCTGCTCGAGCTCGGCCTGCTGGTTCTCGAGCATGGCCTGCGAGGCGCGCAGCGCCCGCGACTGCTCCTCGAGCTCCTCGTTGGCGGTGCGCAGTTCTTCCTGCTGAACCTGCAGTTCCTCGTTGAGCTGCTGTGTCTCGGTGAGCGCGTCCTGCAGCTGCTCGCGGTAGCGCGCGGCCGCAAGCGAGGCGCCGATGTCCTCGGCGACCAGGTCGAGCAGGTCGTTGGTGCGCGCATCGGGGGCGCGCGGCAGGCCGAGCTCGAGCACGCCGTTGACCAGCCCGTCGCTCGACACCGGCACCAGCAGCACGGCCGAGGGCGACATCTCGCCAAGGCCCGAATTGACCTTCAGGTAGTCGGCCTGGATCGGCTCCACCAGCATACGCCGGCGCTCGGCGGCGGCTTGGCCGACGAGGCTCTGGGTCGGCGAGAAGACCTGCGGCGACGACTCGGCCTCCATCGAGAAGCCATAGCTCGCGGCCCGCCGCAGCGAGCCGTGGCGCTCGCGCACGTAGAGCGCCCCCACGGCGCTGCCGAGGTGGCGCGAAAAGAAGGCCAGCACCTTGCGGCCCATGTCGTTGGCGCTGAGTTCGCCGACCAGTTCGCCTACCAGCTCCGTCTGCAGGTTGCGCAGCCATGCCTGCTGGGCCAGCCGCTCTGCATGCGTGGCCTGTTCCTGGAGCACCGCGTCGTAGCTGTCGGACAGCAGCATCAGCTGGCGCCGTCCGAAGTAGGCCACCAGGCCCGTGAAGAGCACCGTGAAGAACAGGAACACGCTCACCACGAGCCAGCTCGTGCGGTTGGCGTCGCCGTTGCGCTGGTGGCGCAAGGTCTGCTCGGTGTTCATGAAGGCATCGAACTCGGCACGCATGCCATCGCTGAGCTGCTTGCCCCGGCCGTCGCGCACGGGCCGAAGGTAGTCGGCGCCGGCGCGGCGCAGGTCGATGAGTTCCTGGGCATACCGGTTCCAGTCGTCCTGCACCGCTGCGATGCGGTCGAGCCGCTCGGTTTGCTGTCGGTTGTCGGACACCAGCTTGCGCAGCGCCTGGAAGTCGCCCTTGATGCGCGGCAGCGCACTCTGGTAGGGCTGGAGAAAGCTCTCGTCGCCCGTCAGCAGAAAACCGCGCAGGCCGGTTTCCATGTCGATGCTCCGGCGCTGCAGCTCGCTGACGCTGCGGGTCACGGTGTCGGAGTGCTCGACCCACCGGATCGTCGACAGCAAGAACAGGATCAGCCCGACGAACACCAGGGCGCCGATCAGCCCGCCGAGCAGCGGGAGTTTCAGGTTGCGGCTGAGCAGGCGGTCGAAGTCATCGGGGTCGATCGCGGTCGGGGTTTTCATTCGTGAGAAGCGTATTTGTAAGCAAAACCTTTGAAGTCTGACCGATTCGAGCGATTTTCCGTGTCAGAGAAGGCGCCGACAGGATTTGGAGCGCCGTCGGCAGGCTTAGTTATACTGTTGTTTTGTACAGTTCTCCCGTGGCCACGGATCCTTCCTCCATGCTCCCCGATATGGCAGCCGATGCGCGCACGGTGTCGGTGCGGGCGCTGTGCGCGTTCGCGGCCAAGGCGGGCGATCTCGACCTGCGTTTCGTGCCTGCGCCGAGCGCCCAGGAGGGCATGGCCGGCCACGCCCTGGTGCAGGACCGGCGCGGCGAGGGCTACGACAGCGAGGTCGCGCTGGTCTCGCACTGCGGGGCGCTGCGCGTGCGCGGCCGGGCGGATGGCCACGTGCCGCAAGCGCCGCGGGTGGAGGAGATCAAGACCTTCCGCGGCGACTTCGACGCCATCCGCGGCAACCATCACGCGCTGCATTGGGCGCAGGCCCGCACTTATGCCTGGATGCTCTGCGAGAAGCACGGCTACGAACGCATCACCGTCGCGCTGGTGTACCTCGACCTCGGCAGCGGCGAAGAAACCGTGCTCGAGGAGCCGCACACCCGCGAAGCGCTGCAGGCGCATTTCGAAGACCTGTGCGCGCGCTACAGCGCCTGGGCCGACAGCGAGGCCGCGCACCATGCGGCACTCGGCGCGGCGCTGGCGGGGCTGGCGTTTCCGCACGGGGCGTTCCGCGCCGGCCAGCGCGAACTGGCCGAGGCCGTCTATCGGGCCGCTGCGAACGGCCGCTGCCTGATGGTGCAGGCGCCCACGGGCATCGGCAAGACGCTGGCCACGATCTTTCCGCTGCTCAAGGCCCGGGCCGCGCAGAAGATCGACAAGATCTTCTTTCTCACGGCCAAGACCTCGGGCCGCGCCGTGGCGCTCGACGCGCTGCGCCTGCTCGGGCCCGGTGGCGGCAAGGCGCGGGTGCTGGAACTCACCGCGCGCGAGAAGGCCTGCGAATACCCCGAGCGCGCCTGCCACGGCGACGCCTGTCCGCTGGCCAAGGGCTTCTACGACCGCCTGCCCGCCGCGCGCGAGGAGGCTGCGCAGGCGGTCAGGCTCGACCGGCCGGCGCTGCGGCGCATCGGGCTCGCGCATGGCGTGTGCCCGTATTTCCTGGCGCAGGAGATGGCGCACTGGTGCGACGTGATCGTCGGCGACTACAACTACTACTTCGACGGCAGCGCCTTCCTGTTCGCCACCATGAAAGATGCCGAATGGCGCGTGGCCGTGCTGGTCGACGAAGCGCACAACCTGCTCGAACGTGCGCGCGGCATGTACAGCGCCGAACTCGACGGCCCGGCCCTCGAGGAAGCCCATCGCGCGGCGCCCGCGGCCGTGCGCGGCGCGCTGGCGCGGCTGTACCGCGAGTGGGACGCCGTGCAGCAGGCGCAATCCGAGCCCTACGACACCTGCGACGAGATCCCCGATCGCTTCGCGCGCACGCTGCAGGCCGCCAACATGGCGATGGGCGAGCATTTTGCCGCCACCCCCGACGCGGCGCAGGGGCCGCTGCAACGCTTCTTCTTCGACGCGCTGCATTTCGCGCGGCTGGTCGAAGCTTTCGGCGACCATTCGGTGTTCGAACGCCGGCTCGGCCCGACGGGCGGTCCGGGCCAGCCGCGCAGCCTTTCCATTCGCAACCTTGTGCCCGCACCGTTCCTGGAGGCGCGCTTTGCCGATGCGGCTTCGGTCGCGTGTTTCTCGGGCACGCTGTCGCCGTTCGCGTTCTACCGCGACGCGCTCGGGCTGCCACCCGAGACGGCGCTGCTCGACGTCGCGTCACCTTTCGGCAGCGACCAGCTGCAGGTCGAGGTGGCGACCCACGTCTCGACCCGCTTCCGTGACCGCGCGGGGTCGCTGCGCCGCGTCACCGACATCATGGGCGCGCAGTTCGAGCGCCGGCCCGGCAACTACCTCGCGTTCTTCAGCAGCTTCGACTACCTCGAACAGGCTTTCGCGGCCTTTCTCGCGCGGCATCCCGGCGTGCCCGCCTGGGCCCAGACGCGGGGCATGGCCGAATCCGAGCGCAGCGGCTTCGTGGCGCGCTTCGAGGAAGGCGGCCACGGCATCGGCTTTGCCGTGCTCGGCGGCGCCTTCGGGGAGGGCATCGACCTGCCGGGCAGCCGGCTCATCGGCGCCTTCATCGCGAGCCTGGGCCTGCCGCAATACAACGCGCTCAACGAGATCACGCGCGAACGCATGCAGGCGCGCTTCGGCAAGGGCTACGAATACACCTACCTCTATCCGGGCCTGCAGAAGGTGGTGCAGGCGGCCGGCCGCGTGATCCGCACCGAGCGGGACACCGGCGTGCTGCACTTGTTGGACGACCGCTTCGCACGCGCCGAGATCCGCGCGCTGCTGCCGCGCTGGTGGGCGCTGCGCATCGGTGGTGCGGCCGGGGCGACGCACGAAGGAGCGGCCGATGCGATCGGCTAGCCGCATCGTCCAGTTGCCCGACGAGGCCGACCTGTTCGGCGAATCGCCCGCCGCCGCGATCGAGGGGCTGAAGTACGAGCGCGAGTTCATCACCCGTGCCGAGGAAGAGGAACTGCTGCGCACCGTGCGCGGCTTCGAACTGCGCGAGATGCGCTACAAGGCCTACATCGCGCGGCGCCACGGCATCGGCTTTGGCGGCAGCTACGACTTCGAGGACCACAGGCTGCGCCCCGGCCCGCCGATGCCCGAATCGCTGCACCCGCTGCGGGCACGGGTGGCCGCATGGATGGGCATGGCGCCCGAGAATTTCGCGCATGCGCTGCTTGCCGAATACCGGCCCGGCACGCCGCTCGGCTGGCACCGCGACGTGCCGGATTTCGAGGACATCGTGGGCGTTTCGCTGCTCGGCGACGCCGTGCTGCAGCTGCGGCCCTATCCGCCGGCCAGTGCCAGCGCACCCGCGAGCCTGCAGCTGCGAATCGCGCCGCGCTCCATCTACATGCTGCGCGGCCCTGCGCGCTGGGCCTGGCAGCACGCGATCGCGCCGACCGAAGGGCTGCGCTATTCCATCACCATGCGCACGCGCCGGCAGGGGTGAGCGGCGGTGTGCGGCGGCCAGGGTGGCGCCGTGCGGCTGTGGGAATAGGCTCACGGCGGCCGTCGCCCCTGCCGCGCGCGCGACATGCCGGCGGCTGGGTAGCTTCATGCCATGACATACCCGTCCGTTCTCATTTCGTTCAGCGTTGCTCATGCGGCCGCGGAGGCCTCGCGATGAAGCACGCGGTCATCGGTGCCACCGGGCACGTCGGCTCGGCGCTTGTATCGGCATTGCTTGCGCGTGGCGAAGCTGTGACGGCCATCACACGCGATGCGCGCCATGCCGAGGGCTTTCAAAAGCAGGGCGCGGCCATAGCGCAAGCAGACGTCTTCGACGTGCCCGCGCTGCGCCGAGCGATCGAGGGGGCGGAGCGCCTGTTCGTGCTCAATCCGCCCGCGCCGCCCGACACCGATACGGCGGCCGAGGAGCGCCGCAGCCTGCGCTGCATTCTCGATGCGATCCAAGGGCTGCCGCTGCAGAAGATCGTGGCCGAGTCCACCTACGGCGCGCAGCCCGGCGAGGGCCTGGGCGACCTCGGCGTGCTCTATGACATGGAGCAGGCGCTCGCAGCGCAGCCGGTGCCGGTGCCGGTGCCGGTGAGTGTGATCCGGGCGGCCTACTACATGAGCAACTGGGATGCGGCCCTGGCAGGCGCGCGCGACGCGGGTGTCGTCGAGAGCCTGTTCCCGCGCGATTTCCGCTTGCCGATGGTGGCGCCCGCGGATCTCGGGCGCTACGCCGCGCGGCTCATGTTCGGAGCCGCCGAGTCTTCGGGTCCGCATTACGTGGAAGGGCCGACGCGCTACTGCGCGGCCGACGTGGCCGCTGCGTTCGAGGCGGCACTCGGTCGACCGGTGCGGGTCGTCGAGGTGCCGCCCGCGCAGTGGGAGGCGTGGTTCCGGCGTGCCGGTTTCTCCGAGGCCGGCGCCGCGTCCTATGCGGCCATGACGCGCGACACGCTCGACAACCTCGTGCTGCCCGATGCGCCCGAGCGCGGGACAGTTTCGCTCGAGGACTACATCGGAGCGCGCGTGCGCGCCTCAGCCGCGCAGGCCTGATTCGGCCAGCCGCCTGGCCCGGTTTCCGCCCTGGCGCTCGAGCATCCAGCCCGGGTATTCCGAGGGCAGGGCGCTCGCCTTGCCGAGCGCCGCGAGTTCGGCGGCGTCGAGGAGGATCGCGGTGGCAGCGATGTTGTCGTCGAGCTGCGCCAAGCGCTTGGCACCGACGATCACGCTGGTCACCACCGGCTGGTGCAGCAGCCAGGCGAGCGCGATCTGCGCCACCGAGACCTTGCGCGCCTCGGCCAGCGTGCGCATTGCGTCGATGCAGTCGTAGGCACGCTCGAGGTTGACCGGCGGAAAGTCGAAGGTGGTGCGGCGGCTGCCCTGTTCGGCCGCGCCCGCATCGACGTCGCGCCCGTACTTGCCGCTCAGCAGGCCGCCGGCGAGCGGGCTCCAGACCATCAACCCCAGGCGTTCGCTCTGCAGCATCGGCACGAGTTCCCGCTCGAGGTCGCGCCCGGCGACGGTGTAGTAGGCCTGCAGCGACTCGAAGCGCGCGAGGCCCTGGCGCTCGGCGATGCCCAGCGCCTTCATGATCTGCCAGGCGGCCCAGTTCGAGACGCCCACGTAGCGCACATGGCCCTGGCGCACCAGATCGTCGAGCGCGCGCACCGTCTCCTCGATTGGCGTGACCGGATCGAAGCCGTGGATCTGGTAGAGGTCGATGTGGTCGAGCTGCAGTCGCCGGAGGCTCGCCTTCACGCCGTCCATGATGTGGTAGCGCGAAGCGCCGGCCGAATTGGGAGCCTGGCCGGTCTCGCCGAACACCTTGGTGGCGACGACGACGTTCTCGCGCGGCACCTTGAGGTTGCGCAGCGCCTGGCCGGTCATGGTTTCGGACAGCCCTTCGGAATACACATCGGCCGTGTCGATGAAGTTGATGCCGGCATCGAGCGCGCGGCCGACCAGCGCCTCGGCCTCGGACTGCTGGAGGTTGCCGATCTGGCCCCAGATGCCGCTGGCGCCGCCGAAGGTCATGGTGCCGAGGCAGAGCTCGGAGACGAACAGGCCGGTGCGGCCGAATTGGCGGTATTGCATGGAAGTGCGTCCTTTGCGTCGGGTGTGTGGTGTGGCGTCGTGGCCAAAAGTATCCGTCCACGGCGTGCCGTCCGGCGAGCGCGATTCTGCAAAGTCCTTGCCTGATCCTCCAGAACGCTGGCGGCCGTGGTGCAAGGCGGCTGGTGGCGCGCTAAGCTCCGGGCACCCGATCCTCCACGGCGCCCGCCCGCCGTGGCTTCATCCGTCACAAGGTTGAAACATGCCCGACAAAACACCCGAATTCGCAACCGCCGTGGCTGCGCCGGTGCCGCTGGAGCCCGAACTCGAGGCGGCCCGCAAGGAACTGGTCGCACTGATCAACCGCATCACACGCGGGCAGGACGGCAGCATCGAAACCCCGGTGCCCGGCCTGTTCGTGTACTGCATCAACAAGCCCGACGGCCCCAAGCATGCGCTGCAGACGCCGGCCTTCGGCCTTATCGCGCAGGGCTCCAAGCGCGTGATGGTGGGCGACGAGATCTACGTCTACGACCCGATGCACTACCTCGTGAGTTCGGTCGACCTTCCGGTCTGCGGGCAGGTGCGCCTGACCAGCGAGAACGAGCCTTACCTGGGCCTGCGCCTGGACCTCTCGCTCGACGAGATCGGCGACCTGATCCGCGACGAAAAGCTGCCCGCCAAGGCCAATGCGCCCGCATCGCGCGGCGTCTACGTCAGCCGCATCGCGATGCCGGTGCTCGAACCCGTGCTGCGGCTGCTGCGGCTGCTGGATACGCCCGAAGACATCCCGATCATGGCGCCGATGGTCAAGCGCGAGATCTTCTATCGCCTGCTCGTGAACGGCGAGGGCGCGCGGCTGCGCCAGATCGCGCTGCAGGACAGCCACACCCAGCGCATCGCCAAGGCGATCAGCGCGCTGCGCATCAACTATGCGCAGTCGCTGCGCATCGAGGACATGGCGCGCGCGGTGCACATGAGCGTGTCGTCGTTCCACCACCACTTCAAGGCCGTGACGGCGATGAGCCCGCTGCAGTACCAGAAGCAGTTGCGCCTGCAGGAGGCGCGCCGGCAAATGCTGATGGCGGGAGCCGACGTGGCGAGCGCGGCGCACAGCGTGGGCTACGAGAGCCCGTCGCAGTTCGCGCGCGAATACGGCCGCATGTTCGGTGTGCCGCCGCTGCGCGACAAGCGGCGCTGGCTGGCCGAGGCCGAGGCGCAGAACGACGCGCTCGGCGCCGCATCGCAGGCGGCCTGAGCGGCTCAGCGCAGCACGAGCACCGGCAGCGTCGAGTGCGTCAGTACGTGCTGCGTCTCGCTGCCGAGCAGCAGCCGCTGCAGTCCCTTGCGGCCGTGCGAGGCCATGACGATCAGGTCGCAGCGGTGCTTGCGCGCCGCGGCGATGATCGATTCGGCGACCCGGTCCGAGTTCGCGACCACCGGCTTCACATGCACCCCAGCCGCCGCCGCACGCGCCGCGACGCTGTCGAGCATGGCTTGCGCCTTGTCGGCCCACTGCTTTTCCACGTGCGCGATCTCCTCGGGCGAAAAAGCCATGGCACCCTCGAAGTAGCCCTTGGGGTAGCGTGGCACCACGGTGAGCGCCACAAGGGAGGCCGCGTGCGCGGCTGCGAGGTCGATGGCGCTGGCGACGGCCTTCTTCGACAGCGTGGAGCCGTCCGTGGCGACGAGGATGCGCTTGAACATGGGAATTCTCTCCAGTGAAGTTGCCGTCAGCTTAGGCGGTGACCGGGCGCGCCACTTGATGCATATCAAAGGGGAGGGCGCCGGCCCCGCTTAGCCTTGCGCGATGCAAGCTGCGCTCGCCCCCTTTTCATCGCCCGATGCGGCGCCGCCCACGCCATTGCACGAGGCCTGGCGGGTGCTCGACGATCCCGCCGAATGGTCCGCGTTCGGGCGCGCGCTCGATGAAGGCGCGCCGGCGGCCGCACGCTGGGAATCTCAGGTTGCCGTCGAAGGCATGCATTGCGCCACCTGCGGCTTCACGCTCGAGTCGGCGCTGCTGCGCGTGCCCGGCGTTCAGGAGGTGCAGGTCAATGCCGCGAGCCGGCGCGCGCGGATCGTGTGGTCTGCCGTGCTGGTGCGGCCCTCGCAATGGTTGGAAGCCGCCGAGGCGGCAGGCTACCGGCTGGTGCCCGCAACCGACAGCGCCGCGCGCGAGCGCCGTTCGCGCGAGGTGCGGCTCGCGCTCTGGCGCTGGCTGGTGGCGGGTTTCTGCATGATGCAGGTGATGATGTACGCCTACCCGGCCTACATCGCGCAGCCCGGCGAGATGGCGGACGACGCCGCGCAGTTGCTGCGCTGGGCTTCCTGGGTGCTCACGCTGCCGGTGCTTTTCTTTTCCTGCGGCCCGTTCTTCCGCAGCGCGTGGCGCGACATCCGCCACGGCCGCATCGGCATGGACCTGCCGGTGGCCTTCGGTATCGCCATCGCCTTTGCCGTCAGCACGGCGGCCACCTTCGACAGCGCCGGCGTGCTGGGCAGCGAGGTGTATTTCGACTCGCTCACCATGTTCGTGTTCTTCCTGCTGACCGGTCGCTGGCTCGAGGCGCGGCTGCGCGATCGCACCGCGGGCGCGCTCGAGACGGTGCTGAACCGCCTGCCGGACAGCATCGAGCGGCTCGCTGCGGATGGCAACTGGGAGCGCGTGGCGGTGCGCCGACTTGTGGCCGGCGACGTGGTGCGGGTGCGCGCGGGCGAAGCCTTTCCGGCCGACGGCGTGCTGCTGGACGGCGGCACCAGCACCGACGAGGCGCTGCTCACCGGCGAGTCGCGTCCCGTGCCCCGTGCCCGCGGCGAGCGCGTGCTGGCGGGCAGCCACAACCTCTCTGCCACGGTGCAGGTGCGCATCGACGCGGCGGGCGAGGGCACGCGCTTCGCGCAGATCGTCCGACTGATGGAAAGCGCCGCCTCTGGCAAGCCGCGCTGGGCACTGCTGGCAGACCGTATCGCTCGGCCGTTCCTTGCCGTGGTGCTGGCCTCGGCCGCTGCCGCAGCGGCGTTCTGGTGGCATGTCGAACCGGGCAAGGCGTTGATGGTGGCGGTGGCGGTGCTCATTGCGACCTGCCCCTGTGCGCTGTCGCTCGCCACACCCGCGGCCATGCTCGCAAGCGCGGGTGCGCTGGCGCGTGGCGGTGTGCTGACCGCGAACCTCCAGGCGCTCGAGGCGCTCGCCGCGGTGGACACCGTGGTCTTCGACAAGACCGGCACGCTCACCGGCGACACGCCGCGCCTGGACCGCGTGTTCTGCCGGCAGGGTTTGCGCCACGGCGAGGCGCTGGAGATGGGGGCCGCGCTGGGCGCGCACTCGCTGCACCCCGGCGCGCGAGCGCTGGTGGCTGCATGGCAGGCGCAGCTCGACATGCCGCCCGCCTGGGAGGTGATGCAGCCGGCGGAGCGCGCGGGCTTCGGGCTCGAAGGGCTCATGCGGCGCGCCGGCGGTCCGGATGGCGCGGTGCGCCGCGTCCGGCTCGGGGCAGCCGCGCATTGCGGGGTCGCGTCGGTTGCCGTCGAGGCGCCGCAGGTGCACCTGAGCGACGACGACGGCTGGCTCGCGAGCTTCGTGCTCGCAGAAGACCTGCGCCCCGACGCCGTCGCCGCAGTGGCGGCGCTGCAGGCCGAGGGCATCACGGTGCGGCTGCTGTCGGGCGACCGCGACGGCGCCGCGCGGGAGGTTGCCGCGCGTGCCGGCATCGAATTCGCGCAGGGCGGCTGCACACCCGAGGAAAAGCTCCAGGTGCTGTGGCGGCTGCAGGCCGAAGGCCGGCAGGTCGCCATGGTGGGCGACGGACTCAACGACGGGCCTTCGCTCGCCCGCGCGAACGCCTCGTTCGCCTTCGGCAAGGCGGTGCCGCTGTCGCGCGCGCGCGCCGACTTCGTGGTGCTCGGCGAGACGCTCTCGGCCATCCCGCGCACCATCTCGCAGGCGCGTCGCACCGCCCGCGTGGTGCGGCAGAACCTGGCATGGGCAGCCGGCTACAACGCGCTGTGCGTGCCGCTCGCCATCGCTGGCTGGCTGCCCGCGTGGCTCGCGGGGCTGGGCATGGCGGCGAGTTCGCTCGTGGTGGTCGCCAACGCGGCGCGGCTCGCGACCGTGGCGCAGAGGGGCCGCTGATGGACGTCCTCTTTCTTCTGATTCCGCTGTCGGTCGCGCTGGTGCTCGCGATCCTCGCAGGCCTTTGGTGGGCCATCGAGCGTGGGCAGTTCGACGACATCGACGGCGAAGGCGACCGCATCCTGCGCAACGATTGATCTGCATCAAACCCCGGGCCCTGTCGGCCGCGGACACTGCCTTCAGAACATCCAAAGGCAGCACGATGCAAGTTTCGAACCCCCCGGCGGCGATCTACGACGACACCGCCGTCCGCCAGTTGAGCCTCATGTCCGTGGTCTGGGGCGTGGTCGGCATGCTCGTCGGCGTGATCATCGCCGCCGAACTCGCATGGCCCGACCTCAGCCTCGGCATTCCCTGGCTCAGCTACGGCCGGCTTCGGCCGCTGCACACCAACGCGGTGATCTTCGCGTTCGGCGGCTGCGCGCTCATGGCCACCAGCTTCCACGTGGTGCAGCGCACCTGCCAGGTGCGGCTGTTCGCGCCCCGGCTCGCATCGTTCGTGTTCTGGGGCTGGCAGGCCGTGATCGTGGCGGCCGCCATCAGCCTGCCGATGGGCTACACCTCGGGCAAGGAATACGCCGAACTCGAGTGGCCGATCGACATCCTGATCGCCGTGGTGTGGGTGGCCTACGCCATCGTGTTCTTCGGTACCGTCGGCACGCGGCGCGTGCGCCACATCTACGTGGCCAACTGGTTCTACGGGGCCTTCATCATCGCGGTGGCACTGCTGCACATCGTCAACAGCGCCGCGATCCCGGCCGGCTGGATGAAGAGCTACTCGGCCTATGCCGGCGTGCAGGATGCAATGGTGCAGTGGTGGTACGGCCACAACGCAGTCGGCTTCTTCCTCACCGCCGGCTTCCTCGGGATGATGTACTACTACATCCCCAAGCAGGCCGAGCGGCCGGTCTATTCGTACCGGCTCTCCATCGTCCACTTCTGGGCGCTGATCTTCACCTACATGTGGGCCGGCCCACACCACCTGCACTACACCGCGCTGCCGGACTGGACCCAGTCGATCGGCATGGTGTTCTCGCTGATCCTGCTCGCGCCGAGCTGGGGCGGAATGATCAACGGCGTGATGACGCTCTCGGGCGCCTGGCACAAGCTGCGCACCGACCCGATCCTGCGCTTCCTGATCGTGGCGCTGTCCTTCTACGGCATGGCCACCTTCGAGGGGCCGATGATGTCCATCAAGACGATCAACGCACTGAGCCACTACACCGACTGGACCGTGGGCCACGTGCATGCCGGCGCGCTCGGCTGGGTCGGCTTCATCACGATGGGTTCGCTGTACTACCTGGTGCCGCGCATGTACGGGCGCACCACCATGTTCAGCATCAAGGCCATCGAGGCGCACTTCTGGATGGCCACGATCGGCATCGTGCTCTACATCGCCGCGATGTGGATCGCCGGCGTGATGCAGGGCCTGATGTGGCGCGCGATCAACCCCGACGGCACGCTCACCTACACCTTCGTCGAGAGCGTGAAGGCGACCTTCCCGTTCTACGTCGTGCGGCTGATCGGCGGCCTGCTGTACCTCGCCGGCATGCTGGTGATGGCGTGGAACGTGTGGATGACCGTGATCTCCGGACGCTCCGTACAGGCCGCGATCCCGCCCATCGCCCTGGCCCACGCCTGAGAAAGCAAAGCACCATGCCTTCCACACCCGACAACAAAAACCGCGGCTTCACCCACGAGAAGGTGGAGACCAACAACCTGCTGATGATCGTGCTGATCCTCGTAGTGATCGCCATCGGCGGCCTGGTCGAGATCGTGCCGCTGTTCTTCCAGAAGTCGACCACCGAGCCGATCCAGGGCCTGAAGCCGCCGACGGCGCTGCAGCTGGCCGGTCGCGACGTGTACCTGCGCGAGGGTTGCTACAACTGCCATTCGCAGATGATCCGCCCGTTCCGTTCGGAGACGCTGCGCTACGGCCACTACTCGGTGGCGGGCGAGTTCGTCTACGACCGGCCGTTCCAGTGGGGCAGCAAGCGCACCGGTCCGGACCTGCACCGCGTGGGCGGCAAGTACAGCGACGAGTGGCACCGCATCCACCTGAACAACCCGCGCGACCTGGTGCCCGAATCGAACATGCCGGCCTATGCCTGGCTCGAGAAGAAAACCGTCGATGCCGAGGCGATCCCGCGCCACATGCGCGCGCTGCGCCGGGTCGGGGTGCCCTACACCGAAGAGGAGATCGCCCGCGCCGGCGCGGACGTCCGCGGCAAGACCGAGATGGACGCGACCGTGGCGTACCTGCAATCGCTCGGCCTGACGCTCAAGTAAGGAGCACCGCACCATGATCGACCTGACCTTCCTGCGCGTCGGCGCCACGCTGGCCTGCTTCGCGCTGTTCCTCGGCATCGTGGCCTGGGCCTATGCCAGCCGCAACGCCGCCCGCTTCGACGAGGCCGCGCAGCTGCCGCTCGAGCAGGACTGAGCGCGAAGAGAAAACAAGAGAGCCCCCATGAGCGATTTCGTCAACAACTTCTGGTCCAACTACGTGGCGGCGGGCACGCTGCTGAGCATCCTCGGATGCCTGCTGCTGCTGTGGCTCACGGCGCGCAAGCGCGTGCCCTCGGACGCGGACAACACCACTGGCCACGTCTGGGACGAGGACCTGCGCGAAGCCAACAATCCATTGCCGCTGTGGTGGGTCGGCCTGTTCGTGCTCACGATCCTTTTCTCGGTCGGCTACCTCGTGGTGTACCCGGGCCTCGGCAGCTTCGACGGCCAGGCGGAATGGAGCGCCAAGGCCGAATACGAGGCTGAACTCACCAAGGCCACCGCCGCGCTCGCGCCGGTCTATGCGAGCTACGACGGCATGGCCCCGGAAGACATTGCCCGCGAGCCGAAGGCCATGGCGATCGGCGAGCGGCTCTTCATGAACAACTGCGCGCAGTGCCACGGCTCCGATGCGCGCGGCAGCAAGGGCTTTCCGAACCTCACCGACAAGGAATGGCTGCACGGCGGCACGCCCGAAAAGATCGTCGAGTCGATCACCCACGGCCGCACCGGCACGATGCCGCCGATGGCGGCCGCGGTCGGCACGCAGGATGACGTGAAGAACCTCGCCAATTACGTGCTGAGCCTTTCGGGCGCGCCGAATGACTCGCTGCGCGCAGGGCTCGGTAAGTCGAAGTTCACGGCCTGCGCCGCCTGCCACGGCATCGGCGGGGTCGGCAACCAGGCGGTGGGCGCGCCCAGCCTCGCCGACAAGGTCTGGCTGCACGGCTGGGGCGAGGCGGCGATCGTCCAGATCGTCAACGAAGGCAAGAAGAGCGAGATGCCGGCGCAGCAAGGACGGCTGACCGAGGCGCAGATCAAGCTGCTCGCGTCCTACGTCTGGGGCTTCTCGAACGCACCGGTCGCCGGGCCCTGAATGCGCGGAGGTTGATCATGGAATCATCCGCAGGCCGCAAGTCGATTCCGATCGTTCCCGTCGCGGCCGAAGCCGAAGCGGTCGGCCTTTACCAGGCATCCAAGAAGATCCATCCGCGTGCGATCCAGGGCGTTTTCGCGCGCTGGCGCTGGGCGATGGTGTTCCTGACCCAGCTGGTGTTCTATGGCATGCCCTGGATCCAGTGGGGCGAACGGCAACTGGTGCTGTTCGATCTGGCCGCCCGCCGCTTCTATGTCTTCGGGCTCGTGCTGTACCCGCAGGACCTGATCTACCTGTCTGGGCTGCTGGTCGTCAGCGCACTGGCGCTGTTCCTGTTCACCGCCGTGGCAGGGCGGCTGTGGTGCGGCTATGCCTGCCCGCAGACCGTCTACACCGAGATCTTCCTCTGGGTGGAGCACAAGATCGAGGGCAACCGCTCGGCCCGCATCCGACTCGACGGCGAGGCCATGTCGCTCGAGAAGCTGGTGAAGAAGTGGTTCAAGCACCTGGTCTGGATCGGCATCGCGATGTGGACCGGCTTCACCTTCGTGGGCTACTTCACGCCGATCCGCGAACTGGGCCTGGCCTTCCTGCAGACGGGCATGGGCTCGTGGGAGGTGTTCTGGGTCTTCTTCTACGGTTTCGCGACCTACGGCAACGCGGGCTTCATGCGCGAGCAGGTCTGCAAGTACATGTGCCCCTACGCGCGCTTCCAGAGCGCCATGTTCGACCGCGACACGCTGATCGTCAGCTACGACCCGCAGCGCGGCGAGCCGCGCGCCCCGCGGCGCAAGGACATCGACCCGCGCAGCAAGGCGCTCGGCGATTGCATCGACTGCGGCCTGTGCGTGCAGGTCTGCCCGACCGGTATCGACATCCGCCAGGGGCTGCAGTACGAGTGCATCGGCTGCGGCCTGTGCGTGGACGCCTGCAACACGGTGATGCGCAAGATGGGCTATGCGCCGCGGCTGATCCGCTACGACACCCAGAACGGCATGGAGGCCGGATGGTCGCGCCAGCAGCTGCTGCGGCGGGTGCTGCGCCCGCGCGTGCTGGCCTATGCGGCGATCCTCGCGCTGCTCGTGGCCGGGTTGCTCGCGAGCCTGGTGGTGCGCACGCCTCTCAAGGTCGATGTGGTGCGCGACCGCGCATCGCTCGCGCGCATCGTCGAGGGGGGCCGGCTCGAGAACGTCTACCGGCTGCAGATCATGAATGCCACCGAGGCGCCGCGCAGCTATCGCATCACAGCGCACGGCATCGACGGGCTGAGCGTCTCGCCGGACACCCCCGTCACCGTGGACGCGGCCCAGTCGCGCTGGGTGGCGGTTCGGCTGCAGGTGCCCTATGGCGCTGTGGCGGCGGGTTCGCACACCGTGCACTTCGACATCCGGGAAGAGGGCGCAGGCGGGGTGCAGGTCTCGGAACCGGCGGCCTTCCTGGTGCCGCGCTGAATCGACAAGGAACAACGACATGACCGCAACGACATCGATCGGCAACGACGCGCCGGCAACGCAAGGCGACGATCGGTGGTGGCGGCATCCGCTGCTGTGGATGGTGATCGCCGGACCGGCGCTGGTGGTGGTCGCGAGTTTCGTGACGCTCTGGTATGCGCTCGCCACGCCCGATCCGGTGGTCTCGGCCGACTACTACCGGCGCGGGATCGAGATCAACCGCATGCTGGCCGACAAGAAGCTGATGCCCGCCATGGCCGGGCGCAACCATGCGACCACGCCGGTCGAGGCCGTGCCGCTGCCGCCGCCGGAGGTACTGCGATGAGTTCGTCGCGCCAGGTCATCGGCATCTTGTGGCCGGCCTTCCTGCTCGCCTGCGGGCTCGAGGTGCTGGTCTTCTCCCTGGTCGATCCTTCCGACCTGCACTGGGGCGGTGACGCGCTGCGGCTCTCGCGCCAGGGCGTCTACAGCATCGCCTTCTTCGTTTTCTGGGCGATGGCGGCCGCGTCGAGCGCCTTCACCGCGCTGCTCGCCATGCCGCCGGCGCGCGATCTTCCGGAGCATCCGCAATGAGCCTGTCTTTTCCCGTGGCCCCCGGGACCGCCGAGCGTCCCTCTGCGCAGCCGTTGCCGCCCGACCTGCTGCGACAGTTCGACGTGGCCGGACCCCGCTACACCTCCTACCCCACGGCCGACCGCTTCGTCGAGGCGTTCGGCGCCGAGGCTCATGCGCTGGCGCTGCGCGAGCGGCGCAGTGCGGGCACCCATGCGCCCGCGCTCTCGCTCTACGTGCACATTCCGTTTTGCGAATCTCTGTGCTACTACTGCGCCTGCAACAAGGTGGTGACGCGGCACCGCGAACGCGCGACGCGCTACCTCGGCTACCTGGCGCGCGAGGCGCGGCTGCAGGCGGCGGCGCTCGGCGCGCGCGCGGCCGTGAGCCAGTTGCACCTCGGCGGCGGCACACCGACCTTCCTTGCCGATGCGGAGCTGAGCGAGCTGATGGCGATGCTCGGCACGGTCTTCGACCTGGTCCCGGGCGGCGAACGCTCGATCGAGATCGATCCGCGCACCGTCGATGCGGTGCGGCTCGCGCACCTCGCGGCGCTGGGCTTCAATCGCCTGAGCTTCGGCGTGCAGGACTTCGATCCCGAGGTGCAGAAGGCGGTGCACCGCATCCAGCCGGCGCAGCAGGTCTTCGGGCTGATGGCCGAGGCGCGCGCGCTGGGCTTCGGCTCGATCAACGTGGATCTGATCTACGGGCTGCCGCGCCAGAACGACGCCTCTTTCGCCTGCACCATGTCCCAGGTGTGCGACCTGCGGCCCGACCGCATCGCCCTGTATGCCTACGCCCACCTGCCCGAGCGATTCAAGCCGCAGCGGCGCATCGCCGCGGACCAGTTGCCCGATGCAGCGGCGCGGGTGCGGATGCTGTCGCATGCAATCACCACACTGACCGCAGCAGGCTACGTCTACATCGGCATGGACCACTTCGCGCTTCCGGACGATCCGCTCGCGGTGGCCCGGCGTGAAGGGCGGCTGCAGCGCGGCTTCCAGGGGTACGGGACCGAGCCCGAGGGCGACCTGCTGGCATTGGGCGTGTCGGGCATCGGCCGCATGGGCGCCACATACAGCCAGAACGCCAAGACCATTGAGGCCTACTGCGACCTGCTCGACCAGGGCCGCCTGCCGGTGGAGCGCGGTCTGGCGCTCACGCGCGACGACCTGCTTCGGCGCAACGTGATCATGGCGCTCATGTGCCAGGGCCACGTCGATTTCGATGCCGTGGGCGAGGCGCACCGGATCGACGCGCGGCGCCATTTCGCGGCCGAGTTCGCTGCGCTCGGTCCGCTCGCGGCTGAGGGCCTGGTGCGCATCACCGACCACGACATCCGCGTCACGCCGCAGGGCTGGTTCGTCGTGCGCGCCATCGCGATGGTGTTCGACCGCTATAGCCGCGCGAGCCAGGGCCGTTTCTCGCGGATGGTGTGAGCATGACGCAGACAGCACTCGCCGGCGCCGCGCTGGTCATGGGCCTGGCCAGCGGGCCGCACTGCATCGCCATGTGCGGCGCCGCATCGGCCGCCGTGATCCGCATCGTTCCCGTTCGGGCGCACGCAGGGT
Source organism: Variovorax sp. Soil_C_26 (assembly GCF_057657075.1). Taxonomy (NCBI): domain Bacteria; kingdom Pseudomonadati; phylum Pseudomonadota; class Betaproteobacteria; order Burkholderiales; family Comamonadaceae; genus Variovorax; species Variovorax sp. Soil_C_26. The sequence goes on from NZ_JBDGJC010000003.1 coordinate 226,913, forward strand.
CCGGCGGCACGGGCGCACCCGCCTGGGTCGGTGCGCAGGCCGCCTTCCACCTGGGCCGCGCTGCGAGCTATGCAGTCGCGGGCGCCGCCGCAGCCGCGAGCGTGGGCAGCCTGGCGCTTGCCAGCGACCAGGTGGCGGCGCTGCGGCCGCTCTGGACGCTGCTGCACGTGTTCGTCTTTGCCTGGGGCGCGATGCTGGCGATCGCCGGGCGACAGCCGGTGTGGACGCAGCGCATCGGGCGCCGGCTCGAAGCACGGCTGCGCCCGCTCGGCGCGGCCACGCCGCTGGGGGTGCTCGCGACCGGCGCGCTGTGGGTCGCGATGCCGTGCGGACTGCTCCATTCGGCGCTGTTGCTGGCGAGTCTCGGCAACCGGCCGTGGGACGGCGGCCTCGCCATGCTGGCCTTCGCGCTCGGCAGCGGCCTGTCGCTGGCGCTCGGGCCCTGGCTCTGGCGGCGCCTGCACCGGCAGGGCGAAGGCAGCCTCCAGGCCTGGGGGGCGCGGCTGTCGGGCGTGCTGCTCGCCGCGGTGGCGGTGCAGGCGCTCTGGTCCGACCTGGGTCCGCGCATCGACGCCTGGTGCCGCTGAGCGCCGCGCAGGGTTCAGTTCACGCTACCGAGCAGCAAGGCCTGCAGCACGAAACACCGGTTGGCCGCGGGCGGGGTGCGCTCGTCGAGCCAGGCGGCCAGGCGCGCGGTCGGATGGGACGCACAGGCCGCGCCGTCGTAGACCGGGATGCCGGCATGCCGGCCGATCTCGCGCACCACCTCCGGCGGGAGCCCCTGGCATTCCACCGCGTCGTAGAAGCGCCCGAGGATCCGCGCCGCATGCTGGACCTCGCCGGGCATGCCCAGGTTGGAAGGGCCGGGGCGCACGGTGGCGACGAGCGCGCCGAGCGCTTTCGCCGCGCCTTCGAACAACGCGCGGCTCTCGCGGTGGGCTTCGTCGTCGCTGCAGAGCATGCCCAGGTTCTTTCCCTTGAGCTGCGGAGCGGGGGCGCCGCGCAGCGAGGCCGCCTGGAGCAGGCGCGCAGCGCTCAAGAGTGCCGCCTCGTCTTGCGGCGACAGCGCCCGGAAGGCCGCGGCATTGTGGATTTCAAAGGGATAGGACATGGGCGCCAGGATGAAGCCCGCAAGACTAGCGGCGCAGACGCCGGCCAGGATTGATGCGGATCAAACCTGGCGCGCGGCGTGCCGTTACAGATCGGACACGGAGGGTTCACCGAGCGTTACCCAACGATGCGAACCATTGGCATGCCATTGCCTCGTGTTTTTTAACATTTGTCTACTAAATAACGAGATGCACAGGAGTTACCAGATGCTCGACCTCACCCGCACCGCCACCGCCTTTCCGGCACTGCAGGGCTTCGCCGCGGCCGGCGCGAGGCCCGCCACGGGCGTGGCGGTCTATGAAAGGGCGAGCCGCACGATGGCCGAGACGCTGAAGCTGCTGCAGGAGCGCCTCGCACCGCAGCGCCGCGTGGTGCATGCGGGCGACCGGGTCTACCAGGCCGGCGAGCGTTTCGGCAATCTCTACATCCTGAACTCGGGCTTCTTCAAGATCGTGAACCTTTCGGCGGACGGCCGCGAGCAGGTGGTCGGGCTCAAGTTTCGCGGCGACTGGCTGGGTTTCGACGGCATGGCGCGCAACCAGTATTCCTGTGACGCGGTGGCCATGGACACGGGCGAGGTCTGGGTCGTCTCGTACGAATCGCTCGTGTCGGCCTGTCTGGCCGAACCGACGCTGCTGCAGGTGTTCCACACGGCGATGAGCCGCGAGATCGCGCATGACCGCGATTCGCTGATGTCGGTCTGCACGCTGCCGACCGACGCGCGCGTGGCCGACTTCCTGCGCTACTGGGCCGAGTCGCTCGCCGAGCGCGGCATGCGCGCCGACCAGATCACCCTGCGCATCACGCGCGCCGAGATCGGCAACTACCTCGGCATGACGCTCGAGAGCGTGAGCCGGGCGCTGTCGAGGCTGGCGCGCGACAAGGTCATTGCGATGGAGAAGGGCCGTCGCGAGGTGCAGATCCCCGACGTGGGCGCGCTGTCGGCATTCGTGCAGCGCTGCCTGGCCCCGGCACCGGCGATGCTGCAATAGCCGATCAGTGCCGGCCCGCGAGCGCCCGGGTCAGCGCGCCCGCGAGTTCGGCGCGCGTGTAGGGCTTGCGCAGCAGCTCCCAGCCCTGCAGCACGTCGCGGTCAGCCTCTAGTAACTCCGACGAGAACCCCGACATCAGCAGGATCGCGACCTGCGGAAAGCGCCGCTGCACCTCGGCGGCGAGCCGGGTGCCGCGCATGCCGGGACCGAGCGCGATGTCGCTCAGCAACACGTCGAACGAACCCGCGCCGGCATCGAGCGCGAGCAGGGCCTCCTCGGCGTTGGCGGCTGTCGAGACGGTGCAGCCGAGCGCCGCGAGGAATGCCTGCACCACTTTGCGCACTTCGGCGTCGTCCTCGACCAGCATCACGCGCAGGCCCGCGGGAATGGCATGGCCGACCGCATCCTCGCGCGGCGCGGCAGGCGCCGCGTCGTCGAGCTCTGGCAGATAGAGCGTCACGGTGGTGCCCGACCCGGGCCGGCTCGCGATGGCCACTGCGCCCTTGGACTGCTTCGCGAATCCGTAGACGGTGCTGAGCCCCAGCCCGGTGCCGCGGCCCGCTTCCTTGGTGGTGAAGAAGGGCTCGAAGGCGTGTTCCTTCACCTCGTCGGTCATCCCGGTGCCGCTGTCTGCAATCGAGATCGCGACGAAGCGGCCATGCGCGTCGTGTTCGCTGAGTTCGTTGCGCACCTCGGGCGGCAGCGCGCCGCAAGCTTCGGTGCTGAAATGCAGCGCGCCGCCCTTGGGCATTGCGTCGCGCGCATTGATGGCGATGTTCAACAGCGCCGATTCGAGCTGCCCCGGGTCGGCCAACACGGACGGACAACCAGGTGCGGCATCGATGCTGATCGTGATGCGTTGGTCCAGCGTGCGCCGCAGCATGTCGGCGAGCGACTGCAGCAGCGCGTGCGTGTCGACCGCATTGGGCTGGAGCATCTGCCGGCGTGAAAAGGCCAGCAGCTTGCCGGTGAGCTCCGCACCGCGCCGCGATGCCCGCGTGGCGGCGCCGACGAGCTGCTGCGCGTGGCTGTCCTGCGCCAGGCCCGGCAGCTCTTCGAGCACCTGCAGGTTGCCCTGGATGATGGTGAGCAGGTTGTTGAAGTCGTGCGCGATGCCGCCAGTGAGCTGGCCGACGCTCTCGAGCCGCTGCGCATGGTTGAGCGCCTCCTCGGTCTGCACCCGCTGCAGGCTGGTCGCGAGCAGGTTCGAGAGCGATTCGAGGAAGCGCAGCTCCTCGTCGCCGAAGCGCCTGGCCTCGCGCGACCGGACGGCGAGCACGCCGGTGAAGCGGCCGCGGTCGTAGAAGGGCACGGCCACGCCGCTCACCATGCCCGCGTCGAGGTACGCCTGCGGCACGGCGAAGCGGCGCTCCACGCTGTAGTCGGACACGACCACCGGCGCGCCCTCGGCGAACACGAAGCCTGGCGGGGTGCTGGCGTGGCTCTGCAGCCTTGCACCGACCTCCTCGCCGGGCACCAGCCCCACGCCGCTGGCGACGCGAAACTCGAGCCGGCTGCTTTCGAGCAGCAGCACCATCGCCACGTCGACCTCCAGCGCCTCGGCGGCGATTGCCGGCACGTGGTCGAGCACGACCTGCAGATCGCGCGTGTCCACAGCCAGCCGGCCGAGCTGCGCCACATGGTCGCTGTAGCGCGCGCGCTGCAGCGCCTGCTTCACGCGCGGGTAGGCGCCGATGTCGCGGATCGCGGCCACCACGAACGGCAGCCCCTGGTTCTGAAGCGGGCTCAGCGCGATCTCGACCATCACCTCGCTGCCGTCCTTGCGCTTGGCGACCAGTTCCATCTGCGTGCCCATGGGCCGCGGACGCGGCGCCCGGCCGTAGGCCTCGCGATAGGAAGCATGGCGCGGCCGGATGCTGTCGGGCACCAGCGCATCGACGCTCAGGTCGACGAGCTCGTCGACCGTGTAGCCGAGCAGGATGGCAGCCGACGGATTGGCCAGCACGATGGCGCCCGCCTGGTCGACGAGCAGCAGCGCATCGGGGTAGGCGAAGAAGAGCGAGCGGAAGACGCTGGATTCCTCGATGCCCGAAGGCAGGCCGGGCAGGGCGCCGGCGGTGGGCGGCGTAGAGGCGTGCATGACCTCAGCCCGGGATGACCGGCGCAACGAAGAGATAGCCGGCGCCGCGCACCGACTTGATGATCTGCGGATCGTCGGCGTCGGACTCGATCTTGCGGCGCAGCCGGCCGACCTGCACGTCGATCGTGCGGTCGAACGGGGCCGCCTCGCGCCCGCGCGTGTGCTCAAGCAGGAAGTCGCGCGAGAGCACGCGGCCCGGATGACGCACGAAGGCACAGAGCAGGTCGAACTCGCCGCCCGTGAGCGCCACATTGACGCCCTGCGGGTCCGAGAGGCTGCGCGCCGCGGTGTCGAGCCGCCACCCGGCAAACGAAAGCCGGCCGCCGGGTGCCGCCGGCGCAGGGGCCGCTGCCGGTGGCAGCGGGGCGGGCGCCCGGGCGAGCGGCGCGCCCTCGGGCGCCAGCCGCCGCAGCACGGCCTTGATGCGTGCCACGAGTTCGCGCAGGTCGAAGGGCTTGGTCACGTAGTCGTCCGCGCCGACCTCGAGGCCCACGATCTTGTCCACCGCGTCGCCGCGGCCCGTGACGATCACGAGCCCGCAGCGCCAAGTCTCGCGCATGCGCCGCGCGATCGCGAATCCGTCCTCGCCGGGCAGGCCCAGGTCGAGCAGCACCAGGTCGGCCGGATCGGTGCTCATCAGCGCGGTCAGTGACCGGCCGTCGTGCAGCTGGGTCACACGGAAGCCATGGCCCTGAAGGTAGTTGGCCAGCAGCAGCGTGATGTCGACCTCATCGTCGAGGACCGCGATGTGGAAGGCGGATGTCATTCGGCAGGCAGGGGATGTGGGCGCGGGTTCGGCGGCATCGCCGAAACTGCCTGTAAGCGTATCACGCACACATCGAGAAACTTAACCTCGGGCGGCCGTGCCGCTCGAGACGGTGGCGGTTCAGGGTGTGGCGAAGGTCACGCGGGTGGCGATCAGCACGCCCTGCGCGACGCTGTCGCCGACCACGGTGACGCGGCGGCCGTTGCCGAGGTCGGCGACGGTGCCGTTCTCGAACACGGTCGACGGGCCGCTGGCATCCACGGCCCGCCCCTGCACCCGGAAATCCGAGGCCGACTGGTAGCTGCCGATGGCGCCGATCAGCGAGAAGTCGACCGGGCCGCCGACGCCTGGCACGTTGCGCACGCGCAGCTTCTTTGCCACCAGCACGCCATTCGCCGACATGATGCCGTCGACCTCGACCTTGACGCCGTTGCCCACCGAATCCTGCTGGCCGCCCGGGATCTGCGCACCGGAAGCATCGACGGTCGTGCCGAGCAGCTTGAAGTTGGCCAGCCCGTTGAAGCCGCTCACCACGCCCGCGAGCTGCACCGCCGCGCCCGCCTGCCGGGGCACCGCATACCAGCCCTGGACTTGGCTGGCCGTGAAGTTGCCGAAGCTGGGCGCCGTGCCGCCGCGCACGCGCACGATCGCGTCTTCGGCGAGCGAGGCCGCGTCGATTCCGCCCGAGAACGCGGCTTGCTCGAAGCTCACAGTGAGCTGGCCGAGCGTGAAGGTCTTGGCGCCGCGGTCGAGGTTCTTTACGGCACCGGTCACCAACGCTGCGGTGTTGCTGGGCCGCAGTTCGACGCGCGTGGCGCGCAGCGCGCCCGGGGCGACGGGCAGCCCCCACACCTGCACGACCTGGCCGGCGACCGCCTGGGCGAGGCCGGTCGAATCGCCCCAGACCGTGGCGTTGTCGGTGCTGACCGTGGTGCCCATGACCGTGAAGCTGCCGCCGGCGAGGTCGATCGCCGACACCGCGCCGCGCAGCTCGGCCGCCGAGACCACGCTCTGGGCCGTGGCGGTGGTGAACTCGCTGTCGATCTTGCCGGCGATGCGCACGCTCATGCCGATCTGCAGCTCGGCGGTGTCCTCGAGGCTGAAGCTCGCGGTGTCGGTGTTGTAGCGCACACCGTTGAGGATCACGCTGCCGATGCCGCCGACCGAGCCGATGCCCGCGTCGGCACTCACGCCGGTGCCGCCCGAGCCCACGCCCGAACCGTCATCCGTGCCGTTGCCCGCGGTGGAGGTGCCATCGCCGCCGTCACCGCCGCCGCTGCCGCCCGCGGTGCCCGTGCCGCCCGTTCCGGGGCCGCCCGGCCCATCGCCGCCGCCACCACCGCCATCGTTGTTGGTTCCCGTGCCGGTACCGGTGCCATAGCCGCCGCTCAGACCGAGCCCGCTCACGGAGCCCCCACCACCGCCGCCGCCTCCGCAGGACAGCAGCACCGCCATCGCCGCGGCCATGAAGATGCCGCGCACCAAGGTTGTTGGGATGTTCATCGTTTTACTTCCTTGCGCCCCGAGGGAAGGGCGGCCGGCCGCGTCTGCGGCGCCGGCTCATCTTCGTAATAGGTGTAGATGCCGACCCGGATCCGGCCCTTGGCGCCATCTGGCGCGCGCTTGACCGCGCGGGTCATCTCGCCCGTGAGTTCCAGATGCAGTGCCGACCAGCGCTCGCGCACCAGCTGGTGGATTTTTTCGCAGTCTTCCGCGCTCAGGCCGCGTGCGAACACCGCGCGCTCAAGCATGCGCGGCTGCTCGCCGAGGGTGTTCGAGACGGCGGCCAGCAGGTGGTCGCGGCCGTTGTCGCCGAGGAAGGCGAGCATCGACTGCAGGTCGTCCACCGGCACGAAGCCGTCGACCTTCAGCTCGGCGCATCCGTCCTGCTCGGCGACCATGTTCAGGCGCACCAGCTCGTCGAGGATGGTGCGGTGGTGCACGTTGCCGCGGCTGCCGAGCCGGGCCACGGTCTCGAAGGAGGGCACGTCGTCGCCTTCGGCGGTGATCGGCAGGCGCTGGAAGGCCAGGTTCTCGGACACCATCTGCAGCCACAGCGTGAAGGTCTTGGCCGCGGCCGAGAGTTCGGTGTGGGGCAGGGCGTCCGCGGTCTCGCGGACCTTCGCGGTCACGGCCTTGCGGTTCAGCCCCGTCGTGACCGACAGCTGGCTGATGTTGGGCCGGGCCACGCCCTGGCGGCGCCAGGAACGCGCGGCCTCCTCGAGCAGCACGTCGCGCAGCAGCACCTCGAGATGCGGATGCTTCACGCCCATCGCCAGGGCGAGCCTGACCACGGGCCGCAGGATGCGGGCGCAGGCGGCAAGTGCCCAGTCGAGCTGGTGTTCCATGAAATGAAGCGTGTGAAACCGATGGGGTGACGGTTTTCGGCCTGCGGGCGGCGGCCGCCGTCAGTGCGCTATTGTCGTCGCCGCGGAGGATCGCACAAAAAACCGCTCATCCGCCGGCGCTGCAGCTGCCGGCCGCTGAACGGGTGATCGACGAGCGCCCGGTGGCGCTGATTTTCACCACGCGCTCTTGCGAGCCGGCCGGGCTGGCGCGGCAGATGGTAAGGGTGGCGGCGGTAGCGCCCACGCCTGTGCCCTCGAAGCGCAGCGCGCTCTGGCTGGCGCCGTCGCGGATGCGATAGCCATTGGCGGCCGCGCCCTGCTTCTGGACCACCTGGCCGCCGCTGAGGACGATCCAGCCTGCCTCCCACTGGCCATTGCTGGCGCAGCTGCTGCCGTTCGACGAGGCGCACAGCGTCACTTGCGCATTGCGCTTGATCGCCTCGCTGCGGGCGAGCTGGCTGGCCGCGACCAGGTCGGTCGCGTAGGCGCCGAGCCGGTTCGACAGCAGCACGTTGTCGTAGGAGGGCACAGCGATCATGGCGAGCACCACCATCACCGCGACAGTGACCATCAACTCGACCAGCGTGAAGCCGCGCATTCGCATGGGTGGTGCCTTGCCTTACTTCTGGATGAACCAGTAGACGCGCCCCTTGGGCTGCGTGAACGCGGTCTTGACGGCGGTGCCCTTCGGGCTCAGGAACGAATCGGGGTTGGCGCCGATCACCACGTCGCGGTAGCCGTTGCCGATCTTCACGCGGCCGACGACGGGCGAGGGCGCCAGGCCGCCGCCCACCACGGTCTGGAACCGCGGCCCGGCGTTCTGGCCGGCCGCATTGAGGTAGGAGACGTTGTAGACCCTGGCCGTGCCGAGGTCGGCGCGGCAGGACTGGCGCACAGCCGGATTGGTCGGCGTGTGGGTGTTGAAGGTGGTGGTGCCGTAAGCCGTGACCGAGGAGGTCACGACCTGCTCGCCGGCCTCGAGCGCGAGCCACCAGCCCTTGCGGGCGGCCAGGTCGGCGGTCGAGGGCGAGCCGGTGCCGGTGATGCCGAGCAGCGAGGCGTGGCACAGCAGCGCGTTGTCGTTGCAGCGGGTCGCTTCGTTGGCGAGCCAGCTGTCGTCGTTCGGCTTGTCGACCATCATGTAGAAGCGGTTCGTGACGCTGAGCGCCGCGCCGTAGGAGCGCAGCGGCTTCTCGCGGTCGCCCGAGCCGATCAGCAGCACGACCACGCCGTTGTCCACCACGGCGTCGGGGCCGAACATGAACTTGCGGTTGGGCGTGCAGGTGGCCACGGTGTCGCAGCCCAGCGCCGCGATCCGCGTCATCGTCCAGCTGCCGGGCGCGGTGCTGCCGATCTTGATGCGGTACACGTTGCCGCCCAGATCGGCGGCATAGGCCACCACGGCGAGGCCAGCGCTGTCGTTCACCACCGTCACTTCGCCGCTGACGCTGCGTGAGGTGGTGAAGGTGTTGAGGATTTCGCCGCTGTTCGCGTCGAGCACGTAGATCCGGTTGCCCTTGGCACCTGTGCCGCAGGCGGTGGCAGCGGTGGCGGCATCCACGTCCTCGCACTTGTCGTAGCCGCCGCCGAAGATCAACACCGGCGTGCTGCCATCGCCGTGGCCGCTGGCCTTCACGACCTTGGGCGCCGACCAGGTCTGGCCGATGCCGGCCATGCCGGTGTCGCAGCCCGTGTCGTTGTCCTGGTTCGGGCAGCCGCGGCGCCACTTGAGGCTCGGTGCCGCGGGGTTCGAGACGTCGAAGGCATAGATCAGCCGGCCGCCGCGGCGCATGCTGGCGTAGAGCCAGGCCGTGCTGCCGTCGCGGTAGGCTGCCATCGGGCCGTCCATGCCGTAGGGTTTGGGCGCGCCGGGGCCCAGCGTCGTGGGCAGGCCCGGGAAGTTGATGCGCTGGCTGTTGTCGTGGATGCGCTTGATGCTGCCGTAGAACTCCGGCGGCACGAAGGACCACAGCTCGCCGCCGGGGGGCGCCCCGCCGACGGTGCCGGACTGGTTGCCGTTGACGGCGCGCAGTGCGCCGTCGTTGGCGCCGTAGAACACCACCACCTGCGCATCAGTGTCGGTGCCGTAGTTGATCGCCACCGGGCGCGAGTGCACCACGTCGCCGTGCACCGAGGGGCGCATGGCGCTCGAGGTGAGGGGATTGCCGGCGGTGTCCTCGCGTTCGTCGCCCTTGTTGTCCAGGCCGCGCAGCCAGTTGATCAGCGCGGCGCGCTCGGTGGTCGTCTCGACGCCGAGCGCGGTCGTGGTGATGTTGGTGTTGCCGTCGCTGAAGCTCGTCAGCGCCGTGCAGTTGCCCGGCGTGCAGGTCTTCATGTTGCGATCGGCCACGGCGAGCTGCCGCAGCATGTAGCCCTGCGCACCCTTTTCGACGACGTTGCCGTCGGGGCTTTCGGCTTCGGCCTTGTCGACGCAGTCGCCCGCAGGCCGGAAGCGCCAGTAGGTGTCGTTGTCGCTCGGCAGCGGTGTCCAGAAGCTGCGCGCGCACGGCGCGATGAAGCCGGTCTGGTTGTTGATGGCGTTGGCGCCGGCCGCGTCCTGCAGGATCAGCTGGTTGTTGCGGTCGAGGCCGAGCTGGTACTGCTTGAGATTGCCGTTCCAGCGCGGATAGGCCGATTCGTCGGGGCGGAACATGCCGACGAACACCTGGTTGAGGTACGTGCCCTGGGTGTTCACGCTCACGGGCAGGCTCACCGACGAGAACACGCTGTTGACCGACTGGATCTTGCTGAAGATGTCGTCGAGCGTTTCCTTGAGCGCCAGGCCCAGGTCGACCTCCGCGGAGAGGTCGAAATACTCGCCCTTGCTCACCGTCGCCATGCTCTGCAGCAGCGCGCTCCACCCCGGCCCCTGGCCGCCGCTCGCCTTGGCGGCCTCGACCGTGAACACGCTCACCCCCATGCTGGACTGCAGGAAGCGGGCCCATTCGTCGGCCACGTTCTCCTGCGAGCCGCTGGTGCCGAGACGGATGGTGGCGGTGTCGCCGCCGGCGGCGCGCAGCGCGGCGGTCGAGGTGACGGTGTCGGCGTTGTTGTCCTGCGCGGCACCGTTGCTGATGTAGATGACGAAGGTGCCGATGCAGTTGGCGGTGTCCGGGCCGGTGTAGCGCGTGCTGTTGACCGCCGCGAGCGGGTTGCCCCCCAGCGCATAGACCGCCTTCGAGGCGGCGCTGCCGAAGACGTTGCCCGCGTAGTCGGCCTTGGCCTTGTTGTTGCCCGCCATCGGCGCGCCGGAGCTCAGGTAGCGGTAGACCTCGGCCATCATCTTGCCGGCCTTGCCGCCGTTGGACTTGTCGTCGATCTTGTCGAGGCTGCCGATCAGCGCGGCGTACCTGGCCTGCGTGGCCTTGTCCATCAGGCGCACGCCGGCGCGCAGGTAGGCGCCGTCTTCGTTCGAGTTGCCGCCGCCGGTCTCGGTGAACATCATCACGCCGACCTTGAACTTGCCCTCCGGCAGGCTGTTGAAGGCATTCGCCAGCGCCTCGATCTCGGCGACGAAGGGCTGGTTCCAGTTGGCCGTGTTGTCGAGCACGAACAGCACGTTGGGCGCCTCGGCCGCGCTCTGGTTGTAGCCGACGAACAGGTCGATGTCCTCCGCCCGGGACGCCGCGGACAGGCCGAGCGCGAGCATCGCGGCGGCGCAGAAGGTGCGGATGATGTTCTTTTTCATAGGGCCGATCCGTTCTTCTTCGTCGTCGTCGCGATCTTCAGGAGGCGCACAGCGCCTGGAACTGTTCCTTGCTCAGCAGCACCCGCACGCCCTGGCGCACAGCAGTGGTGGTGCCGCTGGCCGCGTGCGCCACCGAGGTGCTGATGTCCCAGACCGTGTTGTATTGCTCGGGCAAGGCGTCGAGCCCGGCGCCGGCGGTCGATCCGCCGCCGCCGATGCCGCCGATGCCGAGCCCGCCGCCACCGGTCTCGGTCGATCGGGTTGCGCGCACGCAGGTGGGTGCCGCCACCTGCACCGTGTAGTCGACCGTGCCGTCGTTGTCGATGTCGACGCGGCTCACCGTTTCCTGCGGGGTCGCGAGCGAGGGCGACCCGTCGGCGCCCGGCAGCAGCAGCGAACTCGCGACCTCCTCGATCGCGCGATTTGCAGCCGCGACCGCTTCATTGCGGTTCTGCATGTTGCCCACCGACTTGAGGTTGGTGTTGCTGAGCGTGAAGCCGGCCGTGACCGCCAGCGTGATCAGCACCAGCATGATCAGCCCGACGATGAGCGCGGCGCCGCGCTGACCGGCGAGAGAGGAGGGCGGCACTGGCGTCACGGCGTTTCCCTGCGGCCGGTGACGTTGACCAGGCGCACTGCCGTGGTGAACGCGTGGCGCTTGTAGCGGTCGTTGAACGGCCCGAGCGTGGCTGCTCCAAGGTTGTAGGTGCGCGTGTCGGTATGGCCGGGCGAGGTCTCGAGGCTGCGCGCCACCACGTAGAGCTTGAGCGACACCACGTTGATCAACTGGTCGGCGGTGCAGGGCGCGGCCGTGCTGCAGTGGATGAAATTGCCGTCGGGGCTACCGTCGCCGCGGTTGGTCGGCATGGAATGGTTGGCCGGGTCGGCCCAGGCGATGGCCGTGGTGTAGTCGACGACCGCACCGGTCTTGCCGAGCGTGTCCAGGCCCAGTTCGACGCGAAAGCCCTCGATGCCCTCGATCAGCGGCACCGGCGCCTGCTGCGCGAGGCCGGTCGGCGTCAAGTCGAAGCGCGAGCGCGCCAGCGTCGGGATGCCGTCGCCCACCGTTTCGGCGTGATCGCGCACGTAGTAGATGTCGGCCACGAACCGGCGCTTGGGCGCTGGCGTCGTGCAGTCCTTCAATGCCATGGTGGCGAAGCCGGCCGTCGCGAGATCGAAGTCCGACGGCTTCTGCGTGCCGCAGAAAGACGACTGGAAATACAGCTTGCCGTCCGTATCCGCCTCGCAGCCGGCCGTGCCCGCGACGCACGGCTCGGCATGGCGCACCACCAACACGTCGGTGCCCGCCTTCTTGTTCGTCAGCAGCCCGGCACAGCCGGCCGGCACTGCGTCGTAGGCTTGCACCGGGATGTCGAGCAGGCTGCGCTTGAAATCGTCGGTCCAGTTCGCGGCCGTGTAGGGCAGGCAGGGGTCGGGCGCCGTCCCGGTCGGCACCTTCTGGGGCACGCCGCTGACCGTCAGGTCGTCGAACTGGGGCATGTAGTTTTCCCAGAAGCCCGCATGCGCGACCTCGTTCTCGAGCACGAACACGCTGAGCCGCCCGCCTTCGATCTGCCGGTTGACCTTGACCATCTCGCGCTGCGTGCTGCTCACGTTGAGGAACAGCGCGATCAGCGCGGCCAGCACCACCAGCATGATGGCGAGCGCCACCATCAGCTCGACCAGCGTCAGGCCGTGTTGGTGCCAGCGCCGGGCGCCGCGCGCCTGCGTCATGACAGCGCTCCGATGCGCACCAGCGTCGTCACCGTGCGCCGGCACCGGTCGGCCGAGCAGGCGGGCGAGGGCATGGCGGTGGTGGGCGCCACGTCGTACTGGTCCTTGCCGCAGGCCACGCCCTCGGGCGGTGCAGAAATGGGCACCAGACCCTGCCAGGCGACGGTGACCAGGTATTCGTTGTTGCCCAGGTCCTCGACGCAGCCGCGTCCGCCGATCATCGCGCCAAGCCGCGTGTCGCCCGAGGTCTCGGCCGCGCCCTGCAGCGCGTTGCACCATTCCATGGCATCGACCTGCTGGCGCGTGCCGGTGGCGGTCGGGCAGGCATCGCCCGCGCCGAGCGGCTCGCCCGTGACATAGCTCGCGGCCATGCGGCGGTTGATGGCGATGCGGCTGGCCATGTCGTTGAGCAGGATCAGCGCCTGCGAGCGCTGGTACGACTCCATCTCGGTCGACTGCAGCCGCGCCTGCAGCCCGACAAGGCCGAACAGGCCGAAGGCGACGATCAGGAGCGTGACAAGCACCTCGATCAGCGAGGTGCCGCGCTGCGCCCGTGCGGGCGCCGCCGACGACGAATGCCGAGTCACCATTTGTCGGCCGGCGTCTTCACGCCCTGGTTGTCGAGGGTGAGGTCGCCGTCGGGTTCCTGGGTGCCGGTGGGTGTGAAGGTCAGTACGTAGCCCGGAACCAGGCCGCTCGGCAGCGTGATCGTGTAGCCGTAGTTGGCCGCGACCTCCGGTGGCAGGGTGTAGCCGCTGGCCGCGAGGGTGACCTTGTTCGCATAGCTGCGGTTGGCCATCAGGAACTGCTGCTGTCGGTTGGCGATGTCCATCATCTCCGCCTGCGCAGCCGTCCGTTTGGCGCGCATCACATAGCGGGTGTAGCTGGGCAGCGCGACCGCGGCCAGGATCGCCACGATGACGACCGTGATCATCACTTCGATGAGCGTGAAGCCGCGATGCTGCACAAATGAATTCTTTGTCATTACGTTCAGCGTGCCATTGTGTTTCATATTGTTAGCAATGTGAATTTATCACATTACAACCGTTTGCAGGCCGAGTGTTGCAGGGCGGGGATGCTTCCGACCGATGGACGCTGGCGCCGTCCTACGTCGGGTCGCTGGGGCGTCACCAGAATCGATTCATTCATCTACGACCGACGCTCTTCGATGAGCAGGAGCCAGACGACATGAACAGAACACCCGGCAGCATGGGTTCAGGCGACGGAACCCGTCCCACCACCAGCGGTGGCGTGGACAACATCGGCGCAGGCGAGAAGTTCGCGAGCAGTTCCTCGGCCGCGGGCGAAGAGGACACGGCACCGACGCCGCCGGAGCGCATGCAGCAGAAGCGCCGAAACGCGGAGGCCGCCCGCCACGAAGGCTCCGCAGCCTACGGATTGCGCGAGAACTTCAGATCCGAAACCAATCGGGAGCCGCCAAACCCTGAGCAGGAGCGCACATGACATCGAAAAAGACATCGGGCAACGCCTTTCCTTTCCCCACCTCCGAAAATCACGGCAAGCCGCCGCCCCAGCCATCCACGCCGGTGCAGGAGGAGCCGAGCGAAGACGCGCTCGACAGCGGGGTCGAGGAATCCTTCCCCGCCAGCGACCCGGTTTCGGTGACAGTCACCAAGGTCAAGCTGCCGAAGGCGCCGCAGGACGACAAGGCAAAGAGCGACGCCGAGGGCAATGCTGGAAACAATCGTTAAATTAGTCATGCAGATGGGGTCGACAGGGGTGTAACCCGCTCCAGCTGGGTCGAGAACTAACTGGCGACCGCGCAATTCGCGTGGTTTGCTTGTTCAGTTCAACACCCTTCGGAGTACACCCATGATCCACCGTCCCCTCGCCATCACCGCCCTCGCGCTGGGCGCGCTCACCGCCAGCTCCGCCATGGCGCAAGACAAACCCATGGCCGACAAGATGGCCAAGATGGAAAAGTGCTACGGCGTCTCGCTCGCCGGCAAGAACGACTGTGCCGCCGGCCCCGGCACCACCTGCGCAGGCACCTCCAAGGTCGACTACCAGGGCAATGCCTGGAAGAACGTGCCCACCGGCACCTGCACCACGATCAAGACCCCGAAGGGCATGGGCTCGCTCGCACCGATCAAGTCCTGATCGGCGGCCGCCGCCATGTCGAACGTTCTCACGGCCGGAGTCGGCCTGAAACCGGAGCATTTCGAGCCAGCGCTCGGCGCACGCGCCCAAGGCCTGTGGTTCGAGGTGCATCCCGAGAACTACATGGTGGCCGGCGGGCCCCGGCTCGGATGGCTCGAAGCGATCCGGGCCCACCATCCGGTGTCGCTGCACGGGGTTTCGCTCTCGCTTGCGGGCGATGCCGAGCCTGATGCCGCCCACCTGCAGCGCCTGGTCGAACTGGCCCGTCGCATCGAGCCCGCGCTGATCTCCGAACACCTCGCCTGGTCGTCGTGGAACGGCTGCTACTTTCCGGACCTGCTGCCATTTCCGCGCAGCACGGCCGCATTGAAGCGCATCGCCGCGAACATCGCGCGCACGCAGGATGCGCTCGGCACCGCCATCGCAGTGGAGAACCCGTCGCACTATCTGCGCATCGACGGGCATGAATGGGACGAGATCGATTTCCTGCGCGAGCTGGCACGGCGCACCGGCTGCTCGCTGCTGCTCGACATCAACAACGTCTACGTCTCTGCGCGCAATCTCGGCTTCTCCGCCGACGAGTGGATCGACCGCTTTCCGCACGCGCTGGTCAGCGAGGTCCATCTGGCGGGCCACAGCACCGATCCGGCGTTGGGTGAAACCTTGCTGATCGATTCGCACGATGCGCCGGTCGCGGCCGAAGTCTGGCAGCTCTACCGCCGCTTCATCGAGCGCGCGGGTGCGCGGCCCACGCTGGTCGAGCGCGACGGCAACCTGCCGGGCTTCGGCGAGTTGATGGCCGAACGCGGGCAGGCGGCGGAAGAACTCACACGCGAGACAGTCCTACAGGAGTCCATCGCATGAACACGACCCTTGGCGACTTCCAGCAAGCCTTTGCGCAGGCCCTCTTTGCCGAGCCCGGCGCCGTTGCGCCCGAGATGCAGGCGCTGGCGGGGCAACCGGCTTTCGCGGTGTACCGCAACACCGTCATGAAGGGCTGCATCGACACGCTGCAAGCCAACTTTCCCGCGGTGGTTCGGCTCGTCGGCGAGGAATGGTTCCGCGCCGCGGCCGCCATCCACGCGGCCGTCGAAGCGCCGCAGGATGGCCGGCTGCTGCACTACGGCCATGGTTTTGCCGATTTCCTGCGCCAGTTCGAGCCGGCTGGCGAACTCGTCTACTTGCCCGGCGTGGCGCAGCTCGATGCCTTCTGGCGCGAAGCCCACGTCGCGACGGACGCGCCGGTGGCCGATGCCGGCTGGGTGGCCGGCCGCGATCTGGCCACGCTGGTGCTCGAGCCGCACCCGGCGGCCCGCTGGGCCTGGTTCCCGGACCAGCCGATCTTCAGCATCTGGGAACGCAATCGCCGGCACGATCCAGTCGACGAGGAACTGGATTGGCAAGGGGAGGGCGCCTTGCTCACGCGGCCGCACGACACCGTCCAGTGGCAGGAGATCCCGCGCGCCGGCTGCGTGTTCCTCGACGCCTGCGCCGAAGGCGCGAGGCTGGCCGACGCTGCCGAGGAAGCGCTGCTGGCCGACCCTGGCGCCGACCTGGCCGCCACCTTCGGCATCCTGCTGCGCGCTGGCGCCTTCGTTGGTGCGCAGGCCTCCATCGTTTCAACGGGAAGACCTTCATGAACAACAACAACAGCAGCCGCCTTCGCACCCACGCCATGCCGAACGGGGAGCGCGGCCCCCGCGCCAGCCTGCTCGCACGCTGGAACGCGGCCGCCGATCTGCTCACGCGCATGGTGCCGCACGACCTGCTCGCGCTTGCCGCGCGCGTGGCTGTCGCCGCGATCTTCTTCCTGTCGGGCCGCACCAAGGTCGAGGGCTTCCTCACGCTGAGCGACAGCGCCTATTACCTCTTCAGCACCGAATACAAGCTGCCGCTGATTCCGCCCGAGATCGCCGCGCACCTTGCGGCCTATGCGGAGCACCTGTTTCCGTTGCTGCTGGTGCTCGGGCTGTTCACGCGCCTGTCGGCGCTGGCGTTGCTGGGCATGACGCTGGTGATCCAGCTCTTCGTTTATCCCGACGCCTGGCCGACACACCTTTCGTGGGCCGCGCTGATGCTCTTGCTGGTGGGACGCGGGGCAGGCCGGCTTTCGCTCGACCGGGCGCTCGGCATCCGCTGACCCTGGGGGGCCGGCTCGGCTACTCGAGCGTGAAGCCGATCTTGACCGTGACCTGCCAGTGCGCGACCTTGCCGTCGACCACGTGACCGCGGGTCTCGGTCACGTTGAACCACTGGATGTTGCGCACCGTCTCGTGCGCCTTGGCGATGGCGGTCTGCACGGCATCCTCGATGCCGAGGGGCGACGAGCCCGTGAGTTCGAGCGACTTGTAGACGTGGTTCGACATGGCCTTGCTCCTTGTTGGAAAAATTGCACGCCCCCAGCTTGCGCTAGGAACCGAGCAGGTGCAAGGCCACCTCGCGCCGGTGCGCCCGGGCGCGGTGTTCCCAGAGGTAGATGCCTTGCCAGGTGCCCAGCGCCAGGCGGCCATCGGCCACCGGGATCGAGAGCTGGACCGCCGTCAACGCCGAGCGCACATGGGCCGGCATATCGTCGGGGCCTTCGTCGCGATGCCGGAACAGCGCATCGCCATCGGGCACGAGCCGCGCAAAGAAGCGCTCCAGATCGGCCTGGACCTCGGGGGCCGCGTTTTCCTGCACCAGCAGGCTCGCCGACGTGTGGCGGACGAACAGCGTGACGAGCCCGGTGCGCAGGCCGCTGCGTTCGACCCAGCGAGCGACCGCGGGGGTGATCTCCAGAAGGCCGCGTCCTGGCGTATCGAACGTGAGGGTGGTGGTCCTTTGGTCAAGCATGGCAAAACCTGTTGCGGGCAGATGCGCATCTTTCATTTAACATAATGCACATTGTGTTCCCTTAGAGGACGGTCTGATCGGCACCGGACCGGCGGATCGCCTTCAGGCCCGCCGCGTGCCCCCCGGCTGGCTCACCACTTGCCGTCCTTCGGAATGGCCTTCGGGCCGTTCTTTGCCCCGGCAGCCGCTTCGATCAGCTGCGCGGCTTCCGAACGGCTGGCCTTGTTCGCGAAATCGACCGCCGTCATGCCGAGCTGGTTCTTCATTGCCGTGTCGGCACCTTCGGCCAGCAGCAGCTTCACCGCCTCCGTCGAGCCGTACATCGCGGCCATCATGAGCGGCGTGGTGCCGTTGGGCGACTGCGCGTCGATGAATGCGTGCTTGTCGAGCAGCACCTTCATGATGCTCAGTTGCCCGCTCGATGCGGCGTAGTGCAGCGGCGTCCAGCCGGTCTTGTTGACGGCGGCGTCGCGCTTGAGCAACTGGGCCACCACGTCCTGCTGGCCCTTGATGGCGGCGAGCATCAGCGGCGTCTCGTCCTTGGGGTTGGCGATGTCGACGTCGGTCTTCGGCGATTCGATCAGCACCTGGATGACCTTTGGCGACGGCTCGCGCAGCGCGATGAGCAAGCCGGTCTGGCCATGCTCGTCGCGCGTGTTGGGGTCGAATCCGCGGTTCAGCAGCGTGCGCACGCCGCTTGCGTTGTG